>CAYXWM010000031.1:0-31261 GCA_964468805.1 uncultured Defluviitaleaceae bacterium
CGGATTGGATAATTTGCTCTGTGTGGGTATCTATGGAAGCTGTGGCTTCGTCCAGTATAAAGATGCGTGGGTTGCTTAAAACTGCTCTGGCAAAAGAAATAAGCTGTTTTTCGCCGGTTGACAGTTTGTCGCCGCCTTCGCCCACTTCCGTTTCAAATTGGTTTTCGGTACGCATAATGAAATCATAGGCGTTTACGGTTTTTGCCGCTTGGATTATTTCCTCGTCTGTGGCGTCAAGTTTTCCGTAGCGTATATTTTCTTTAACGGTTCCGCTGAACAAATGAGGGGTCTGCAAGACGTAGCCCAAATTGGATTGGAGCCAAATTTGGGAGCGTTCTTTATAATCTTTTCCGTCTATGAGGATACGTCCGGTTTTGGGTTCGTAAAAGCGGCAGAGTAGGTTTACTATGGTAGTTTTGCCGGCACCGGTTTCGCCTACAAGGGCGATTTTTTCGCCTGCTTTTACGTCCAAATTGAAATTCTTGAGTACGGGTTCGGTTTCGTTGTAGTAAAAGCTTACATTATCAAAGGTTATATCGCCATTGATTTTTTCCCAGTTTTCGGTCTTTGGGTTTAATGCATCCCCGTAAATC
This sequence comes from uncultured Defluviitaleaceae bacterium, assembly GCA_964468805.1. GTDB lineage: Bacteria > Bacillota > Clostridia > Lachnospirales > WRBF01 > CAYXWM01. Next base: position 594 of record CAYXWM010000031.1, read on the forward strand.
TCCAAAACGGATTGAGGGTCGGTAATTTCCGGCTCTGTGTCCAGCAGTGAAAAGGTTCGCTCTGCAGAGGCTTGAGCGGATTGCATCTCGGCGAAGGCCCTTGCCAGTTGTTGGATAGGCTCAAAAATTTGTACGGCATAGGAAACAAAGACGGAAAGAGTACCGAAATCCAAGAGTCTGTTGTTGACCTGTATACCGCCGGACCATAATACGGCACCTATAGCCAAACTGCCCAAAGAAAGCACCACCGGCAGAAATACCGATGAAAATACCGCCGCACGTATGGAAACCTTACGCATATCAGAGGTAAGCACTTCAAACTCCCCAAAGTTGGCATCTTCCCGAACCAGAGTTTTTGTTGTTCTTGCACCGTTTATGCCCTCGTTAACCGCACCGGTGATTTTGGAATTGCGTAGGCGTACTTCACGTTGACTTTTGAAAATAAGTTTCTGAAATATATATGTGGCGGCAACCAGCAGAGGAACAGTGCCCAGAATTATCCAAGCCAGTACTGCATTCAGCATAAACATACACACCACTATAACTATAACAAAAGCCGATCCCCAAATTAGGTCTATACAGTTCCAAGCCAAAACGTCGCCAATTTTTTGGGTATCGGAGGTAAGGCGAGCCATAAGCCAACCTACCGCCTTATTGTCGTAATAGGAAAAGGACAGTTCCTGCAACTTTTTAAAGCCGGCTTTGCGAATGTCATAGGTTATTCCGGTTTCCAATTGCCCGGAGTTCACTATAAATACATAGACATTAACACATTGCAACAGGATTAATCCTATATAAACCCCTATAAACATGGGCATGGTACTGAAATCCCCGGCTTCTATAAAGGAGTTTATGGCGTATTTGGTTGCCAGTGGGAAAAGCACGTCTATAATCGCCATGATTATCATGGTTACTGCAAGAAAGGCAACCTGTTTTTTATAAGCCGCAGTGCATTTGAGAAGTTTTTTCCAGAGGCTGTAATCAAAACCCTTGGTATATTCCTGTTCCTCGAAAGTATTCATTGATTCACCCTCTTTAATAAAACTTTTCTTGCAGGAAACACAGGTTGATAAATTTTCATTGTCTACATTAATAATAGCCGATTAAAGCAGGGATTTATTTCTAAAGAGGTTTAACTACAGTTTACTTGGGTATTCCGTATTGGGATAAACTGCTGTTGCTGTAACGGCTGTCGTTGGTTAATTCTTTGCCGAACCAAAGAGGAGCGGTGAATTGTTCCGATTCTTCAAGATCGTTAAATTCAACCTCGACAGTCATCAAGCCGTTTAATTCTCCTTCATATACGTCAAGCTCGGCTGTAAGGGAGTTTTCCAGAGGTATAAAATAACGCTGCTTTTCTATGGTATTACCTTTCACAAGTTTTTGCAAGTTTTGGTATTCATCCGGGGTAATAGCCATTTCAAATTCCTGTCTGGACAATTTGCCCATGCCCTTGACGGTGAAGAAATAATTATCGTCGGATTTTCTTATTCTTAAAGTAGGTCTTGCTGAAATATAACTTTGACTGATTTCCGACTTTTTCAAATTGTTTAAGTCAAAAGGAAGCTCTGTTATGAGAAATTTCCGTTCGATTTCCGTATTTTCTGCCTTACTGCAATTTTTAAGGAAGATTTCGTTGATTTCAATTAATTTTTCCATACGTTCCACAGAGGGACCGCCTTCGATGTTGCGGTTGTTTACGCAGGCATCAAGGGAAATTGCTTCGTAGACGGATTCGTCGAATACATGGGAAATTTTCTTGTATTCGGACAATGAAAGCTGTTCAAGGGCTTTGTTGTTTTCTATGCAATATAATACAAGCTTGCCCAGAATTTCGTGGGCATCTCTAAACGCCACGCCTTTTTTAACCAGCCAATCGGCGGCATCGGTGGCGTTGGTAAAACCGCCAAGGGCGGCGTTTCGGAGGGTTTCTTTGTTTACCTTCATTATTGAAATCATGCCGTTAAAGACCGGCAGGCACATTTTCACAGTGTCTATGGCATCGAAAGCGCCTTCTTTATCTTCCTGCATATCTTTATTATAAGCAAGAGGCAAGCCTTTCATTACCGTTAAAAGACCCATTAAATCGCCGTAAACCCGTCCTGTTTTGCCACGGATAAGTTCCGCCATATCGGGGTTTTTCTTTTGGGGCATAATGCTGGAGCCGGTGCAGTAGCCGTCGTTAAGTTCAATAAACTTAAATTCATGGCTGGACCAGATAATGATTTCCTCGCAGAAACGACTTAGGTGCATCATTAAAATGCTCAAGCTGCTTAACAATTCGATTAAAAAGTCCCTGTCGGAGACGGAGTCCATGCTGTTTTGGGTAATGTCCGAAAAGCCCAGTTCCTTACAAACGGCGTATCTGTCCAGATTATAAGTGGTAGTAGCCAGGGCACCGGAGCCGAGAGGCATTTTGTCGGTGCGTTTGTAGGTATCGCTTAGGCGTTCAAAGTCTCTTTTAAACATTTCCGCGTAGGCAAGCATATGATGGGCAAAGGTTACCGGTTGGGCTCTTTGCAGGTGGGTGTAGCCGGGCATTACGGTGGTTTTATGTTCTTTTGCAAGGTTGTTGAGGGTAGCAATTATTTCTTTGATTTGGGATTGGATGGATTTGATTTCTTTTTTGGTGTAAATTCTGATGTCCAAGGCGACTTGGTCGTTGCGGCTTCTGCCGGTGTGGAGACGTTTGCCCACTTCGCCTATGCGGTTTATCAGTTCGGTTTCTATGTTCATGTGGATGTCTTCGGCTTGTTCGCTGAATTGGATTTTGCCGTTTTCTATGTCTGTTAAAATTTCTTGCAGGGTTTTGCAGATTAGTTCTGCGTCGGTTTGGGGAATAATGCCTTGTTTGCCCAACATTTTGGCGTGGGCAGTTGAGCCTTGTATATCTTCTTTATACAGACGACAGTCAAAGCCTATGGAAGAATGAAAGTGGTCTGTAGTGCTGTCTGTGGTTGCTGTAAATCTACCGCTCCAAAGTTTCATAAGTCCTCCCGGTATTTTTGTGTGTGGAAAATAATTAAAACCTTGGGGAGAGAACCTTTTTTTCAACGGCAAAAAAGGTTCTCTCCCCAAACCCCTTTCTCCAAAAAAGCCGTCAATAAAAGCAGGACCTTGGGGAAAAGAGGTTTGGGTGTATTGTTAAAAGTGCATATCCTTTTGGATATGCACTTATGCTTTTAATCAGTATATAGTTAAATTGTTATTTGTTCAAGCTTTCTTTCATTAATGCTCTGACTTTTAAGGGCAGACCGAAAAGATTGATGAAGCCTTCGGCGTCGTGGTGGTTGTAGAGGTCGCCGGTGGTGAAGCTTGCCAGTTCGGGGTTGTAGAGAGAAAATTCGGAATTTGAGCCGGCGGGAGTGATATTGCCTTTGTAGAGTTTAAGGCGAACTGTGCCGGTTACGGTTTGTTGGGTAGTATCCACAAAGGCGGAAAGAGCTTCGCGGAGAGGAGTGAACCATTCGCCGGAATAGATTAATTCTGCCATTTTTGTTGCCACTACTTCTTTGAAAGCGGTGGTTTGTTTGTCCAGACAGAGATATTCCAGTTCTCTGTGGGCATAGTAAAGGATGGCACCGCCGGGTGTTTCGTATACCCCACGGGATTTCATACCCACAACCCTGTTTTCCACCAAATCAACTACGCCGATGGCGTTTGCTCCGCCGATTTCGTTGAGTTTAATCATAAGGGTAACCGGATCCATAGCTACGCCGTTTAATGCAAAGGGTATACCTTTTTCAAAATCAATTTGAACGTAAGTTGGTGTATCCGGTGCGGTTTCGGGGGTTACGGTAAGTTTGAGAAGCTTTTTGTAGTTGGGTTCGTTTAAGGGGTCTTCCAGTTCCAGACCTTCGTGGCTTAAATGCCAAATATTTCCGTCACGGCTGTAGTTTTCTTCTTTTGAAACGGGGTAATCTATGCCGCGTTTTGCCAAGTATTCAAGTTCTTCTTCTCTGGAAGTAATGTCCCAGGTACGCCAAGGAGCGATAATTTTAAGGTGAGGAGCAAGAGCTTTAATGGTTAATTCGAAACGGATTTGGTCGTTGCCTTTGCCTGTGGCACCGTGGCAAATGGCGGTAGCTTTTTCTTTTAAAGCTATGTCTACCAACACTTTTGCGATTAAGGGACGGGCAATGGAAGTACCGAGGAGATATTTGTCTTCGTAAACGGCGTTTGCTTTCAACATGGGGTAAACGTAATTTACCATCATTTCGTGACGAACGTCTTCTATATAACATTTGGAAGCACCGGTGCTGATAGCACGTTCTTCCAGACCTTCGGTTTCTTTGCCTTGTCCTACGTCAACACAAACAGCAATAATTTCACAATCCGGGTATTCATCTTTTAACCACGGAATAATAACGGTAGTATCCAGACCACCGGAATAAGCCAATACGATTTTTTCACTCATTATGTTCTCCTCCTGAAATGTGTAATACTGATCCTGTTTCATTCCATTGTGTAAAATAAATTGCTTGAATATTTACAGAATGGATTTAAACTTCTAAGTGTAAGGTAAACGCTTAACAGTATATCCGGATTTACAGCGGTTTAAGTTAAAATGCATTAAAATAAATTGCGAAGCCTCGGCTGATAGCAATCTATTTAGTTTTATTAAAGCTAAACCACTAATGTATAAATTCTCATATACTTGCGTTAATAAAATGGGATAAAAAAGGTTGCTTGGTATATTATACAGAATAATTTTTAAAAATACAAGATTTTTTTCTTGCATATTTTGTGTATACTATGTATAATTATAAAAACAGGAGGAATGGCTATGTTTAGCGTAGGAGTTATGGGAGCCACAGGTTATGTAGGCTCCGAATTATTGAGACTTATAAAAGCACATCCCAATTTGGATTTAAAATTAATTACAAGCCAAAGCTATGTGGGTAAACAATACGGAGATATTTTTCAAAATTACCGACATGAGCAAAATTTGGTTTGCGAAGATATAGATTTAGCCCAAGCCGCAGACAAATGCGACGCGGTATTTATTGCCCTGCCTCACGGCATAGCGAGCCAAAAAGTTACCCAAGAGGTTTTGGACAAAACTGTTGTTATAGACCTGGGTGCCGATTTCCGTATAAAAGATAAAGAAGTTTACGAAAAATGGTACGCCACCGAGCATTTTGCTCCGGAACTGCTCCAAAAAGCCGTTTACGGACTTTGTGAAATAAATCGTGAAGGGATAAAATCCACTAAGTTGGTTGCAAATCCCGGCTGTTATACTACCTGCAGCATACTGGCACTATACCCTCTTTTTAAAGAAGGGCTGATAGAAACGGACTCTGTTTGCATAGATGCAAAGTCCGGAGTTTCCGGTGCCGGACGTGGGCTTTCCTTGGATGTTCACTTTAATGAAGTAAACGAAAGCATCAAGGCATATAAAATCGGTTCACACAGGCACACGCCGGAAATCGAGGAGCAACTTTCCTATGCCGCCGGTGAAGAAATTGTTTTAAATTTCACTCCACATCTGGTTCCCATGAACCGAGGGATTTTGTCAACCTGTTACGCCAAGTTGAAACCTCTGTATAAAAATACAAGTTACAACGATATTTACAACCTGTATAAAAAGTATTATGACAATGAATATTTTATCAGAATATGCAAAGAAAATACATTCCCGGAAACCCGTTGGGTAAAGGGTTCAAATTTCTGCGACATAGGTTTTACCATAGATCAACGTACCGGACGGATTATAGTGGTTTCCGCCTTGGATAATCTGCTAAAAGGTGCGGCCGGTCAAGCTATGCAAAATTTAAACATATGCTTGGGACTGGACGAAAAAACCGGGCTTGAAGGACTGCCGGTATTCCCATCGTAAACGCCACAACAGCGGATAAGGCGTTTATCGCAATCAGGAGGTTAGCATGAAAATTACAGACGGTAATGTTACAAGCCCCAAAGGCTTTAAGGCCGCCGGGGGTAACGTCGGAATAAAAAAAGACAGGGCAGATTTTGCCTTGATAGCAAGCGATGTTGCTGCCATATGTGCCGGCAGTTATACTACAAATATTGTTAAAGCGGCACCGGTGGTTTGGAATATGAAAATCACTGAAACTAAAGAAACTGTCAGAGGTATTGCAGTTAATGCAGGCAACGCCAACGCCTGTACCGGTAAACAAGGCGAGGACGATAACTATTCCATAGCAAAGGCATACGGAGAAATGTTGGGGGTTCAAGCGGAGGATATTTTGGTCTGCTCCACAGGGGTTATAGGCGTAACTCTGCCCATGGAGAAAATATTAGGCGGTATGCCAAAGGTTTTCGACACCATGGGTTATGAGCATAAAAACGGTACCGATGCGGCAACAGCCATTATGACCACCGATACCTATATGAAAACCACAGCCGTTGAAGTGGAAATAGGCGGAAAAAAGGTAACCGTAGGCGGTATGGCTAAAGGTTCCGGTATGATACATCCCAACATGGCAACCCTGCTTTCCTTTATAACCACAGATGCAAACATCAGCAAAGAACTGCTTTCCAAAGCAATTTCACAGGTTGTAAAAGAAACCTACAACATGATTTCCGTTGACGGCGATACCAGTACAAACGACACGGTACTTTGTTTGGCAAACGGTCTTGCCGAAAACCCCTTAATAGCCGAAGAGGACGAAAATTATAAAATTTTCTTTGAAGCCCTCCTTTATGTTAATAAAAAACTTGCCATAGATATAGCAAAAGACGGCGAAGGTGCAACAAAACTGCTAACCGTAATTGTAAACTCCGCTAAAACTAAAGACGATGCACAAAAAATCGCCAAATCCGTTATTTCCTCCAGTTTATTCAAAGCCGCTTTGTTTGGAGAGGACGCAAACTGGGGCAGGGTGCTTTGTGCCATGGGTTACAGCCAAGGATACTTTGAACCCGGCTTGGTAGACCTGGAGTTTTCCTCATCTTACGGCAAAATCAACCTAATGACCAAAGGCGTACCCATAGTCTTTGACGAAGACCACGCCGCAAAAATTCTTGCCGAAAAAGAAATAACCGTAAATGTCAACTTAAACTTGGGTTCAGAATCTGCCTGCGGTTGGGGTTGCGACTTAACCTATGATTATGTAAAAATTAACGGAGATTATCGCTCTTAAAAGTTAAGGTTTTGGAAATAGGGAGATTAAGGTCTTTTGTTTAATAGGAGGAAACATGCAAAAATTCATCGAAAAAGATATAGAAAAGGCAAAAGTTTTGGTGGAAGTCTTACCTTATGTGAAGGAATTCGGCGGATATACAGCAGTTATAAAATACGGCGGCTCCGCATTAATAGACGATAATATTAAATCCACCATTATTCAGGACATTGCCCTGTTAAAATGCGTAGGCATAAAGCCCATAATAGTCCACGGCGGCGGTCCGGATATAAATAAAATGCTGTCCAGACTGGAAATAGAAAGCAAGTTCCACAACGGTCTTAGAATTACAGACGAAGCAACCATGGAAGTTGTGGAAATGGTGCTTTCGGGTACCATAAACAAAGCAATTGCCTCTGAACTGACCTTGCAAGGTGTCCGTGGGGTAGGTATCAGCGGTAAAGATGCCGGAATTTTAAAAGCCAAGAAAAAGCTTTCCGACGGTCAAGACTTGGGTATGGTGGGAGTAATCGAAGAAGTGGACACAGCCCTACTTAAAACCCTGTTGGATAACGACTTTGTACCCGTAATCGCTCCCATAGGTACAGACGAAGAAGGCAACACCTTTAATATAAACGCAGACTATGCTGCAGTTGCCATAGCCGGAGCCTTAAACGCCGAAAAACTTGTTTTCCTTACAGACGTCAACGGCATAATGAGCGACGTTTCCAATTCCGATTCCGTTTACAGCAGAATTAAGACAGACGACATTAAAAAAATGATAGACAACGGCACAATTTCCGGGGGTATGATTCCCAAGGTGGAGTGTTGCATGGCGGGCGTAGAAGCCGGTGTAAGACATGTGCATATCTTGGATGGCAGAGTGCAGCACTGTTTAATTCTGGAAATATTCACCAAAGACGGTATAGGCACCTTAATAGAACGTTAATTAAAGTATTTTTGACTGATTTTTATGTTCAACTTCTTACACTCACTATACAAACGGAGGTATCATTATGAAAGCCTTTGATAATATTATGAACACATACAACCGCTTTTCCTTGGTTTTGACAAAAGGCAGCGGTATGTATGTTTATGACGACCAAGGCAAGGAATATCTGGATTTTGTGGCAGGTATAGCGGTTAACGCTTTGGGTCACGGTCATAAGGGGCTTGCGGAAGTAATCGCCAAACAAGCCGAAACCTTAATTCATGTTTCCAATTTATACTGGACTCAACCCCAACTTTCTCTTGCCGGCAAACTTACGGAAAACTCCTGTTTTGACAGGGTATTTTTCTGCAACTCCGGTGCGGAAGCCATTGAGGGTGCTTTAAAATTATCCCGTAAATACGGCAAAGGTCGCTACGAAATAATTTGCATGGAAAACTCTTTCCACGGACGTTCTTATGGGGCGATTACCGCTACCGGGCAAAAGAAATACCAAGCCGGTTTGGAACCCTTGTTACCCGGCATAGTTCACGTACCTTTTAACGATTTTCAAGCCTTGGAAGCAGTTGTAAACGAAAAAACCTGTGCCATACTTTTGGAGCCCATACAGGGCGAAGGCGGAATTAAATCCGCTAACAATGAATATCTCGAAAATGTTCGTAAACTTTGCGACAAACATGACTTGCTTTTGATTTTTGACGAAATTCAATGCGGTGTTGGACGTTGCGGAACATTGTTTGCACATGAATATTTCGGCGTTAAACCGGACGTGGTTACTCTGGCTAAAGGACTGGCAGGCGGCGTTCCCATAGGAGCCTTGCTGGCTGTGGAAAAAGCGGCTCAAGCCTTTGCACCCGGCGACCATGCTTCAACCTTCGGCGGCAACCCTCTGGCAACAGCCTCCGCCGATTATGTAGTGAGTCAACTTCTTGGCGGCTTGCTGGAAAACGTAAACAAACAAAGTAAATATCTTATTGAAAAACTGCAAGCACTAAAAGAAAAATTCCCTATAATTACAGATGTACGGGGATTGGGCTTAATGCTTGGTATAGAATTAACCGTACCCACTGCCCCGATTATAGGCAAATGTCTGGAAAACGGTTTGCTGTTGGTAGGCTCCGGAACCAATGTAATTCGTTTTGTACCGCCGTTTATTTTAACAGAAGAAGATACAGACAAGGCTATGGATATTTTAGCTAAGGCTTTGGAAAGTTCTGTATAATAAAAACCCTTGAGATTTCGGTCTCAAGGGTTTTTTGATTAAGTTTTTCGTATTATCTGGGTTCTACAATATTTCTTTCTTGTTCCTGACCTTCGTATTCAAGTTGTTTCAATTGACGAATCGGAACGCTGCTTAATTTGTTAAGGACATCTTGCAACTCTGTTTCGGTTATGGGTGCTTCCGGGAAGAATTGTCCGATTGCATCCGTTACTATAATTTGAAGCTCGATAAATTTATTAACGGCGTAGTATGCTTCGGGGTTTTCTTCCTTGCTTATATCCCAAACCTTGTCGCTTTCAAAGTTTACGGTATCCGGCAAGTCAAACATTTTGTCCAGACAGTCTATCAATTCGGCTCTGGTCATAGGCTCGTCGGGATAGAATTTGTTCCAAGCGTCGGGCTTGATTATTCCGTAACGTCTTGCCTTTAACACATAGTATTTGTTGGGATGATTAGCCATGTCGTTAAAGTTAAGGTCAAAACGTGAAATTTCGGGCAGGCTTGAAGCAAAAATCATAAGTTGCTTAATTGCTTCGCTGCGAGTTAAGACGCCCGGAGTGTTTTGGTTTCCGTTACCGTTTTGATTTCCGTTACCGTTTTGGTTTCCGTTTCCGTTGGGATTAATTCTTGCATAATTCAGTTCGGGCGAATACTCAAAATCAAGAGCATTTTTATCTTCTTCGCCGTAAAGTGATAAGTTGTATAAGCTTGTATTGTCTAATGAGCTGTTGTTGGGCTGTTGGTTTGTATTGCCGTCCGGCAGAGTTGTGGGGTCAACAACCTCGATTTTAATAATTTCGGTTTGTACCGTACCCTTCTCCATATCATAAGTTTCTGCTGAAGTCCAATTCCTGATTACGGTTTTTTTGTTTTGACCCGGGGCTGATTCGTTGGGTCTTGGTGGTTTTGGTGTAGGTGTAGGAGTTGGTGTGGGTGCAGGAGTGGGGGTTGGTGTAGGTGTGGGTGCTGGGGTTGGTGTGGGTGCCGGCGTTGGAGTGGGTGTAGGTGCCGGTGTGGGCGTAGGTGCCGGTGTGGGCGTAGGTGCCGGAGTGGGCGTAGGTGTGGGTGCCGCTACTGTTTTATAATTGGCATACTCTACCCAAATTTCTTTGGTATCTTGACCCAAAGCCCAGCTTCCCGAGCCTCTCAAGTTATATCTGTTTACCAAGTCCAACTTCCATGCTGTTGCTGTCAAATCGTCATACCATATTTCATATTCGCCCGGGGATAATACTCTGCCGCCCCAAAGTTTGGGCATTACTTCGCCCGAAGTTAAAATAAGCTTAACCTGAGCGGATTGCTTGTCTGGGTAATAAGTTTTTGTGGTATTGTAGTTTTCGAGAAGGTTTTTCACGTCAAGAGCCGTGATTCCGTTACCGCCAACTGCATCGCCAACTTTCCAGAAACGACCGAAGAAGGGCAGTCCCAGAACAATTTTATCGGGAGTGGTGTATTTAAGAGCATATTGTACGGTTTTTTCAACCCAGGGACTGCTTGCTATGGGCCCCGGAGCACTGCCGTAATAAGATTCGTCATAACCCATAATCATGAGGTAATCGGAATATCTGCTTAATCCGGTATAGTCATAGGAGCCATGCCATCCTTGGGTCCAGCCGTAGGGATTTGCCGCAACGGAAACCGTAATCAGTTTGTCGGGCATACGTTCGCGTAAACGCTTAACAAAATTTGTGTAGGCGTCACGGTGAAGATGGGACACGTTTTCTATATCCACGTTGATACCGTCGATATTATAAGTATTTATTACATTTGCTACTTGGGCGGTGAGAGCTTCTGTGTTATCCAGAGCTCGGATTCCCAGTTCTCTGTCCCAGTGATTACTGATAAAGGGTATAACCTTGATGTTTTTATTATGCATTGCATTAATAAAATTGGCATCAATTTTGGGATAGTATAAGCTGCCGTCGGGGTTGATGTCAAAATAGTCCGGGGAGACGCTGTTCAGTATTCCGTCGGTATTTGCCACGTTGTTATTGTACTGAGTTGTGGTTCCGCCGAACAAAAATGACATTGCATATTCATGGGCAAAGGCAGGCGTAGTTAGGCTTGCCGCCAATACCATTGCCGAAAAAATTTTTACGAATTTTTTCAAATCAATTCCTCCTTTTCTGATATTTAGTTTTTGTTGAAATATGTTGAATATTCCTATAAAAATTTGTAAATTACTCGTCTTATACTTAATTGCACAAGGAATAGTAACAAAAGCTATTCTTCGTAAACGGTTCGCTCTTGCGTTTTATGAAAAAAACACCGGTCGCTCACCACTACGAATATACGCTTTTATTACTACTTAACTAGAAATTAAGTATAAAGTCTCGTAAAAAATTTCTTTCGTAAAAATATATTTTCCCAATCCTCCGGCAAAAGGCTTTATAATTTAATAATTTAAAAGATAATATGTATTACAGTATTTTCAAAAGACGAAATAATTTGCGATTTTTTGACATAAAACCTTTTTCAGCCGGCAAATTAATGATATACTAAAAATAACGCTATAAAATAAGCAGACTTTGAGAAAAACCTTATATATAAGATATTTATAAAATCCGTTCCCACATTAGGAACGTCTTTACAGCGGCTATAACCATAATAAAGCCGGGGTAAAATTTGGAGGTGCAAAACTTGGGTAGAATAATAGCAATAGCCAATCAAAAAGGCGGTGTGGGAAAGACGACCACAAGCGTCAATTTATCGGCCTGTTTGGCACAGGCAGGCAAAAAGGTGCTTGTAGTGGACTGTGACCCTCAAGGAAACACCACTTCCGGCTTGGGTATAGAAAAAAATGAACTTAACTGTACGCTTTATCACCTTATTATAGGTGAAAAAAGCTTAGATGAAACCGTAAGAAAAACCTGTGTGGAAAACCTTGATATATTGCCGTCAAACATTAATTTGGCAGGTGCAGAAGTTGATTTGATAGGATACGACGAAAGAGAATACATATTAAAAAATGCTTTAATAAAACCAAAGGCTTACTATGACTTTATTTTAATAGACTGTCCGCCTTCTTTAAATGTACTGACAATTAACGCCCTAACAGCGGCGGATTCCATTTTGGTTCCCATTCAATGCGAATATTACGCCCTTGAGGGTCTGACTCAATTGTTCCACACAATTAATCTTGTGCAAAGAAAGCTTAACCCCAAATTGGAAATAGAAGGCGTAGTATTTACCATGTACGACCCCAGAACAAATCTTTCCATGCAAGTTGTTGAAGAAGTTAAGGAACATTTGGGCAGCTCCGTATACAGATGTATTATCCCCAGAAATGTGCGATTAAGTGAAGCTCCCAGCCACGGCTTACCCATTACTTTGTATGACAAAAAATCCAAGGGTGCCGAGGGTTACGTAATTCTGTCCAATGAAGTTATTAAGAACGCACATATGTACTTATAAACCCGGTATCTTAAATACATACAAATTTCAAGCTTTTCGAAGGAGGTAAAATATGTCTAATACTCGCAAAGCACTGGGCAAGGGCTTAGGTATGCTGATTCCCACGGAAAGTCCTAAAACCGAGGACAAATCGGGAGTAATAGAAGTTGATATAAATAAAATCGAGCCTAATAAATTGCAACCCCGTAAATATTTTGATGAGGATTCATTAAACGAACTTGCCGAATCCATGAAAACCTTCGGTTTGATTCAGCCCTTGATAGTAAAGGAAGAGGACGGTTATTATTCAATTATCGCCGGTGAACGCCGCTGGAGAGCCGCAAGAATAGCAAAACTCCCTACGCTTCCCGTAATAATCAAGGAATACAACGCCGTGGAAATGCTGCAAGTTGCCTTAATAGAAAACATACAACGCAAGGATTTAAACCCGGTTGAGGAAGCCCAATGCTACAAACGTCTTATTGAGGAGTTTTTTTTCAGTCAAGAAGACGTTGCCGCTAAAATAGGTAAAAGCCGCAGCTCTGTTTCAAACGCCATTAATCTCTTAAATTTGGACGAAAGAGTACAGAATTTTATAATCGAAGGAAAATTATCCGTTGCAAAGGGACGAGCCTTGCTTACCCTCAACGACAATTACTATCAATTCGAACTGGCCGAAAAAATAATCGAAGAAGACCTGTCTCTTAAAGATATAGAAAAACTTATCGCCGGGCTAAATGAAAATGCCCAACCCAAAAAGCCCCAACAGGAAAAAAACTCCCACTTTATTCAAGCCGAACAAGATCTGAAACAAATTTTTGGCACAAAGGTTATAATCAAGGACAAAAAGAACAAAGGGAAAATAGAAATAGAGTACTATTCTAACGAAGAGTTGGACAGGCTTATGTCCATGTTTAAAAGAATAGTTCCGTAAGAAAGAATACAGTGAACTTACAGTGAATTTATTTGGGAAACTTACTTGAAAGATAAAGTTATATTTAATGAAGCTTGAGGAAGTGTAATATTTTTAATGAAAAAACAGACCTCGAGTTATGTTTTAGAAAACATGGAGCTGATTTAATGGATTTTTTAAGCACAGAAGTACTCGTTGTGGTTTTGATTGTAATTACAGCCGCTCTTTTGGTTCTTTGCATTATAAACACTTTTACCTTGGTTAAGGTAAAACAACGTGTTAACAAATTTTTTGGTGAACGGGGCGGTCTTAGGGATGTGGAAAGTATGCTGGAGGAGCATTTGGAAAACAACAAGCTGTTGGACGAAAAATTCGAAATGATTTCCGAATCCATAGATTCCATAAATGCCCGCCTTGCAAAGTGCCTCCAAAATGTAAGCCTGGTTCGCTACAATCCCTTTGAAGATATGGGCGGCGATTTCTCATATGCTTTAGCCCTATTGGACGAAAACTACGACGGTATTCTTTTAAACGGGCTTCACGCCAGAGACTACTGCCATACATATGCAAAGCCCATTTCCGGGCTTAATTCCGAATACCCCTTGTCAAAAGAAGAAAAGAAAGCCTTGACCGGGGCAGCGGTGACCCAAGAGAAAAGTAAATAATGCCGGTTTTAAAAGACCCTGTTCACCCATTTTCGTGCAACAGGGTCTTTTGTTGTTATCTGAGACGGTTGCGAAACTATGTAATAATTAAAAAGTAGTCTTAGCTTTTGCCCGGGAATTGGTATGACTGTAAAATTAATTATCTATATGTCAATTTTTATACGCCAATCTCATAGAATATTTATAATAGTTATTGCACCGCATTAACTACTCGGTAAATGCCGGCACTAATCCCAACTCTTATAATTGCATATGGGATTGGTATTCTTTTATACTAATTCCATATAAGTTGAAGGACAAAAATGGAATCAGTATATATGAATTTTTTCGGAGCTATTTTATCCGAATAATCCATATTATCACCATAAACCCGGTTTTACCGCCCCAAGATATTTTTTGAGGAGGCTTTATATGAACAGTTTTGGCAATCCTATGATGTTGATGCTTATGCTCATGATGATGCAAGGCGGAATGGCCGGAAACGACATGATTATGTTAATGCTGATTATGATGATGATGTCCGGCGGTAACGGCGGTTACAAAATGATGGAAGCGGGAATGTAGGAGGAGGACATGAACTGATATGGATATGTTCAAAATGTTTGAGCAGGCCATGAGTTTGTCCGAAATGTTTAAGGAGCAAGCAGGAAACCAAGACACCGAACAAAATTCCGGACCCGACTTTCAAAAACTTATGCAAATGATGCAAATGTTCAATACTTTTAATCAAGCCGGAAATCAATCAGAAAACGTACATAGCGGCAACCAACAAACTCCCGACCTTTCTTGGCAAATTATGTGTATAAATGCCGCCTTGCCTTATTTGGAGTTTCGGTTCCAAAAAATCCTCGGTATCATGATAAGATTAATGGAGATGCAAGAAATTCTGGAGCTTCCGGAAGATTCCGTTAATATGCATTATAATCACGATTGGCGCAGAGGAATGCTTAACGCAATAAAACCCCATACATCACCCGCCAATCAACAAAAGATTGATTTCCTAATTAAAATGATTGAGCTTTATGATATACGAAACAATATTAAATACTAAACTTTAATGAAGACAGATATATTTGCGTATTTTATGCAATATATCTGTCATCTTCATAATCGAGGATTGATATAATATAAAAAAGCTGACATAAGTCAGCTTTTTTTGGGTTTTGGGAGTTTTATGAAAGAATTCTTAAAATGATAAACAGCAGAATAGTGCTGAAAACAGTATATGTAATATTATAACAGGCAAACATATAGACAAACTTGTCATCGTCCCAATTATGGGCATATTTAAAACCTATAAAAGAGAATATTGTGGCGAGAAGGATACCCATAGAGAAAATAAGCATGCCCAAAAGTTCAAACACAAATATAAACAATGAGCCTAAGAGTAAAGCTATAGACATAGGGATGGTAACAAAGCCGGCAAAACACAGAGCCTGTGAAAAGTCAAAACTTTTGTTGAAAATTTTAATGTACATTAAAGAAGTTACAGCAATCAAAACTGTAAAAGCCGCTGACATTATTATCGAGCAGAAGAAAACTTTAGCGTATGGCACGTCGTATTGAAAACCAAACATACCGCCAAAAGGTAACATCCTAGCAATCAAACCCATGGCTGAATTTATCATGGTGAACATAAATACCGTAAACGCTACGGCAAAGATGGCTATAAAGCCCCATGCCAGACCTTGGTCACGTTTTTGTAAAATGTTTTTGATTGAAGTTGCGGGTTTTTTAATTGAATCAAATAAGAAGGAAAACAAATTCGTAAAATATGATGCTTGGGCTGAATAGGGTTGACCTTGAGGTTGAGCCATATAAGGCTGACCTTGAGGCATATAAGGTTGCCCCTGAGCCGGAACGGCTTGTGTATTTACCCCGGGCTGTGTCGGTCGAACCGGTGGAACCTGGGGTTGACTGTTAACTCCGGGCTGTGCTACTGAACCCGAGCAACCGCAAACCTGCCCTTCTGCCAATCCGGCTCCGCATTTGGTACAAAATCTTGCCATAATTACCCTCCTAAACTTAGTTTAACGTGAGTTCCGCAAAGCCAAAAGAGTTTTAAGGCTATAAAATTATGAGGAATTTTCACGTTTCAGGTAAGTTTATACAACTATACTTAAATGCCGGTTAAGCAGTAAAAATCGAAAGCGAACTGTTTACGGAGTATAGCTTTTTTACTGTTCCATATTCATTTATAACGATTCCATTTTAAACAGAGGATAAATATAATTGATTTTTCCATCGGTGCAAGGAAAAAACGATTAATTTTGTCCTTCATCTTATTTGGAATTAGTATAAGTATAAAAACTTACCAAACAATTATCTGACAATTTTATTATAGCACAAAACTTTTTTATATAGTACTACTCAAGGGCAAAAAAATAGATATATTTGCCGGTGGGCGAACGTAAACTACATGGTTTTTATTACAAAACCGCTGTAATTACACGTTTCCGGTACCGATAAATATATCTGTTTTTTATTTCAGTTTAGTGAGTTTTACGCTTGCTTCATTATAAAATAAGGAGCATCTTTTGAAAATCCGGACATTATTTCTTCACCCTCAGTATTGTTTGCTATGGTAAAGAACTGCCAATTATCCGATTCTCTGTCGTAACAAATCAAGAATTTTTTATCTTCGTATTCCACATAAACAAATTCATCGTTACCCGAAATAAAGCTTGGTTGAGTACCTTCGGGCATTAAATCTGCTTTGTAAATAGCCGTAAGCATATTGGTGAAATCGGATTGAATAAATTTTGCATGGGTATACATATTGTATTTTGGGATAAGTGCCAAAGAAAAATCGGGGTACTGGTTTGTTATCATAAGCTTGTAGTAAGGTTCGCTTTCAAATCCGCTTAAACCCACAACCCAAGCGTTGTTTTCCTTTAACAAGACATATTCTTTGATAAATCCGGATTTGTTTACCGGCGAAGCCACTGCAAATGCATACTTATCGTTAATTGCCAGGTGACGTATATCTACCGCTTCGGCAGGAGAGATACTTTCGGAGATAGCTTTTTCTATTTCTTTGCGTTGGCTGTCGGACACATTCGGTCTGGTTATATTGCCCCTGTTGCTCGAGTACTTTTGCATTAAGTTGTTATATTCATCCCATGTAAGTATGCCTCCGTGGGTTAAATATGATGACAGGGCAAAGCCGTCTTTTGCAGGATATGCCGTAAATATTGCCAATTCAGTGTCCTCGTTGGTTTTTACGTCTTTGTACCCTTTTAAATCCGATGGCTTTATGAATAATATTTTTACGTTTTCATCCGCAAATTCGGCAGACAGTTCAGTTATATCCAACAAATCCTTTACGTTCACTTCTCGCTGTGCCGGCACCTCATAAAGCAAGCCGTCTTGAGAGGCAAAGGCTACTGTATTACTGTATTTTTCATAATATTGTTGAGCGGCTTCCGCAACTTTATCCAAGGTTTCCCAAACATCGTCGGCGGATTTATCTGTGGCAATAGGCTGAGTAGGCGTGGCATCCGGGCTTGAAGTTACAGCGGGAACCGGAGATATGGTTGGAGTTGCCTGTGGTTCCGTGGGTTGGCAGGCAGTTAAAGCACAAATTCCTATGACAGCAATGGTAATTAGCTTAGATTTCAAAAAAAGCACCTCATTTCTTATGTATAGATTGTGAATTACGTTAAAATCCGGTAGGGAAATCTTACGATAAAAATTTCCCTTAATTCTATAAAAACTAAAGAGTATTTTTCAATCTGATTTTATTTTCCGTTGTATTCATTCAGCCAATTTCTCTTAAATTCCTTGAATCTTCCTTCATCCAGAGCTAATCTTATATCCTCGGTTAAGGTATTGAAGAAATGCAAATTGTGCAGTACACAAAGTCGCATAGCCAGCATTTCCTTTGCTTTAAACAAATGTCTGATATACGCTCTTGTATAGGTACGGCAGGTAGGGCAGTTACAAGAATGGTCTATGGGATTGGTGTCAAGCTCAAATTTGGCGTTGTTTAAGTTGATTTTGCCCTGTTTCGTAAATACATGAGCATGTCTGCCGTTTCTTGCCGGGAGCACACAGTCAAAAAAGTCTATGCCCCTATCCACTGCCTCCAAGATATTTTCCGGTGTTCCCACACCCATAAGATAGGTTGGCTTGTTCTGGGGTAGGTAGGGCACGGTATGTTCTATGGTTTCATACATTAATTCATGACTTTCTCCAACCGCCAAACCGCCCAAAGCATATCCGTCCAAATCCAATTGGGAGATTTGTTTTGCGTGTTCTATACGCATATCCGGATAAATTCCGCCTTGATTAATCCCAAACAGCATTTGCTTGGGGTTTACGGTATCTTCCAATCCGTTTAAGTAATTTAAGTGTTCTTTGCATATTTTAAGCCAACGAGTGGTTCTGTCCACGGAATCACGCATATATTCTCTGCTTGCCGGATAAGGCGGGCATTCATCCAAAGCCATAGCTATGGTAGAGCCCAAGTTGGATTGTATCTGCATACATTCCTTGGGTCCCATGAATATTTTTCTGCCGTCAATATGGGAAGAAAAATGAACCCCTTCTTCTGTAAGTTTTCTCATACTTGATAGTGAAAAAACCTGGAAACCGCCGGAATCCGTTAATATGGGTCTGTCCCATACCATAAACTTATGCAAACCGCCCAGTTTCTTAATTACTTGGTCACCGGGACGAAGATGCAAATGATAGGTATTGGACAACTCTACCTGACACTTGATTTCCTTTAAATCAAGGCTCGAAACGGCACCTTTTATAGCCGCAAGAGTTCCCACATTCATAAATACAGGTGTTTCTATTACGCCATGAACCGTTGTAAAACGTCCGCGTTTGGCTTGGCCTTCAGTTTTTAATAAATTGTACATTTGTTCTCCAAACTTTTAATCCGGATTCCGCCGCTGTACTGTGCCCAACCGTTGAATCCGGGGATTTTTTTAAATATTTGTAAACATTTAACTTCATTTAGGATTACATAACCTTGTATTTACAAAAATGCTTAACATATGGACATTTTTTTGATTAATTAATGTTGCATAATTAAAAAGTGTACGTTATAATTCTATTTGACATAATTAGTAATATTATATATTTATTACCGGCAAATCCCTTTTTCCTCTGAATAAGCATAATAACAGGTATCTAACGGATTATTACACCAAAATCCCGGACATAAAACTTATATTGAGGTGAAGCCCGTGTATAAAGTAATTAATGAAAGCAATATTATAAAAAAAATAATAGGCGAAAACATCGCCGCTTACAGGCAATCCAACGGGTTGTCTCAAGAAGATATAGTAAAATATCTTAAAGAAAAGAACATAAAAGACTACCAAATTTCTTCTTATAATGCAATAGAAAAAGGAAGCAGAGGAACAAGTCCCATTGTTCTGTTTGAGCTGTCAAAATTATTTAACGTCAGTATGGAATCGTTTTTTCTTAAAAAAGAAATTCAATTAAAAGAGCCTACCGAGGTTGAAAAAAAGAGAAACAAGCTGAAAGTGATTTTCAAAACCTTGGATAACGACGAACTGGATTGTGTAATATCCATAGTAGAAACCGTCAGAAAATTGATTGACCTTAAAAAATCAAAAATAACCGACAGCACTCAAGAATATATTGTAAAATCCTTGGAAGAATACATAGACGAATCAGATTTTTTCGACGTTGATTGAATCGTAAACAGCTTTTAAAGGAATCTTCAGACTTTCCGCCAAAGCCTTGGCATGTTCGTATTCGGGTGATACCTTGACCTTATCTTCAAAATTACAGACCTTTACCAAAACATCGCCGAAGTTTGTGGAAACGGTTTTTATTTCACGGCGGAGACAGATTCTTGCTTCTTTGCGATATCTTATGCCTATGGTTGATGTTTCGGTAAAAATAATTCTTTGTAAATCAGCCGCCTTATCTTGAGTACATAGTACAGTCAGTTTGGTGGCAGGTCTGTTTTTCTTCATATAAATATTTGTGAAAAAAACGTCCAATGCACCTTCTTTAAAAAGCCTTTCCATTACATAGCCCAAAATCTCCGGGTTGGTATCGTCTATATTTGTTTCGAGAACAGTTACTCCGGATGAGGATTCACAATCATAATCCGGCCCTGTCGGTAACTGTATATCCGTAAAGTTAGTTTGCTCGTCTTTTCTGTTTTCGTCTTGGATTTCTCCCAAAATCAGCCGTAAAACATTGGGGATTTTTAAGTTTCTCGTTCCTGCGCCGTAGGAATTTTTTATTACTTTCATGTTTGGCATAGTTGAACAGGTTTCCGCCAATTCCGCAATTATTGCCGCCCCTGTGGGCGTGACCAGTTCTTTGTCTATATCTGTTTGATTAAGTTTAATATTACTGTCCGAAAATATCTCCAAAACAGCCGGTACAGGTATGGGAATCAAGCCGTGTTGGCATTTTGCAAAGCCTCTGCCGTCATTAACGGTTGAAACCATAATTTTGTCTGCCTGTAATTTATCCATACATATGGCTGTACCTACTATATCAATAATGGAATCCACAGCACCCACTTCGTGAAAAGATACCTCGTCCAAGGGCATATTATGAATCAAAGCCTCTGCCTTAGCCACTCTGTCAAAAATACGTAAGGACAGTTGTTTTGCGGTTTCGGTTATACCGCTGTTTATAATAAGGTTTTTAATATGTGCATAGCTGCGATGATCGTGGGAATGAGCGGTTTCCTTGTGATTACCGGAGTGTTTGCAGCATTTATGGTTTTTGTTACCGTGTTTGCAATTATGCTCATGGGCATGGTTATGACCGTGGGCATGACCTTGACAATGTTTATGTTCATGGTTGTGGTTATGTTCGTGGTCGTGACTATGATCGTGGTCATGTTCATGTTCGTGGTTATGGTCATGCTCATGTTCTTTTTCATCAGTCTCTACTTTTACATAGTTTGCACTGATTCCGTTTTTTGAAACGGTACTTACAGTCAAATTCCAGCCGGGTAAGTTTAATTTGTTTAATTCGGAAATTAAATATTCCTTGTCTATACCCATGCCCAAAAGGGCTCCCAGGGTCATATCTCCGCTGATTCCGGCAAAGCAGTCAAAATATAGTATTTTCATATTAACTCCGATTTAAGAACCTTTATTCAATATCGTATCAAACCGTTTTGAATACAGATTCTAATTTTATTTTAAACAGCCGAAGGAGAAAACCCTTTTAATACTTTCGGATTTTCTCCCAAACCTGTTTCGTGTTCAATTCAGTGGATCAAATTTTTTATATATTTTATTATCATTTTACCAATCTGTTAATACTGTTTGCCAAATATCCTGCACCGAAACCGTTGTCTATATTTACAACGCCTACTCCGGAGGCACAGGAGTTAAGCATAGCCATCAATGCAGCCAATCCGCCCATACTTGCCCCGTAACCTACGGAAGTCGGTAAGGCTATAACCGGTTTATCCGTCAATCCGCCCACAACCGAAGCCAACGCACCCTCCATACCTGCCGCCACTATCATAACGTTGGCATCTTTAAAGGAGGACAATCTGGACAGCAATCTGTGTAACCCCGCTACACCCACATCGAAAAGTCGTTCCACGTGATTACCCAAAAATTCTGCTGTTAAAGCCGCTTCCTCTGCTACGGGTATATCGGAAGTGCCTGCGGTAAGAACTAAAATTTTCCCTTTGTTTTTGGGAAAAGGCTCGGTTTCTACGGTAATTATCCGTGCCATATCCGAATACTTTGCATTTTCATATATTTTTTGAACCTCTGTATAGGTTTCCTTGTTTGCACGGGTAGCAAGTATATTTTTTATTTGGTTTGTCTTCATGTTTGTGAATATGCCCACAGTATGCTCCAGAGTTTTTCCTTCGCAATATATAACTTCCGGGCATCCGTTTCTGAGTTCTCTGTGATAATCTATCATTGCATATTCCAAATCCACAAAGGGTAAGTAGCGTATTTCGCTTTCGGCTTGATTTACGGATATTTTTCCGTCTTTTAGGTCTTGAAGAACAGAGCGTATGTCCATACGGGTATCCTTTCCCACGAGTCGTTAATTATTTAACGTAAGTTTTAGATTTAAGTTCCGATAAATCGAAAATTTTCCGTATCTTTATGAAAAATTTTCGGGAATATTAAAGTCGAAAATTATTTATGATTAAGTCTGAATGATAAAGCCATAAGACTTTCGGTCAAATGAACGCTTTCTACTATCATAGAGTCATCCGCCTCTATATCCAGGGGAGTAAAATTCCAAACGGAGGGAACTTTGCAGTCCAACAAGGTTTTCATAACATTGCTTACAGAGGCTTGAGGAATGGTGAGAACAGCTATATCAACCTTGTTTTCCGTAAGAAATTCTTTAAGGTTGTTAATATCTCTAACTTCCGTATCCGAGATGGTTTTTCCTATAAGATTGGGGTTGGCATCAAAAGCACCCACAAACTTAAACGCATTGCTTTCAAAATTTTCATAGTTTAGCAGAGCCTGTCCTATATTGCCCACACCTATAACTATCATGCTGTGCATACGGTCCAGACCCAATATCTTTTTAATCTCACTGTGAAGATAAAAAACATCGTATCCATAGCCCTGCTGCCCGAAGCACCCGAAGATATTTAAATCCTGTCTCATTTGGGACGAAGTAATGTTCATGCGATTGCTGAGTTCTTTGGATGAAATTCTTGTGATGTCGTTTTCCAACAGCTCGCTTAGGTGTCTGTAGTATTTGGGCAAACGTTTTATTACCGCCATGGATATTCTTTTTCTATCGTTAGTCATTAAGGTTAAACTCCTTCATTTTATTTCGGCAGTCTTTCAAATTATTTATTATGTAAACTATCAATAAACATACCGCTTCATAACCTATATATTTTATCATGTTATCACAAAAAATTCCACAAAATAAGATTTTATTATGAAAACCTATCCGTCCGGCTTTAACAAAAATCCGCTTGGAACTTTTTGATTCATACAACCATAAATCTCAGCCGGGTTTAAACCCTTTAATTTCCGGGTTACAGTAAACCCAACATATGTCCGGGACTATGTATATATATCTGATATTATATAACAAATCGGACTATTTGTAAAATATTTTGTTAATTTAAGTAAATGCTGATAATATATTAACGCGAACTTCATACGGTACCGAAAACCCCCTGTACTGCAACTTCTTTTTCTTTACTTAATTAAATTTTACAATTCTGTGAGTTTTATAACAAGAAAAATCCCCCACTATCGTAAGGGATTTTCAGGAATTATATTATATATTTTCAGATAAGTATACTGTAAAATGAAGGTCTTTATATGGATACAAAAAGACCAAAGAGAAGTGATGGAAATTGATAGGAGATTATAGCTTATTTAGATTTACAGTAAATAATTAATATCAAATAGAATTACAGGGCGTTATTGGGTCCGTTTCTGCGTCTTCTGAACCATACATACAATCCCAAAACTATTACTGCACCCGGCAGAACTGCTACGGTAAGTAAACGGATTAATAAGGCTGTCTGCCTGTCAGTCACCAGATAATTACCGTCCGGCATTTTGGGCGGAATGTATATACGGTTTTCTTTATCTTGAGTCCAGTTAATTGCACTGATTATGAATTCGGCGTTGCCGCCGGCTATGGATTCATTATAATTATCATCCAATATAGAACCGGAGCTGATTACCACAACCTTTGATTGATTTTGGCTGTCGGTTACCGCAACGGAAATATCCAGAGGTCCTACCAAGTCGCCCTCTTCCATATTTACGGTCATGGAATTTACATCGCCGGTTTTTCCGTAGGCATAAGGTGAGGTTTGTTGCAAGGTTTCTATGGTTACGCTTTCCCTGACTTTATCCGCCGGTGAAAGCCCTGAAGCCATGGAGACAAAGGTATAAACCTGCTTTTTGTTTAAAATATCCGTTGCCGGATGTGGTGCCAAATTGGGAATTAAGTCTATGGCGGTTCCGTAAGGATGAATATTGCCCTCGTCACCCTCCACAATTATTGCTTTGTTTGGTTTTATGCCTATATAATCCAAAACTGAGTACATATTGGGATAATCAATGTTTATTCTGTCTATACAGAAAAAGCCCTTGCCTCCGTCTTGGAAGTATTTAAGTATCTGCTTGGTTTCTTTTTCAGTCCAGTCCCTGGTTGGAGTGGTTATAAATAACAAACTGCAATCTTGCGGAAATTCTCCGCTCAGAAGAAGATTTAATTCCTCTACCTTGTAATTGGCTAACCCTATTTGCTTGATAAATTTATCGGACAGAGGATACTCGTTATGCCCGGTTAAGGCATATATTTTTCCCGTTTTCTCCTCCGTTACCGAAAGAATTGCGTTAGTAAGTTGAGATTCCGCGTCTATGTTTTCGTAGCTGCTCATATTGCTGTAATCAACTTGGGGTACAAACATTTCGTAATATGAAATAACTATGTTACGGTCGCCTGCCTCAACTATTACGGAACCCTCACCCAAACCTTGGTCGGGTTGAGCGTAACTTTGTGCAAAGGTCGGGTAATTTTCCGGGTCTTTGTATATTACTTTTACCTTTGGATATTGTTGATATTGACTTAACAAATCCTTTAACATATCAAGGTTTACGTCTTCGGAATTTTCGCTGAATATGGGATATACGCTTACCTCTTTGTTAAGAGACTCCAGCAGTTCCTTTGACGTATCAGACAAGGTGTAACGCCTGTCTTGGGTTACGTCTATGTTTATGTTTACGGCTTGAGCCGCAAAGTTCACCAATACCAAAATCGCCAATATCACCGTCAGTTTAATTGCGGAGACGGTGCTGAAGCGTTTCAGTGATTTAAAAAATTCTTTCATACCTGTCACTCCTTTCCGACTCGCAATTTATCTGTAACGTTTTCTTTCCGTAAAGCTGACGGCTGTAATCAAAACGCCGGCAATAAAGGTTAGATAATAAACTATATCGCTGAGATTAAGCACACCCTTGGAAAAGTTATAATATCTCACCGGCAGAGACAGCCATCTGAAAACCTTGCCAATTAAACCGTCAAAAAGCAGCGGATTTGTAAAATAAGTAACTCCCACGCAAACCAATCCCAACACCAAAATCAAAGCCGCGGCACCGGGGTTATAAGTACAAACATATATAAAGGCACTGAATATCAACAATGCAACTCCCAAAAACATCAGGGAAGCAAAGTGACCGGCAGGTAGGCTCGTAATCAGCGAATCTACTATGAATATTAAAAATACAGCCACAAAGGTAATTACGCCGGCTATAATTTGGTTGTCGGTAAAGACGGAAATCAGCAATCCCACGGATACCAAGGCACCGCCAAACAATATAAAGCCCAAAAAAGCACAGGCGGTCTTGTCCAAGGCTACCTCACCGAAAAACGTCATAATTAAGGGGTAAAGCATGGTTGCCACCAAAGAAATAAGCAATAAAGCAAAGGCTGCTAAATATTTACCCAGGACGATTTTCCAAAGGGGTAACGGTGAGGTAAAAAGCAGCTGGTCTGTTTTCAGCTTTACTTCTTCAGGAAAAAGCCTCATGGTAATAAGGGGTATCATAATAAGATACAGTATGGAAGTCTGTGCTATGGTTGCACTGTAATCGGAATAACCGGAATAAATATTTATTTGGGTAAAAAACAGCCCTGTAACCGCAAGATATATGGCTATGACTATATACCCGGTCATGGTAATGAAATAGGACTGCAACTCTTTTTTGAATATAGCCCTCATTGCTCCTCAACTCCTTTTTCCGGGGTATTTTCCTCAGCCGAAGCCTCGGTTTCACTGTCGGTTAATTGCAGGAACATATCCTCCAAAGAAAAATCCTTGGATTTCATCAACAATATGGGTATCTTGTTTTCCACGGCACAGTTAAAAATGTCCTCTCTTATATCCTGCTCCTTGCCCTCCAGCAACAACTCCACGGTTCCGGGTTCTATAGACGACAGGACTTTTAATTCCTGCAAAGGAATTTTCTCAAAAGCGGACCTTGCTTGAGCCTCCGTTGATTTTACCCTTATTTGCATACGGTTACCGGTATTTAGGCTTCTTGTGAGACCCTCCATGGTATCCTGTGCAATTATGTCTCCCTTGTTTATAATAATTACCCTGTCACTGATTGCTCCTACTTGGGCCAGGTTATGAGAGCTGAAAATCACAGAATGCTCCTTGCCCAGATTCAAGATTAATTCCTGTATTTCTTTTATTTGCTTGGGGTCAAGACCGGTGGTTGGTTCGTCCAAAATAAGCACCTTGGGATTTCCTATAAGTGCTTGGGCTATACCCACCCGCTGTCTGTAACCCTTTGAAAGATTTTTTATAAGCCAACGGGATACTTGGGATATATCCACCTGTTCTTTGATTTTATCCAATTCGGCTCTTTTATTTTGTTTTCTGTCGCCCTTGCCGGTCTTGATTTCCCAAACAAAACTCAAGTATTCGTCTACTTTCATATCCGGGTAAAGGGGCGGCGTATCCGGCAGGTATCCTATACGTTTTTTTGCCTGTTCCGGCATGGTTTTAATGTCGAATCCATCTATATAAACTTCACCGCAAGTAGCGGAGATATAGCCCGTGAGTATATTCATGGTTGTTGTTTTGCCGGCACCGTTAGGCCCCAAAAAACCCACAATTTCGCCCGGCTCGACACGAAAATCTATGCCGTTCAGTGCCTTATGATTACCGTAAAGCTTGGTTAATCCTTTTGCTTCAAGCATTTTGCACCTCCGTATGGTGGTATTGTTCCGTTAACTATCTTTCTAAAATAGTTTTACCCCTACTCTAACATGGTTTAACAAACCGGAAATAAAGGCTTGTTTTGGAATATTATATTATTATTTTAAAATTAATTCAATGAGCAAAAACCTTCATTCCCGTCCAAAATTCCTTAAATATTGCCATATACTTAATTGTATAAGGAATAGTAATAAAAGCTATTCTTCGTAAACGGTTCCCTCTTGCGTTTTTATAAAAACAACACCGGTCGCTCACCACGGCGAATATTAAAACTCTGCCTGCAAATAATAAATCACACAAATACAAGAAAGCGGTGAAGTTCATGAAAGTGGCTTTTTTTGATACTAAGCCTTATGACAGAGTCTGGTTTGACAGGCTAAAAGGCTCCATGAATATTAAATACCACGAATATAAGCTTAATTCCGATACGGCAGCCTTGACCAAGGATTGCTTTGCAGTAATTCCCTTTGTCAACGATGATGTTGATGCAGAAACCATAGACAGGCTTTGCGAAAACGGCGTAAAGCTTATAGCCATGCGTTCGGCAGGTTACAATAACGTGGATTTAAAACATGCCAAGGGCAAAATTCGGGTGGTTAACGTACCCATGTATTCGCCTTATGCCGTTGCGGAATACACCATGGCTTTGCTTTTAAGCCTAAACCGAAAAATACACAAGGCTTATAACCGTACTCGTGAACATAATTTCAGTATAGAAGGGTTTGCCGGCTTCGACCTTTACGACAAGACCGTTGGAGTTATAGGTACGGGAAAAATAGGACAATTATTTATAGACATATGCCGTGGGTTTAAAATGAATGTATTGGCTTATGACCCTTATCCCTTAAAAGACAGCGATATAAATTATGTTTCACTTGAAGAATTGCTGAAAAGCAGCCAAATAATCTCTCTCCACTGCCCTCTTACTTCGTCTACCCATCATATAATAAACCAAAAATCCATAGATATGATGCAAGACGGTGCAATAATTCTAAACACTTCAAGAGGAGCGTTGGTAAACAGCGAAGACCTTTTGGACAGCATAAAATCCCGTAAAATCAGCGGAGTAGCCCTTGACGTTTACGAGGAAGAAACCGAATTTTTCTTTGAGGATTATTCGGACAAAATTATTGATGACGATATTTTGACCACTCTTATTTCCATGCCCAATGTTATAGTAACCTCTCACCAAGCCTTTCTTACCGAGGAAGCTCTTAAAAAAATCGCCCAAGTTACTGTTGATAACATTAACAATTTTTTTAATGACGAAACGCTTGAAAACGAAGTCAGTTACAAAAAACAGCAGTAATGTTGATTTTACGAGGTTTGATATGGGGTTTTCGGTAGCTTGATAAATATTTTTTCGGATGTTAAAAGGATTTAAAAACAAAAAAACAAACCCTGCAAACCGTAAGCTAAAAGCTTAAGTTTACAGGGTTTTTCATTAGAGGCACCAGCCGGATTTGAACCGGCGATAAAGGTTTGTCTGCGGCCGGGTAGGTGGTGTTCGGTCATTTGGTGGCCTGGGGCTGTGTAATACCTGCTTTTCTGCAATAAAAAAGCCAACAAAAAATCATTGGCTTAAACAACAGAATTTGCCTATTCTTTTACTTTCCACTAGAAAGTCTATGGATTTTCTAATCCTGTATTGAAGTAACGACCCCATTTTCAAAATATACATACCTATAGCCCGAATATACCCATTGTTCCCGTGTACCATATTTAGTGGTTGTGCTGTTTATGTCAGAGGGGCTACCCCATGAGGAAGCTCTAACCTGTGATGCTGTCATGCCTATTTTGGGTCGAGAAGGTTCTTTTGTTTTAGGAACATTTGTGGAATCGCTTTTTTTAACATATGTATTATATTCTTCTCCCTTAAACCATGGTACTAAAATATCATTGTCGTATAAATATTCACCTTCAAGCAAATTACCGTCTTCATCAATCTTATAGATCATATCATTTACATTACTGCCATTTTGCAGAGTGTTATCTTTAACAAAACAGTTGAATGTATAAACGTTTACTCCTCCGTCTATTCTAAATACACTAGCTACTTGTGGTCCTTTTATTATAACATCGTGAATACTTCCGGACCAAGTCCCTTGGAAAGGTATAAGCACTTCAATGTCTGACAGATACTTAGCGGATTCCTCATAATCTGCAAGTCTTAAAAACATTTCTTTTGCACTCTCAAGGTTGCCTTCTTTGTATTCTAAACAAGCAATAGAGTAATCACATTTCGTTATTAGTTTGGAACTATCTTTGTAGTTAATGATATCCTCAAAAATGGATTTGGCTTCTTGAGGCTGTGATTTTATTAAACTACGAGCATACTCGTACATGCATTCAAGCACCATTTGTTCACTATCTTTGTAATGCTTAATGCTTTCAAAAATAGCTTTCGCCTCTATGGGTTTCGTTGTTATTAAGTTGAAAGCATAGGTGTATGTACTTTCAAGAGCAATTTGCCCACTATCCTTATAATTACCTAAGGATTCGAAAACTTTTATTGCATCCTCATATTCTTTACCTTTTAAGTATTGAAAGCCTAGGTTATATCTCGATTCTCGTTCCGCTGACCAAATATAAATAACAATACATGTGCCGGCAATAATTAGCGGTGTGGAAATCAAAGCAATTATCCGCTTTCTTTTTCTAGTCGCCACCATTTTTTCTTGGGTTATTTGTTCTTTTTTTAACCTTGCTAGTTCCCTTTCAACCATTTCTGCTTCTGCTAAACGCTTAAGTTCGGCTTGTTCCTGTTTATCTCGTTCTTCCCTCTCTTTTTGCTCTAATTCCGCCTTAACCTTATCAGCAACGCCAAAACCGCAATTCGGACAACTAGCTGCTGAATCGCTAACTTCTTTCCCGCATTCATGACATTTTATTAAAGCCATAATTTAAACCCTCTTTACGCTTAATTGACATTTGTTATAAGTGTATCATATTTATAATGCCTCAGCAATAAATTGATGCAAGTTGTCTATGGTAAATGTTAATATTTATATGCCGGGCTTAAACTATAGACTTTCTTTCCATTCACGTTAGCTCATATTTTCAGGTACAAGTTAGATTCACCTGTATCGGGGTTTATTGCCCTTCTCTTGGCGTCAACGTCTTGGCACACAGTAGATGTTCTGCTGTCTAAGGTGGCAAGGTATTCATATTTCGCAATTCCCGCTTCTTTATAGGCCAATAATTCGCCTTGATTATAGAAATAATTTTTTTCCGTGCGAATTACACGCATTGCAAATAATTTTCCTGTTTGCATTACATCCTTCAATGCCTTGTCATTACGGCATTGCTTGACCCGGACAGAAGTTTCGTTACTAATAATAATTTGCCCTATATTGATTTCCACGAATTACGCCGGACACGTCAGTATGCTCATAGTAGAGGTCATAGATGTGGCAACAGTTACCGAAAGGCTTGGCCACGGAACACTCATATTAACCTCAAATACATATGTACACGCAATTACTTCCAAAGATAAAGAAGCCATAGATAAATTAGAGAAAAAAATTCTTCAATATAATTTCAGCTAAATTCATGGAGTGTTCGGAACTTTATTATTTTTTTAACCCCAAAATAACCCCAAAATAACCCCAAATTCCCGAAAAAACAAAAAAACAAACCCTGCAAACCGCAAGCTAAAAGCTTAAGTTTACAGGGTTTTTCATTAGAGGCACCAGCCGGATTTGAACCGGCGATAAAGGTGTTGCAGACCTCTGCCTT
>CAYXWM010000032.1:0-31194 GCA_964468805.1 uncultured Defluviitaleaceae bacterium
AAAGACGAATGGTTTGACCGTTGTCTATTCCTCGGGGAATGTTTACTTGCAGGGTCTTGGTTTTTCTGACTTTACCGGAACCTCGACATTCTTGGCAAGGCTCCTTTATTATTTTGCCTTCGCCACGACAAACGCTACAGGTGCGAACGCTGGTCATAGTGCCGAACATGGTTTGTTGCAGTACACGTTCTTGACCGGAACCGTTACAGTGACGACAGCTTTCGGCGGCTGTACCGGGTTTTGCTCCGGAGCCGTTGCATTCATTACAAGCCTCATTAGCCGAGACGCGAATTTCACGTTCAGTACCGAAAAAAGCGTTCTCAAAACTAATTTGAAGGGTTGTATGTATGTCTTCTCCTCGGCGTGGTCCGTTACGCCTTCTGCCGCCTCCAAACAAATCTCCGAATATATCGCCTCCGCCGAAAACGGATTCAAATATATCGTTAAAGTCAAATCCGCCGAAACCGCCGCCGCCCATGCCGCCCTGTTCAAAGGCCGCATGACCGTATTGGTCGTATGCGGCTCTTTTTTGGGAGTCTGAGAGGATGGCATAAGCTTCGGAAACTTCTTTAAATTTGTCACTTGCCGTAGGGTCATTTGGGTTTGCGTCCGGGTGATATTTCTTAGCCGCACGACGATAAGCCTTTTTCAGCTCATCGTCGGTAGCGGTTTTGGACACACCCAATATTTCATAATAGTCCCTTTTTTCAGACATAATTATACCTCTTTGTAATCTGAATCTACCACATCATCGTTGGATGCGTAAGGTTGGTCCGGATTGGGTTGACCCTGTTGGGTTTGTTGATACATTTTTGCGGATACTTCATAGAATACCTTGGTTAAAGCTTCGGTTGCTTCTTTAAGGTTAGCCGCATCGGCTTCGGTAAGGTTTTCAATGGTTGTGGAATCGTTTAAGGCTTTTAATTTGCCTAATTCTTCGGTGATGCGTTGTTTATCGTTTTCATCTATGTTAGCTTCGGGTTTGTCTTGGGTTTCGCTGAGGAATTTTTCGGTTTGGAATACCATTGAATCAGCTTCGTTCTTGGTATCTATCATTTCCTTGCGTTTTTTATCCTCTTCTGCAAAACGTTCAGCTTCTTTTACAGCCTTGTCGATTTCGTCATCGCTGAGATTAGTGCTGGCGGTGATGGTGATTTTTTGTTCTTTGCCTGTACCAAGGTCTTTAGCGGTTACGTTAACGATACCGTTTTCGTCAATGTCAAAGGCAACTTCGATTTGAGGTACACCTCTTTGAGCGGGAGCGATACCGTCCAAACGGAATTGTCCGAGAGTTTTGTTGTCTCTGGCAAGAGGACGTTCACCTTGGATAACGTGAATGTCAACTGCGGTTTGGTTGTCTGCCGCGGTGGAGAATACTTGCTTTTTGTTTGTAGGTATGGTGGTGTTACGTTCGATTAATTTTGTTGCAACGCCGCCAAGAGTTTCAATACCTAAAGTAAGAGGAGTAACGTCCAGCAAGAGGATGGAGCCTGCACCTTCGTCACCGCTTAATTTACCGCCTTGGATAGAAGCACCCAGAGCAACACATTCGTCGGGGTTAATGCCTTTGAAGGGGTCTTTGCCGGTAATCTTTTTAACTGCTTCTTGAACCGCAGGAATACGAGTAGAACCGCCTACAAGCAATACTTTATCCAATTGATTTGCAGATAAATCAGAATCGTTAAGTGCTGTTCTTACCGGTCCGAGAGTAGCTTCAACCAAGTCTGCTGTCAATTCATCAAATTTTGCACGAGTCAAAACGATATTCATGTGTTTGGGGCCTTCGGTAATGAAAGGAAGGTTAATGGTTGAGCTTGTAACTTGGGATAATTCTTTTTTGGCTTTTTCTGCTTCTTCTTTAAGACGTTGCATAGCCATTTTATCGGAAGAAAGGTCTACGCCTTCTTGTTTTTTGAATTCGGAAACAAGGTAATTGATAATTCTTTGGTCAAAGTCGTCGCCGCCAAGGTTGTTGTTACCGGATGTAGCCAAAACTTCGATTACGCCTTCGCCGATGTCGATGATGGAAACGTCAAAAGTACCGCCGCCTAAGTCGTAAACCATGATTTTTTGTTCTTTTGCATTGTCCAAACCGTAAGCAAGAGCGGCGGAAGTAGGTTCGTTGATAATTCTTTTTACTTCCAAGCCGGCAATTTTGCCTGCGTCTTTGGTAGCTTGACGTTGAGCGTCTGTAAAGTAAGCCGGAACGGTGATAACGGCTTCGGTAACGGTTTCGCCAAGGTAAGCTTCCGCATCAGCTTTTAATTTTTGAAGAATCATAGCGGAAATTTCTTGGGGTGAGTAATCTTTGCCTTCTATGTTAACTTTATAATTAGAGCCCATTTTTCGTTTAATGGACAGAATAGTATTGTCCGGGTTGGTGATGGCTTGGCGTTTTGCGGTTTCGCCCACAAGACGTTCGCCTGTTTTGGTGAAGCCTACGATAGAGGGAGTAGTTCTGAAACCTTCGGCGTTAGCGATAACTACGGGTTGGCCACCCTCCATAACCGCAACGCATGAGTTTGTTGTTCCTAAGTCAATTCCTATTATTTTTCCCATGAATATTCCTCCTTGAGTCTAAAGACCTTGGGTAACTTTTCTAAAGAGTATGCATTTCCCAACATCTTTCAAAAAGACTTTAATATAGGGTTAGTTGTAAAGTTTATTTGGTTAAAATCAGTTTGCAACTCTGACCATAGCCGGTCTGATTACTTTATCTTTGTATTTATAACCTTTTTGCAATTCTTCGAATACAACGTTATCGTCGTATTTTTCGTCCTCAATATGACCTACGGCATAATGGAGGTTGGGATCGAAAGGTTCGCCTTCAGCCGGTATGGCTTCAACGCCCAATTCGGTGATACAATTTTTAAATTGCTCAAGTATCATTTCAACGCCTTTATAGAAACCGTCTTGATTTTCTACGGATTGTAAGGCTCGTTCAAAGTTGTCCAGAATGGGTAATACTTTGGTTACCGTATCACGAACGCCGTCGTCATACATACTTGATTTTTCTCTGGCTGTTCTTTTTCTGAAATTATCGAATTCAGCCAATTGGCGTAAAAGGCGGCCGTTAAGCTCTTC
Organism: uncultured Defluviitaleaceae bacterium; assembly: GCA_964468805.1. Taxonomy (GTDB): domain Bacteria; phylum Bacillota; class Clostridia; order Lachnospirales; family WRBF01; genus CAYXWM01. Next base: position 3,085 of record CAYXWM010000032.1, read on the forward strand.
ATATTTTTGTTTGTAATCGTCCGGTTGTTCATCGTCCAATATTTCCACGGACTCTGTTTCTTGTGAATCGGGGGTTTCCTCTGACCCGGCATCCTCAGGCATAATATTGCCGGAGCCGGCTTGGTTTAATTCTTCGGTTTCCAAGTTGGATTTTTCCACGTATATATCTCCCTTCATACTAATTTAGCGTAATCACACCGGATAAATTAGTATTGTAAACGCGTGTTATACTGTTTCCATTTTTGTCCTTCAATTTATATGGAATCAGTACAATCCAAGCGTTTACTCTGTCCTCGGCATGGAATTTTATCCGCCGGTTAAGGCTTTGACCACTACGCCTATGTCTTTGACTATAGCTGTCAGTACGGAAACCACTTGACTGTAGTCCATACGCGTTGGGCCGATAATTCCTATGCTTCCGAACGAAGCGTTTTCCAGAAAGTAATTGGCTTTTATAACGGAACATTCTTTCATTTGTTCCAGGTCGTTTTCCGAACCGATTACCACTTGAACATGACCGTTGGCGGACTTATCAAGCAAGGTAATCAGGGTATCTTTTTCCTCCAAAGTGTTGAAAATGGCTCGTGCCTTATCCAGGTTGCTGAACTCGGGAAAGGCTAGAATGTTTTTTGCACCGCTGGTATATACCTGCATTTTGTTGTTGGGTTCCAGCATGGAGGTTAATACCTTAATTATAGGTATAATTATTTCTTTATAAACCCCGAAACGCTCTTTAAGATTATTGATTACTTCCGTGTTTATATCTTCTGCGGAAAGTAAGCATAAATTAGCGTTCAGTATTAAACTTAAATCATTGAGGGTTTCCGGAGACAAGCCTTCTATTGATTTGTCCAGGCGGATAATTTGATTTTTGACAAGCTTATTGTCGGTTACCAGCATAACCACCAGACCGGTTTCATCCACAGGCACAAGCTGGATATGCTTGATTTTTGTGCGATGGACTGTGGGTTCGGAGACTATGGTTGTATAGTTGGTAATCAGCGAAATTGCTTTTGCTGTTTCTTGCATTAAATAATCTATTTGATTAACGTTGCTCAAAACTACGTTTTGGAGCATACCCAACTCATCGTCGGTTAATTCCCTATGAGGCATTAGTTTGTCAACGTATAAACGGTAGCCTTTGTCGGAAGGCACTCGACCGGCGGATGCGTGAGGAGCCACAATAAAACCCATGTCCTCCAGGTCACTCATCTCATTGCGAATGGTGGCCGAGCTGATGCCCAAATCATATTTTTTTGCGATAGTTCTTGAGCCTATGGGTTCCGCTGTTTTTATATAATCGTTAATTATCGCCTCTAAGATTTTAATTTTTCTCTCATTTAATATCACGGCACCACTTCCCAATTATACTAAATAATTCTATGGACAGTGATTCTTAAAACTCGGACAAACGCCGGGGGTGTAAAAGATTAAGACCTTGGGGGAAACTTTTTCTGAAGAAAAATTTTTCCCCAAACCCCTTTCAAAAAGACTTTAACACATGAAAGGAGGTAACTATCAATAATTTTATAAAAAAGGCGTTTGTTTTATAAATTTAGAGGTTTTAATAATTTTAAGAACCGGAAGATTATGCTTTATTTTAAAGGGCAGCTTCCGTTTGTATAGAATTATATTAGCGAAACTTGTATGTTGTTAGCACTCAAGCTTAACGAGTGCTAATGTTATATATAAAAATATCATTTCGAATTAAATATGTCAAGAGTTTTTTATGATAAATTCTGCAAATACTCTGTTGGATATGTCGATTGCGTTTTTGTCTAAGAATATGCGGTTATCTTGGGATTTTAGCAGACCTTTTGAGGTTAAATCATCTATTTGTTTTCCGTATATATTGTAAATATCAACGCCAAATCGCTTATTAAAATTATTCGCATCAATTCCCTTAATCATACGTAAACCCAGAAACATAAATTCTTCCATGGCTTCCCTTTTGCTTACATCGGTAATATCTCTGCGTATTAATTCCGGGGAGCCGTTTGCACGGATATAAAGTTCCAAGTCACGGGTATTGCGAAAACGTTTTCCTTGATAATAAGAATGGGCGTCTGTTCCCAAGCCCAGATACTCGTCACATTCCCAATATATGCAGTTATGTCTCGATTCATAGCCTTTTTTTGCGAAATTTGAAATTTCGTAATGTTCATAGCCATGCTCTTGCAGAAAATCACGAGCATATGCATACATTTCCCGTTCTGTGTCTTCATGGGGAAACTCCAGCTTGTCCCGGTTAATATAAAAATTCGTACCTTCTTCAAGGGTCAGCCCATAAACGCTGATATGCTTTGGTTGGGGATTTAGAGAAACCGTATTATGCAGGGTTTCTTTCCATTCTTCCATGGTTTGATAAGGCAAGCCGAACATTAAATCCACATTAATATTATCTATGCCGGATTCTGCCGTGTTTTTGTAATTATCCCAGAAAGTATCTTGGTCATGTATACGTCCCAGGCGTTTTAAATGATGATTTTGCCAGGCTTGCAGTCCCATACTGATACGATTAACTCCTGATTCTCGAAGTGCCGAAAGCATTTCCCGGGTAAGTGTTCCGGGGTTGGCTTCCACGGTAAATTCCGTATCCGAGTTTATCGGGACTTTGCTTAATATTTCTGCCAGATATTCCGGCGGCATGACCGTGGGAGTACCGCCACCAACAAAAACCGTTGAAACCGGGGTAGGTTCCAACAGGTTCATTTCGGCAACAAGAGCATTTTTGTATTGCTCCATAAAATTCGATTTATTGTCAAAAGAGGTAAAGTCACAGTATTTGCACTTTGACTTGCAAAACGGTATGTGAATATAAATCCCCTTCATATTAATCTTCCTCTAATTTAAGCACGCTCATAAATGCGGATTGGGGAACTTCCACGCTGCCTATGGATCTCATGCGTTTTTTACCTTCTTTTTGTTTCTCAAGAAGTTTACGTTTTCTGGAAACGTCACCGCCGTAACATTTAGCCAAAACGTCCTTACGTAAGGCGTTTACAGTTTCACGGGCGATTATTTTGTTGCCTATGGCGGCTTGTATGGGGATTTCAAATTGGTGGCGTGGGATTTCTTTTTTCAATTTATCAGCCATTTTACGACCTCTGTCATAGGCTGTGGAACGGTGAACTATAAAGGATAAAGCGTCTACGGCTTCATGGTTAACCAAAATATCCAGCTTCACCAAGTCTGATTCACAGTATCCCAGCAATTCGTAGTCAAATGAAGCATAACCTCGACTGCGGCTTTTTAAGGCATCGAAGAAGTCGTAAATAACCTCATTCAGGGGCAGATGATAGGTTAATCTGGCACGGGTTTCTTCCAAATAATCCATGCTCTTATATTCGCCGCGGCGTTCTTGGCAAAGCTCCATAATTACGCCTATATAAGTAGAGGGCAAAATAATTTCAGCCTTAACCATGGGTTCGTCGATATGGTCGATTTTTGTAGGATCGGGCATATCGCTGGGGTTGGTAAGGGTTATTTCGCTGCCGTCGGTTAAGTAGATTTTATAAATAACGCTGGGTGCGGTGGTTACCAAGTCCAGGTTATATTCCCGTTCCAAGCGTTCTTGGACTATTTCCAAGTGAAGCAGGCCCAAAAATCCGCATCTGAAACCAAAGCCCAAGGCAACGGAGGTTTCCGGCTCGAAGAAAAGTGCCGCATCGTTTAATTGGAGTTTTTCAAGAGCTTCTCGTAAGTCTTGGTAACGAGAGCCGTCAGCCGGGAACAGACCGCAAAATACCATGGGGGTTACCTTTTTATAACCCGGAAGAGCTTGAGTTGCGGGATTTTTTGCGGAAGTTACGGTATCGCCAACGGCAGTGTCTCTAACGTTTTTGATGCTGGCGGTAATATAACCTACTTCGCCTGCCGCCAGTTCCGCACAGGGTATAAATTGGCCCGGACCGAAAACGCCTACTTCAACTACGGTAAAGCGTTTATCCGTAGCCATAAAGAGGATTTCGTCGCCTTTTTTTATAGAGCCGTCAATTACACGGATAAATACTATAACGCCTCTGTATACATCGTAAAAGGAGTCAAAGATTAAGGCTTTTAAAGGTGCTTCTATATCGCCTTTGGGGCTTGGAATTCCGTTAATGATATGCTCAAAAACCTGTTCTACGTTTAAGCCGGATTTGGCGGAGATACGAGGTGCATCTTCAGCCGGGATTCCGATAATATCCTCGATTTGGGCTATTACGGCTTCGGTGTTGGCTGATGGTAGGTCGATTTTGTTTATTACCGGCACAACCTCCAAACCGCTTTCTATGGCAAGGTAAACGTTAGCCAAGGTTTGTGCTTCCACGCCCTGAGCGGCATCCACAACCAAGATGGCACCTTCACAGGCCGCCAAGCTGCGGCTTACTTCGTAGTTAAAGTCAACGTGTCCCGGTGTATCTATTAAATTTAAAATGTATTCTTCGCCGTTGTGGTTGTAGACCAGGCGTACCGCCTGTGCCTTTATGGTGATGCCTCTTTCACGCTCCAGGTCCATATTGTCCAAGACCTGGTCCTGCATTTCACGTTCGGTCAGCAGACCTGCCTGCTGAATTAATCTGTCCGCCAGGGTTGATTTTCCGTGGTCTATATGTGCAATTATGCAAAAGTTGCGAATTTTGTCCAACCGATCCATTTTATCCTCCATAGTCTTCTGTGTGTGGGTAATGATAAAAAGCAGACCTTGAGGGAAACTTTTTCTGAAGAAAAAGCTTCCCTCAAACTCACTTAAAAAAGACTTTATAATTTAATATTTTATGATTACAGGTTTGTCATTTTTTTCTTAATTCAAACCGCCTTTGAGTTTATATACGAAAGCAAGTATTTCGGCTACGGCTTGATATAATTCAGGTGGTATTATACCACCGATTTCGACAGTTGAATAGAGGGTACGTGCCAGTTGGACGTTTTCAACTATTTCCACATTGTGTTCTTTTGCAGTTTCGCGAATTTTTTTGGCAATGTTATCTACGCCTTTTGCGACTACATAGGGAGCGTCGGAGACTTCTTTGTCGTATTTAAGGGCTACGGCGTAATGAGTGGGGTTGGTGATGATAACGTCGGCGTTGGGAACCTGTTGCATCATACGCTTTTGGGACATTTCACGCATACGCTGTTTAATTTTGCCCTTGATTTGGGGGTTACCTTCGATGGATTTATATTCCTCTTTAATTTCCTGTTTGGACATACGAAGGTCCTTGGTATGGCGAAAACGGGTGTACATTACGTCCAGCAACGCAATTATCAGGAAGAGAATACCAACGTTAAGACCAAGCCTCACTATAAGATCGCCCAAATAAACTACAGCCGGCATTAAACCCATAAACGCCAGTTGGGGTATATACCGAACCTCGGACTCTATCATAAAGTAGATAGCTGCTATTATAATAGTGAATTTTAAAATAGCCTTAACCAAATCAACCAAAATTCTCATGGAAAAAAGCCGTTTAAAGCCTTTTAAGGGGTTTATTTTGGAGAACTTGGGTTTTAAGGCCTTGGGCGTAATTTTCCAGCCCACCTGGACAAGATTGCTAAAAACGCTTATTCCCATTGAAATGGCAAAAACAGGTAGTGCTATAAGCAAAACCTGTGCAAACAAAAAGACTATATAATCGGACATGTATTTTAAGTTGAAAACATTGTCTATATCAGCCACCATGGTGAAATTTAAATGAAAAACAGACTTCATGCTGTTAAACATCATTTCCGCAAACAGTTTTAGCCCGAAAAACATGGCTAAAAACAATAATGCCGTGGTGACTTCCGGGCTTTTTGCAACTTGACCTTCTTCACGGGCCTTTTCCCGCTTTCTGGCGGTAGGTTGTTCCGTCTTTTCGCCTTCGTCGAAGAAGCTTAGGTTAATGGGTATAAGAAAAAGACGGTCTTTATCCCCGGTCGGACAAATCATGGAACCATTCCCTTAATAATATTAACAACTGCACTGTATGACTCGTTGAACAAAATATTGTAAACATCATAAAATATGGGCATTATCAGATAAAAAACAATTAGCCCGATAAACAGCTTCAAAGGCATACCAACAACGAAAATATTCATCTGGGGTACAGCCTTAATTAGCAAGCCCAAGGCTATATCTATAATAAGCACCGTGCCCACCAAAGGCAGGGCAACTTGTACACCGATAACAAAATAGCTTGTAATTACGGTAATTATATAATAAACCACATTGCCATTTCCTATAATCTGTGCCGTACCCGGAGGCAGAACTTTGTAGCTGTAGAATATAGCTGAAATAAAGGCATACAGACCGCCTGCTTGGATTAAAAAAATCCCCATCAACAAATACAAAAGATTACCCGCAATAGGCACTTGGATTTGCATAATAGGGTCGAATACGGAAACCATTGAAAAACCGATTTGATAATCTATAAGTTGCCCGATAAAATACGCAACCGAGAACATTAGGTATACAACCACACCTATGGTAAAACCCACCAAAAACTCTTTCGCCAGAAGAATAATGTATCCTGCTACATTGTTGTCGTAATTTACTTGGGTAACCGTGCCCGAAGTAAGGAGCAGGAAGGCTATGGCTACAGACAGGGCTACTTTACCCATAGTGGGTATATATTCACCGGAAAGCACGGGAATTATCATTAATATGCCAAATATCCTTACGGCTATCAACAACAGCAGGTCTATATTGTTATAAAAGGCAATCAATGATTGGTCGGCAAGTGCTTCCATGGGTAACCTCGTATTTTTTAGTGTTCGAAGGGCAAATTATATAATACATTTATAGCTTAATAAATATTAAGGGATAATAAAGTCTTGCATTTTGCTAAAGAGATTTATAATAAATTGTTGCAAATTAGAAAGCATAAATGCACCGAATATCATTAAGGATACAAGCACCGCAACGATTTTGGGAACAAAGGCAAGGGTGGGCTCTTGGATAGATGTAACCGTTTGAAAGATACTGACGATAACACCCACAATCAAACCCATAAGCAAAGGAGGAGCCGAGACCACAATTACGGTAATCAAGCTTTCCTGCACAAGACTGATAATGGTATCTTGATTCATAGCATCGCTCTTTTCCGAAGGACAATGTTAACGGTGCAAAACCGCAACTGTGATTGTTTTGTAATGAGTAAAGCTTTCTCCCGGTAGGTTAAACCATTTTGAAAGTTTTAATCAGGTTCTCGATTACCAAACTCCAACCGTCTACCATAACAAACAGCAAGATTTTAAAGGGCAGCGAAATCATTGCCGGCGGCAACATCATCATACCCATTGCCATGAGAACCGAGGCAACTATCATATCTATAACTATAAAGGGCAAAAACAAAATAAAGCCTATTTGAAAGCCCTTTGTCAGTTCGCCCAATATATAAGCCGGAATAAGCACCCTTGTCGGTATAGGGTCGTTAACGGAAAGGCTTTCTCCCGAAAGCTCCACAAACAAAGCCAAATCCTTGTTATTTACCTGCTTCAACATAAATCCCCGTATAGGCTCCATGGCGTTGGTCATGGCCTCCTGTTGGCTTATCTGCCCGGCGGAATAAGGAGCCAATGCCTTATCGTTTATGGTTTGCAAGGTAGGACCCATCAAAAACAGCGTCAAAAACAAAGATAAGCCTATCAAAATTTGATTGGGCGGCATTTGCTGAGTTCCCAATGCCGATCGTAAAAAGTGCATTACTATGATTATACGGGTAAAGCACGTTAAAACTATGAGTAATGAGGGTAGGAGCGTAATAAGAGCTAAAAGAAATATTATTTGCAAGGTATTGACAACGTCAGTGGGGTTATCCGAAGAGCCCACGTTTATGCCCATAGTAGGCAGGGTCGTTTCTGCGGCAAATACCGTAACGCCCGTTAAAACCACCGTTAATGCAAGCAAACAAAGAAACAGAATTTTTTTCATGAATTACACTCCATCAAGAGTCTTTTTTCTTTGGCAGCAATCGGTTGAGATATTTTTCAAAAGGATTTGACTGCACAGGTTCACCGGTTACAAGGTCGTCCGGCGAGACTTCTGTCAAAAAAGTTATTTTTTCTTTGGTTACTCCCAATAAAATGTACTTGTCTGCCGCTTTAACAAGCTGAACCGAGGATTGAAACCCCAGGCTAACGGATTCCAAAACCTTTATGTTACCCTTAGCCTGTCGGACAACCCTTGTAGAAGAAGCAATCCACTTGGTGGAATAATAAGCCAAAATCAGCACAAAAACAAACGCAAGTGCCGTTGAAAACAATTGCCCTATAAAAGCAAAATTGTTCGTTACGGGAACATCCGGGGGATTGGTAACCACCGATAATAAAAACAACATATGTTAACCTATTACTTTTTGTACCGCCTCTATAACGCGGTCGGGTTGGAAAGGCTTAACGATAAAGTCTCTGGCACCGGCTTGGATTGATTCGATAACCATAGCCTGTTGACCCATAGCGGAACACATAACGATAACTGCGTTGGGATCCACCGCTTTGATTCCCTTAGCCGCCTGGATTCCGTCCATTTCGGGCATAGTTATATCCAAAATTACCAGACCGGGTTTAAGTTCTTTATACTTTTCAATGGCTTTGAGGCCGTTTTCGGCTTCACCAACAACGTTATAGCCGTTTTTGGTAAGAATGTCTTTTAACATCATACGCATAAATGCTGCGTCGTCAACCAAAAGAATAGTTTTATCTGACATTTTATTCCACTCCTCTTACTTTGTTTTTCCAAAGCATTCTTTAAAAAAATACCGGGAGATTATTGAATTATCACATAATCAAACCGGTTAAGTTAGCCGGTGTTCCGCTTGCCCGCTCTAAGGCTATACTTAATTTTTACTGTTCCTTGTGAAATTAAGTATATAAGGGAGACTCTTATAATCTAAGATTATCCCAACCGGTTTTGTTGCTTAATAAAAATTATACTATAATATTTTTATATTTGGCAATTAATTCTATTAACCTATTAAATATATAGCTAAATCCGGATTTGGTCAATAGCTGACTTGCACTACAATATATTTTTTGGTAAAAATTTAAAGAGGTTTGGTATATTTAATAAAGCAAATCATGCATTAATTTTCAATACTATACCGTAAAAAACATTTTGTTAATTTTTCCCTGAAATAAAATTTGCAATTATGTAGTTTTGTTAAACAGATTAGTCATCAAATCTACATAAATAAGTTTAAGTAACTGTCATTTACGGGCAGCAGAGTTATCCCCATATCCCAAAAGATTAGGGATAAACTCCGTTGTAATACTGCTTATATTTATATTCTTTGCTCAACACTGATAATATCCGTTATTCTGATACCGAAGTTTTCATCGATTACAACAACTTCGCCCTTGGCAACGAATTTACCGTTTACAAGAATGTCTATGGGTTCACCGGCCACTTTATCCAGTTCGATAATAGTACCGGGGGTAAATTCCAATATATCTTTGATTTTCTTGTGAGTTCTTCCCAATTCTACCGAAACTTCCAACGGAACGTCCATTATGATTTCGATATTTTCTTTTTGTTGGGCTACAGAACTAATGTCAAAGTTTTGGAACTGTACCGGCTGTACATTAACGTTTTGCGGCGGCGGATACATAGGTTGCTGCGGATACGGTTGATAAGCCGGTTGTTGATACATAGGTTGGGGTTGCTGATACTGCTGTTGAGGATAAGGCGGTTGTTGATATTGTTGTTGAGGTACAACCGGCGGCTGCTCATACATCATTTGAGGTTGTTGCGGAGGAGCTTGCACCGGAGCCGGTTGGGGTTGTTGAACTTCCATTTTGGGCACCTCTATTTCAGCCGCTAACTTGGGCAATGAAGTCTTTTCTTGTTCCTTCATCATATCGTCCATTAATTTGCTTACAATTTCTTTAGCAAACTGAACGGGCAGAACTTGCATAATTTCGCTGTCTATCAAGGTGCCTATCGTCATTCTGAACGTGATACAAGCCAGGATATCGTCCTTTTTAAATTCTATGTCTCTAAGCGATTCATCATCCGGAAAGTTCAATTCAAAAGGATGCGGCGTATCTATATCTATTTTTTGTTTGACCAAAGAAGAAATTGAGGTGGCAGATGAGCCAACCATTTGGTTCATGGCTTCACCGATAGCACTCATATCTATCTCGGACAGGTTTTCATCGTCTCCGACATCACCGTCACCACCCATCATAAGGTTGGATATGACTTTAACGTCGTGGCGTTTTAAAATTAAAATATTAGAGCCTTTGAGGCCTTCTTTATAATCTACACGGATACCTACGCAAGGTCTGTCATAACTTTGAGCAAGTTGTTCCCAGGTAAAAATCAAAACTCGAGGAGTGGTAATGGAGACTCTGTGTCCCAGCAAAGCAAAGAGGGTAGTTGCGGAAGTCCCCATGCTTATATTACCAATTTCCCCCAGGATATCCTTTTCTTCCAAGGATAGTGCGTCGTCTAAATTTCCTGCGGGAGACGAATCCGTATTTGCAGCGGTATTGTCATCACTGCCTGTAAACGCTTCACCTAACAAAGCATTTATTTCCTCTTGAGAAAGCATGTCGCCCATAGCATTTTATTCCTCCTTCCCTGCCAACGATGTAATGGAAACCGCCATTTTTCCTCTGCTAATGCCCGGTTTTCCATGAAATTTATTGAGACTGCCTACCATTACATTTAAATCTGTTGATATATAGGAATCAAGAGGAATTATATCACCAACTTGAAGATTGATAAAGTCATTTACCGTAATGTTGGTTTTACCTATAACCACCGAAACGGGAACAAGAGCTTTTTCAAGTTGCTTCTCAAGATCCAATTGATAATTTTCGTCGTCGTCCTGTTCGATTTGAGCGAACCAGAATTTTGTGTTCAAGCGTTCCATAATGGGTTCCAAAACAAAGTGCGGTAAGCAGAAATTTAAGTACCCTTCGGAACTGCCTATTTTTATGTTTAATGAAACCAAAACTATCATTTCGTTGGGAGAAATAATTTGAGCGAATTGAGAATTGGTTTCGATTTTTTCCAAGGTCGGTTGTAAAAGGACCACATTTTCCCAAGGTTCTACCAAATAGCCTATCATTTGGGAAACTACCCTGTCCAAAAGAATTTTCTCTATTTCGGAAAAATCCCGAATCTTTTTCATGGACACGCCGGGTCCGCCGAGGATTCTGTCTATAATAGAATAACCTATGTTAGTGGACATTTCAAGCAGTATGGAGCCTTTAAGGGGTTTATACTCCACAACGGCCAAAATAACCGGGTTGACCATTGCATTGTCAAATTCTTTGTAGGTTATTTGCTCGGCAGTGGAAATTTCAATATTGCACGAAGTTCTCAAATATGCGGTTAAAAAGGATGAGAGCAACCTTGCATAGTTATCGAAGATAATCTCTAAGGTACGCAATTGCTCTTTGTTGAACTTTGACGGCTTTGCAAAGTCATATTCTCGAACAACGTTGCCTTTCGGCTTTGCTTCCAATATAATGTCTTGCGTGTTTCCGCTGGATAAGTCGCTTAACAGCTTATCTATCTCTGCCTGAGATAAAATCTCGCCCATTTTCTCACCACCTACAACCCTTGAGGGATAGCTTAGTATAGGGCCGGGGCTAAAAGCCCCGATTCCCCAAATATTTGTCTGTCGTTATTATGTTATTGAACTATAAAATCATCGATATATACGTCTACCAAAAGATTGTTTTGGAATATATCCTGTAATTCGGATAAAAGATCGTCTCTCAAAACGGAGGGTCCGTCAGGACGGTTCATTTGGGAGTAGGTCTTGCTTCGTATAACGCTTAAAGCTGAATTACGAATGATAACTTCCTTTGCTTTGAGCAAATCCACAAACTTTGTACTTTCCTCTTTTTGAGTATTGTTGACGCCAAGCTGAATACCCACTCTTATAATGTGTTCCAAACCGTCTTGGTCCACTGCAAGGTTAGTGTTTATAACGCCCTCAAGAGGGATAATATCGATTTGTTCGGGTTTTAGGGTTGTGGTCTGGGGAAAAACAGGCCCCTCCTGTTGCTTTTGGCCACCCATAGCGTTAAGAAATAAAAATGATACGGTTGCAATCGCCCCCAATAACAAAACCAGCAGAGCGATTATAATTATCATCATTGTTTTGTTGTTTCCGGTCTTTCCGGTTTCCATAATTCTCTTTTCTCCCCTTTTCTGCGGGTTATAAGCAAAACCCGGGTGTCCTTATAAACCCGGCAATTGGTTTTAAAAGAAGCTTATTAAAACAATCTTGCTCTCAATGATAATAAACCAAGCTACAAATACGGTCAAATTGCACACCGGCATTTTTGCAAAATAGGTTTAATCTTGAACACTCATTGTTTATTACGAAAATTTAGCCGAAAAACAGCAAAATATGTCGGCATACGCCTGTACTTATTATTCTATGCTGTTGGGCAATCCCTTGTCCGCAAAATATAATGAATTTCAAGTTTTTAATAAGATAAGCAATAATATTTTAAAATTTATATTAAATTCCGTTAGTAGAATAATACCTGCTTTTTACTTTAATTTCAACCCTACGATTTCTTGCCCTGCCTTCGGGAGTTGTATTGGTATCTACGGGTTGATATTCACCGCGTCCCACAGCAGAAATCCTCACAGGGTCTATACCCTTTTGATTTATAAAGTACTTGCCTACGGAAATTGCTCTGGCAGAGGATAAATCCCAGTTACTTGGAAATTGCACCGTGTTAATGGGAAGATTATCCGTATGACCTTCAATTACTACGTCGTTATCCGGATAATTTCCTATTTCGCCTGCCACTATATCCAACACACCCAAAGCCTCGGGTCGCAGTTGAGCCTTACCCACGTCAAACAGGACACCGTCGGGAAAACTTATTACAATTGATTCGTCGGCAACTTTAACCTCTATCTGGCTTGCCTGTTGATTTTGAGCAAAATAGGTTTTAAATTGGGACGCCATTTGTTTCAGTTCTTCCTGAGCCTGTTTTGCCTTTTCTCTGCTTTGGTTGATGCTTGTGTCTATACGGGGCATTTCCATGATTCCGCTTCCCAATAAGTCGGCAATGCTGTCTCTGGCTCCGCCTTCTATGATGGTAGGCGTTCCCTGAGCACCGGCCGCCAAGGCTTGGAATTTTGCCACGTCTATGGTTGACATGGCAAAGAGCAATACGAAAAAGCACAGCAACAATGTAACCATATCTCCGTAGGTACTCATCCACGCCGGTGCTCCCGCAGGAGGTGCTTCCTCTTTACGTTTTGCCATCAGTTTCACCACCGTTGATTATTTGAAGTAATTGCTTTACCAATAACATTATTCTCTGTCACGGTCGCTGCCGGTTTCTCTTAAGTTCGGGGATAAGAAGGCTTTTAATTTTTCTTCGATAATCCTTGGGTTTTCGCCGGCTTGGATAGAAAGCATACCTTCGATTAATACTTCTTTCATCAACATTTCGTCCCCGGAGAATATTTTCATCTTATTGGCAACGGGAATGGCAACGAAGTTTGCAATTAATGAACCGTAAAACGTTGTAATCAAAGCAACCGCCATTGAGGGGCCCAGAGAGCCGGGATCGGACATATTCTGAAGCATAACTATAAGCCCGATAAGAGTACCTATCATACCGAAGGCAGGAGCAATAGCACCGATAAATTCCCAAACACCTCTGACCTTACCGTGGCGTCCTTCGATATAGACAATCTCCGTTTCCAAAATGTTTCTTACCAGTTCCGGATCTGTACCGTCTACGATAAGCATAATACCTTTTTGAAGGAAGGAGTCATCCATGGTTTTGGTTGCTTCTTCCAAGGCAAGGATACCTTCTTTACGTGCTGTGTTTGCAAGAGATATTATTTTTGATATGGCTTGTGTGGGGTCTACTTTGGGTGGCTTAAAAATTTTGCCCATGGCTTTTAATGAGGTAACAACTGTCGCCAGTGAGTTTGCTATCATTGTTGTGGCAATGGTACCGCCAAAAACTATCATAATAGACGGATAGTCAATAAACGCTTTAACCGCAACACCTACATCCATTTTTACAGCCAGCAATATAGACGTAATTACAAAGAAAACGCCCGATACAAAACCTAAAACTGAACCTAAGTCCAAGGATATTCCCCCTTACTTTATTTTCCGGTTTTTTATACCTACCCTTAATTAAGTTCAGATAAAGTACCATAGCTTTGCCGGTATCTGACCATGTAAAAAGGGCCGGTATTATGTTGCATTCGCAATAAGAGGAAGCAACCGTCTTTTGGTATTCTTAGTATTTGATAGAATATCATTCCAACTTAATCTTATGTTTACTCATTTTGCAAATATCCTTTTCTTATATTCCGAAATTCTATCTATAATTTCTTCAATTGACTCCTTGGCAATAATTTTACGCCCGGTGGTCAATGTAATTGTCGTGTCCGGAGTTGCTTCTATCAGTTCGATTAAATCGCAGTTGATAACAGTTTCTTTGTCGTTTAATTTCGTTATATAAATCATAGTACCTCCTTAACGGACAGGGTATGACGGAAAGAAATAAATTCAACTTATTACGGAGTTTATTTTATAAAATTCACCGGAAGCCCGAAAAGGTTTCCGGCGAACAGTTTCAAATTATATTAAAAATTATGAAGGTACTGTGTGGGTAGTAAAATATATTTCAGGTTTCAATTATCGTTTAAGGTTAACCAGTTCTTGTAACATTTCATCGGAGGTTGTAATAATTCTGGAGTTTGCTTGGAAACCACGTTGAGTTGTAATCATTTCAGTAAACTCGTTGGACAGGTCAACGTTGGACATTTCCAAAGTACCGCCCATCATTTTACCTCCGCCTGATTGCACTTCCACGCCTTCACCATCAAAATCGCCGGAGTTTTGGGTGGCAATGTAAAGATTGTCGCCTACCTTTTCCAGACCTGCCGGGTTGGGGAATTTGGCAACGGGGATTTGTGCCAAAACCTTTGTTTGACCGTTGGAGTAACGACCGGTTATTTTACCGGCTGGGTCAACGGAAATTCCTATAAGATTACCGGCAGCGTTACCGTCCTGGGCGGTAGAGGTTGCATTTGCGGAGTATTGACCAAATTGAGTTAAGCTGCCGAAATTAACTGCAACGATATTGGTCGTAGGTGCTGTACCGGCAGCGGCTCCGGGAGGCAAGTAAGCTCCGCCGAATTCCGCTCTGGGGCTTAGAATACCCGCAGGTGCCGTAATTTTTAGCAATAAGGGCTTCATTGCAGGGGCTGTTGTGGGTGTTGCTGTAGGATTGGTGACCAGTTTGGCATCTGTGCCGAACTCCAAAGGAGCATTTGTAAAGTCATTCCAAGCTATATTTGCAGGTAATGTGTCTTTATTTAAAGCGTTAAACGTAATAGCAACCGGGGTATATTGAGCCGCACCTGCCGCCGGAGGAGTTACGGTTATTCCCACCGGATTCTTTTTGTCGCCGTTGACATATGCTCTATCTCCCATGGAATAAGTCCAGTTGGAAGTTGCTTTATTGAAGCTAAACTTTACGTCCACGGTATATTTGTTGCCTATGGTGTCGAAAAATGCAATGGTGGTTTCATGTACCGGTTTGGTTGTGGCATTTAAGTTATCTTCGAACTTAATGGATGTTGTGGCTTTAGCAATGATAGACTCATTTCCGTCACTGATTGTAATGGGCTTAACACTGCCCGATTCTATTTTGTTTTGCCCCGGATTGGATGGATCAGGAACAGCTTCCCAACCCATAACCTTAAGACCGCCGGATGTTACCAAATTTCCCTGGAGGTCAAAATCGAAAGCCCCGGCACGAGTGAAATAATTGCCGGATTCATCTCCTACGATAAAGAAACCGTCACCGGAAATCATAAGGTCTAAGGCTCTGTCCGTACGTTGAGAGGCACCGCCTGTCATTACCTTGTCTATAGAAGCAACGGATACGCCCAGACCGATTTGCATGGGGTTGGTACCGCCGCGACCGGTTACGGGGTTTGCGGCAGCCGCACCGGTAAGGGTTTGGCTGTAAACTTCATTAAATGTAACGCGGCTTGATTTAAAGCCCACGGTATTTACGTTGGAAATATTATTGGCAATAACGTCCATTTTGGTTTGATGTACCCTTAAGCCGGATACACCGGAAAACATGGAACGCATCATAATGATTACCCCCTTGTAGAGTTTGTTTCTTGAATTTACTTCCGGGTCAATTATTGCGGTTTATCTGTAACGGAATAAAATATTCGATTAACCGGTGATTACCGGATTATTTTATGCAAAAATTTAAGCTTTAATCTAAAATACGGTAAATAATCCATCCCGGCACCAATACCGGTTTTTGGAATTACCCCCGGGAGCGGCTGTTGCGGCAGTCCGTCCGCAACAATGAGCCTCCTTTGCCCCATGGGCTTGGTTTCAAGGTCCGGCTAAACTATAACCGCTCCGTCAATATTTGTATAAACCTGCTCTTTGGAGTTTCCCATGGCAGTAATTACGGTTTTGCTCTTTACGTTTACAACCAAAGCAATATTGTCCACAAGCACCAAAGAGTCTCTTATGCCCTTTGCTCTTGCCGCCGTAATACCGTCTTCAACACGACTGAGTTGCTCCTTGGTCAGGTTGATGTTACGGGAATTAAGGCGTAAACCGGCATGTTTGGAAAATTGCAGCGGTTGCTGCTTGGAGATACTCTCGGACAGAACCTCTTTGAAATTGGGCGTACCTTGCCTTTGGGTATCAAGTCTGTCTTGACCGGTAACGTCCGGTTTTATTAAATTGTTGTGAAGTATCTTCATAATCTCACCTGCCTGTAGCCTTATTCCTTAATTATTCCGTATCGTCTTCTTTGGTTTCTTCCGAACCATTTTCTTTGATACCTCTGTAGATTGAATAGGAAATTTCCTTATTGCCTACCTTCAAGTAGGTAACTCCGTCGCGTATAAGCACACCATCCACCTTGCCCGAAGCCAATTCATGGGATATGTTTTTGCCTACCAAAGCCAACGCTTCTGTAACGTAGTTGATTTTATCAATCATAACTTCGTGGTTGCCTATTTGCAGGAAGGGCTTGTCGGCAGAAATTTTTACGCCGTTAATTTCGGCATCCTCGATTAATTGTAATTCATCGCCGTCTACCCAATAATAAGAAATCTTCTTGGTAAGCAGCATAGCCTTATCTGAAACGGTTACAATTTCTGAACCGAAAACTTCCTTGTCGCCAACGACAAGAACGGGAACGTCGTCATTACCCAATTTAACGAATTTAACGTAATCAACCTTACCTTCTACGTATTCCAGATTTTCGCCGTCTTTGATGATAGCTTGAACCGTTTTACCGATTAAGGAGAGGTTTTGAGAGGTCATAAAGCTGTTGTTAAGATTGCTTAATTGGTATGAAGTTTGGTCTGTATAAACATTTTTCACGTCATCCACTGATAACTCTTGATCACCTATTATCAGGAAAGTACCTTTGTTTTTAATCTCTACCGAATCCACACGACCGACTATTTCTTCGTATTCGCCGTTATCCTCGTTAAATTTCAAGCCTTCTACAATTCTGCCTATCATGGAGAAAGCCTGACCTTTGGTGCTTGTTTTGTTAAGGTTTTGCATTTGCTCCAAAGCTGAAAATTGTGCCATCTGGCCTACAAATTCTTTATCCTCTACCGGATTCAAAGGGTCTTGGTATTGCAATTGGGTAATAAGCAGTTGTAAAAACGCGTCCTTATCCAGGCTGTCTTTATGTTCACGAAATTTTTCCGTGGTATTTGATCTGGCTTCAGCCGCCTTTTTGCCGGCTTCCCAGTCATACCAGTTCCCGCCGGAAACTTTGTCTGCCATATTTCACCTCCGGGTATATTATGCAAGATAATTTACACTGCTGTCTTGGGCGATTTCCGCAACGGCTTCCTCCGGAATTTCAACGGATTGTGCTGACTTAACGGAATTACGCCTGTCAAAAGCTTGGGCATTTCTCTTGAACTCGTTTGCTTGTTCATTTGCCTTGTCTTGACCTACGGAAACGGACAGGTTGTGTATTTCTATACCTTGTTCTTTCAGTACATCTTTCAATTGGTTAAAGTTTGACTCGATTATTTCTTTTACACGTTGATTCTCAGCCACAAATTGAGCGGTTATAATGCCGTTTTGAGTGGCAATTTTCAAGGTAACGTCGCCCAGTTGCTCCGGTTTTAAATTAACCCGAATTTCGGATAGACTTCCTCTTACATCAACCTTTATTTTATCGTGGATTTGATTGAGGATTTCCTTGGGTTCCACATCAAAGGGAAGTTTTGCCTTTTCCAAATGCTCGGCGAACGCTTTCTCTGCCGTTTGATTAAGTGTCATGGGAGCAGCGTTTGTATTTTGGGTTTCGGTAACAGGAATTCCGGTATTGCTTTCGTTGCCAGAATTTCCCGATTCGTTGCCTGTATGACCGCCGCTTTGGCTGTTATGCCCCACAGCAGGTGCCGGATTCTCCGGTAGGGTTGCTTCTTGGGAAACAACCGGTTTGTCTGAAACATCGGTATTTGCAACCTTATTTTCAACAATAGGATTGGCATTAACCGAAACTTCCGTTTTTACGGGCATTTCTTGGGTTTGTGAGGTTTGGGCTGCAGTTTCGGCGGATTCTTTAGCCTGTAAAGCTTGAGTTAAGTCTTTTAACGCAGTTTCCGCAAATTCCTCCAGAGCCTTTTCAACGTCACGGTAAATTTGACTTATGTTTTCAACATTCAGCAGTTGAGAAACTTGAGAAACATCAAATACCTTTTGCATCAGAAGGTTTAAGTTTACCTTGTTTGTAAGGTCTGCCGGAGTTAAATTCAAGGCTGCAAGTATTTGCCTCAGTTCATCAACAGGCATCTGCAAAATTTCCGCCAGCTTTTTCAGCAATTTTTCCTCGGCAGCATCTAAGGAATCATTTTCCGCAACACTTTCCTCTGTATGAGCGGTCACTCTGTCCTTATCAGCAACTTCTCCGGTTTGGCTGACAGTGTTTTCCTCGGTTGTTTCTTCGGAAACACCGTTGTTGGGCTTATATCCGTTAGAATTTTTGCTTACGGATTTAAGATGTTCCTTTGATTTGCCGGAGTTGTATTTGGTTGCCTTGTTGTCGGCTTTGTCCGAATGGCGTTTTGCATGTCTTTCCGCAGATTCGGATTTTTTCGCCAAGTTTTCCTTACGGTCATTTGAATTATCGGATTGCACCTTAGTTTCTGCCTTTTCAAAGAAATCCGTAAAGTTACCGGCGGCGGAACGAGCGTCTCCGGATACTTGCCTGTCATTGACAGCCCTTTGTTTTAAATACGCACTCAAGTCTACGTTCATTTCAGTCCCCCTTTCATTTAATTTTACCGATTCCCAAAAAGAGCCGGTATTATTGTTGTTCCGGGGTGTGAAGGAAATACCGAGTAATCCCGGGTATATCATACAAACCCTAAGGTGCCATACGCTTAGTAATCCTTGCCGCATTGGCAGGAGTCATTGCCGCAAGAATAGCGGAGGTCTTCCTGTTATCTATATTTTTTAAAATCAGAACAACCAGATCCATATCCGTGGTCACCAATTCTTCCAAAAGCTTTGCGGCGGCGGTTTCGTCCATACCCTGATAGGTAGCAACGTATTTTTTCAAATTTTTGTTTTCTTCAACAGTTCCGATAATTTCACGATAAATACTTTCCGCCGTTTCGGGTGATACGGATTCAAAAAATTTAACGAATGCATTGGGGTCATTTTCTGCCACGCCACGCTCATAAGCCTCTTTTTCAGCCTTAAAGGTCAATTGCTGTTCCTCAATGGCTTGCAAACGTGTCAATTCGTCTGTGAACACTTTGTTTTTGTCATTTGCCGCTTTTAAGTCTTTGTCGGACTTATCCAGTTGAGTTTCAAGTTCTTGAACCTTTGCCAAAAGCTGTTCTTGTGTCAAAACTTGTTCTGCACCGGCGGTTTCGGGGGACGGCAACAAGTTGCTTACTATGGGTACATTACGCAACAAGGGAATGTAGACCTGTTCCCTTAAATCAAAAATATTGAAAATCCATGTGACTACCGCGGCAACCGCCAGAAATAAAAACACAAACAAGATAATCAATCCCACTTTGCCGGGCTTTTTCTCCCTTTTGCGTTGGGCTTTCAATTCTCTTTTTGCTTCTTTGGAAGATAGCCGGGTGGTGTTGTCATCCGCCGGTTGGGTATTTAAATTATTTTGTTGAGGTGCTTCTACTGCCATACTCCGCCTCCGTTTAAGTCCTTGGGGTATCCCACAGACCTTAGCTTGGGATTAAGCTTGGTCGTTGGAGTTTTTGGACAAACTGAAATATATATAAATGAGACTGATTGCATATTCAATAAAACCGGTATATATGGGGTTAATTTTAGTGTACTTAACCCTTGCGAATTTTGGAATACTTATAGCTTACTCTTTCGTCGGTTTCCTTTTGCTCTGTTTTCAATTCTTCAATCTTAAACTCGTTTAAGCGATTTTCACGCAACTTACCGAAAATTTTATGTTCCTTCATTGCCGATTCAAGAGCTTGACGCTTTAATTCCGTTTGTTTTCTTGCTTCTATAATTATATCGTCTTGCTTGGAGATACGCTGTTTCAATACCTGAATATAATCGTTGTAAACCGCTGTTTTTTCGGGCTGTATATTTTCAATCAAACTTTGTCTGAAATTGTTTATTTCGTCCTGTTTTTGGTCCGTCAGCTCCTGTTTTATTTGCAGTTGCTGTTCTCTGTAGGCAATAGCATGACCAAACTCAGTCTTTCGTTGATCTTCCAACTTTTCTTTTACACGTAACAAGTTTTGCAATTCAAACTTAAACTTAGCCAAGGTTTTCACTCCTTGTCTCGTACACGGAATACATATGCTCCAAAGTAGTCTGCATATCTATTTTTTCGTCTACCTGTTGTTGAAGAAAATCGGTAATTTGGCTGTGTTTTTCAATTGCCTCGTCTATATCGGCATTGGAGCCTTTTACATAGGCACCGATATTAATTAAGTCCTCTGCATCCGAATAAACCGCCATGCTTTTCTTGATGAAATTTGCCGATGCCTTATGAGGCTTTTGGGCTATATCATTCATCAAACGGGATATGCTTGCCAAAACATCTATAGCGGGAAAGTGGTTGCGGTTTGCCAGTTTACGAGAGAGGACTATATGACCGTCCAAAGTACCTCTGGCAGTATCCGTAACCGGTTCGGTTAGGTCATCACCGTCAACCAGTACCGTGTAAATCCCGGTAATGGAGCCGGATTCTGAGGCACCTGCTCTTTCCAAAAGTTTGGGTATCATGGAAAAAACCGAAGGGGTATATCCTCTGGAAACAGGCGGCTCACCTACGGCAAGCCCGACTTCACGCTGTGCCATGGCGTAACGGGTTAAAGAGTCCATAAGCAGGATAACATCCTTGCCCCGGCTGCGGAAATATTCACCAATGGCGGTGGTTAATTCTGCTGCCTTCAAACGCACAAGAGCCGGTTGGTCGGAGGTTGCGATTACCACAACCGAGCGTTTTAAGCCCTCTTCTCCCAAGTCCTTTTCCAAAAACTCCCGAACCTCTCTGCCACGTTCGCCTATTAACCCTATTACATTTATATCGGCTTTAGTATTACGGGCAATCATACCCATTAGGGTGCTTTTTCCAACACCGGAACCGGCAAATATACCCACACGTTGTCCTTTGCCAAGGGTGATTAAGCCGTCTATTGCCTTGATACCCAATTCTATAGGCTCCGTAATACGGTTTCTTTGCAAGGGATCCGGAGGAGTATTTATTATGGGATATTCCTCGCCTTGAGGTATGGGACCCAAACCGTCTATGGGTTCGCCCATACCGTTGAGTACCCTGCCCAAAAGCCCTTCACTCATGTTCATCATAATGGGCTTTTCACAGGCCTCAACTATACTGCCCGGTCCTACCCCATGCATTTCGCCTACGGGCATAAGCAGTATATGATTGTTTTTAAATCCCACAACCTCCGCCAAAATAGGCTCGGCGTGTTTGTTGGCACGAATCAAACAGGTGTGACCCAGGCTTACGTCCGGTCCGATGGATTCTATGGTAAGACCCACCACCTGGGACACTCTGCCCAACTTCTTTATGAAAGGTTTTTGCAGTACGGCATAATATTTTTTTAAATCAACTGCCTGCATGGCATCACCTGCGGTCGTAGTTAGTTAAAGCTGATTCTGTTATTGAGAATATAATGCAAATTATCTACCAATTCCGAATATTGACTGTCCAAACTGCAATCTATATTACCGAAAGGCGTTTCTATAATACAATCCGACTTACTTAGGGACAGATCCATAACTATATCAAGCTTGGATTGGGTATCCAACATCATAAGGACAGTTTCTTTGTTTTCCACAACATAGTCATAATCGTCCTTGGATACATGAACCACAACCTCTCCGGCTATGGAAGAACCGGATAAGCCTTGTTTTATCAGGCAAAGTATAACCTGTGGGTTTAATACGGAAATATCCGGCAACAATTTACCTATAATATTTATAACTAAATCAACCATTTGAGGCTCAACAGAAGCAAGGAGTTCATCCCGCTGTATATAGGCATTTTGAAGAACGTTTTCAGCTTCATCTTTTATTGCCTGTGCTTGAGCAAGACCTTCGTTGTAACCTTCTTCTCTGCCTATATTACGGCTTTGAGCTTGGATTTCCTTGGACTTCTCGTTAATCATTTGCATATTTACATCGTAAATCTGTTGGGCTTCAAGGTTGGCTCTGTCAGTTATTTCCCGGGCTTCGGCTCTTGCTCTTTCCAAGATTTCCTCCGCCATTTCTTCGGGAGAAATTTCAGGCTCCGGTTCGGATTCGGGTTCAGGTTCTACTACTTCTGCAAAATCCGTTAGGGAAATAGGTTTGAAACCTTCGAAATCTTCCTCCGATTCTTCGACCGGTTGTTGAGTTTGTGGCATAAAAGCCTCCAACTCAACCCTGTTTTCCATATCTATATAAACAAAAGGTGACTTTATTATTCTAGACAATTATTTCATCACCACCGCCACGGGCAATAATAATTTCGCCTGTATCTTGAAGCTTGCGAATAATATTGACGATTTTTTGTTGAGCTTCTTCCACGTCGGTTCTGCGGATGGGACCCATAAAGTCCATATCCTCTTGAATCATGGAAGCAAGACGTTTTGAAACGTTGGAGAGGATTAAATTCTTAACTTCTTCGCTGGAGCCTTTAAGAGCAATTGCAAGCTCTCTGTTGTCAATATCATGACGTAAAACGGTTTGAATGGAGCGGTTGTCAAGCATAACAATATCTTCGAATACGAACATTTTTCTCTTGACTTCGTCTGCCAATTCGGCATCTTCCATTTCCAAGGTTTCCATGATATTTTTTTCCGTACTTCTGTCTACGGAATTGAGGATATCTACCACAGAATCCACGCCGCCCACGGCGGTATAGTCCGCAATCATCAAAGATGACAGTTTCTTCTCCAAAGCCTTCTCTACCTCCTTGATTACGTCCGGTGATGTTCTGTCCATAAGAGCGATACGTCTGGCAACGTCAGCCTGTTTTTCTATGGGCAGAGCCGACAAAACTTCGCCTGCCTGTTTGGGACGTAAATAAGACAAAATCAAAGCGATAGTTTGAGGATGTTCGTTTTGAATAAAGTTGAGTACTTGGCCTGCATCTGTTTTTCTAATGAAATCAAAGGGTCGTACTTGCAGTGAAACGGTGAGTTTACTGATAACTTCGAATGCCTTGGCTTCGCCCAAAGCTTTTTCAAGAATTTGCTTGGCATAGGCAATACCGCCTTCGGCAATATATTGCTGGGCTACGCAAATCTGATAAAATTCTTCCAAAACCGCTTCCTTGGTTTCCGGCATAACGGAGCTGATGTTGGCGATTTCCAAGGTGAGGCTTTCTATTTCTTCTTCTTTAAGGTGTTTGAAAATAGCGGCGGATCGTTCCGGTCCCAGGGTTATCAAAAGGATGGCCGCTTTTTCCCTACCGGTCAGCTCTGTCACATTGGTAGTAGCCACTAAATCACTCCCATTCTTCGTTTAACCAATTACGAAGAAGCGATGCAACCGCTTCCGGCTTGTCTTGAACAAACTTCTCAATTTGCAGCAAGGTCTGTGATTCTTGAATAAGGTTGATTTCCGCAAGTCGCATTTCTTCTTCTTTTTCTTCTTCCATTTGAGTGCTCACCAACATATCTTCCACAGATAATTCCGGCTCGATTTCGGTGATTTCGTCTGCCTTGGTTTTCTTTATAAGACCGAAGGCAAGTAACAATATCAACAAAGCCAAAATGGAGAACATTACTATCTGACCGATTTCCAAAGGCGGCTGTATATCGTCAATGAATATAGGCAGTTGAAAGCCCATAACAAATACATTGGGTATACCGGTTCCTCTTTGTACTGCGTTTTCCAAGTCGGGCGGTATTGTTATGGGGGTAGATCTGGATAGTTGAGTTTGAGCAGCCTTAAAGTCTTCCCAACGCTGCCCGTTAAGCAGACCGTTTTCAGTCATGTAGCGTTGATCGTAGGTAATATTTTCGTAAACAAAAACCGTTAACGATGAAGCATCCGGCACCAAAACACCTATACTTCCTTGAGTTTGGGTTTCTGATGTATTATACCCGTATTGAATATCGGAAGTTTTGGAGTTGGCAGTGCCTCCGGTTTGACCTTCCGGATTTACATAAGTAGGCGGATTTTGATTGTTGGCGCCTACGCCCGGTTCGCCTTCGTTTGTTGTGTTTGTAGCACTTTGGCTGCTTGTTTTTTCCGTAAGTATTACGCCTATATCTTTGTCGGCAACAGGAGGAGCCATAGTAGTGTCTTTTCTAACAGTCTTGTCTAATTTCAAAGAAATATTCGCCATTACTCTTACGTCGTCATAGTTGGGAGAAAGTATATGGCGTACCTTTGATTCTATCTCACGCTTTCTTTGAAGTTCCAACAAATATGCGTCTTCTCCCCGGCTTTTCTGGGCCAGTTCTTCAACCCCGGAAAACAGGGTATTCATGTTTTGGTCGGTTATTTCTATATTCTCAATGTTGAGTCCTTTTACGGAACGTGCAATTTGTCGTGCAATGGAAGTAGCCTGGGCAGAATTGATCTGGAATCCCGGTTTTACGGTTAAGACCACGCCCACCGATGCACTCTGCTTGTTTTCTGTGAAAAAGTTGTTTTCTTCCGGCGGGATTAAGTCTGCTTTGGCAGCCTCTACTCCTTCAAACGCCAACAGCTTTTTCTCCAAGTCGTTTTGCAAGGAACGGCGAATATTTTCTTTCTTTATCATATCCGTTGTTCCCATACCGCTGGCTTCCAAGGCGTTTGCCCAAGTAAAGCCGGAGGTTGCGGGAATATTTTTTGCCGCCAAATCAACCTGAGCCTGAGCCAAATCCTTCTCGGCTACCATAATGGAGCGTCCGTTGTCGGTCAATTGGGAGTTGATACCCATATCTTTAAGGCCGGTTTGAATTTGACCTATATCAGAAGCACTTTGATTAACCGCCAAAGGCACCATATTGGGTCGTGTTATCAAATATACCGCTATAATCAAAGATAAAAGCAAAACAACAGTGGTAATTACCAGACTGATTTTCTGCCTTTTCTCTAAATTATGCCACCTTTGCAGGGTGGACTGCCATATATCCAAAAATTTCTGCTGCATTTACTCACCTCATTAGGACACCGGTTAACCGTTTACATTAACATAAGATAAAGCTCCCATGTCCGGTACCGGCCGCAAACCGAATTTTCTCCTGCTGTCTTGCGGACGGGCTGTTCGGTTTGATCAAAAGCAGTGTAGATAAAGGGAATGTTTACAAAGCTGCTTTTTAAAATTAATCTTAACGTCCTTGTGTAAATAGGCATCGTAAACCCGGTAAAACTTCCGTGTCATACCGTATCGGGTCGCTAGGACATTACTAGATCTGCATCCTCATTATTTCCCTGTAAGCTTCTACAGCCTTTGTGGTTACCTGTAAGGTGAAATTCAGAGTAGAATAAGCCTTTTCTTGTGCCATCATAACGGACAACATATCATCGGTTTTACCCGTGACATAATCCAGCTGGGCTTTGTCGGCCTCTTTTTGATAGTTGTTGGTTTCGTTAATAACGTTTAATGCTGCATTATAAAATTTTTCAAATAGATTATCGTTATTTTTCGGTAGAGCCTTTTTTGCGGCTATGTTTGAAAACGAAATGTTGTCTACCGACCCTATTGTAAACTCCATACTCATATTCGAAACTCCTTATTCTTTTTTCGAAGTTATACAAAATGTAATCCGTCTCTTAATAAATGCTTTTGATTAAAATTACATTATTTTATTTTTGATATACAGTAAAGCAGTTTTTCTGCCGGTAACCCCTACAACGGAAACCTGCTTATTCAGTGCAAGCCTGTATGTTATAACTTTGCTTCCTATTTCCTTAAAAATGGACATGCCATAATACAAATTCAACCATATTTTCGGGAAATACCGGCTCCGAAAAATTGAAAACCGGCTTTTTGGGGCTATCCTATTATTTATAATTGTTAAATCTCTTGCTTAAACCGTTTTATAACTCTTTGTATGACTCTTTAAAGTAGCGGTTTTTAAATAACAATCTTTTATTTATATGACTGAGCATATTTTATTAATTCTCAATTTACAAACAAACGGCTCCGGTGGGAGCCGGAATCGTAAAAACGAGAACCGAAAACTGTATTTCCTCGGAAATTTATTCTCGGTTTAAAAAACCAAAATTTAAGTAAACTTTTTTATCTACCGTTAATAAATACATAATATGAGCACGTTTTAAAGTTGCAAGGCAATATTATCGCCAATCGAATTAACGGCTTATTTCCAAAGTCTTTGACAACATACCCTTGGTTGTATTCATAGCCGTCAAATTGGCTTCATAAGAGCGGCTGGCGGAAATCATGTTAACCATTTCTTGAACCACATTAACGTTGGGCATGGTTACATAACCGTCTTTGTCCGCATCGGGATGCTCCGGTTCATATACACGATTGCCTGGCGTTTGGTCCTCAACGATACGAGAGGCACGAACACCTTTACCCACGGAATTTTCTGCGGAAGCATTAACCGCTTTGTTGAGTGCTTGCTCAAATGTATTCAATTCCTTGCGCTCTTGAAACAATACAATTTTTCTTTTATAGGGCTTTCCGTCAGTAGCTCGGGTAGTATTTACGTTGGCTAAGTTTTCGGAAATAACGTCCATGCGAATACGTTGGGCAGTCAAGCCGCTGGCACTGATGTTCATTGAATCAAAAAACGACATACTTTCCCTCCTGTATTTTACGAATTATTAACTGTGCATAGCAGGTGATAAGGCAAACCTCAACCGTCCGTCAGATTGTTTTCAAATACATAAATAAATACATATATTAAGGTACAAACTCCAAACCGGACATTGTTTCGACATGCCGTTTCACAAAATAAATCGAAAATAAGTATTATTAATTAATAATTATAATTAATTTTTTAATCAAATTAATTGTGCTTACCCAATAATTTATAACCTAACCTCGGGGAATCAGCGTTAATCTTCGTTAAAGAAGATTAATCGGTTTCACTAACGGGGCGGATTATCACTATTTGGATACGGCAAGATTAATTCTCTTGTAATTGCTAATAACGCCCTGTGCCATTACATCGTATTTAACGGCGTTTTGATATAAGTCCACCATTTCTACTTCTATATCCACATTGTTTTTGTCGATTCTGTAGTTATAATTTTTATACTGAAAAACGGTTGTGGGTGTTACCGAAGATAGGTCTAATCGGCCGGTCTCCTTATAATTTTGGATGGCCTTTTGAAGAGCATCCTCAAACAAAACCGTTTTCTTTTTATACCCGGGAACGTCAACATTTGCAATATTATGCTGTATAACGTCATTGCGTTTTATGGAAGCCTGCAGTGCGGATTCCAAAATATCGTTTTGTACAAACAAATTGTCAAAGGTCACGTCTTCACCTCCGTAAGACCTTTTCTCGTATTATTCTCGAGAAATTTTCCAATACATATTAAATCGTATACCGTGTAAGCAAGTAAAAGTCCAAACGGGTTGTTTCTACCCAAGTAAAGCTAAACTATCCAATGAATACCGTTTTATATTAAATCCGGTATCGCTATCAAAAGTTATTATAATCCAATACAAACAATATCATACCAAATTATTTAAAAT
>CAYXWM010000033.1:0-30849 GCA_964468805.1 uncultured Defluviitaleaceae bacterium
GCTGTTAACTTCCGCCATAATACCATGCTTTGGCGATTTTTTCAATAAATATTTTTGTAAGAGGAAGATATAGGGCGTAATTACTTAATTGGATAAGGAATAGTAACAAAAGCTTTTCTTTGTAAACGGTTCGCTTTGCGTTTTTTTTTAAAAAAAGGTTGCTCACCACTACGAAGATATGCTTTTGTTACTACTAAACCGGAAATTAAGTAATAAAACAAAACGCAAAAACAGACAAAGGCAGTCCTTTGTCTGTTAAAAGCCGGATATGCAGGTTTTGATAAACCTTTCGAAAATCCCCGACCCATCGACCGGTAACCTTCAGCTTATCAATCTGCTCGGTTATTCCTTTCGCTTCTTTCGGTTTTGAAAAAACTTTGCCAAAGCAAGGGTACTTTCAAAACCGACCAAAGGAAGGATTAATTCCGTTATACCGTTTCGTATAAAACGAAGGGTATACGCCGGGAATTATTTTTTATTATCTGTTGTTGTTTTTGCTTTTCCTGTCCGATTCAGAGTTAATCTCATCAGCAAAATCAGTTCTTTCGGATTTTCTGTTATTGTTGTTGTTATTTTTGTTGTCCATCAAAACTTACCTCCCTTCGATATTCGATAGGATAACACTAATCTGCATTACATTTTCTTATAGAAACTTGTATGAAAAAGCATATAAGAAATTTCCTGCGAAGAACTTTCGTTCCGAATGTGCTTGGGCACGATACCGCTGAGACAGCGGTAGAATAGAATTGGCATAATGCAGATTAGTATTATAGAGGTTTCCTCTACGCTAATTATTATGGAATATAAATGCAATATTTATACATACGAAAATAAATTTATTGTTAACAATAATCAGGAGATACCCACCGGTTTAATTTTTTTGGCTGAAAAGCCAATATAAACTATGATGACGATAAATTTCCGGTCATAAAAAATATACCCCTTACCTTTAAAAATAATTCGGCAAGAGGTATAACTTTATAATAAATAGAATGATATCAGGAATAAATCGAAAATCAACCGCTCCAAAATACGGCTCTTTGGGTTCCGCAAGGGTCAACCACTATTAATCTACCGTCAAAATCAATATCCACAGCCTTACCCATATGTTCTTTTCCGTCAAATATATATTTAACTTCTTTTCCCATGGTATGACTTTTGGATAGATATTCTTCTTTAAAATCCTTGAAAACCGTTTGG
The DNA here is from genome assembly GCA_964468805.1 of uncultured Defluviitaleaceae bacterium. Classification (GTDB taxonomy): domain Bacteria; phylum Bacillota; class Clostridia; order Lachnospirales; family WRBF01; genus CAYXWM01. The sequence goes on from CAYXWM010000033.1 coordinate 1,201, forward strand.
TTTTCGGCGGATTTTAGAAATTTCTTATAATATGTTTCAAGGCTTTTTAAAATATCTTCAACCAACTCATCAAGGACAAAGGTCTTTCCTGTTTCCAAATACAGAGAGGTAGCGTTTATTTCAGGGGCAAAAGAGGTATTGTTAATGTTTACACCTATTCCTACCACCAAAAATTCGGTTTTATCGCCCTTAATGCTGTTTTCCGTAAGTATGCCGCAGAGTTTTTTATCATTAACCAGCAAATCATTGGGCCACTTTATTTTTACATCCAAAGATGTTTTTTCTGCCAGGGCATGGGAAACAGCCATAGCTGTTATTAGGGTAATGGGCGTGCAGAGCATGGGGCTTAAATCGGGATAAAGGATTACGGACATATAAATTCCGGCGTCTTTCTCAGATGCCCATTGATGGGATATTCTGCCCCGACCTTTGGTTTGATTTTTAGCCAGAACGGCAGTACCGTTTTTAGTACCGGGTTGAGAAGCCAGTTCCTTTGCATAATCGTTGGTTGAGGTTACTTCCTCAAGCCTTATTGTTTGACCTGAAAAATCACCTAAATTACTTTTATCCATCGATGTTCATTTGGTTTATAAGCTCTTTTATGGATTGGTCTGCCTTGTCATAATCCACTTGGCAAGTGCCTACCTGTTTATGTCCGCCTCCGCCGTATTTAAGCAATAAACTGCCTACATCGGTTTTGGATGTACGGTTAAGTATAGAATGACCAACGGCTATGGCACAGTTTACTTTTGCTTTGCCGTCAACCACCCATACGGAAATGTTTTGTTCCGGATAAAGGCTGTAAATCAAGAATCTGTTTCCGGTGTAAATAGTTTCTTTGCCTCTTAAATCGGTGTAAATTACGTTGCCGCATACTTTGGTGTGTTTTGCAACCATTTCCTTAAACAAGGCATCCTGTTCAAAATACAGTTTAACTCGTTCCTTAACATGAGGAATCTCCAAAATTTCTTCAATTCCCTTGGTTCGGCAAGCTTCTATAAGCAGTCCCATCAATTCGTAGTTGCTAATGGTAAAGTCATGAAAACGTCCCAAACCGGTACGAGGATCCATAATAAAGCCCAAAAGTACCCAACCTGTGGGGTTTAAAATTTCTTCCTTGGATAATTGACCGGAGTCCACCTTATCTACGGCGACTATCATGTTTTCAAAATGAGCAAGGCGTTCCTTGCCTCCGTAATATTCGTAAATCAATCTTGCCGCAGAAGGTGCCGGTTTGCTCACGCCCTCGAATTGAAGGTCTTGACCCAATCGTTCATGTTCGCTGGTGTGATGATCAAACCACATTTTACAGCCTTTTACATAGGGAACGTTTGCAAGAACGTCATCCTCGCTAACTTCTATAATGCCGTCCTGTAAATCCTTGGGGTGTACAAACTTCCACGTATCAACCACACCCACATGAAACAATAAAGCGGAACAAGCAAGACCGTCAAAATCAGACCTGGTTAAAATTCTCATAAAATCATTCTCCTTGCTTTATAAAAGATTAAAACCTTGAGGGAGAAAACCTTTTTCCAAAAAAGCCGAATATAAAACACTGTATTCAATTTAAAGCGGATTAACCGGGCTTACGTTTCAGCCGAAAGTGCTCGGTATATCCATATCTTTGCCTTACAGATTCAGTGCATCGTTATCCGCCAAAGTAGCCACCATAACTGCTTTTATGGTATGCATACGATTTTCCGCTTCGTCAAAAACAACTGAAGCTTCGCTTTCAAATACTTCTTCCGTAACTTCGTTACCTTTGACGGCAGGCAGGCAATGCATAAATACGGTGTCGCTTCTGCCTGTTTTGTCCATTACGGCTTTGTTTACTCTGTAAGGTTCCAAAAGAACGCAACGTTGCATATTTTTGCTTTCTTCTCCCATGGAAACCCAAACATCGGTGTAAATTACGTGTGCATCTTTTACCGCTTCGTCTATGCTGTCGGTTATGGTGATGGTGCCGCCGCTTTCTTTTGCAAATTCTTCGCATTGCTTAACCAATTCTTTTTCCGGAAACAAGGCAGGCGGTGCAGCTATGGCGAAATCAAAGCCCAGTTTGGAGGCACCAATCATCAGGGCGTTTGCCATGTTGTTTCTGCCGTCGCCTATGAAAACGAATTTGATGTTGTCCAGTCTGCCGAATTTTTCTTGAACTGTGAGTAGATCTGCCAAAACCTGTGTTGGGTGGTCTTCGTCCGTAAGCCCGTTCCAAACCGGAACACCGCTGTATTTCGCAAGTTTTTCTACTTTTTCTTGCTCAAAACCTCTGTACTGAATACCTTCGAAAATACGTCCCAATACTCTGGCTGTATCCTCTATACTTTCTTTGGCACCCAGTTGTATATCGTTACTGCTCAAAAATTCAGGATGTGCTCCCTCGTCTACGCAGGCTACTACAAAGGCACAGCGAGTACGTGTTGAGGGTTTTTCGAATATCAAGGCGATGTTTTTATTTTGCAATGACTTCCGGAAAATCCCTTTGGACTTTTCCTCCTTTAGTTTTCCCGCCAAATCCACCAAATAAATTATTTCTTCTTTGCTGAAGTCTTTAAGTGTCAAAAAATTTCTGCCCTTTAAATTGATAGACATTTATTTCACTCCCATACGTTTTTAAGAACTTTCTCCGAATTTGTACTTTTTTATGCAGAATAACCGATTTTATCGGATGTTTTTTCGCAGCAGCATTTATTCCCATTATATTTTGTTGAATTTTAATTACTGCCTTTTTTTACCGAATTAACATTATATCATGCCGGAAAAAAAAAGAAAATAAATTTTATTAACATTGGGAAAATTTATGCCGATAGTTATAAAGAAAATAACAATTAACTAATTCCATATAAGATGAAGGACAAAACTAATCTTTTTTTCTTGAAACGTTGAAAAGAATCAATTATTTTGTCCCTGTTTAAAATGGAATCAGTATATCTGCGTCTCGTTTAAGAGCAAAATAATATGACCCGGAATTAAAATTGTCAAATTTAAGATAATAGTATTGTTATGAATTTAATGTCACGGGAACCGGGATTTATATAAACTTATAATCGGAGGCCAAGCCATGAGAATTAATACAAATATACCGGCATTAAGAGCCCTTACTTCTTTAAACTCCACCAACAGCCGTATGGCAACCACATCAAGACGTCTTTCAAGCGGCGTTAAGTTGGAATCTGCTTCCGATGATGCCGCCGGAAGAGCTATCTCCAACAAAATCAGAATGCAAGCCATGGGTTTGGCAAAAGCAAGCCAAAACGCTTCCGCAGCCATTTCTCTGGTACAAACCGCTGAAGGAGCAATGAACGAAATCCACTCCATGCTCCAACGTATGAGTGAGCTTTCCGTTAAAGCCGCAAACGGTACAAACGAACCTGTGGACGCCGAAAAAATCCAAGGCGAAATAGATATGCTTATAGCCGAAATAGACAGCATGTCCCAAAAAATCGAATACAACAAAATCAAGGTATTAAGTTCCGAAGCAGACAGAATTGTGGACTTAAACGTACCCAAGAAGACCACAGATGTACTTCGTATGTCCGATTCCTTGCTCGATGGAGAGTATCAATTCATAATACCCAAGGCTTTAAAAGAACCTACGCCCCCGGCAACGATAACCGACCCAACCAACCCTGCCAACTATATTCCCGATAAAGATTTCTTGGCTACAAACACGGTATTTCTTCCGGTTACCATGGCAATTCCCACAGGTAACAACAAATGGGTATTCCCTGAAGGAAAAATGCAAATCAACGATATTCAAATTACCTTTGACGGCACAGAAACCCCTGAACAAGCCTTTACCAAACTCAGAGATGCCGCCGCCTTTTGCGATGTTACGGTTATGAAGGGCGACCCAACTACGAATACCCCGGTATATACCCAAATGATCAGCAATAAACCCGGTTCCCGTCATGAAATAATTATTACCGGGGATAACGCTTTGCTTAGGTCATTGGGCATAGTTTCACCCCAAGTACAGGAAACCCGAGGCAAAGATGCTGATATAAGTTTGATTTTGCCAAATACAATCATCACCGGCGGCACCATTGCCGGTTCTACGTCAGTAACCTTGGATACTCTGTTTACACAAAACGCCACCTATGTCTCCGACGGCAATCGTATAACCATAACCGATGTTAACGGACGAGAGCTGTGCTTTGATTTAAAAGTAGATATAAGCAATCCGGCAGCATCCCTCGGGGAATTCTGGGATCCGGCAAAATTTGCTCCCGTGGAAACCAATCCGGCAAATACGGTTGCATATGCGGAATATGTTGATTTCCTATCAAGCGGAGGCTTTTTATTCCATCTGGCAAAAATAGAGCCGGGTCCCATGAAGGTACAAATCGGTGCCGGCAAGAACATGGAAATGGAATTAAACATACCAAAAATTAACGCAAAAACCTTGGAATTGGACGGTATAAACACCAAATACCCTGCCGGTGCCCAGCACGCAATAACAGCGGTTTCAAAGGCTATAGATATAGTATCCAAAATACGAGCCAAAATGGGTGCTTATCAGAATCGTCTGGAGCATACCATAACCAACCTTGACAATGCTGAGTTTAACATGAATCAGTCTCTTTCCCGTATAGTTGATGCGGATATGGCGGAAGAAATGGCAAACTACGCCAAAGATAACGTGCTCTATCAAGCCGGTATTTCCGTTATAGCCCAAGCAAACCAACGTCCGCAACAAATCCTTCAATTATTAAGTTGATACTGTCAAATCAATAATTATTAAACCAATAATCTTCGGTTTACACCCATTAAAAGGTCTGATACCAAAGCCGCTTTACTTAATTGCACAAAGGAATAGTAACAAAAGCTGTTCTTCGTAAAAGGTTCGCTCCTGCGTTTTAATAAAAACACCTGTCACTCACCATTATGAATATACGCTTTTGTTACTATACTAATTTCAAATAAGATGAAGGACAAAAATAATCGTTTTTTCCTTGAACCGTTGGAAAAATCAATTATTTTTGTCCTCTGTTTTAAAATGGAATCAGTATACTTAACCGGCAATTAAGTATAAGCCGTAATATCAGACCTTGTTCAAATATTATGAAATTTCAACTGACCCACACAAAAATACCGCCTTGGAACAGAGGTGAATAAATGAGTTTAGCTATACAACAATCTGCCCGTTTTCAATGTTATAGGGTTGGAGACGATAAAAATTCTCCTTTATTAAAAGGAGCGGAGAAAGGCTCCACTGTTTCCGCAACCATATTAAAAAGAAATTCCGAAAAAGTAACCATGCTAACGGAAAATGACGAAACCATAGAAGCCAAGGCTTCGGATGTGGTGGGTGAAGTAGGCGACAAAGTTTATTTTGAAGTAAAAGACAATAAAAACGGTCTGATGCTCAAACAAATTTTTCCCAACGCTCCGGAAAACAAGGAAAGTCTCTCCTCCGCAACCATAGAAGAATTATTCATACAAAGCAATTTTACCAAAGAGGACAAAAACGTTCTTGCACAGCCCTCGGAAGAAGAATTAAAAGAAGCCCAAGCCATTGCCCGTATACGTCAACAATTATCCGGTGCAAACAAAAACCTTCGCCGTGCGGCTGTTAATGCACTGCTCAAAGAAGGAATCAATCTCCAAAATATCAGCATTTCCATGTTATCCAAAACCTTGGGCAAGGCAGGAGGAGTTCCCTCTCAAGATAAAATCAAAGAAACTTTGGAGATAGTTAAGTCAAAAGCCCAAAGCATAGGCAATCTTGACCCTACAACTGTCGTTAAATTCATAGGCGACGGCAAAGAGCCTACCTTGGAAAATTTATATACCGCCAAATTTTCTTCAACGGAAAACGGTGAAATCAAACCCAATCTTTCCGAAAAAGAATGGAACGATTTACTCCCTCAACTTAAAAAACTTTTCCGCAAAGAAGGAATAGAATATAACAAAGAAACAGAAAAATTCGCAAAGTTATTTATAGAAAACAATATTCCGATTACAAAGGAAAACATGAATAAGGCTTTTATGCTTTCCTCTTTGGAAAACCTTGCTGATATGGATGCTGTTCTTGAAACGGCAAAGAATTTGATTGTATTGGGCGAAAACCCCTATGCAGTCAGGGTTCTTGAGTTTGGCTTTGCTGTACAAAACGAATCAGACAGTGCCGGTCAATCCGCAAAGTTAACAGCCAAGGCAGATATTTTAAAACGAGCAGAAAAAATCCTTGAAAAACTACCGTTTTTAAACGAAGAACATATTAAGAGCGTAATAAATCAAAATCGTGTTGTGAATTTAAGTAACTTGGTTTCGGCGGCAAACGATAATATAACACTTCCTCAAACCAACAATAACAGCATTGTTTCCGCTCAACTGAATCTGGCGGAAATTCAGTTGAAATTAAGTTATGAAGCCTCCGTAAAACTTATAAACAAGGGCTTGGAAATAGATTTAATGCCCATACAAGAATTGGTACAAAGGCTTAGGGAAGCGGAAAAAGAAGCCTATGCCGGTTTGTTTGGTGATGGGGATAACTCCGCCAATTTGGAGCAGAAGGTTGAAAGTATAAGCAATCTTTATGATGCTCTGCGGCTTTCTCAACCACTTACTCCCAACGTTTACGGCGATATATTAAATAAAACTGCTGATTTTACAGTAGATAATATATACAAAGCAGTCCGCTTTGCCAAAGCCGTAAGCTCTCACGAAACCCTGCCCAATCCCAAATACGGAGATAACTTCGGAAAAGTTAAAGAAGCCCTGAAAGATTTTGTTGCGGGGCTTGGTTTGGAGGCTTCCGAAGAAAACTTTAAGGCGGCATCCATACTTTCCCGAAACGAAATAGAAGTAACGGCAGAAAATATTCAAGAAATCAAAGCCATAGACAACAAAATCCAAGACGTATACAACCGCCTGCACCCCAATATAGCCGCCTCCATGATAGAGGACGGTTTGAATCCCTTGGAAATGCACGTAGATGATGTCTTGGCTTATATAGAGCAATTCAACGACCAATACGGAGTTAACCTCTCCGACAGAATCCCCGAGCTTATAGCAGACCAACGCCTTGATTTAAGCGAAGAACAGCGTCAATCCATGCTTGCCGTATACAGAATGCTGAATATGGTTAAGAAAAACGGCTCTCTTTCTCTTGGGGTTGCCTTTAAAAACAATCTTGATTATACCTTGGGCAATCTACTTGAAGCCGCTAAAAACCCGGGTAAAGTTTCTCGAAAAGATTATATAGCAGACGAAAGTTTCGGTGGACTTGATATTAAGAACAACGAAAAAAATATCCGTTCAACCCTTGAAAAAACTGCGGCGGAAAATGCAGACAGAGCCTTGGGTAACTTACGCCGTAAGGGTCATCCCTTTGTGTTTGCGGATATGATGAAAACCACGCCCGATTACGAGCACATTCCCGTTGACAAGTTGTCTCAAATTCTGGATAATATTTATCTAAGAGAATTGAAGAACATTGAAAAAGCTGAATTTGAACGTGCCGTGCAACTTCTTCAACAAGGTATGTCTTTGTCACCGGAAGCACTGAAACTCTCCGAATCCGGAATTATACCCCAAACTTTGCTGGGTATGGGCTTGTTGCATGAATACAACCCGTCTGCCCCGGAAGATGTTCTTAATCGTTTGGATGATGAGGAAATTAATCAAGCTATACCCGGAACGGACTTGGAAGAGTTGTTGCAGGGTATTACTCCCGATGATATACTTCAAGATATTTCTTACAGATTGGCTCTGCTTCAATCAAAGCCCCAACCCGAAGATATGCTTCGTGACATTCGGCTTGCAATGAACGCAATAAAGGTTCAGGAATTTACCAAAAAGCAACACGATTTGGACTTTTCCTTGCCCATAAAGCTTACCGGCGGAGTTTCCACTCTGAATATGCACGTTGTAAACGGTGAAAATCTTCTTTCGGGCAATGCACAAATTCTGCTTAGTTTGAATACGAAAAATTTAGGGAAAATTCAAGGTATGCTGGATATTCAAAATTCCGATGTTAGCCTGACCTTAACCGCTCCAAACCAACAATCCCTTGAACTGTTAAAATCCAACGAAAGCTTATTCACCGATTTTATCAAAGAAAACGGCTATAATCTAAAGGAAATAAACTATGAAACAATATCCGGATAACCGGATTATCTTAAAAATATTAAAGTCTCTTTGAATGGGTTTGGGGAACTTTTCTTATGGAAAAGTTTTCCCCAAGGTCTTAGAACCTTATGGGGGATAAAATGGACTCAAAAAACACAACCCAAAATATTCTGAAATTGGTCTCGGGTATAGTGAAGCTTATAGACGCGGCTGACAATAAAGGGGGTAAAAAATGAACATTTCCGTTGATGATTATACATTGCGAATTGCTCAAGCAACCCCTGTTCAGCTGGTGGTCATAAATTATGAATTATTGATTAATCATGCAAAGGCTGCCCAAAAAGCCGAGTCTAAGGAGCAGTTTCTTAAACTTGTTCGCAAAGCACGCAGTTTTAATGAGCTGCTTATGAATACTCTTGACCTTTCCTATGAAATAGGCCGTGACTTAATGCCTGTCTATATTTATGTAAATAAATTGCTTATTAAAGCCGAGGTTACAGAAAAGCCGGAATCTCTTTCCTGCGTTATACGCATTATGTCCAAACTGTTGGAAAGTTGGGTAATTTTAAGCCACAGCGAACACCAATCAAAACCCGTAGCAGACAATGCCCAACAGGTGTTTGCCGGTCTTACCTATAAAAACGGTATGTTGCAAGAAACAGTTATAGAAAATTTGGCTCGAGGTTACGAGGCTTAGGACGGTGTATAATGAAGAACCTCAGTTTAAATAAAATAATTATAGTTACGGTTTTTGTTTTTACCTATATTTACGTGATTATTATCCAACGCTTGCCGGTACCATATCTACTGTTGGTTTATTTGGTTCTGGGATTACTGTCAGTTATTATTTTTTATTCAAACGTTGTGGCTTTTATCGGCAATTATTTTTTCATTGCCGGTAAGACCCAAAAGGCAGTTAAAGTCTATAATCATGCCATCTCCAAATCCTGCAAAAACGCCACGGTTTATCTGAATTACGCCATACTTTTAGTCAGAGAAGGCAGACCCCAAGAAGCCTTGGAGGTATTGGAAAAAACAGAAACTATAAAAAAGAAAAAGTTAATGACCGAAAAAAACATCCTCCTAACCATGGGTTCTTGTTATTGGGTATTGGGAGAAATAGATAAAGCCATACATATCCTGGAAGGTATGCGTTCCCGTTACGACTATGTAAATAACCATGTTCTGACCACTCTGGGCTATATGTATCTTATCAAAGACGACTTGGACAAAGCCCTTGAATGTACGGAAAAAGCCATAAAAGATACCCCAAATTCCGGCTCCGCTTGGGATAATTTGGGACAAATCTATCTTAAACAAAATAAAATTAAAGATGCCAAAGAAGCCTTTAACAAGGCCGTGGGCTATAATCAAAACTTAGCAGACAGCTACTACTACCTTGGTATCATAGCAATGAAAGAAGAAGACACAGACGAAGCCTTGACTCATTTTGAACGGGCAAAACAATGCACTATTACTCTGCTTAATACTGTAACTTTAGAACAAATCGAAGAAAAAATAAATGAGATTAAATCGGAATAACCTCCTGATAGGTTGTTTTATACCGTTGACACAAATAATAATGCTGCGGACGCGCAATGCGTGCCCCTACAAAAACCGTTTATTTTCAATTTAACCACCTATGATTTTTTTCTGTTTAAAGATTTGTATTTCTCCCTTTATACTTAAAAAGCTGCCGACATTTCTGTCGACAGCTTTTTGCAACGTTGCAATAAATTTAAAACTGTTATCTTAACAACTGTAAAACGTTGTTGGGTGACATATTTGCTTGAGCAAGCATGGAAGTTGCAGCTTGAGAAAGAACGTTTGCTTTGGTCAAGTTCATCATTTCCATAGCCATATCAGCGTCACGAATACGAGATTCGGAAGCGGACAAGTTTTGGGAAGCGATGTCAAGGTTGTTGATGGTGTGTTCCATACGGTTTTGGTAAGCACCCAGCATAGCTCGTTGAGAAGATACCATTTCTATAGCTTGGTCTATGCGGGTGGTAAGCAAGGATATAACTTCACCGGAACCCATGGGGTTATTGTCGGAATCTGTAAGCACTTGGTTATTAACCATAAACTTACCTTCGCTGATATTGATTATGGGAGCGGTGTTACCTGTAGTGAGAGTGCCTACAACGCCGGCTCCTGTGTTGCCTGTTCCGCTGTTGGTTGCAGCCGGGTCATAAGTTATGGCTGCTTGAGTAGTACCTACTACAGCTGCTCTTGTTGCAGGAGTGGCTGTATCAACAACACCTGTGGCAAGTACTGCTATACTTATTCCGTCAGCAGTAATTGTACCGGCACCGGTACCACCGCCGGCTGACAATATTGCCGCCAAGTTAGCATCGGTAATGGCAGGACCGCCGCTGGGAACAGCCGCCGCAAAACCGGCTACAGCCGCACCGCCGGAGTCTACCGCGGAAATACTGTTTGAATATTTAAAGATATAGGACATATCGCCGGCTGTACCTGTACCGTTACCGGTTGCGTCTATAACGGTTAATTGAGTTTTTGCACCGTCAAGATTGTTAACTTCGGGAGCAGGGCCTGTGGGTGTGGTTATGGTATGGTTAACAGCTGTAACATAGTCGCTGGTGGAGTTGGAGATTAACGCCAGGGTTCCGGGGCCTGCACCGGCAGTAGGAGTATAATCCAATTGTAAACCTGTAGATGCTTGTGCAAATATTACAGGTGCAGCAACAGAAGCATCTGCTGTGTTATAGGTTCCGTCGTTGGCATCGAAGCCGGAAGCAATAAAGGAACCGTCGCTGTTTACAGTGATTTTTGCTCCGCCGGAGAAGGAGTAGGTACCGGTGGAGTTTGTAACTACGTCATTGTCGGTAAAGTCCAAAATAGAGGTATTACCCGCTGTACCTTTGAATATATTATTGGAAATATAAGTCATTTGGTTGGGGTTTGTGGGAGTGGAGGTTGATGGCGGAGGTGTGGAGATAAAGTTGGTTCTGATGGGAGTACCCTCGGGAACCGGAGATTTTATCGCACCTACGGTTGTATCAACAATACCTGTACCGGCAATTTTGATTTTATAATTGTCAAGGCTTACAGTACCGCCTTCGGGACCAAATGCATTAGCCAATTCCGTACCTGTATAAGTTTGGCCGCTGTTGATTTGGACTTGTCCGTCCCCGGTTTTTTGGGCAACTATGTCCGCACCTGTAAAGGTGTATCTCATATCTGCCGGAACATTGGGGTTGGCAAGGTTTGTATCTTCTATGCTGATAAAGTGGTTTATACCGATTGTACTGAGCGCAGGGTTGTTACCTGCAGCCGCTGTATTAATGGGCTTAGTATCACCGTTTTGTGCGGGAGTTTTGTTTGCGGTATATTTCAATACCCCGGGTCCGTTATTGTCTCCCGGTGTATAATCGAATTTCAATCCGTCCGGGGTAGAGAATGTAGGAGGTATATATGCAAATACATCCTTGGTATCGAATGTACCGTCGTTGTCAAAACCTTGCATAGTTAAAACGCCATTGTCTGTAATGGTCATTTTAGCTCCGTTGGAGAAGTTGTAAACACCTGATGCATCTTTTAAGGTGTTACTGTTGGCAAAGTCAAGGGAATCAACCCCAACGAAAATTTTTGTATCCTGAATTGTAGTTCCTACTCTGTCCCCGGCAGCTACTATATCCCCAATCTGGTCTTTGGTAACACCTAACCAAGTGGCGTCCATTTTGGCAATGTTAACACGAAGCCCTTGTGACGCATTGGCACCTACTTGAAAATACAAGCTGGTGTTTGCCCAACTGCCGTCAATAAGTTTTTTCTTATTGAATTCCGTTCTGCTTGCAGTTGCATCGATTTCTTGGGTTAATTGGTTTAACTCAAGAGAGATTTTTTGCTTGTCGGAAGTTTCCAAAGTGTCATTTGCGGCTTGAACAACAAGCTCACGCATACGTTGAAGCATGTTTTCCGTTTCTTGCAAAGCACCTTCGGCAGTTTGTATCAAGCTGATACCGTCTTGTGCGTTACGGGAAGCTTGGTCCAAACCTCTGATTTGGCTACGCATTTTTTCAGAAATTGCAAGACCTGCAGCGTCGTCTGCCGCACGGTTGATTCTTAATCCGCTCGCTAAACGCTCTGAAGCCCTGGTTATGTTGTTGCCTACCATTTTTAAGGCTCTGTGGCTGTTCAAAGCGCCTACATTGGTATTGATTACCATATTACTCATGTCTTTTCCTCCTTGATGTTATCGGTAACCTTCCGGACTTTGCCGGTTTAGCATCCATGCTCTTTTACCGATTACGAAAAATCGGTATTACTCTCTAAATTTAGGAGCAGTACAAGTTTATTATGGATTTGTTGTCGTAAAATATACATTGCCGGTAGTTTATTGCGAGATATGGCTTTAAGGAAATTTTTTCAAGAAACATATAAAAAAGCCCATGCTCTTGCCCCTGTATATAATTTAAACGTATATGTAATTCCGTTTTTCCATATCCTGTGTTTGCATTTAAATAGAAACAACCGGGAAATATTTTCTTTGCATTAACAAATCACTTCCGACCCCAAAAAGCTTCTGTAAATACAAGAAAATTGTCAAAATTTTAAGAACAAGCCGATATTTATAAAAAACTTGCAAAAAAAAATCTTAAAGTTTATAATGAGAACAATTAATACCTTTTTTTTCTTGCCATACAAATAATGGAGGTGCTATATGTTTTGCACTAAATGCGGACGAGAAAATGTCAATAATGCGGCATTTTGCTCGGGTTGTGGAGAGACGCTTACGCCGGCAGGCAACCTCAACGTTGAACCAAACCAAACGGAAACCGCAAATACCGGGGGCTTAACCCCCAACACAAACCAAGCTTTTAATCCAAACCAAAGCGATATTTTTGGATCGTCAACGGGCAGCAACAATATTCCCGAAGTCTCTCAGATTCCAAGCCCGGGTTATTATCAGGCGGCTTATCCCGATGAAGACTCTCCGAATATTCAAGAAGTACAGCCGTCCTACAATAACACCGATGCTTTGCCTACGAATGCTTTTCCTATGGATCCCGAGCCGATGGCTGCTACTCCAAAGGGAAAATCAAAGCGTACTTTGGTCTTAGCCTTGGTGTTAAGTGCTGTGGGGATTTTGCTGATTGCTGCAGCGGCTTATTTCTTGTTGCTGAACAAGGGCACTGCAAAGACGGGAGACAACAAGTTGCCCTATGACCCCAACCGCCCAAAAAACGAAGAGTTTATGTTGGCTCAAGAATATTCATTTGCCAATATTAACATGGCACCCCTGGAGGGCACTAATCTTTATGAACTGTATACCCGTGCCGCCAAAGAAAACTACGTATCAAGCGGCGAAATAAAATTTACCGATACCGATTTCATTCCGGAATATTCGGAAGAGATTAAAAAGTTTTCCCTTAAACTAAATCAGCAGGCTGACCCAAACAAACTCAACCATACTACAGACTTTATCATTTCTTACGATGATGAAGAATTAACTGCGATTAATTTCAGTTTTGTTGACAATGTTTTGGGAATTTACAGCAAGGACTTATTTGACAAGCGTTTGGTTTTAACCAAGGATGATGCTCAAAAATTCGCCGGTATGGCTAATATATCTTCTGATACTATCGATTCCTTTTTCGGTGGAGCAGAGAGCAAAAAGCTTATGGAAAGCTTGGATTTTGAAGCATATAAGCCCTACCTTGATAAATACAGAAATATAATTACGACTGAAATTAACCCCGACGACGTAACTGTAACTACCGGTCAGACTTACAGTAAAAACAATGTATTTAAAGGCCGTGAAGTTTCTTACAGTATAGACAGCAAAACCATATCAAAAATTCTCGTTAAAATTCTGGAGGATGCTCAAGAAGACGAGAAGCTTATGATGTTGATTTATTCTGACCTTGACAAAATAGGTAAGGTAATGAAATCATCCGGTAACGATATTATGATACCCACCGAAGGACAATTTAAATCCGCATACAAAAGCGGACTGTCCGTACTTATCAGTCAACTAAAGTCGACGGATGCGACAGGTTTCACTTTAGATTTTAATACCTTTATAGATGACGAAGGCAATATTATTAACAATGATATACTTTTATCAACTGATTTTTCACCAAACACTCTGGAATTAGGAATAGAAAATCAGCCCGCTGATAACGGATATTACCAAGAAATCTCGATAAACTACTTTGACGGTTACGAAACATACGGCGGATTTATAAACTGTTCTGCAGACTTTGGAAAAGACAGACGTTATTTCGAAACTATTCTTGATTTAAGCAACTTTTCACCTGATTTGAATGCGTTTAGTGTGTTCTTAAGCGTAGAAAATAAAGACAACAAGGACGACATCGTGGTTAGTGCTGATGTGGTATCTCAAGACGAATCTATAATGATGAAGTTGCAGGGTGAAATTGAGAAAAAATCGAGTAACCTTTTCGATAATACCGTTGAATTCAACATTTCTTCCGAATCTGAAAATATAAAATTGGGAATAGGTTGTGACACCACCGTTGAATTCAATAAACCCATTTCCCTGCCGGATTTGCAATCGCCCGATAACTTTAACTTGGGTAAGGCAACAAATTCGGAACTTATGGCGGCGTTCTCTAAAATTTATTCCAACATAATGAACCTGGCAGTGCGTTTTCAAAACAGTTTATAGCATTGGAATGCAATCTGTATAAAAGCAAATTCTCCCTTACGGGAGAAATTGCTTTTCTGATTTATTAATTTATCAACATTTACTTACAGCGTGAATTTTCTGTGTTCTTAAAATTACCCGTTCCATAAAAATATAATGCGAAAGGGAGTAGACATGAATCCGGATTATAAATCTTTGAACGATTCTGCAGCTCAAGAAGCTATACGCAGCATTAAAGAGAAAAAAGACCTGTTGCAAAAAGCTGTTGCCCTTGAAGTTGAGCAGCTTAACAATTCTATTAACTCCGAATATATAAAATTGGGTAAAGATTATTATAATAACACCGTAGGCGATTCCTATTCCGATTTAAGCAATTATATTAACGAAATAAACCGCCTTCGCCAAACTATTGAAGAAAAAAATGCAAAGTTGTCTGAAATTACTCAACGTTACGACGAGGAACTTGACATACTCCTTGCTACCGTTAAATCGCAGCAAGAGCTACAAGCTCAAAAAGCCGCCCTTTCTTGCAACTGTCCAAAATGTAACGGTGCAATAAATCCCGGGGATGTATTTTGTCCCTACTGCGGATTTAAAATAACCCAAATCCCGGCTTCGGGAGATAGTTGCCCCAATTGCAAAATACCGGTTAACAGGGCTGTTGATGTTTTCTGTCATAACTGCGGAACCGGGTTGCAAAGCCCCGGACCGGCTCTTTGTTTACGCTGTAATTCTCCGGTTAATCCCGGAATCGATGCTTTTTGCCAAAACTGCGGAAATCCTCTGAAATAAAATATTGATTTAAGCCATTAATAAATAGCAAACGCTAAATGGGTTTTTGTTTAACTTAAACCACTATAGTAAATTTCATCCCTATACATAGATATTTTTGCAGTATTACGGTAAAACCAATCATGCATGAGCAAATATATCTTTACATTAAACCCGTTTGCAAAAGCCGTAAATCAAAGTCCAACCAAAAATGTTATCAGCAAAATCCGTTCAGTTAAATAATTTCATCGGTTTTTGTTGATAACATATCAGAGTATCCTTTGCAATACTGTCAAATCATAATTTAGCGGTTTAAAATGCATTTAATGAACTTAAACCACTACATCACCTTTCGTTTTGCTTCGGCCAAAACCTTTCATCACCTGCATACACAGGAAAATTTCACAAATTAACAAAAGGCCGCTTGAGTGTGCCCGGAAATTATTTTTGGTTGTTTTGGAGATATTTTTATGAGCCGAGGAAAACACAATGCCGTGTTTTTATACTGTTTCCTGACAGATTTATAGAAAAAGACAGTATTATAAGGGTATTGTTTGAATGGCAATATTAAAAAATTTTGCCAAAATATATACTAATTCCAAATAAGATAAAGGACAAAAATAATCGTTTTTCCTTGAACTGTTGGAAAAAAACAATTATCTTTGTCCTCTGTTTAAAATGGAACCGGTATACATCAAATACTATAGACACACTCTAGCCTTGGAGGAATTATTTTGCCTGATATCGATTACTTTAAGATGATTATTTCTTTTTTCGGAGGCCTGGGACTTTTTATTTACGGTATGCATACCATGGCTTCCGGCTTACAAAAATCTGCCGGCTCCGGTATGAAAAAATTGTTGGAAAGATTTACCCGTTCCAAATTCCTTGGTATACTGGTGGGTGCCGGTTTGACCGCCATCATTCAAAGCAGCTCGGCTACTACGGTTATGATAGTCGGCTTTGTTAATGCCGGTCTTATGAGCATTGGACAAACCGTAGGGGTTATTATGGGTGCCAACATTGGTACCACAGTTACGGGTTGGTTGGTTTCGTCCATTGAATGGACCAAATATTTCAGCCCTTCAAACATAGCCCCTCTGGTAGTAGGCATCGGTACTATAATGTCTCTGTTTGCAAAAAGAGACAAAGTAAAAGAAATCGGGCAGATTTTGTTCGGCTTCGGTTTGCTTTTTACCGGCATGAACTTTATGTCCTCTGCCGTAAACCCCTTAAAAGAGTTGGAAGCTTTCAAGGAACTGTTCCACACTCTGGGCTCAAATCCTTTCTTGGGCGTGCTTGCGGGAACTTTGGTTACCTGTATAGTGCAAAGCAGCTCTGCCTCCATCGGTATTTTGCAATCCCTTGCATTGGCCGGTTTGGTTCCGTGGAACGCGGCTATTTACATTATAATGGGACAAAATATCGGTACTTGTATTACAGCTTTGATTTCCGGCATAGGTGCATCAAAAGCCGCAAAATCAGCCGCTTATATTCATTTGCTGTTTAATGTAATCGGTTCTATAATATTCAGTATACTGTCCGCCATTTATTTCCAATTTATTAACCCAAGTTTTGGGAACAATATTATTCATATTACGGAAATTGCCATAGCTCATACCATGTTTAATATTGCTAACACCATTCTTTTCTATCCTTTCGGAAACGTTCTTGTTACCCTTGCCAAAAAACTGGCTTCTTACAAGGAAACCGAAGAAAAAGAAGAAGTTATGCTTATTCAATTGGACGACCGTATATTGGAAACTCCAAGCCTTGCCATAGACAACTGCATGGAGGAAATTACAACCGCCGCCCGTTGCTCTCTTGATTGTCTTATTACGGCTACGGAAGCTTTGGTTGAAAAGAATCGTTCTAAGGCAGAAATTGTTTTCGAAAAAGAGAACAATATAGATGCCATAACCCAAGCGATTACCAACTATATGATTAAACTCTGTAACTCGGAAATTTCCTCTGCTCAAAATCGTGCGGTAACTGCCATGTTCCATACGGTAAATGACGTTGAACGTATTGGTGACCATTGCGAAAACATAGCCGAGCTTGCTGTTTACATGTTGGACAACGACCTTAATTTCTCGGACATTGCTCACGAAGAACTTGAGGAAATAGTAAGCATGACTCGCACCTGTTTGGAGTCTTCCATTAATTCCTTGGAAAAGAACGACGAAATAATTGCCGATTTGGTTTTGGCTCAAGAAAAGAACATAGATGCTCTGGAAAAACAATTCCGTGCAAGCCATATCAGCCGTCTTTCCAATAACGAATGTAACTGTGAAGTAGGGGTAATCTTCCTTGATACCATATCCAATTTGGAACGTATTTCGGATCATGCTCAAAATATTGCAGAGACAGTAATTGCCAAAAAATCCATATCTCAAAAAAATAATAAAAATAAAATTCAGGAAAGTATCGCAAAGTAGTTGAAAATATATCCGGAAAAATGTATGCTGTAAAAATGCAAAATATTTGCATGGAGAATATTGCAAATGGGGGTTACTTATGTAACCCCTTATACCAATCCACCGGTTCATAAAATTTTTTAATGAAACGGGATTGGGTTTATTACTTTTTCTTAACTATACTTAGAGCATTAAGTATAAGTACGCATAAAAGGAGCCTGAAAAACATGTTAAACAAAAAATCAATTGACGATATTCAAGTAAAGGGAAAAAGAGTACTCGTTAGATGCGATTTCAACGTTCCCTTAAAAGACGGTGTTATCACAGATGAAAACAGAATTACGGCATCCTTGCCCACATTAAATAAGCTTATCAAAGACGGCGGACGCCTTATTCTCTGCTCTCACTTGGGCAAACCCAAAAGCCCCACTCCCGATGCTTCTCTTGCACCGGTTGCAAAAAGATTATCCGAATTGTTAAACAAAAACGTGGTATTTGCGGCTGATGACACTGTTGTTGGCGAAAACGCAAAGAAAGCCGTTGAAAATATGCAAGACGGCGACGTTGTATTGTTGGAAAACACTCGTTTCCGTCCGGAAGAATCCAAAAACAACGAAGTTTTCTCAAAGGAATTGGCTTCTCTTGCCGATATATTTGTTATCGACGCTTTCGGTTCTTCTCACAGAGCACACTGCTCTACAGTAGGCGTTACCGAATTTGTTGAAGAATCAGCCGTAGGTTACTTAATGCAAAAAGAAATCGAATTCTTGGGCAAAGCTTTATATGCTCCCGAAAGACCTTTTGTTGCTATCCTCGGCGGTGCTAAAGTATCCGACAAAATCAACGTTATCAACAACCTCTTATCCAAAGTTGATACCTTAATTATCGGCGGCGGTATGGGTTATACCTTCCTTAAAGCCATGGGTCATTCCATCGGTACTTCTTTGTTGGAAGAAGATAAGGTTGAATACGCAAAAGAAATGATGGCAAAAGCAAAAGAAACCGGAGTGCGTTTGCTTATTCCTTCAGACAACGTAATCGCAAAAGAATTCAAAAACGATACAGAATTCAGAACAGTGGATTCCGATAAAATCGAAGACGATTACATGGGTCTTGACATCGGCGAAAAAACCGCAAAAATCTTTGCTGATGCTCTTAAAGATGCAAAAACCGTTATCTGGAACGGACCTATGGGCGTTTTCGAATTTGAAAACTTTGCAAAAGGCACTATCGCCATTGCTCAAGCTATGGCAGACTTAAAAGACGCAACCACCATTATCGGCGGCGGCGACTCCGCAGCAGCAGTTAACCAACTTGGCTTTGCGGATAAAATGACTCATATCTCCACAGGCGGCGGAGCTTCTTTGGAATTCCTTGAAGGCAAAGAATTACCCGGCGTTGCGGCTGTAGACAACAAATAATAAAGAAACAAACCTTGAGGAAACTTTTAAAAAAGTTTCCTCAAACTCCTTCAAAACTTTTACCATAAAACCTCTCTAACGTTTCGATTGCCTATTTTCGGCTTTTTTGGAGAGAGGGGTTTGGGGAGAGAACCTTTTTTTGCCGTTGAAAAAAAGGTTCTTTCCCCAAGAACTTTTACTTAACCAAACTTAGAATAGAGGCGATACCATGCGTAAAAAACTTATAGCAGGCAACTGGAAAATGAACAACACTCCTTCGGCTGCCATTGATTTTGTAAACCAAATCAAAAACGACGTTAATACCCAAACAGAAGACGTTGTATTCTGCGTACCTTACGTTGCTTTACAAAATGTTTTGGATAACGTAAAAGGCACAAACATTGCTGTGGGTGCCCAAAATATGCACTTTGAAAACAGCGGAGCTTACACCGGCGAAATTTCTGCGGATATGTTGCTGGACATGGGTGTAAAATATGTTATCATAGGCCATTCCGAACGCCGTGAATACTTTGCGGAAACCGATGAAATCGTTAACAAAAAAGTAGTTAAAGCCTTGGAAAAAAATCTTATTCCCATACTCTGCGTAGGCGAAACTTTAGCCCAAAGAGAACAAGGCATTACCATTGAATTGGTTCGCCTTCAAACAAAAATCGGTCTTGCCGGCGTTTCCGCTGAAGATGCAAAAAAAGTTGTTTTGGCTTACGAGCCCATCTGGGCTATCGGTACCGGCAAAACAGCTACCAGCCAACAAGCCGAAGAAGTTTGCTTTGCTATCAGACAAGTATTGGCTGAAATTTACGACGAACAAGTTGCCGGAGAAATGCGTATTCTTTACGGCGGTTCCGTAAACGGCGGCAATGCAAAAGAATTGTTCGAAATGCCCAATATTGACGGCGGCCTTGTAGGCGGCGCCAGCTTAAAACCTGAATTTGTCAACATTGTTAAACGCGGTTAGGAGACATCTATGGATAAAAAACTCACAGTATTAATGATTTTGGACGGTTTCGGGATCTCCGACGACAAAGAAGGAAACGCCATTCATACCGCCAAAACTCCCAATATTGATAAGCTTATGGCTGATTATCCTTATGAATTGGGCTTTGCCAGCGGTTTGGAAGTAGGTCTGCCCGAGGGTCAAATGGGTAACTCAGAAGTAGGTCACTTAAACATCGGTGCCGGCAGAATAGTTTACCAAGAATTAACCCGTATTTCAAAAGCTATAACTGACGGAGATTTCTTCGAAAACAAAGCCCTGGTGGGTGCCATCGAAAAATGTAAGGCAAACGACACTGACTTACACCTGTTCGGCTTACTTTCCGACGGAGGCGTTCACAGCCACAATACTCATCTTTACGCCTTGTTGGAGCTTGCCAAACGTTGCAACTTCAACAGAGTTTACGTTCACGCCTTCTTGGACGGTCGTGACACAGCTCCCAATTCAGGTAAAGGCTTCTTAGCTGAATTGGAAGAAAAAATTGCTAAAATCGGCGTAGGAAAAATTGCCACCGTTTCCGGCAGATATTACGCCATGGACAGAGATAAACGCTGGGATAGGGTAGAAAAAGCCTATAATGCCATGGTTAACGGTGCAGGCGTTTTTGCTTCCTCCGCTGAGGAATGCATAGATAAATCCTACGAAAACAAAGTTTACGACGAGTTTGTATTACCTACCGTAATTTTGGAAGACGGCGAACCCATTGCCAAAATCAAAACCGGTGATTCCGTTGTATTCTTTAATTTCAGACCGGACCGTGCAAGAGAAATCTCCCGTACTATCTGTGACCCCAATTTCGACGGTTTCGAACGTGTATACTTCACTACAAACTTCGTTACCTTCACCGAATACGACCCGACTATCCCCAACAAGGAAGTTGCTTTTGAGCCGCAAACTCTTAAAAACACCTTGGGCGAATATCTTTCAGGTTTGGGACTTAAACAACTTCGTCTTGCGGAAACGGAAAAATACGCTCACGTTACCTTCTTCTTTAACGGCGGCGTAGAGGACGTAAACCCGGGCGAAGAACGTATACTTGTTCCTTCTTCCAAGGTTGCTACTTACGATTTGAAACCCGAAATGAGTGCCTATGAAGTAACGGATAAATTGGTTGAGGCTATCCAATCCAAAAAATACGACTTAATTGTAATCAACTACGCCAACTCCGACATGGTTGGGCACACCGGCGTATTTGATGCGGCTGTAAAAGCTGTTGAAGCCGTTGACGATTGCTTGGGTCGTGCCTTGAGCGCAATTTTGGAGGTAGACGGTCAAATGTTCCTTTGTGCCGACCACGGTAACTCCGATAAAATGGTGGACAAAGATTCAGACCAACCTTTCACCGCTCACAGCACCAATCCCGTTCCCTTTGTTTTGGTAAATTGCAAATCCGCAAAAGGTTTGGAAAAGAACGGTAAACTCTGCGATATTGCTCCTACCTTACTGGATATGATGCAAATAGCTCAACCTGCCGATATGACCGGCAAATCACTCTTGATTAAATAATTTTCGTGTAACTTCCGGTATATCGGAGGAAACCCATTATGTTTCCTCCGTGCCGGAAATTCACTGATAGACGGTTTATATAAGACTTATATATTTTTTCTATAAACCGTCTGACATAATGCAACACCACACCCTTCAAACCTTACCCACATTTGTTCATATTTATTAATTTTCCCGTTTAACATTCATCAGAACACGCCTCTTTAGAAAATTTTACAAAGTCTGTTGCAATAATTTTAAATTATGGGATAATAACTATGGATATAAGCTTATCGGTTCTAAGCTTTCAACGAAAACAACGGTTTGAATCAGTTACCGGCAGAGATTTAGGGGTTTAATTAAATATACAAAAATAAATTACAATTAATCCTTAATTAATAGTAATAGGCTGAATTGCAATTTATTTAAGTTTATAATAATTAAACCACTATAAATACGAGAGGAGTTTTACACATGAAAGGTTATATTGAAATAGTTGATGTATACGCTCGCGAGATTTTGGATTCACGCGGAAATCCTACAGTAGAAGTTGAAGTTGTTGTAACTATGGACAACAACAACCAATTCATCGGTCGTTGCGGAGTTCCTTCAGGTGCTTCCACAGGTGCTTTCGAAGCAGTGGAATTACGTGACGAAGAAGCTCGTTACATGGGCAAAGGCGTTCAAAACGCAGTTAACAACGTTAACAACATTATCGCTGACGAAATCATCGGTATGAACGCTCTTGACCAAACAGCTATCGACAAAAAAATGTTGGAATTGGACGGCACTCCCAACAAAGCTAAATTAGGTGCAAACGCTATCCTCGGTGTTTCCATTGCAGTTGCAAAAGCAGCGGCAGAAGCTCTGGGTATGCCTTTATACCAATACCTTGGCGGTTTCAACGCAAAACAATTACCCGTACCCATGATGAACATCATGAACGGCGGTAAACACGCTGACAACACAGTTGACTTGCAAGAATTCATGATTATGCCCGTAGGCGCAACAAGCTTCAAAGAAGCTTTACGTATGTGTGCTGAAGTATATCATAACCTTAAAAAAGTTTTGGGTTCCAAAAACCTTTCCACAGCTATCGGCGACGAAGGCGGATTTGCTCCCAACTTGGCTACTTCCGATGACGTACTTGACTTAATCATCGAAGCTATCAACAAAGCAGGCTACACTCCCGGAAAAGACATCTGCCTTGCTCTTGACCCCGCTTCCACAGAACTTTACAACGAAGCTGAAAAAGTATACCACTTCCCGGGCGAAAGCCAAATGAAAGGCTCAACTGTTAACAGAACTTCCGCTGAAATGGTAGACTACTACGAAAACCTCGTAAACAAATATCCTATCGTTTCTATCGAAGACGGCTTGGCAGAAGAAGATTGGGAAGGCTGGAAAATGCTTACCGAAAGAATCGGCGACCGTGTTCAACTTGTAGGTGACGACCTTTTCGTTACCAACACCGAACGTTTACAAAAAGGTATTGATATGGGCGTTGCTAACTCCATCCTTATCAAAATCAACCAAATCGGTACTTTAACAGAAACTTTCAACGCTATTGCTCTTGCCAACAAACATAACATGACTGCTGTTGTTTCTCACCGTTCAGGCGAAACAGAAGACAACACTATCGCAGACATCGTTGTTGCTGTTAACGCAGGTCAAATCAAAACAGGTGCTCCCGCTCGTTCCGACAGGGTTGCTAAATACAATCAATTGTTAAGAATCGAAGAAGAATTAGACACCGTAGCAGAATACCACGGTCAAAAAGTATTCTTCAATCTGTAATAAATCGGTTTAACACTTATCAGTCTTTAAAAATTTTGGGCGTATGAAAATACGCCCAATTTTGCATACTAAAGTAAGTTGGATTATATCAATAATCCCCTTAATTTAACGTGAGTTCAACGCAGCGGAACAATTCTGTTCGGCTTTTTAGAAAGAGGGAGTTTGAGGGAGAAAACCTTTTTGCCGTGTAAAAAAAGGTTTTCTCCCTCAAGGTCTGTTCTTTTATACTTAATTGCATAAGGAATAGTAACAAAATCTATTCTTCGTAAACGGTTCGCTCTTGCGTTTTTATGAAAAAAACACCGGTCGCTCACCACTACGAATTTACGCTTTTGTTACTGCTTAACTCGAAATTAAGTATATACTTAATTGTATAAGGAAAATCAACAATTAAGTATACTAATTCCATATAAGAAGAAGGACAAAAATAATCGTATTTTCCTTGAACCGTTGATAAAAATCAATTATTTTTGTCCTATGTTTAAAATGGAATCATTATATTAGTTCCTTTTTTACAAAATACATAGATCGGGTGATTGTTATGGAAACTTCCAAAGGCTTAAAAGCCATGGAGCACCAAATGGCAAACAAAAATATCCGTTCCATGATTATACGCTATTCTATACCCACCATTGCATCCATGTTGGTTTCGGCGTTATATAATATTGTGGATAAATATTGGGTTGGGCAAATGCCCGAAGTTGGCGTATTGGCAAACGCCGGTATAGGACTTTCCATGCCCATTATGAATATTTTTATGGGTTTGGCTATGCTGGTCAGCCTTGGTGCCACTGCTCAAATTTCTATCCATCTTGGTATGCGAGATAAAATAAGTTCAGAAAAATTTTTGGGAAATGCTTTTACACTGCTGCTTACCATCGGTCTGGTAACTACGATATTGGGTATAGTGTTTAAAACACAGATTTTATCCCTGTTGGGTGCGGATAAAGAACCCACCGTTTACACCTATGCAGACGAATATCTTACCATTATCACTGCTTTCTGCCTACCGAGCTTTTTAAGCTTCGGCATGAATCATCCCATTAGGGCGGTTGGTAACCCAAAACGCTTTGCCTCCACACAAATCCTTGGTGCGGTTCTGAACATGATTCTGGACCCCATTTTTATATTTGTGTTTAATATGGGTATAGCCGGTGCGGCTATTGCAACGGTTATTTCACAATTTATATCCTTCCTTTGGGTAATCAGCTATTATATGAATAAAAATACGGAACTTCGTATACGTAAAGCATATCTTAAAATAGACAAGAAAATTGCTTATAAAATTTTCTCCATAGGGCTTTCGCCCTTCTTTATACAGGTTGCTCAAAGCTTGATTATACTCATAGCCAATCAAAGTATACTGCATTATGCAGTATTTGAAATGGATAATCCCGGTATAGCCTTGGGTGCTTATTCGCTTATAATGAGCGTTGCCATGCTGTTCTTTATGCCTATTTTGGGTATAAACCAAGGTTCCCAACCTATTATCGGTTTTAATTACGGTGCAGGAGACTATGAACGTGTACGGGATTCGTATAAATGGGCTGTAGTTTATTGCATGATTATTTGCACGGTGGGGCTTATATTAATGGAAGTCTTTGCCGTTCAAATTATAGAAATTTTCAACCCGGACAAAAATCCGCAATTAATAGAAGTCGGTGCAAGAGGGCTGCGTATTTTTGCGTCATGCTTTATACTTGTTGGTTTTCAGGTACCCACCAGTAACTTCTTCCAAGCCATCGGAAAAGCAAAGGTTGCTATTATCTCCAGCTCCCTAAGACAGGTTATACTGTTTATTCCGGCTCTGTTGATATTGCCCATGTTTTACGGGTTAAACGGTGTTTGGTATGCGATGCCGGTTTGTGACATTTTATCCTCAATAATTACCTTCTTTATAGTATTAAAGGTGATGAAATCCTTGAAACAAACCATGGTGCCGAAAGCGGAAACCGCTCCGGCACAATAAAGTTACATTATTTAATACACTGAAAGGACTGATTCCGTTGAAATATATAGTTGTTTTAGGCGATGGTATGGCAGACTACCCGGTAGCTGCTTTGAATGACAAAACTCCGCTTCAAGTCGCAGTTAAGCCCAATATAGACAGTTTGGCTTCAAAAGGCGAAATAGGTCTTTCCACCACTTTATACCCCACTATGCCCACCGGTTCCGACGTTGCTACTTTGTCGGTTTTGGGCTATGACCCAAAAAAATATTACACAGGTCGTTCTCCCATTGAAGCCTTGGGGCTTGGGTTGCCTTTGGACAAGGAAGATACCGTTTTCCGTTGCAATTTCGTAACACTTTCCGACGAGGAAGCTTTTGAAGACAAACGAATGCTGGACTACTCCGCAGGAAAAATTACAAATGAAGAAGCATGGGAGCTTATTTCCGCCATAAATGCAGAATTGGGTTCTGATATAATTAAATTCTTTAACGGTGTCAGCTATCGTCATATTATGACCTGGAAAGGTATAGAATACGACTACACCATGATTCCACCTCATGATCTTACCGACAAAAAAATAGGCGACCATTTACCAAAAGGAAAATACGCCGAAACGGTTTTGGGAATGATGAAAAAGAGCGTGGAAATCCTGTCCAACCACAGAGTTAACAAAAAACGTGTTGAAAAGGGGCTTTATCCTGCCAACTGCATTTGGCTTTGGGGTGAAGGTAAAAAGCCCGAATTTATCACCTTTAAGGAAAAATACGGCATAGGCGGCTCGGTAATCACTGCTGTACCATTGATAAACGGTCTAGCGGCAGGTTTGGAACTAAACTCCATTGAAGTTGAGGGTGCAACCGGTTTGTTTGATACCAACTATTCCGGCAAGGCTCAAGCCGCTCTGGAGGCCATAGACCGTGGTGACGAGTTTGTTTTCGTACACATTGAAGCCCCGGACGAATGCGGTCATGACGGCGAAATTGAACACAAGGTTAAGTCCATAGAATATATTGACGATTTAATAGTAAAGGTAATAAAAGAAGGCATGGACAAACGCAATATTCCTTACCGTATGCTTATCATGCCCGACCATGCAACTCCCTTAAATCTTCGCACTCACACCACAGACCCGGTGCCTTATATAATCTATGACAGCACTAATATTAAAGACAATCCCGTTTCCTATAACGAAAACTCCGCGGCGGCAAGCGGCAAAATATTTGACCACGGATATAACCTTATGCCGTATTTTTTGCAACAGCTGAACTAAGATAATCATATTTACAGACTTAAAGCCCATTCCGAAGTAGCATAAAAACAAAAGCATTATTATTCGATGAAGAATTTGCTCAAGTGTTTTTTGTATCGGTTTGGGCTTTTTTTGGAGGTGTTTGAATGAATAAGATTAAATTTCTTCAAGGGGATATTACAAATCTGCAAGTCGATGCCCTAGTCAATGCCGCAAATTCAAGCCTTTTGGGCGGCGGCGGAGTTGACGGGGCTATACACCGAGCGGCAGGCAAGGATCTGTTGGAAGAATGCCGCGGTTTAAGAGGTTGCAACACCGGTGAATCCAAAATCACCAAAGGTTATAATCTGCCCGCAAAACACGTAATACATACCGTAGGACCCATTTACAAAGACGGTAATAGCGGAGAGCCGGAATTGTTGCGTAACTGTTATCTTAATTCCTTAAAACTCGCCGTTGAAAACAACCTAAAAACCCTTGCCTTTCCCTGTATCAGTACGGGGATTTACGGCTATCCCTTTGAAGCTGCCTGTAAAATTGCCCTTGAGGCAGTTATGGAATTTCTGAAAGAAAATACGCAAATTGAAGAGGTTACAATGGTTTGTTTCAGCAAGGACGATTACGAAAAATACTTATCTTTATATGAAGAACAAAAAAATGCAAATTAAAATCAGGAAAGTCTTGCATAACCCTCCTATTTCCGGAACGAATAAAACCAATCTTCTGTGATAAAATATAAACGAAACGGAAGGAATTTCGTTTCATTAAAATTTTGCAGACACGAGGTGTTATCATGGCAAAAAATAATAATACAAAGAAAAAACGTTCAGATAAAACAAACATGAATCCCGATTCGGGCGAAAATTCCAATCATAATTCCCGTAAAGAGGGCATGGGTCCCAATACAAACAGATAATTAAATTTCGCTTGGCAATTCATATAAGATAATTTGTACCGTTGAACTGATTGTATAAGACCAAAGCAATAAGCGTTGATTTGAAAATTAATTAAAACGGTAAGATAATCCCGAAATGAATAGCAGAATACAAGCGAAACAAAGCAGGTGAATATCATGGCAAAAGCAGGAATGAGACGTCCCGATCCTTCTGAACCTCACGGTACAGAAAGCAACCATAAAAACAAGCAACCCAAAAACGACGTGAAACCTGTTCCCGAAATTCAGAACAAGGTAAAATAATGCTTAAAACTTGAGGGAGAGAACCTTTTTTTAAACAGAAAAAAGTTCTCTCCCTCAAACTTTTTGTCATTATACTTAATTGCATAAGGAATAGTAACAAAAGCTATTCTTCGTAAACGGTTCGCTCTTGCGTTTTTATAATAAAAACACCGGTGGCTCACCACTACGAATATACGCTTTTGTTACTACTTAACCGGAAATTAAGTATAGTCTTGTAATAATAAAAAAAAATTCCCTCGCAGCTGTATACGAGGGTTATGTATGGGATTATAAAGAATACAGCTTATACTAATTCTCTTAAATATATCTGTCATCAATGAGGATTAGTATTATTTTTTCTTCATTGGGCTGATTCTGATATTGGCGGTATCCATACCGGTCTTGCGTTTTACTATATCTTCGATTTGTGCGATTTCGGCATCGGTAAGGGCTTCTTTGTTAACAACCACGTCAACTGTGTTATCATCTATTCTCACAAACACTTCTTTGAAGCCTTTAGCTTCAATCATAGCTTCCGCTGCACTTTCTTTTTCTATGCGTTTGTGGATTTCAAGAAGCGTATCGGCGCATT
Organism: uncultured Defluviitaleaceae bacterium; assembly: GCA_964468805.1. Lineage (GTDB taxonomy): Bacteria > Bacillota > Clostridia > Lachnospirales > WRBF01 > CAYXWM01. The sequence continues at coordinate 29,771 of CAYXWM010000033.1, forward strand.
CAGCACGTTGTTTTTGGTCAATATTGGTGTTGTTAATCATTTCGTTAAGTATTTCTTTTTGTTTTGCACGGCTTTGTTCTCTGTCCAGTTTCGCTTGAACAAAGTATGACAGGTCAACAGTTGTGCTTACAAAAATGGCTTCGCCGGGGTCTTTGCTGGCAGAAGTACTGCCTTCGGGAGCGGTAGCTTGGGTGTCACCGGTGGCTATCATGGGGTTTTCCAAAACATTGCCGTCAAAAACCAAAGCATCGGCGTTTTGTGATGAGCTGACAGCCATATACTCCTCATCGTTTACTCTGCTTATTAAACCGCCGTCGTCCAGAAGCATACTGTCTCGGGGTTTGGCGTTACCGTCAATATAGTTTAAATAACCTGCAACGGCTATCATGATTACCAGTGCGGTGATAATTATTTGATTTCTTTTCAATACAAACATAATATACCTCCTATTTCATTTTTAATACGGATACTTTATGAGGCTCAATGCCAAGTATGGCCACAGCGGATTTGGTCAAGGCGTCTTTTACGTATATGTCATCACCTCCCTCGGCGACTATAATAACACCTTGGATTCCGGGCTGTATTTCTTTTAAGACCAAAGGCTTGTTGCCTTGGTTATCGGAAATTATTATTTTGTTATCCTGGGCTTGGCGGTTATAGCTTTCTCTTACTCCGCCGCTACCGTCGCTTTCCTTTGTGCCGGACTCGGTCACCTGAGAATCTTCGGCCACTACCAGTTCCTTACCGTTTGACAAGGTTATCAAAACCTTTACCTTTCCTACCCCGTCTACAAGTGCCAATGCCTCCTCCAAACGCATTTCCATTTCTTCTTCAAAGGACTTTGTCATTTGCATAACAGGGGCAGTTTCCTCGATTTCTTTTGGTTTTTCTTCAAAACTTCGCCCAAAATAGTTTGCCGCTATAAGCAATACTATTCCGCAAACAAATATGGCGACCAGGTTGGTCATTGACTTCTTATCCTTGTTTTTGAACAGTTCTCGTAAGTATTTCACTTCTTTTTCCCCCTGCGTTCTTTTCCGGTGTGTGGTTTTGTAAATCCGGTAACACCTCTGCAAGAT
>CAYXWM010000034.1:0-28559 GCA_964468805.1 uncultured Defluviitaleaceae bacterium
TAAATAATCTGTATTATCTTTAAATCATTCAAACTATAAGATAATCATTATTTTCTTTATTAAAATAGTACTACATACTTTATTAAAATACAATAGTGTACTGAAAAACTTAGTCCTAATTTGACAGCACCCCAAGTCAAGACTAAACACATTTTTCGATAAAAACCGCCGTCAAGCTTTTGCTTGACGGTTCCGCTATGCTAATATTGCTACTCATAATATGAAATAAAGGCTTTACTTATAGAAAGCTACAAAACCTATTTTTGTAGGGTGGTCAACTATAATAGATTTTCTATATTTAAAAAGCATTAAAGAAATAGTGGTATCCCCACCGGCAAACAAGACATTCAAAACGCTTATGTATAGAATTAGTTTACTTTCTATTGTTAATGAAACTAAAAATAATCCAACACCTAACACTAATACAGGCAATAAACAGCCAAACAAATACTTGCTACAATCTAACGGTTCAGAACAAGCGCAATACGGTGTCATTTGCTTCCACAGTACACCAAAAGAAATGCTTTTTTTATTTTTGCAAAAAATCCCCCAGCCAATCCCATGTAACAATTCGTGTACAAACATACTACTAATTATTAAAACAATAAGTATGATGCTGTTTACTAATGAATACTCCATTTCTTTATAAGGAATTAAAACTGAATATACAATCCAAAACATAATGGCTATTGGACCTGCTGTTGCAAAAGTCATTAGATTTGCCTTTAAAACAGATATAATCATCTCGGTTGCTTGATAACCTTGTTTTTCATATTCAATTTTAGTTTTATTAAAAATATCAGCTCGCAATTCGGCTTTCATAATTATTTCACACCTCACAAAATAAAAATAATCCGTATTATCTTTGAATGATTGAAAACTAAACGATAATTATTATTTTCCTTAGACAGTAATACATATTTTATTAAAGTACAATAGTTAATTAAAAAACTTAGTCCTAACTTGACAGCACCCCGGTGACAGACTAAAACATTTTTCAACAAAAACAGCCTCTTTTCCATTAAAAAAGGTAGCAGTACTCGTGATTAGTATTATTTATTGAGTATGTTGTTTATAAAAATCGTGTGGTTTTGCTCATTTTGTAGGTTTATATTTATTCTTAAGTTCATCTCTCGCCAATTTGGTAATTTTGCTTATAAATTCACTTTTAGCATAGGTATAGCCATCCCTATCATGTTTAAACTTTTGTTGCAATCCCTGTTTCAGCTCGCTATATTCTTTTACTGTTTCTGGGTGAGCAATCAAATAATCTCTAAAATAAAACTCGTTATGGTCGGCAAATTCTCGTAAATGAATATGAAACACTTGTCCTTCAAATCCAAATTCACCATAACCTTTAATATATGTAATAACATCCATCGGTGGTGTGTTTACAATATATCCAACACTTGTTAGTTGTTCAGTTATGGCTGTCAAATCTGTATCTTTCTTAATTTCAAGTAAAATATCAATTGTAGGTTTTGAAATTAAATTTGGGACAGCAGTGCTACCGATATGGCTAATGCGTAACATTATATTTCCAAAAACATCCTCTAAAAAAGACTTCTCCTCAAGGTACGCTTTTGTATAGGCAGGGTTATATTCGGCAAGTACAATGGGATATAATTTCCCCAATCTTTCCGATTCACTTTGATTTATTACATCAGTAAAATGTTTTTTCATAAATATTTTACACCTCATAAAATATAACTTAATTGGATTAAGGATATTGCCACTCAATCAAATATACAATGACTTATCAAACTTTTTTCTTGCAAAAACTTAGTTCTAATTTGACAGCACTGACCATTATGTACTGTTTGTAGTTTCGCTTTCGTAACTTCTTTGGATATGCAGGTATTTTACCACGTTTCTCATGGTTTTAAATAGCTTTTATACTAATTCCAAATAAGATGAAGGACAAAAATAATTTTTTCCTTGAAGCGTTGGAAAAAAATCAATTGTTTTTGTTGTTAAAACGTGATTCCGGAAAAATTCTTCAAACTTTTTAAGCTTTTAGACAAAGCCCTATCAGCTTGCTTTTAACTACGTCGAGTGTCATTGTAGAAAATGCACAAAAAAACTCTTAAAAAACCATAGAATATAATAAATTAAAAAATTAATCTTGACAATTATCCGGATTTATATTACAATATGATTACAGTAAGGTAAAACGTTTTACCTTTTCTATTGTAAATTACTCAGCATATAGGTAAACTCAGAAATTCAGGTTTATACGTATGTACGAAAAAGTAAAATGTTTTACCTATAAGGCGAATGTTGAGAAGGTATCTTAAACAAATATATTTAATTTATAACATTTATTCAAATCTCAACTTTCCCTTAATCAAAAATTAATCATATTTAAGGAGGCACGAAAATGAAAAAGTTCTTGGCATGTTTGTTAGTGTTAACAGTTATGTTAATCACCGTATCAGGATGTAACAGTAACGCCCCTGCACCATCTAATGATCCCGGTACCTCAAGCACAAACAGCACTCCCGGTCCGGGTTCCTCTACGGCTGATAATTCTCAACCGGGCGGAAAATTAAAAATTGCTTTTATTCCGCAGTTAATAGGCATTCCTTACTTTACGGCCATGGAAGATGGCGGTAACAAAGCGGCTCAAGACCTTGGTGTTGAATTCCTCTATACAGGATCAACTCAAGCAAGCGCAGCGGAACAAGTTAAAATTATGGACAGCCTTATTCGTCAAGGTGTAAATGCCATATCTATTTCAACATTAGACAGTTCCTCTACTAATCCATACATAGAAAAAGCTCAAAAAGAAGGTATCAAGGTTTATACATCTGATTCTGATGCACCGGACAGCACCCGAGAATTTTATGTTGCCCAAGCAATGGACAAAGACCTGGGCTACACATTAATGGACAGATTAGCTGCCCAAATTGGCGAAAGCGGACAAATCGGCATAGTTTCCGGAGAATCTACAGCTACAAATCTTAATACTTGGATTGACTACATGAAAGAAAGACAAGCCGAAAAATATCCGAATATCGAAATAGTAGACGTTCGTTATACCCAAGGCGGCAGCAGTGAGCAAGCCTTAAAGCAATCTCAAGAACTTATGACAAGATACCCGAACATCAAAGGGCTTATAGCTGTAGCTTCTTCTACTATTCCCGGGGTTGCCCAAGCAGTACAACAAGAAGGCAAAGCCGGCGAAATAGCAGTTATTGGATACGGCTCACCGGCCACAGTAAAACCATACATAGAATCAGGCGTTATGAAAGAATCCATTCTGTGGGACGCATATGAATTAGGATATTTAACAGTATGGGCAGGAAAAATGGTTGCAGAAGGCAAAGAATTTGCAGAAGTTAACAACATTCCCGGCGTAACTAACCCTGTAAAATATTTTGCGGATACTAAAACTTTATTATTGGGAGAACCTCTTGTAATTACAGCAGAAAACGTAAATGATTTCTCATTCTGACAGATGTATAATAATTACCCCATTTAAAATATAAGTGATTATAGAACCCCCATCTCCTTTTGCAGAGCCAAACGGGCTTTCTAAAGAGGGTAGTCGTAGGGAATGGAAAAATTTATTTGCCCTTAAAAAATTTTCTCCATTCCCTACCCAAGGTTTTGATTTTGTACGGGGTTTGGGCAGCGCCCCAAGGTTTTAAGGAGTTGAAGCTATGAGCAAAGACCCTATCTTAAAGGTAGTTAAAATCTGTAAATCCTTTGGAGGAGTAAAGGCTTTACAAAATGTAAGCTTTGAGTTGCAAAAAGGCGAAATCCTTTCAGTTATCGGTGAAAATGGGGCCGGAAAATCTACCTTAATGAAAATCGTTGCCGGTGCGCTTCAAAACGACAGCGGTGAGATTACATTCGAAGGAAACCTCCTAAAACTTAATTCACCTCTTGATGCAACTAAAGTCGGCATTTCCATTGTATACCAAGAGCCTAATATATTTGCGGATATGTCTGTTCTGGAAAATATCTTCTCCGGAAATGAAATTACCGCCGGTACAGGTACAATTAAATGGAAGACTATGTTTGAACAGGCAACGGAAGCCCTTTCTATGGTTGGTCTTTCCGGAGATATTTTATCCCTGGCTATGGGAGAGCTTTCCATCGGAAATCAACAGTTGGTTTTAATCGCCAGAGGAATTTTTAGAAAATGCAAGGTATTAATACTGGACGAGCCAACCTCAATTTTGAGCTATGCCGAATCAGAGAAGCTTTTTGAAATAATTGCGTCCCTAAAAGAACAGGGCGTAAGTATTATGTATATAAGCCATCGCATACCTGAAATATTACGAATATCCGATAATATTATCGTCCTTAGGGACGGTTGCGTTACGGGCGAAATGAATCCCAAGGACGCAGATGAGGAAAAAATTATCACTGCAATGTCCGGCAGAAAAATTAATCTGCAAGTATTTGTCAATCGAGAGTACGGCAATAATCCTGATATTTTGCAAGTTGAAAATCTGGGATACAGCAAACTTTACAGTCAAATATCCTTTAGCCTTAAACCCGGACAGGTTTTGGGAATGTATGGGCTTGTTGGCTCGGGCAGAAGCGAAATAGCACGAGCAATCTTCGGAGAAACCTCTGCCCATGAAGGACGCATTCTTTTTAAAGGCGAGGATATAACAAAGTTGAAAACTATAGATATGGTTAAAAAACATATCTTCTATCTACCGGAGGACAGAGGAGCACAGGGCTTGTTTGCTCACCATACAATTCGAGATAATATGAGTGTCTCCTTTTTAGATAATCTTTCGCATAAGCTTGGTTTTATTAATAAGAAAAAAGAGCGAGATGTTGTTAACAACAACATCGAAAAATATAAGATAAAAACTCCTACCGCAGAAATTGCTGTTAACAGCCTAAGCGGCGGAGGTCAACAAAAAGTTTTGTTTTGCCGATGGTTATTGGAAAAACCCGAAGTATTAATTTTAGATGAGCCGACCAGGGGCATTGACGTTGCCACAAAGACAGAAATTCACAAGTATATTATGGAATTAGCCTCAGACGGTGTTGCGATTATTATTATTTCATCTGATTTGCCCGAGGTTATGGAGCTTTCAGACAATATAATAACACTACATAAAGGAAAAATAACTGCCGAATTTACTCGTGAGGAAGCAACAGAAGAAAATATACTGAAAAATGCATTGGGATTAACAGATCAAACTGCTTAATTCACTATAAATTAAACATAGATTGAAGGGACAAGTTATGACTGATTACAGGCAAATAGTTTTTGACTGGATTGATACGAATAATGATGTTGTTATCAACCTATTGAAAGACCTAATAAAAATCCCCAGCGTAACAACCTTTTTTGATGAAGATAGCTGCTATATGCGTGAAGGCGATGCCCAAAGAATCCTAAAATCTTATCTTGACGATATGGGTATGCAGACTGAATTTTCTTATCCCGATGCTAAGGAACTTGCCAAATACGAAGGTAAACCGGGGTATTATCCTAACTATACCTTTGAAGACCGTCCTAATTTATATGGAATTTATAAGGGAGAAGGAGAAGGAAGATCAATATTGCTGTCGGGGCATATAGATGTTGTTCAGCGTGGTTCGGCTTGGACAAAAGACCCCTTTGGAGCAGAGATCGAAAACGGTAGGCTTTACGGCCGAGGTACAGTAGACATGAAAGGCGGCATAGCTGCTATGACAGCAGCGTTCAAAGCTATTCGCCAATGTGGAATTAAGCTTAAGGGCGATGTTAAAATAGGAACGGTAGTGGCAGAAGAAGCCGGAGGTATGGGTACTCTTGCCTTTGTGGATAAAGGATACAGAGCAGACGGCTGTTTAATAACAGAACCTACCCATCTTGATATTGCTCCTTTATGCAGAGGTATACTATGGGGTAAGTTAGTTATACCGGGCAGAGCAGGGCATATCGAATTAAAGCAAGGAGATTGGAGAACCGGCGGTGCTGTAGATGCAATTGATAAAGCCTCCATTTATCTTGAGCAGTTCCGCAGGCTTAATAAACGCTGGTCTGTTACAAAAGAACATAAATATTTACCTATACCTTGCCAAATTCATGTAGCGCAAATTAACGCCGGAGAATATCCCACTACCTTTGCAAACAAAGCCGAATTGGTTTTTAATGCACAATATCTTCCACAAGAAAAGGATGAAAACGGTTTAGGCAGCAAGGTAAAAAAAGAAATAGAAGATTTTGTTCGCCAAGTAGCCCTGACTGACGACTGGCTTACTGAAAATCCTCCATACATTGAATGGATTGTAGATGCAGACTGTGGCGAAACCTTAGACGATCAACCTTTCTTTAAAGTAGTAAGAGATACGGCAGTTAACGTAGAGCAATTGTCCAAAGTTGAAGGTATTTGCTGCCATACGGATATGGGTTGGTTTTGTAATGTAGGAATTCCAACTATAAACCTAGGCCCCGGGGATCCTCGTCTTGCACACCAAGCCGATGAATTTATTGAGCTTGATGAGCTGATTCAATGCACAAAAATTATAGCAGCAATTATTATGGAATGGTGTTCGGTAGCCGAATAACAAAATGTAAACCCTTATTAAGAACACAAATATATTTGCGTAGTTGCAAATTTGATTATGGGGCGGTTTTAGCAGAAAATACTTGTGAAGTGAAGGCTTATGAGCAATAGCAAATTTATCTTACTTCAATCAAGTATCAGTATAAACAGTTTCCTATTATTCTTTTAAAAACATCGCTGTCAAGGTTACGGGGTTTGAGGCAGACCCAAGGTTTTTTGTGGAGGGCTTCTATTATGTTTGCAAAATATATTCCACGTCCGGGGCGCAGGGAGTATGTGACATTTATATTGCTGTTTATTGAAATTGCTATATTCGGTTTGCTGAATGAAAATTTTCTTACAGCTGCAAATCTTGTAAGGGTAATTCAAAATGCTGCCGAAATAGCAATAGTAAGTATCGGCATGACTATTGTTATGCTTCTTGGAGGAATCGACCTTTCCGTTGGCTCTGTAATGGGCGTTATAGCAATTATTGCCGGCTATATGATGCAGGCTAAGGTTAATATTTTTGTAATTTTATTGGCGGCTATAGGAATAGGTATTATACTTGGAATAATAAATGGCTTTTTTATTACAAAGTTCAACATTCCGGATATAATAGTTACTCTGGCTACCATGAATATATGGCGTGCCGTAATATTTATGCTTCTGGGTGGAAAATGGCTTACAGGTTTAAACCCTGAATATTCTGCTGTTACCAGGGCAAAATTTTTTGAAATACCGGTACTTCTTTTACTGATTATCTTTGTATATGGACTGTTTTATTATATATTAATGTACAGAAAATTCGGAAGACATATTTATGCAACGGGAAGTAATCCGAATTCAGCAAAGCTTAGCGGGATAAATACCAATAAGATTAAGCTTGCTTCCTACTCAATTTTAGGAGGAATTGTTGCTATATCCGCTATGCTTTACATTGCAAGAATGGGTAGCGTTGAAATGACTATCGGTAATGACCTACCAATATCCTGTATTGCTGCTGTTACCATCGGTGGTACCGGAGTAAAAGGAGGCGGCAAGAGAGGCAGTGTAATAGGAACATTAGCCGGCGTATTGTTCATTGCATTTATGCGTAACGGAATAGTTATTTCCGGCGTGCCTTCACTGTTGGAAAATTGCTTTATAGGTTTGTTAATTATCTTTTCAATTATATTCGATATTCTTACTGCTAAAAAGAAAACAGTGCAAAAGGGAGGTGTGACTGCATGAAACAGTTTATGCTCTCTATAGCAAAAAGCAGGGCAAAATTTCTTGTTATCCTGTTAGTCATAGAGATTATTCTCCTCTCTCTAACCAGCCCCTATTTCCTTAACTTTAGTAATCTAATTGAAATTACCCAGTTTGGGGCGATCCTTATGCTGTTGGCATTGGGTGAATCTCTGGTAATTCTCGGTGGTCGAGACGGCATCGACCTTTCAATAGGTGCTACACTAAGTCTTTCGGGAGTAATTTTTGGTTTGGCTGTTAAGGCAGGGGCAGACATTCCGGCAGCAGTTATTTTAACCATAGTTTCCGGCTTAGTATTGGGAAGCATAAATGGATTAATGGTGTCATTTCTGGGAATACCCTCTTTAATCGCTACTCTTGGAACTCAATACATATACAGCTCATTGGCTTTGTTCCTAACAAGCGGTATTCCAATAAGCGGATTTCCTGATTCCTTTAAATTTCTTTCTCTCGAAAGTACAGCAGGTATCCCAAATCAAATACTGTTTGTAGTTATACCGGCATGTATAATTATGATGGTACTGATGTACAAGACAAAGTTTGGCAGAAGGCTTTATTTACTGGGTACTAACCCGGAGGCAGCAAAATTTACCGCAATTAATGAAAAAAGAATTCGATTCACAATTTATGCAATTGCAGGTGTGCTTGCGTCTCTTGGTGCTATTATAAATAACTCTTGGCTAATGACAGCCCGTGCAGATGCAGGTACAGGACTTGAGCTGCAAGCGATTACTGTAGCTGTGCTTGGAGGCATAGCGGTTTCCGGCGGTAGCGGAATGTTAGGTGCCGTAATCATGGGTGTACTCATAATTACAATGATGAACTCCGGATTACAAATAGCTAATGTTAATTCAATTTGGCAGCTGGCAGTACTTGGTATAGTATTAATTCTTGCAGTTATTTTTAATATTGTTATCGGTAAACTTGTTTCAAAAGCTGAAAAGACTTAAAAAAGCTGTCTTGCCTATAAAATATTAAGCGGCATTGGCAGTAGGCTGACTTAAAAATACTAATATTAGAGGTGTTTATTATGGCTAAAAAGATTTTACTGGCAGGAGAATCTTGGATGAGTTATACAACTCACGTTAAAGGAGTTGACTCTTTTTATACATCTACATATTCAACAGGCGAAAAATGGCTTAAAGCAGCTTTAGAAAAAGCCGGCTATGAAGTAACATTTTTACCCAATCATCTTGCAACCGATGAATTTCCTTTTGAACCGGAACAATTAAAAGAGTATGATTGTGTAATTCTTTCGGATATCGGTTCCAATACATTACTTTTGCCAACGGTTACCTTTGTAAACAGTAAAACCAAACCAAATCGCTGTGAGTTAATTAGAAATTACGTTCTTGAAGGCGGAGCTTTATTGATGATTGGCGGATACCTTACATTTTCAGGAATAGATGCAAAAGGCAGATGGGGAGTTACTGCCGTTCAAGATGTATTACCTGTAAAAGTACTGGAAGTCGACGATAGAGTTGAACACCCGGAAGGAATAAATCCTGTAGTTACTCAAATTCACGAGGCTATTGAAAACATTGCAAATAAACCATGGCCGATTCTTTTGGGATACAATAAAACTTGTCCTATGGAAGACAGCAATGTGTTGGTGAAGGTTGGAGACGATCCGTTAATAGCATTAGCTCAAAAGGGAAAAGGACGTAGCGCTGTATTTACTTCTGACTGTGCCCCACACTGGTGTCCTCCTGAATTTGTTGAATGGGAACATTATGATGAGTTATGGCAAGGTATTATGAATTGGTTAACCCAAAAGTAAGTAGTTAAAGTGATTTAATATTATACTAATTCTAAATAAGATGAAGGACAAAAATAATCGCTTTTTTCTTGAACCGTTGGAAATAATCAATTATTTTTGTCCTATGTTTAAAATGGAATCATTATATAAGTTAAGATAAATTGAAATAAATTGCAATTTATCCTTAAATCATTGGATGAATTACAACTTATTTCAGTTTTGTAAAATTAAATTGCCGGAACGTAATTACCCGGTCGTAACACAAGAGATTTTCTATCTCCTTGGAAAAAGCCAAAGCGGGCTATGGGGTTCTGCCTTGGGATAGAGTTTTTTTATAAAGGATTGATAAATTTGAGAATAACAATAAAGGACATTGCCGCCGATACCGGTCTTTCAGTAACTTCCGTGTCCTTAATACTTAACGGCAAAGCAAAAAAAATACCTCGGAGAACAAAGGACCTTGTGTTTAATTCGGCAGAAAAACTGGGGTATCGTCCTAATCAGTTAGCTGTAGGTCTTGTCAAAAAACAGACCAAGACCTTAGGGCTTGTAATATCTGATATTAGAAACCTTTTCTTTGCTACTCTTGCAAAAGGCGTTGAAGACGAATGCCACCGAAATGGTTGGGCAATGATTTTATGCAATACAAACGACGTACACCAGCGTGATATAGAGTACATAAAGCTTTTATCGGATAAGGGTGTAGATGGTATACTATACTGTATGTCGTTTGATACACAACTTGAAATGGCAAAAAAATGTTGTAGTCTAATGGAATCCCTACAGATTCCATTTGTAATGATTGACCGTTATTTCGAGTGCCTAAACTATACTTCCGTAATCGTAGACCACAAACTCGGTGGATATTTAGCAACAAAACATCTGATAGAGCTTGGTCATAAACGGATTGCTTGCGTAACCGGGCCTTTGCACCTTGACGACTCGATTAACCGCCTAAAGGGCTATCGCCAAGCACTTACCGAACACGGCTTGGACTACGACAGCGACATAATATATGAGGGTCGTTATTCTATTGATAGCGGTTCTAACGCAATGGAATCCCTGTATGGCAAGGACTTTACTGCAATATTTGCCTTTAATGATATGACTGCCCTTGGTGTAGTCAGCCAAGCCAAGAAATTAAACGTAAAAATCCCGGAAGAACTGGCTTTGGTAGGATATGACGACATCTACTTTACTGAAATTATGGAAAATCCGCTTACAACCATTCATCAACCTGTTTATGAAATGGGAATAGAGGGAACAAAGAAGCTATTATCTGTAATTAATGGAGAAGACTCAACGGAAAAGTACGTTATATTTGCACCGAGATTAGTTGTTAGGAAAAGTTCTGTAGTATAAGGTTACATTTATCGTTTCAGTATCAACGGTTAGTTTAAATAACTACACAATCGAATGAAATAACTTCCTTATCGTAAGTTCTCGGACAAATATTGATATTTTTCCTTAGACATTTTTAAAATTACTATTGACAAACAAAAAAATTGCCGGTATACTTCTTTCTTGTGTACGGCATATACGGCCCGTTGGTCAAGCGGTTAAGACACGGCCCTTTCACGGCTGAAACAGGGGTTCGATTCCCCTACGGGTCACTTTGCTGTATACAAGGGCCCTTAGCTCAGTTGGTTAGAGCATCCGGCTCATAACCGGACGGTCCCGGGTTCGAGTCCCTGAGGGCCCACTACCCGCGATTCAATTGCTTAATTTAATTGAGTCGCTTTTTATTTTTTCCGGAATTCTTTGATATGGTAGGAAATGATTGTTTAAGTGACAAAGTTAAAAATAATTCATAAAAATAAAAGTTCTTACTTGTTTTATACCAATGTTTTCGGCATATAAACGGTTAAGATATTATGAATGGTTATCGAAGAGGTCATAACGGGCGTGCTCGGTATGGTTTTACAATCCCTTAAAAATGCATATTTATTACATGGAGAAGTATCGAAGTGGTTATAACGAGCCGCACTCGAAATGCGGTTGTCCGCAAGGGCACGTGGGTTCGAATCCCACCTTCTCCGTATTTATACTAATACTCTTTTATGAGAAGTATAGTATGACGAAGATATTAACTATATTAGGGCATTGTCAGGAAACTAGGCAATGTCCTCTTTGTTTTTATGACTCAAATTTCCGACAAATCGATACTCAATGGTTATCTCTTGAGTTCGCTCACCGTTAACCTTTTTACCTTCCGATATTGTTATAGACACGATAAGTTCCATAATCATTACCTTATCAAGTTCAGAAATATCAATTTGACTGCTAATAAGCCTAAGCCATTCAGCTACTTCACTCTCAGCTTGGTGTGCCTTTTCAGCCTGTTCTTTCAGTCCGGACAATTTGCCTTCAAATTCAATCTTTTCTTTAGAAAAATCTTTAAGAAGGTCATAGAAAATATTTTCTGAAATTTTGCCCGAGCATTTATCTTCGTAAAGGCTTTTTATATTACTATTGATTGCAGATAACCGTTTTTCTGCTTCTTTTTGCTTTTTCTGCAATTCTTTTGCTGCACCGTTTTTATTTTCCTGAATGGAATACAGAAGGCGTTCGGTAAGTAGTTCTCGTTCAGAAGTAGCTAAAACAGCATATCGCCTTATGTCGTTAAAAACGAAATGTGCAAGTACATCTTCCTGAATATAGTGTGTCGAGCAAGCATTTCCACCGTTATTATTATAACGACTGCAACGATACACACCAATTTCACGGTCTTTAAGCGGCTTTCGCATATAAGCCAAAGGACAACCACAGTCAGCACATTTTAACAGACCTGAGAATAAGCCTACTGTTTCCTTCTTTGTAACACGTGTCTTCTTTTTGTTTAAAAGTCTACTATGTACTCTTTCCCATAACACGTTGGATACAATTGGTTCGTGAGTATTCTTAACTACTATCCAATCCTCTTGTGCAATTGCTTTAACTTTTTTTGTTTTAAAAGAAGCAACCTTTCGTTTTCCCTGTACCATATTCCCAATGTATACTTCATTACGCAAAAGATTTAAAACAGTTGCACTCCCCCAAATATTTTTATCCGCTGCATAAGGATTCTCCCTACCAATATTTCTATAGTGGTAAAATCTTGGTGAATCTATGCCCTCACGGTTAAAACGGTCAGCAATGAGCCTTGCACTATCGCCTGAGGCAAATTCACTGAAAATACGAAAAACAATTTTTGCTGCATCTTCATCAATTATGAGAATATGCTTATCAAGCGGTGATTTTTTGTATCCAAAAGGTGCTTGGCTTCCCATAAATTTTCCCTTCTCAGCATTCGCCTTCTTAACTTGGCGTACCTTTTTAGAAACCTGTTTAGGATACAGTTCATTTAGGACATGATGAAATGCTGCTATGTCGTTATTATCCTGTAGTGTGTCTATGCTATCATTAATAGCTATAAACCTTATACCATGCTCAACAAAGTATTCATCAGTATAATGGCCAGTCTGAACATAATTACGTCCTAATCTGGAAAGGTCTTTAGTGACAATACAATTAATTTTACCTAGCTCAACATCATGTATCATACGCTTAAATTCCGGGCGGTCAAAATTGGTTCCTGAAAATCCATCATCAATATAACATTCCCGAAGATTCCAACCTTTTTCTTTTACATAATCAGTAAGCATATTTCTTTGATTTGCAATGCTCATACTTTCAAGGTTGCCATTGTTATCGTCTCGAGATAAACGACAGTAGATTCCAACGTCATAGTTATCCTGTAATTTCAAATGAATCCTCCTAAAATCACAAAACAGCATGACTGCAGATATCTTGTTCTCCCTCATTATAGCACAAGGGAGAACAAATTAATATCTATCATGCCATTAAATGCAATTCTTTTGAATTTATTTTAGTTATAATTGCTCCATAGAGTAGTTCATGGAGATTCTGATTTCCGAATATACTATTTACCGTAATAATCGTATGTCCGGCTTTATAAATTGTTCTGATTGCATCGTCGGAAATTAAACTATACTCTAACTCTGTATACAGGGAATTGAATTGGTTTTCCATCTTTAATCTCACCCCTATTTTCATGTTGAAATTACTTTTATAACTATTTTGAGTTTTATCTGAGTATCAGGTATTATTAGACTAAATAAACACCAAGATGTTCTGATTCCAAACTAAAAAGGCTATCATTCCGATAACCTTTAAACTTCTCAAACTCAAGTTTGGATATTAGCACTCATTCATTATTAAGTTGTGACTCAAATTAATTCGTATTACTTCTTTTTGCAATAATTTAAACCGTAGCATTAAACCTCGCCATTTAAGAACTCAATAAGTTTATCTACATTCACAAGATACTTGCTTCCTGTTTTCCTTGCTAATTGTGTATTCTCAACACACCAACGACGTATACAAAATTTTGATAAACCTGTTTCCTTTGCAGCTTCTTCAATTGTTCTCATCCTTGGTATTGTGTATTCCATATCCTTCACTCCTTGATATACTTAATTTTAATCGGGCAATGGCATTCTTTATTTATATCATGATTAGTCCCAGTCAGTATCATCATTATAACTTCTATCAACTTCCGTATCAGACCGGATTATATTAATAGTTACCTCTGTGCTTTCTTCGTCAAATAATAATATTCCGGTGCCGTATGCTTTTTCAATAATAAAGCGGCTTGCATTAAAACAATCCTTGTTTCTTCTGTCAGAAGCAATATTGATAATACTCTCCAAAGCTAAACGAGTAGATTCCTTCAAAAGAGATTTAAACTTTTCCTTTTCAACCCTTTCTTTTTCTGTAAGTCGTGGTCTGCCTTTAATATTTCCTGAGTAACCTTTTTTAAAAGGCAAATACATCCCTCCATTGTTATTTCATTGATTTTAAGTTAGTAGTTCCGGTCATATAGCGTATACAATACTACAATACAATATATATACTAACTAAATGTAAAAAATTATGTTCTTTAGAGTAACCGGTATATTAAAAAACCTCCTGTTTTAAGCCATTGTTTATACTTAAAAGTTACAACACATTCACCTTTCTAGCATAAGTAATGTAACTATTTTCGTTACATTACTTAACATGATTTTATGAACCGTCTTATTGTTTTAACAGTATCCACAGGTAGCCCTATCGTATTTTTTAGTCTGTAAATTGTCTGACGAGAATTATCTTTCATACCTTTTGCAATATAATATTTAGATAAAGCTCTTCTTAGTTGTTCTTGGTCTCCTACAATTTCTTTGTATCTTGCATATGTAACAGTAGGAGAATTAGATTCAAGCAATTCATTAAATAAAAAGTTTACTGTATGATTTAAGTAAGGTTTTAAACAACTATCGATGAATTCCGTAAATATTTCTTTGTAGCTCAGTGATAATCTCATGATTCCGGTTTCTGATAAAATGTTTTCAAGGCTTGTTTGTTCACCAAAGATAGAATTAATTTTTCTGGCCTTTAAAACAAATTCCAGACGTACTAACTCTTTTTCTAGTTCAAGTCCTAAATTCTTACCCTTATCATAGCATTTTACACACCATAAGCCTTTTATGGTTCGTGTTTTTATTCCTGTGGTATACGGAATTAGGGCATTATCATTAGATTTATTAATGTAAAGCTTATTCTGTTCTTTTTTATCCAATGTCGCATTTGTAATAAGTCTAAAGAGGTTTTCGGCTTTACAATTGCCCTCGACTTCTTCTGTTACATTTACCTCTGCCTCAATCAATCTGCTAGAATAATTTCTACCAAACAACTCAATTAGTTTGTTATTCACATCGTTGTATAGATTGAGTATGTAAGGTAAGTCTTTTTTCCCAAACGGCTTGCGGTTATCTTCTCGTAAATAATGTGGCAGACAAATAAACAAAACGTACTTTCTTCCCCTAATTCGGATTTCTCCATAGTTATTGCCTTTACTATTTATTAAATAAATATTCTCTGTAAAATTAGGATGTTCTACAGAAGAAATCTCGAACAAGCATCCATCAATACCTTGTTGGCATATTTCCTCTGCATGATTTCTTTTTTTCAATACTTCACTCCTTTGGTACCGTAATACGTTTAAAAACAACAAAAAAAGACATCCATAAAAGTCATGAAAATGTCTAAGTATACGCCCACTGCGGGTATACGTATTTTTACTCCCTTTCAATAGGAGTCATATTTATTGATTATAATTATTACAACAGGACTTTAGCACGCAACAAACCGACTGTGAAGCAATTAAGTGGTAAAATCACCCGCTTTAAGACGGTTCAACCCTACCACTATCAAACAATGGAAGCCTAGTTAACATTGATATTTGTCCTGTTGAAGTATTCAATACTTAGTACTGATGTATAATTACAATTAATACGTTAAAGATTATTTTTCGTATATCACATTTTGGGCATTATTTTTTACTCCTAGTTTTAAGGAGTTCGAAATTTTGAATATTAATTTTATTAATATTAATCGTGATTTCGTCCCATAGAAGGATTCTAATTTGTCCTGTTAAAGGATTCTAAATTGTCCATAGAAGGATTCTGATTTGTCCTGTTAAAGGATTCTAAATTGTCCATAGAAGGATTCTGATTCGTCCTGTTGAAGGATTCTAAATTGTCCATAGAAGGATTCTGATTTGTCCTGTTGAAGGATTCTGATTTGTCCTGTTGAAGGATTCTAAATTGTCCATAGAAGGATTCTGATTCGTCCTGTTAAAGGATTCTAAATTGTCCTATTGAAGGATTCTTTTCATTTATAATGTATATTGTCATATTATGACTTTTCATTTATTTGCTTATATTTTACTCTTTTGCTAGGTAGTTGTCAATACCTATTTCTAAATTATTTTATAAATAAATAAATCTATCTATTCGTGTGTCTTATGAATACGATTAAGTTAAATAAAGGTTTAATTATTATTTTTAGACGGAATAAATTCTAGCAGGTCTCCTATACTACACCCAAGAACTATACATAGTCTCGCAAGAACATCAATATCTAATCGCGTTATTTTGTTATTGCAGTAATTGTTAATCTGTGTTCTATGCATTTCTGCCCTATGGCTTAATTTGTTTTTGCTGATGTCCTATTCCATAATTAATTTTTCTAAATTTATTTTTATTGTTCCATACTTATAATTCATTGTTGACCTCCACTTGTTAACAAAACCGCTTACTTGAGAGATAAAGGTTTTATTGACAAGCAAAGTCTACACATATTACAATGTCTTAGTAAGTTGTAAGATATCTTGTGTTACAATTGCACAATATCTAAACAAATCGAATCTTAGGAGGTCTTTTACGTTGAAAAGAATTTGGTTTAGTGTTATTGTTATCTTATTTTTATGTAGCTGTTCAGCAACAAAAACGGAACTAACTAAACAGTCTCCAATGCCCATTACACAGACCGAAACAAAAGTCTCTACTGTTTCCGAACCGCCTAAACCGGACAATAAACAACTAACAGAAGACAATGTTTTTGCATTTACGCCAAAAGATTTGATAGCTGCAATTGATTCAAACTCTTCTTCATATAATTCATTTGTAGCTGAGCAGCCATATGAAGATAATGGTTATACTGCGTCTTGGTTTTGGAAAAATAATGGGGAAATTAAGATGCTGGCATATAGTGAATTAGGTAAAGAAAATGTTTCTGTAATAACATTAATTGATACAAGAGGTGCAGATGAAGTCGATAAAAGACTTTACAACTACAATACTTATCTAGAAGTTTTTGGAACAAGGGATTCAGCTATGGGAGATTTCTTTCTTTATTTAGAGAATATTTATCAGCTATGCGGTATGGATATTAAATTTGAGCAACTTGCAAATGATTTTATCCTAGGTGATTCAAATAGAGCTATGCAGAAAGAAAAAGGATATGTTGAGTTTTCTAAAAATGGAGTTACTTGTAGATTTTCAACTGATAGAGATTTGGATTATTGCTTTTTTTATATATATCCCTCAGAAATAAATATAGATGTTAACTCAATACCTTTAACAATAAAACGAGCAGATGATTTTTTTACAAGCGAAGATACACAAGCTGCATACGATAAATATTTAAAAAGTCATGATTATACAGAAATTTTGGGGCTTGTAGATAAATATATTAATGAATCATCTCCAAAAGATACTGACTCAGCATATATCATTAAAGAAAAGATTCAACCTGCTATTGATGAAATGCAAAAGTGCGAATTAATTAAAGATGATTATAGTGATGATATTATGGTATATTACAAAGGATTAAATAAAATAAATAAAGCAAACAATTTTATTACATACATTAATAATGGTTCATTAATATATAGAGCAGGTTTTCAAAAAAACGGTTGGGTATTCTTTGATAATTTTAAAATAAAAGCGGATGATACAATTATTGAGGAACACCAGCAATCAGAAGTGAGGGACGTATTAAAAGGAGGGCAAATTTTAGAGTATGCTGATTTCAATATATATGAAAAAGAGCTTACTGCTTTAATAGATGCCAATTCTATTTCAATTAGGTTTTATGGCGAAAATGATAAAACATACGACCATACTTTATCTACTGATGAGGTTGCAGCTATTAAGACTATAAATACAATCTACGACACAAACAAGTTCTTAAAAGACCTAAAATACCGGTGGTTGATAAAATAATAAGCATTAGATACTTGAATCAATCAAATGCTCTTAAGAATTTCGATTGTTAAGGGCATTTTTATAATTAACTATAAATTGGTTGCTAAATAACTGCTAAGATGAACAATATTTAGATTTTTGGATAAGAAGAAAATTACAGATTCGCAAAGTTGAAACATTCTTGAATGTATATGATTTCGCATGAGCATCCATATCTTATCCTGTTTTCTTGTTTATATAGAAGTATTTAAGTCATGGCATAGTATTTGTTAATGGATTAATATTATTAAATATAAAACAGATATTTAGTACAATTTGTAGAAAGCAAGCTTTTATTATTTTAGGGGGTCTACACATGACAAAGGAGTATAAAGGGTTAGGTGGCTCAACTGCAATTATTGAAGGTAACACCATAAAAATCAAACAGCTTTTCTTAAAGACTGAGTTCCCGTTAACTGAAGTCATTTATTCAAGTATTAATTCACCTAAAAATTTAGGTGAAAGGGGCATTCTTGTTATTAGAACCCAGAAAGCAAAATATACGTTTGTTTTCAAGAAAAAAGATTTAGAAACATTCCAAGAACTCTACGACATAATCTGCAATAATGCTGCAGATAGTTTTCAGAATTACATACATGAGAATAATTCATTTACTATAACAAAAGAAATAGAAAACTTAGTTGCGTTTGACCAAAATAGTAAACGCATCCGTATCCCCGTAACAATTAAAGGTGAGAAGAAGTATAAATTTTATAATTTTGAGGATATCGTGAGCTTTGATTTGCTTGAAGGTGGTAAAACAATAACAGAAAGTGGACTGGGTACTGCTTTTGCAGGTGGAATTCTATTCGGTGGAACAGGTGCAGTCGTTGGAAGTGTCGTTGGCAAGAAGAACAAGAATATTTGTTCAAGTCTGTCCATAAAAATTACTATGAACGATATCGTCAACCCTGTTGTAAATATAGAATTTATAAAATATCCTTCAGAAAGAGGTGGACTTTACTTCAATCAACGATATGCATTGGCACAAGAATGTTTGTCTGTATTACAAATTATCTGTCGTAAATAAACGTTATTGGAACGGCAGAGTAAAAGTAGTGAATGAATATGATACTTATTACAAAAGTGTAATAGTTTTTGCTCGTGATATGGATATAATTTGAACAATTATTCTGCAGTCATATTGTTTATGAAAGTGTATTTATCTTAAACCGTTGTTCTCCGTTTCAAAAAACAAATCCGAACCCACTCTTTATTGGAGAGGCGTTCGGATTTGTTTTTTATTAGCAAACCTAAAGATTGTCTGCTTCTCCTTAGAAATAGCGACCATTAAGTTAATTGTATTTATTAGTAATCAACCCTGCAAGGTTATATCTTCTTGCTTCTGTTTGCTGTACCGGTTAATTAGAATTCCTTATTGCATTCCTACAAATTTAACGATATATGGGTCGCAAAAGGTAACGCCCACAAAGATGAGCTGAACCATCAGCCCCTATTATTATTTTAAACAATTCAATATCGTTACGTCTGTATTCTGTCATGTGCCTTTTGAGCAGTTGCAATGAACTTAGCAAGTCCTAATTCGTCAAAGGCTTGGATATACTTACACCATTCCTCATCATCGTTTATGTCCCGGGCACCGGTGATAAATTCCTGTACGCTGTCTTTAACAAATTGGTCAATGCCGGTACGGATTTCGGCAATAGCTGATTCCTCGTCGGGCGTGTAATTAAGCGCCCCGATAAACTCATCAGGCTCATAATCCTTATATAAAAGCGCGGTTTGTGCGTTTATATATTCTCCATCAGTCTCTGTTCCGTCCCATGTGACGCCGCCCGAAAATTTAGGGCGAGAAACATAGGGACCGATTTGGCATAGATGCTTATTTTGAAGTGTATTCCAAAGTTGATTTTTTATCCGTATTGTCGCCGGTGTTCCGTAAATACTTACATCTCCCTTTTCCGCAAAATCCCAATCAATACCTTTATCCCCATATCGCCCAATAAGGCAGGCTTCTTCACTAAGCATTAGGTCAAAGAGTTTAAATACCTCGTCGGGATTTTTGCAGGCAGACGTGATGACACCGTTGGGCTTGGGAAGTGGAATGCTGACAGTCGAAAGCCGCACTCCGCCGGGGCCCATGAGCGGGGCTATACCCATATATCGCTGAAGCATTTCGGGAGAATTTTGCTGCACAGTAAAGGTGATGCCGGCTACGGAAAACGCTCCGAGAATATCACGCGGATCATTCGCCATCTGCTTCATTTGCTGGTCATCCTGTGAGAAGGAAAGTGGAGATAACAGCCCTTCGTCGTAAAGCCCACGCATATATCTCAGCGCCTCTCTCCATTCATCCCTCACGGGCGCAAAGCCCACAACGCCATTTTCAAGCAGCAAGCGCGAGAACTTTTCATTATTGTAGATAAACGCATTAAACAGGTATTCATACACCTGCTTGGAGTAAAATTCCTCTGTTCCCGCCATTGGGATTTCATCCCGGATGCCGTTCCCATTGGGGTCGTTATTCTTAAAAGCACGCAGCATATCCCTAAACTCATCGGTTGTCGTAGGTACGCTCATATTTAAAGCATCAAGCCATCCCTTGTTGACCCACATAACCTGACGGTAACGGGTAATCATCGACGAGCTGAAACCGGGCATGTAATACATATGCCCGTCAGCGGAGGTCATAAGAGCCCTTATGTTGTACTCCGGCAGTTCGTCAAACAGTTTTTTTGTATTGTCGCCGTATTTTTCTATTAATTCGTTGAGTGATAAAATGATTCCCTGTTCACCATATTTTTGAGCATTATAGTTATTAAAAATTACATGATTGCCAAAACCCATATAAGCATCGGGCAAACCTTCGCCACTTATAAGTTGCTGTCGAACGATTTGCTCGGCATTCTCGGTAGGCAACCAAGTCATTTCTATTTTTAAGCCGGTCTGTTCCTCAAGCCACAGCTTATAAGTGTTTGTTTCAAAATCCTCAATATAATTATTCTGTGGTGCTGCAAGGCGTACGACGATACGCTCCTGCGGCTTTTTATTTTCTTGGATGCACGATGAAAGACCGCAGAGCATAACAACACAGATAAGTATCGCTAAGGCCTTTTTTAAGTTTTTCATAGTAAACCCCTTTTCAAGTTGAAGATATTATAACAAAAAATCACGTGAAAGTCATGTAATAATTATGTAAAAACCGTGCATATGAGAATATCCATATTATGATGAATATAATCTATACCATATTGATTTATTTGCATTATAATAGTTTCAGGACGGTGATAAATATGCATACGGTATTTCTGGTTGATGATGATCGGATTATAATAGAGAGCCTTTGGGAAAAGCGCGGGCTGTTTTTATCCTCCGGATTTGATATCGCAGGCGCAGAAATAAACCCGTTAGTGGCGCTTGAGAAAATACGTGCTATGCGCCCTGATGTGGTCATCAGCGATTTAAAAATGCCCGTTATGAGCGGAACGGAGCTTTTAGAGGAAATCCGGCGAGATCTGCTGCCGCCGATCTTTGTTATCATCAGTGCATTTGCGGAGTTTAAGGACGTGCGAAAGCTGTTTTTGACCTACGGCTTCGACTATCTTTTGAAGCCGGTGTCAGACATAACTCTGACAGACTTGCTAAACCGTCTCGCTACGAGGCTTGACCGCACAAAGCCCGAAAAACCGCAGACATCATCGCGGGAGTTAAATGAAATTCTTACATACCTAAAAGAGCATATGACAATGAAACATACACTTGAATCCATAGCAGAAAGGTATAAAATACACCCCAACTCTGTTTGCAACCTTTTTGCAAAATATCTAAATACCACGTTTTCTACCTATCTTACGTCAATCCGTATGGAACGTGCAGAGGAGCTATTGCGTGCAACCGATAAACCGGTAAAGGAAATAGCCGCCGAGTGCGGCTACAGCGACTATTTCTATTTCTGCCGTGTGTTCCGCACGATACACGGCATGTCGCCTACCCGGTTTAGGGAGGGCGACAATGAATAATAAAATTGCCAAGCGGCGTTTCGCAGCGATTATGACAGGCTACAGCCTACTCGTTTTAATAGCATGGTTTTGCTACAATAATGTCGTATTTTCTCACACCCAACAAATCGCGCGAGTTTTAACAAGTCTTGCCGGAAATAATCTTCTTACACGTCTTGACAGCGAATTTTCACGCATAAGGCTCACTTCTTCTGTGATTGCCGGGAGTGCGTATGTGCGGGATTTTTTAGAGGAAAAGGACGTTGCTTCCTATTACGAAAAGGCAAAGCCGGCCGCTGAAATTATACGAAAGACCGCCTATCCCCAGATGTACGCCGACAGCATCATAACAATCACCGAAGGTGGTGCCTTTTATCGCTTCACAGGCAGCGTAAGTAATGAGGTAATCGCAAACATACACAGCGAGATAAAAAACAGCAGTTATGCGCCGATATACAGCATTCAGGAGATTGATGGCACAAAATATTTTTGTCATATAACTTATGTATATGCGCATGAATTGGGACAAAGCAACCCGGTTGGCAGCGTTGTTATACTATCTAATTTGTCGAAAATGCGGCGAATGCTGTCTGAGCCGAGAGAAGTACCGGGAATAGACACTGCTGTCATATTTAATGATAAAATTTTGCTTTCGGGCAATATTGAATTGGAAGGCAAAGAATCGGCTCAACTTAACGAGAATTACGGTGCTGTGACTGTTTCACAGGTTACAGGAACAAGCCTTTTTGTAGCCGCTGCCGTGACAAAAGAAACTCTCTACAAAGACGAACAGCTGTCTTTTCTTGTTTTGGTGTTAATGCTGTCGGCGTTGCTCCTGCTTATCGCCGGTTTATATCGCTTGCTTTCAAGAAGAATGATTACGCCCATGCTTGATAAGGCGGACAAGATGCAGATGGGGCTTCTCGGAACACAAATCAGTGCCCATTTTGTAGTCAATACCATTGTTTGCATTGAAAAGCTTTCTCAACAGGGTCAAAATGAAAAAGCGACCGCCGCCGCCGCAAATCTTGCAGAAATGTTACGGCATATGCACGAATCCGATGAGGAAATCAATGTTTTCTCTGAGCTTGAACAGCTTAGTCGCTATATAGAGATTATGAACATTCGTGCCGGCGGTAAATTTGAGGTTGAAGTTGATGTAGATGATGTACTCTCCGATTACAAAATGCCGGGGCATGTTTTGCAGCCTCTTGTAGAAAACGCATTAACCCACGGTTTGGGAAACAAAGCAACAGACTGCCGCCTGACTGTCACAGGCCGGGCTTACAAATCCCATATTTTGTTTGAAATCAAGGATAATGGAGTAGGCATTTTGTCTGATGCTCTGGAAGGCCTGAATTTGAGGTTAAAAGATACAGTCAACCATGATTATCCGGAAAAAGGTCTGGACGGTGTGGCGCTTGTAAACGTACAAAAGCGCATACAAGCTCGCTATGGAAACGGTTATGGCGTTAGTATAGACAGTACGCCGGGAACAGGCACTACAGCCACGGTGCGGCTTCCGATTATTTCAGATATGTAAAATTTTATTTTTTATGAGGATAATCCATATCCGATTAACTTAGTCTATACCCAAATAAAAAAAATCCGGGTATACTGAATGAAAATCTTATATTAATGAAAAATATACCGGCCTTGTCCGGCGGCCGACTTGAAACAGCGTTTTCATGCATCGTCGGTGGAAACGGCAACGGGCTGTTGGGAGAGGTGGAAATCATGTAAGTTATCTAAAAGTAGAACACATGTAGGTGTATAGCCGAAACAATTACAAAACAATTGATTGGGGGATTAGTCAATGAAAAGAAGGTTTATAGCTTTTTTACTCATGATAGTCATGATAGTTGGGGTTATACCCTTTACGGTAAATGCGGCGGATGGTGTCAATTTGATTGATGAATTGCCGCCGTATGCCATCTCATCAAACAGGTATTATGTTTATACATACCCATCTACCGGTTCCGACAGCATTAAAATGGGTGGGCAGTCTTACAAAAATTCCCTGCAAATCAGTTCTTCCGATTTTAATGACAAAGACGATTTTGCAAGCTTTAATCTCGGAGGAAATTATGAATCCCTTACAGGAATTATCGGGCCTTGCGACAGTACGAATTCCGGTGGGAAAAACCGAGCTACAGTTAATTTTTATGTTGATGGAAATGTAGCCAAAACAATTGAGGTTCAACCAACCGGGTTACCCCAAGATTTTTCCCTTAATGTTTCAGGCGTTCGTGACTTAAAAATCGAAGTCAAAAGAACCTCCTCAACCGAGTCTATTTGGGTTGGTTTTGCCGAGCTTAAACTTTATGGAGACGGATCAACTTCAGGCAACATAAATCAGAACAACAATGAACAAAACAACAATCAGGCATTAGGTAATCGTGTTCCTTTGATAGATGTGTTGCCGCCCTATGCCATCTCATCAAACAGGTATTATGTTTATACATATCCTTCTACCGGTTCTGACAGCATTAAGATGGGCGGTCGATCTTACAAAAATTCCCTGCAAATCAGTTCTTCCGATTTTAATGATAAGGACGATTTTGCAAGTTTTAATCTGGGTGGAAATTATGAATCCCTTACCGGAATTATAGGACCTTGCGACAGTACCAATTCGGGTGGAAAAAACCGAGCTACAGTTAATTTTTATGTTGATGGAAATGTAGCGAAAACAATTGAGGTTCAACCAACCGGCTTACCGCAAGACTTTTCCCTTAATGTTTCGGGCGTTCGTGACTTAAAAATCGAAGTCAAAAGAACCTCCTCCACTGAGTCTATTTGGGTTGGTTTTGCTGAACTGTATTTGTCAGCATCGGGAAGTATAACACCAACACCCACTCCAACACCGGTACCCACACCCACACCAACACCAACACAGGCACCAACACCCACACCAACACCGGCGCCCACACCTTCAACCGGTGTTAACCCCGGCGGTTTTGACCTTGAAGCCATTACTGTCGGCGTAAAGTTAAGATGGAATCCGCTTTCGGGCGGCTTGGGCTACAGACTTTACCGCTCCGAGAACAGCGGTGCTCAAGGCATTTCCGTCACTGATTTTTATATCACCACCAACCAATTCGTAGACGTTAATGTAACCGCAAACACCACCTATTATTACACCATACGTCAAGTGCTTGCGGAAGCTCGCCCCTTTGAAGGCGTTCCCGAAAAATTAGGCCCGCCATCAAGCCAAATAAAGGTAACTACAGGCAGCAATATCCCCGGCGGCGGCGGTTCCGGCTCCACTAAGAAATTTATTTTAATGAAACTAAACGACCCGATGATGAACGCAGACGGCATTTTGGAAGAAATCGACCCCGGCAGAGGCACAACGCCAATCATTTTTTCAAGCCGTACATTAGTTCCCATTCGTGCTATTGTGGAAAAAATGGGCGGAACGGTAATATGGGACGACCGAACCAAAAAAATCTCCCTTCAAAATGCGGGTAAAAACGTAGTAATGTGGCTTGAAAACAATACCATTGCCGTAAACGGCTCAACCACTCAAATAGACGTTGCCCCAAAAAGCATTAACGGCAGAACAATGGTGCCCATTCGCTTTGCCGCCGAAAATTTAGGCTGCCAAGTGGACTGGATAAACTCAACACAAGAGATCGTTATTGTTTATTATGCGAACGGAAGCAGTTTGTAAAGTAATTTAAGTTATAACCTGCCATCTAACACTTAGATTTAAGTTTTCATCTAAAAGCAGTATGCATAATCTCCTTAGAACCCCCGGTACATTAACAAATTAACATCTGATAAACAACGGCTTTTTTGGATTTGGGACGGTGCTCTCCGTTCAAAAAACTAGTCCCCAAGCGGATTCACCGCTTGGGGCTTTTAATTTTATAAGGACAAGTGGCTACGGCGAATATGGAACTTGGCAAAAGGGACCGGGAAGTGCTTTTAATGCATCTAAATTAAATCCTCAATATTTACAGTGTTTTGTTCAAATGTTGTAATTCAAATGCGTTGTATATTTGCACATATCTATTGCTGACGCTATCGAAACATATAACAATTGGATTGTAGATCCAAATGTTCACAATGAATGACGGCACAATGCTGCAAACTCTACCTTATGTTTTATTCAGAATTATTTATTATTTACAGAATAACAATGATGCGTTATAATTTTACAGAAAGGAGATAGATAAATGAAAAGAATCATACAAATTATAATTTTAGCAATTTTTCTGAGCCTGGGTTTAACAGGTTGCGAGGGCGACGACTATAATAAGGCTGTAGAATTTCAAGAATCGGGAGACTATGTTTCAGCTTTAGAGATTTATAAAAGCATTGAAGGATACAAGGATTCCAAAGAACGCATTGGTGTATGTAACACAATGATTGAGGCGATAAATGAATTTAATAAGGCAAAGAGTGATGTTGAGCAGAAAAATTCAGAAATGGATACTGCAATTTCAGCTGCCAACAATCTAATTATGGAAAAAAAGCCTGCTTTAGACAGCGAATTGATAACAGCTTTAGAGACTGCAATTTCTGAAACAAAAGCAGCAAAAAAATCTGTCCCGGAAATGCCCACCTCACCGGATGCAATTTCAACCACTTCCGGAGAGCTAAAATTAGTTGATTACAAAGAAGTTTTATTAAATCTTTCTTCCAAGAAGTTGGATCTTGAGAAAAGCATAAATCAATACGCCTTAGTTAATGCTCCTACTGAAAGCTACATAATTAAATGTTTGCAAAAGGTTCCCAATGTAATTGATATTTCAGCTGTAACTGAAGATAACGACCCGAATGGTAAGTTAAATAAGGTTGGCGGTTATACGGCACATGTTTATTTTTCCAGTGACCTTGTTGACCAAAACGAGGTAATCGGAGATACAGTTATTGAAAGAGGTACTGATGGTGGCGGAAGTATTGAAGTTTACGCTACCGTTGATTATGCAAACGCCAGAAATGATTATCTTGCTTCGTTTGATGGCGGAATACTGGCATCCGGTTCTCACACTGTTGTAGGCACGGTCGTGGTTCGTACTTCTGACGAATTAACTGCATCGCAACAAAAAACTATGGAAGCAAATATTATAGCGGCCCTAACTTCGCTTGAAGAATGACCGGATACACCCATATTGGCAACCCTGAAACAGATTTGGCGACAATCAAACGGTAATATCAAACAATGCTATCAGATTTTTGTTTATAAAAAAAACGAGACGGTCAATAAGCAGCAAGGCGGTCAGCGGTATGCTGTTGAATCCCCGGGTTGACACTCCCGTAAATTTGGAGTATTTAATTGAAGACAAACGAAAGCCCCATAATAAGGGTTTTAGGTTTGTCTTTATTTTTTTGAGTATGTGTTAAACCCAGAATGATAAACTGAGTATTTATCAAACAAGTTCAACCTATTTGCATGATATAGTTAATCTACTTTAAAATAGATACACTATTTTTTATCGGCTTTTTTGGAAAGAGGGAGTTTGAGGGAGAAAACCTTTTTTTACCGTTTGAAAAAAGGTTATCTCCCTCAAGGTTTTGTTTTTTTAATGTAGAACTACTATAATATTCTAAACCGGTTAGGATTGATTAACGGCAAAAGACAATTGCAAAGTGTTTCGTATTATGCTAAGATTTATATAACATAACCGAAAAAGGTGCATTATTTAGGGAATAGCCTTACATAATTAACGATAAATTTAGGAGGTAAGACATTGAGCGATAAAAACCAACTTAGGAAAAAATGCTTGGAACTGAGAGATACCTTGACAAAGGACGAAATTGTCGAAAAAAGCAAGATTATTCGCTCCAAACTTTATCAGCTTCCGGAATATATTAACAGCAAGACTTTGTTTATATACGTTAATATGGGTTCGGAGGTCGAAACAATCCCGATAATAGAAGATGCTTGGAAACAATCCAAAACCGTCTGCGTACCGGTAATGAGGCGTATGGGCGAGATGTCTTTTGTTGAATTAAGGTCTTTGGATGAGTTGGAGGTCAACAAGTACGGAATTTTGGAGCCAAAATTGGACGAATCTTTGGTAAGAACTCCGGATGAAGACACCCTTTGCATCGGTCCCTTGGTGGCTTATAACAAAGAAAACTATCGCATTGGTTACGGCGGAGGTTTTTATGACAGATACTTGGCAAAATACCCGGATTTAAAGGCAGTTGGGCTGGCTTTTACCTGTCAATATCTGGAACATATACCGCTGGATAAATACGATCTGCCTCTGAGTCATATTCTTTCGGAAGAATAAAATACTTCATTTGTACATACATAGTGGTTTAGGTTAAAATATACTGAAATCAATTAAATTTGAAGCAGTGGCTGAATTTTTTGATTTAGTTTAACTACAGTTAAACCACTATACTAATAACGGTATAGGAATACATCCGGATTACTGCCGGAATTTTTATAAGTAGGATAAAAAATATCCTACTCATTTTATTAAAGGAAGTGAAG
>CAYXWM010000034.1:28659-30322 GCA_964468805.1 uncultured Defluviitaleaceae bacterium
AATTTTTATAAGTAGGATAAAAAATATCCTACTCATTTTATTAAAGGAAGTGAAGCAATACAGTGCAATTGGAAATTATGGGTAAGAAGGCAAAGGAAGCCGCAAGGGAAATTGCTCGACTGTCGGCTGATGTTAAAAGCAAGTTATTAAAAGCAACAGCCGATTTATTGGTTAAAGAGGCAGAGACTATTCTAAAGGAAAACAAAACAGATATAGAAAATGCGGAAAACGCCGGTATTAAGGGAGCTTATATAGACAGGCTGACTCTTACATTCGCTCGTATAGATGAGATTGCTTTAGGTATAAAGCAGGTAGCAGATTTGCAAGATCCGATAGGCGAAGTTATTTCTATGAAGAAATTGCCCAACGGTCTTATGGTTGGTCAACAAAGAGTACCCATGGGAGTAGTGGGTATTATCTACGAATCCCGTCCAAATGTTACGGTAGATGCCTTTGCTCTTTGTTTTAAGGCAGGTTCAGCCGTTATGCTAAGAGGCGGTAAAGAAGCAATTAACACCAATACAGCCATAGTAAAACTTTTTCAACAGGCACTTAGAGAACAAGGGTTACCCGAATATTCCGTGCAGTTGTTGGAGGATACCTCCAGAGAAACCGCTGTAGAATTTATGAAACTGAATAAGTGGATAGACTTGCTGATTCCTCGTGGAGGAAATGCTCTTATTCAATCGGTGGTTCAAAACAGCAGTATACCCGTAATAGAAACCGGAACCGGCAACTGTCATATTTTCGTGGACGAAAGTGCTGACATCGAAAAGTCTGTAAATATTATAATTAACGCTAAAACTCAACGCCCGGGCGTATGTAATGCCTGTGAAAAAGTTCTGGTACACAAAAATATAGCCGACAGTTTTGTTCCCTTAACTTGCAAGGAATTATCCCAAAAGAATGTGGAAATTCGAGGAGACGAGAATGTTTGCAAACTTTATGCCAATGCCGTTCTTGCCACGGAAGAAGATTGGTATACGGAATATTTGGATTATATTATAGGAATTAAGGTTGTAGGCAACACGGAAGATGCAATCAATCATATTGCAACATACTCATCCGGGCATTCCGAGGCAATAATTACGGAAAACTATTCAAACAGTCAACGCTTTTTGAATGAAGTTGATTCCGCCTGTGTCTACGTTAATGCCTCTACCAGATTTACCGACGGCTTTCAATTCGGTTTCGGTGCGGAAATCGGAATCAGCACAAGTAAACTTCATGCCCGCGGGCCAATGGGGTTAAAGGAATTGACAACTTTAAAATATATCGTGTACGGTGACGGACAAGTAAGGCAGTAATCGTTTATTTTTAAGGAGAACTTAATGCAAAAACTATCAGACTTACTTAACATAGGACCTGTAATCCAAAAGCAACTTATGGAGGTAGGCATTGAAACCCCGGAAAAATTATCCCAAACCGGCAGCAAGCAAGCTTGGTTGCAGATACAAGCCACAGACCCATCGGCTTGTTACAACCGTCTCTGTGCCTTGGAAGGTGCGATTCGCGGGGTAAAACGAAACCTACTTCCGGACGAAGTCAAAGCTGATTTAAAGGAATTTTATAAACAATCCAAATAAATAAAAATAACACCGGTTTAACTGTGAAGTGACCCCAGTTCATCGGACAGGAAAAAAACACCCTATCGCAGAATAAC
>CAYXWM010000035.1:0-29621 GCA_964468805.1 uncultured Defluviitaleaceae bacterium
AAGAAGCAAGCACGGGTAAATTCCAGCATAAAATCGTTTCCAAGGGAAAGTTCCAAGTTAGTAATGGAAGTAGCCACTTGATTGGGTTTAAGGGTTCTGTCATTCAAAACGGCAAGAGCACCGGCCAAAGAGGAATTGCCCACATACGTGAATGATTCTTTCGGCAGCGGCGGCAACATTCCGATTTTTATTGCATGTTCTATGTTAAGACTTTTACCGAAACCGCCGGCTATGTAAACATGGTCCAGGTCGGTAATGTCAAGAGAAAGTTTTTGTAACATCAGATTTATTCCGGCAAAAATTGCTGCCTTGGCTCTGATAAGGTTTTGGATGTCATGCTCATGAATGACCACATCCGGGCTGATTTCAAAATGCCTTTCTTCGGAAAAGAAGTGACCGAATCGGTCTATATAACCGGCTTTCAGCATGGCGTTCAACAGGGAAATAAGCCCCGAGCCGCAAACCGAAGCCGCTTTTTCGTTTCCAATAACGCTAAAGTGCATTTTGCCGTCTTCGAAATTTACATCGTCAATGGCACCGCTTACGGCACGAGAGCCGCAGGATATGCCCGATCCTTCAAAGGCAGGCCCGGCGGAGCAAGAGCAAGCCATCATAAAACCTTCGCCGGCAAGTACAATTTCTCCGTTGGTACCGACGTCAACAAACAGATTGACGCCTTCTTTTTGGGCAAGACCCAAAGCTATAACGCCGGAGGTAATATCTCCGCCTACATAAGAAGAAACGGATGGAAGAATGACCACTTTGCCACTTGGCAACATGGGCAGACCCAACCAATCGGGACGAAGGAAAGAAAACTCGGTGGCTGCCGGCACATAAGGCTCCCTGCGGAGATGTTCCGGAGGCAGCTTCAATAACAAATGTGTCATAACAGTATTGGCACCGATTACCGTGACTGCAATATTTTCCGGTGTTGCACCGGCTTTTCTTGCAAGGGAATTGATTGAATCGGAAAGTATCCGAACAACCATATTCTGCATGAGGTTTGCACCTGCGGCATTTTCTTCAACGTACACGATTCTGGAGATAACGTCGGCACCGTAAGTAGCTTGAGAATTGGGAACGCCGACCGTATCAATCACTTCACCTGTCAAAAGGTCGCAAAGTGCAGTAACCACGGTGGTAGTTCCTATGTCTATCGCCACTCCGTAAAGGGGACCGTCGTCCAGCGAAATAACAGTTACCTGCGAATCCTCGTAACAAACAGTGACATTTACGGTAAAATCGTTATCGGCTCTTAATCTATGCGGCAAAGACCTTAAACATTCCGGTTCTGTTTTTAATTGCCATTCCTCAATGGAGAGTTTATGGCAAATAGCGGTATGCAGACGCTTGGCATCGGAAATGGCGTTTTCCATTGTCGGCGGCGTCAGGGTAATTTGGAAACGCTCCACAAGAGGAAATTCTTTCCTTTCGGGCTTGTAGAGGCTTAAATCCATCATAACCTGTTGCCCCGTCAATCGGGACATTTCCGGCACGTTTATTTCCATGTCCTCTTGGACATAGGTCTTACACGCAAGCAATCGCTTGCCTTTGTCAGTATAAACTATGCAGCGTCCGCAAACACCAAGCCCTCCGCAAGGATGGGATACAACAACACCGCCCAAGCTTAAAGCTTCCGACAGCACTGTTCCCATGGGAACCTTAACGCTGACGTTATCAGGCAGTATGCGGATGGTTTTATGCATTTGCGAAGTTAGCCTTTGCGAATGCGGGAAGTCCGGAAGCTTCAGCAGGTCCAACGATTACGTTTAAGCCGGTTTTTTCAGCTAAAGGAGCTTTAAGGGCGGCAACATAACCGGGGATAACGATGTTTTTGTGGTTAACTTTGTCAAAGAATTTGTTTTCGGCGATGTACTCAGCTATTTTATCGGGAGTAAATTTGCCTGCAGCCCAAGCGGTCAAAACGGAAGTACCGTCTGTGGGGCAAGAAATAATCCAAGAAGGAATTCTGGAGCCGGAAACTTCGCCTTCAACTGTGTAGTATGTAAGGGAGAAGTTGGTTGTGCAGTATACGGGTGAATTTTCGTTGGCATCACCGATAGCATACATGCCGGGTTCAACTTGCGCGGGAACTTGCGGGTCGGAGAAGATGTTTTGTCTGAGAGCGCAAAGAGGAAGAATTTGAGATTTTTCGCAAGCATCCATAACAACGATGCTACCGAATTTACAAATATATCCAACGGCTTCCGCAACTTGAGCAACAGGGGTTTTAGCTGTTACGCAAACGATTGAGGGATAACCGAAAGGTCTGAATTTTTTGCGGATAGCTTGACGACGAACTTGAGTAAGGTCGGCAAGGTTTTGGCCGGAAGCTGCAGCAGGAGCGGCAACGATAAGTTTTTTGGTAACGGCGGCAACTTTTTCAACCAATTCAGCTGTATCATCAAGGGTAGTTCCTTTAACAACCAATGCACAGTCGTTGTCTTTAGCAAGGTTAGCAAGAGCTTCCCAATTGTCAGCTGTAGCTGCACAAATAATGGGTTTTTCAGCTGCGGAAGCAGCAACCGCTTTTGTAAGAGCATCTACGGAACCGGACATAAGGAGAGGAACGAATTTGCCTTTTTCGGCAACGATTTTTGCTTTTGCAGCATAGTCGTCAGCGGAAACGCCGTCGTCAACAAGTGCGATTGCGTCAACGGAAACGGTTTCGCCTACACGTTCCATAACCAAATCGTTGATTTTGGCAAGTTTTGCATCAAAATCAGCTTCGCCGGCGTTAATTGTAATTGCTATGCAAGCCGGGTGGTTGAAACGTTTGTCATGACGGAATAATACAGTTTCATCGCCTGTTTCGCGAGCTTTGTCTCCGGCACCGATAACGATTTTAGCAACCGGAGGTGCAGAAGCGGCTCCGAGAGCATCTTTAGCTTCGTCGGAAACGTAAGGGCAAGTGTCCAGAGTTGTTTTGGTAGCGGCAAGTGCCATAGAGAAGGCAAGACATGTGGGGAATCCACATTCTTTACAGTTTGTTTTTGGCATAAGCTTGAAGATTTGCAACCCAGTCAAAGCCATAAAAAAATCACTCCCTATTCTTATTTATCAAGTATATCGAATTTTTGAGATACAAAAATCCGACCGGCGAATTTTTCGCCTGTGTCTTTTGCACGGTCGTTTTAATCGGACTGTTTGAAACCGTTTGTACTGCTCATTTTATGAGATATGCACATATGTAACGCCGATTCAAAAACGTCCGTTGATTTACTGATTATCGCCGAAGAAAGGCGCTTTGCATAATCTTATGCACGGAATAACGATGACGTTTAATAAACCGGTGTATGGAATAAACACAATATAAACAGCTCTGCCGATAATGCAAAAAACACTGAAGCCTCTCCGTTTTCCGGGGTGAGACTTACCGGTAGATATTTATGGAAACGTCGCAACGACTATCCCCATCACAATTGAAGCCAAAGGCTACTTTGGTAGAACAATGAACTAAAGGGAAAAATTTCACGAAATGGATTGTTTTAATTCTAACAAACTTCCGTAAAATAAAATCCGCGAAGTCCGAGGGTTGGAAATCGGCTGTTTTACTTGGTTTATTGCTATATATCCTTATGCATTAATGCATTAAATATAGATAAATAAATTCATAAAAGTAAAAAGCCGCCGGCCTAACCGGTCCGAGGAAAAAATTTATTAAAATATGCCGAATTTACCAAAAACATTATATTTCGACATAGATTAATCCAAATATGTAATTAAAAACTTAACAAACAACCTTCTATTGACAACCTGCCCAAATATATGAAATATTACCAATTATTAAGAAAATGTCACAGAATTTTACCGATAAACTTACGCAAGATGTAAGAAATATGCCAAAATCGGAAGAATTGATATGAAAAGGCGGTTTACATGGGGTTATGTTGGTTGTTTTGCATTAGCCCGGGGTTAAAACCCGAGTTGTTATATATAATTGTTCCAATAGTATTGTAATACAAGTCTGTTTCCTGTGTCAAGAGTATTCTAAAATTTCTTTTTGATAAAGTTTGGTTGATAATGCGAAGTTTTCGTTTGTTTACCGAGATTTTTTGTTACCTGTTGTTATGACGGCAAAGTCTTATTAGTTAATTTTATTAAATTCGGAACAAAATTATTATCGGATTAAAGACTTAACAATTCCGGAGATTAACGATTTATTCGGCAAAAATAACCAAATACTTAAAATATCTGTAATATTTACAAAAATATTTTTCTTAATGGGGAAAATTTTGTGCATTATACTTAACCGTAAGATTGCACTGTTTAGCCCCGTTTAAATGACATTTTTTTATCAATGATATTCTACCACTTTTATAAAAACCTTTCAAGAACTTTAACAAAAATTTTTCACAGAGATAATTTTGGAAGTAGGGTTGAATTTATGCTAAATTTATTGAAGCGAAAAGCTGTAAACGGAGTGCAGTGAAGAAAATCTACGGTGATAAGCCTGCCGAAAGGAATTATGTTCTTAAAATCCATTTTGAATGTGTATTATCCAATGTCAAACATCCGAAAACATAACATATTTTATGGGGCTTGGAAATAAAATGTAATATGCGGTTCCGGATTAAAAACTAAAAGAGAGTGTTAAAATGGAATTGTCAGATTAAAAAACAAAGGAGCGGGTTCTATGGACGTTAAAAAAACATCTTCACGCTTGGGGTCAAGACCCTCTTACCGAAGAAAGTCGAGAAATCAATCCTCCGGATATATGCATACTATTCTGATCCAAAGTATAATATGCGGAGTTATAATAGCTTTTGCTTTTACGATGAGGGTTATAAACTCTGATGGAGTTCAGGGTATAAGAAAAGACTTAAAAACAGCTATAAGCGGAGATACGGACATGGAAGGTTTATTGCTGTCAGCCACAGAAGCCTTTGATAATATGACCGAATCCGTGAAAACTATCTTTGGCGGAGAAGATAATACTACCGGCGAAGAAGGCTTAACCCTTACCGACAATAACGTGCCGGATAGTAAGGTTTCCGATAATAACATATCGGAAAATCAAAGTGCTGATTTCAGAATAGACGAAGATATTTTAAACCAAATAAATACCCAAGAGGATAAATACCTTAAGAACAACTCCCAAATCCAAAATTAGAGCCTGTATTCAACACTTAACTTTGTTTGAATACCGGTACTCAATAAATATCCGCCCCGGTATCTTGAGGAGGAATCCCCTTGCAGAAATTGAGCAGACTGTTGACAAGAATAAAAGTACATAAATCTTTCTTATTTTTTATAGTTATGGCTATTGCTCTGGGAATTTTGGAGCAATTTTTTATTCTGATTTTTTTGGTAACCCTTCATGAGATGACCCATGTGCTGGTGGCTCGAATTTTTGGGATCAAAACGGAACAAATTATACTGACGCCTTTGGGAGAAATCGCTTTTTTGGAAAGCATGGAGGATTTGTCCTTATTTAAGCGGGCCTTAATAGTGCTTTCCGGTCCCTTTACAAATATAGTCATAGCGTTTATAACCGGGATGTACGGTCATCATAAAATCGCAGCTATAAACAT
The DNA here is from genome assembly GCA_964468805.1 of uncultured Defluviitaleaceae bacterium. Classification (GTDB taxonomy): domain Bacteria; phylum Bacillota; class Clostridia; order Lachnospirales; family WRBF01; genus CAYXWM01. The sequence continues at coordinate 5,535 of CAYXWM010000035.1, forward strand.
TATGCTGGCGTTATTTAATCTTTTACCCGTAAATCCCTTGGACGGAAGCAGATTGGTGCAAATCTTGCTAAGTAAAAATATGGGCGTTTTAACAATAAATCGATTGCTGATTAAGGTAAGTCGGTTTTTTGCCGGTTTGCTTATAATTCTGGGAATAATACAGACGGTTTTGTTTCCCTATAACCTGTCATTGGTCTGTTTGGGATTGTGGGTCTACAATATTAACAGAAAGGAAAACATTCCCATGCAATTTGACTTTTGCAGAATAATCACCGGTAAAAACAAAACAACCGCAAGAACTCTGCCTGTGAAAATCCTAGCCGCTTGGGAAGGAACTAAGGTAAAAACTCTTATTGAAAAATTGTCTTGGGAATATATTTTTGAGGTAAGAATTATTTCTGACGATGAAGTTATTGCGGTGGTGGATGAAAAGCAAATAATGAAATATGTAATGAGAGTAGGTATAACCGGAACTTTAAAAGATGTTATATAAACGGTTTAATTTATTATTTTATCTTTACATTAATACCCATTCGAAACAGCGAATAAAGTTAGAAGGATTTTCAAGAATGCTTACGTATAATGAAACCGGGATTGGTATAATTACATGAAACGCTTGTTTCAAAACGCATAATATGCTATAGTTATTATAATAACATAGTTATGTCGTTCGTAAACAGGGGGTTAATCATGGAAAACTATCGTTTAAGATTAATAGGATATGAGGATACCATCAATGCGGCAAAGACAAAACTGGCTGAAACTCCGCCGGAAGAAATCGAAAGAAACACAAAAGCTAAGTTCAACGGCAAAACCTATGACTTACCGTGGTTTAATATTACAGTAAATCCCGATGAGTCTTCTGTTTTTGAGAAAGTTATACAGTATATGTATTTAAGCCGCACCGGTCCTACAAAGCTGACCGGCAAAACCGTGGGATACTTGCAGATTCCATCGGGGGTACTAAAAAATCAAGCCTTTATCACGGATTGTATTATTCCCTTGGTTAATTTTTTTGCAAAGGATTTGGAAGGTTTTGCAGAGGCTTGTGAAAGCTTGGGCGGTACAAAAGCAAGATACGGTCATGCTTCTTATACCCTCTATCCGCTACCCCATATACCCGTAACCTGTGTAATTTGGCAGGGTGATGATGAGGTTGCGGACAGCGGCACTATTTTGTTTGATGAAAGCATAGTTGATTGGTTTAATGCAGAAGAAATATTGGTTTTGGGAACCATATGCAGTCAAATAATTATTGAAATGAAAACATATGGCAGGATTATTCGTTAACGGGGCGGCATGAGAAAAATACAGGACAATGTTTATATATTTTCGCATGCCTTGGGGAAATATATTGTCGAAATGTTGTCATACTCGTTGAACTGTGATATAGTTTTTCGAAATACTGTGAGTTTGGTGAAACCGATAGCAGTACCATTATAATAAGTCCCAATATTTTCATCGAACTTCAAACAATACATACAAAAGCGAGGTATAGGTAAGCATATGGAAGGAACCGGGAATAACCTTAAAGAAGGTTACGAAAGAGCGTTAAATTTGGCAAAATCCAAACTTGAGAAAATTTTGCCCGAGGAAGTGGAAAAAAACACAGGTGCAAAATGGAACGGAACGGGATATGAAATACCTTGGTTTAACGGAACCGCCAATCCGGAGGATTCTCCCATTGACGAAAAGATAATTCAATACCATTACTTAATTGCAAACGGTCCCAAAACTCCTCGTGGGGTTTATGTAAATTATAAGCAAGTGCCCGGGGGAATTATTTATAACGATAATTTTATTAAACGCTGTATCAACCCCATGGTGAAAACTTTTGCCGGTAACTTGGAGGGTTTTCTTGAAATGGGTATGCTAATGGGCGGTGAAAAGCAGAATTTGGGTCATGTTTCTTTTACCCTTCGTCCTCTGCCTTATGTGCCCGTAACCTTTGTTATTTGGCAAGGCGACGATGAATTGAAAGACAGCGGAAATATTTTATTCGACGAAACCGTCTTTGACTGGTTCTGTGCTGAGGACGTTGTTGTATTGGCGGCTATCTGCGTTTATAAAATGATTAGAATGTTAAAATCAAAAGCTTAACAAAAATACCTCGTCCCAATTTCGGGACGAGGTTATTTTATAGGAGAAATTAATGAAGTTTGCAAAGGAGTAATGAAATTACCGCATCTTACCGTTAAACATTGTAAGCTTTGTTCCGGCAGGTTGCCGTAATTTTTTTGTGATTAAAAAAATCTGGCGTTAAGTTCAATAAATTTAAGGAAATCTTTTTGTCTTTGAGTATTTAATATAATTTCGTCTATAAACCGAAGACTTGCTGAGTTATCGTTAATGCAATTGCCCAGCAACAAATCAACGCTGATTTCCAAAGCGTTGCTGACAGACACCAAAGTCTCCAAGCTGGGGATGCTCTGTGCCCGTTCAATCTTGCCCAAAAAGTTTGTGCTGATGCCCGACTTTTCTGCAAGAACAGCAATGCTTATGTTCTTTTTTATTCTGTTTTCGCGTATGTTCGCACCCAGTTGTTCATAATTCATAGCTATTCCTCCAAGCGTATTTACCCTTATTATTTACATATTTTAGAAAAATAAACATTCTGTATAGCTGACACTAAGTACTAAGTGTTGACTAAAAGTCCCTTTTTTGCTATACTGATTATTAATAATTCATAATGAATTGAGTGGAGGAAATAAATGTTAAAGAGCGATAAAAGAAAATTGACTCCAATCGGTAAAATTATAAAAAAAAGACTTGTTGATTTGGATATGTCTCAAACGGAATTGGCTGAAAAAGTAGGGACCACCAGCGAATATTTAAGCTATATTATAAGCGGAAGACGCAAGGGTCATAAATATATAGAAAAAATATTTAGTACATTGGAACTGGATCCGGATATGTTAAAATCAAGCCAAGATAAAAAAGAAAAAATTGCCGATTTAGAATTTAAACGCTTGTAATCGGGGACAAGCTTCAGAACTTGTGTTTTTGATTGGGTTAAGGATAATTGGGCGGTAAAAATCCGGCATCGTTTTTATTTGTCGTTCCGGTCAAGCCCATAAAATTTGCTGAGAGCCGCCGGCACACACCGGGACTCTTTGTGTATTTTTTACAACATTAATATACCGGCTTATCACAAATTATTATTTTATGCTTGACAAATCTCTTGTTTTATATAATAATTTATAGCGTAAAGGACACAAAACCGAGTTGTCGGTTTTTTAGGGAAGTTGGGTGAAATTCCCACGCAGTACCGCTGCTGTAAGTGTGGAGTAGCTTTCATTATGCCACTGATTTTATTGGGAAGGCGAAAGTTTACGTTGAAGCACAAGCCAGAAAACCTGCCTTTATATCCGCCGAAATTTCGTCGGATTGCTTGGAACAATTCTGCGTGTTTACAGAATTTGTTTATATCGGCAAGGCTTATTAACAAGCCTTTGTTGTTGTAGGTATCAGCCTAACCGGAGCCTTTGTACAAAAAATACATCCTAACGGACAGTCATTTTTGGTCATCCGGATTATTATACCCTTCAACTTGCAATTTAGCCCTTATAAATATAATCCCTCAACGCAGAGTGTTTGTGTTGGGGTTTTTTATTGCCCTTAATCAACACGTCTATTCTATAAGGGGATTTAGTATATGAAAAAATTAATGTGTGTAAGCTTTATAATTTGTTTTACACTTGCATTCTCATACCCGGCTTATTCTATGCATATAACCGAGGGTTTTCTTTCGCCCTTAATGTGTATTGCTTGGGGAATCCTATCCTTGCCCATAGTATTATGGGGCTTGGCATCTCTTAAAAAGACTTTCGAATCCAACTCAAAAGCCATGGTTATCTTTGCATTGTGTGCGGCTTTTGCCTTTGTTCTTTCCGCATTAAAAATTCCCTCTGTTTCCGGCAGCAGTTCTCACCCTACCGGAGTAGGTTTGGGTGCTATATTGTTCGGGCCTTTGGCAATGTCGGTTGTGGGATTGATTATACTGTTGTTTCAAGCCATGCTCTTGGCACACGGCGGTTTAACTACTCTGGGTGCCAATTTATTCTCCATGGGCATTGCAGGCCCCGTTATTTCTTATATTATATACAGATTGTTCGTAAAATTGCGTATCAGAAAAGATATTTCGGTTTTTTCCGCGGCTTTTACAGGCTGTATGGTTACATATGTTACTACTTCTTTTCAATTAGCAATAGAATATCCCGAAAGCGGAAACATTCTTTTGTCCTTATATAAGTTCCTGGGGCTTTTTGCCATAACTCAAATTCCTTTGGCGATAGTTGAAGGTATAGTAACGGTGGTTGTGTTTCAAGTGATTGAAAAATATAACGGTGCAGTAACAGAAAGACTGCTCAACCCGAAAAGAGGTTAACAGTATGAAATTTTGGCAAAAGAATTTATTGTTACTTGCTCTTGCGGTTGTTATCTGTGCCGTTCCCTTGGTTTTAAATAAAAACTCTCAATTTGCCGGTGCGGATGCTCAAGTTCCCGAGCTTATTGCCGAATTAAAACCGGATTTTGAGCCTTGGGCAAAACCTGTAGTTGAATTACCCGGCTCCGAAACCGAGGGACTGCTGTTTGCACTGCAAGCGGCTTTGGGTGCAGGTGTAGTTGGGTTTATACTGGGGCGTATGACAGCAAAAAAGGGTGTGGAAGATGCTGAAAATTGATGTTATTGCTTATAACTCGCCCTTAAAAAAAATAAATCCGTCACTAAAGCTCATAACGGGATTTATGCCTTTAATATTGTGTTTATGCCTTAATTCTTTTGGCGTATGTATATTTACTTTGTGTGTGATGGCGTACCTTTCAGTGGAAAAGGGCAGAGTAAATATAAAACAATATCTTCGGTTACTGTGTGTACCGCTGAGTTTTGTTATTTTGGGAACCGTGACGGTTATCTTCGGTCAGCATTCTTTAAGCGAACCTCTGCTTTTGGGATTTACCACCCTAACAAACGGTTACGGCATAACCCGGGCATCTTTGGGTTTCGGTATGCTTCTGATAATAAAGGCTCTTGCCTGTGTCAGTTGTATGTATTTTATATCCCTAAACACTCCCATGAATCAATTGCAGTCCTACTTTCGTAAACTGAAATTTCCCAAGATTTTTATTACTTTAACGGAATTAATATATCGCTTTATCTTCGTGATTTTGGAACAATCCCGAAAAATTAAAACGGCTCAACAATCCCGTCTGGGTTACACAGGTTTTAAAAACAGCATAAAGTCTTCCGGTATTTTAATAGGAAGCGTTTTTATCAAAACTCAATCCCGTTGCGACAATATTTACAACGCTCTGCAATCCAGAGGCTACGACGGAGAAATCAAAACCCTGACCAAGAAATATGAAAACTCACCGCAATTAATCATAATCACAGTGATTGTCAGTTGTTTACTGTTGCTTATTCGATACTGGGAGACTAAAATTTAATGAATACGGATAATTGCGAAATTATAATGGAAACAAGGGATTTAAGCTTTAATTACGAAGGTGAACCGGCGGCAATCAAAAATATTGATTTAAAAATTCCCAAAGGTAAAACCACCGCGGTTTTAGGCGGTAACGGAGCGGGAAAATCAACGCTGTTTCTAAATTTAAACGGAGTATTGTCGCCTTCATCCGGCGAAATTTACTATAAAAGTGAAAAATTAAAACACAATAAAGCAACCATGAATCGGTTACGCAGAAGCGTAGGCTTGGTTTTCCAAGACCCAAACGACCAGCTGTTCTCCGCAAGTGTGGAGGACGACATAGCCTTCGGAGCCTTAAACATGGGCATTGAGGAGGCTGAAATCAGGCAACGCATAGCTAAGGTGGCAAAACAAACAGGCATAAGCGAAATTTTGCATAAACCCACTCATGCCTTGAGTTACGGTCAAAAAAAACGAGTTGCCATAGCCGGTGTGTTGATAATGGAACCGGAGGTAATTATTTTGGATGAACCCACCGCAGGGCTTGACCCCTACGGTGCCGGTGAGATAATCAAGCTGATTAAAAGCATACAAGAGCAATCAGGTATGACTGTAATTTTCTCCACTCATGATATGGATATTATTCCGCTGTATTGCGATTATGCTTATGTAATGCACAAGGGAACAGTAGTCTCTAAGGGTACACCTTCGGAATTAACGGAAAATCCTCAATTGTTAAGAGATTGCTCCCTAAGGTTGCCCAGAATAGCACACTTAATGGAAATATTAAACAGGAAAGACAGCATCAAACTCCAAAAGCTTCCGGCAACAATATCCGAAGCCAGAGAGGCTATAAAGGGAATGTTAAAGCCCGATGAACAATAAATTTACCGTAAAAAACGGAAAAGAACTGCGTTGCGGTTATACCACAGGAACCTGTGCAACCGCCGCCATAGTTTCGGCTGTAAGATGCCTTTTAACCGGCGAAAAATTTGAACGGGTATCTTTGACCTTACCCAATGGGGAAACTCATAGCATTAACGTTGCAGAAACAGTGATTCTTGAAGATTGGGTGAGTTGCTGTGTTATAAAGGATTCGGGAGACGACCCGGATATTACCGACGGAATAAAGATTTTCGCCCAAGTTAAACTTACTCCGGTAGGAATAACAATAAAAGCCGGCACCGGAATAGGAACAGTAACAGCCAAAGGCTTAAAAATACCCATAGGCGAACCTGCCATAAATCCCGTACCTCGAAAACAAATATTACAAAACATTGAAAGTGTATTCCGGGAATTTGATTATACCGGTGGTGCGGAAATAATACTTTCGGCTCCGGAGGGCGTAGAAATCGCAAAACGCACCTTTAATCCTCGTTTGGGAATTATGGGCGGAATTTCTGTTTTGGGAACAACGGGAATAGTAGAACCCATGAGCGAAGCTGCCCTGATTGATACCATAAAACTTATGACAGACAGGCAATTCAGCCAAAATCCCGAAAAAATCATTATTACGCCCGGTAATTACGGCAGAGACTTTGCAAAAAACGCTCTTAACATAGATTTGGACAAAGCCGTCAAGTTCAGCAATTTTCTTGGGGAAACCTTGGATTATATTAAATATCTGGGTTTTAAACAAGTTTTGCTTATAGCTCATGTGGGTAAGCTGGTTAAGGTAGCCGGGGGTATTATGAACACACATTCTTCAATGGCGGATTGTCGCATGGAAATAGTTGCGGCTCATGCCGGAATGTTGGGTGCATCCACAGACTTAATAACTCAAATTATGAACTGCACAACCACCGATGCATTATTGGAGTTGTTGGAGGAAAACCCAATAGATAATCTCTGGGAAAGCATAGGAAAGAAAATTTCCTTTTATATAGAAAAAAGATTGGAAAATACCAAGGCCGAAATCGTAATGTTCGGCGGTAACGGAAAAATTTTATACACTGATTCCATATAAGATGAAGGACAAAAATGGATAATAAAGTTTCTCGTTAGGAGGAGCATAATGATAGGAACTTTCTATGGAATAGGAGTAGGACCGGGCGACCCGGAACTTATTACCTACAAAGCCGTAAATACCATTAACAAATGCCAAATTATCGCCGTTCCCAAAAGCGGTTCATCGGAAAATATGGCATTAAGCATAGCCAAGCAACATATAACAAGCCAACAAATTATTGAAATAGATATGCCTATGACCAGAGACGAAAACCTGCTGAACCAAAGCCACGACACAGCGGCAACAAAACTGGGCACTCTTTTGGAACAAGGCAATAATATAGGCTTTCTGACCATAGGCGACCCCTCTGTTTACGCAAGCGTTATGTACATACACAAACGCCTGAAAGACAAGGGTTACAATACAGCAATTATACCGGGCATAACATCCTTTTGTGCCGCGGCGGCAAGCCTAAACACCTCGCTTTGCGAAAGGGAGCAATTACTGCATATAATCCCGGCTTCATATGAAGATTTGGACTATGCCTTGAATTTAAAAGGAAACAAGGTATTGATGAAATCGGGCAAAAGCCTTGCAACAGTTAAAGAAAAGCTCTCAAAACACAAAGGCTCGGTTTCAATGGTTACCTGTGCTTCAGGAGAAAACGAAAGAATTTTCAATACTCTTGAGGAAATAGACGAAAATGCAGGATACTTTTCTCTTATTGTAGTAAAGTAATTTCAACATTTACTGTAATTTTTATTACAATCAAACCCCAACAGCCAAATCACTCCCTTTAATATATATATTTATTTTTTTGGGAGAAAATTTTATCAAGGTTTTCTCCCAAAGGTCGTTTGAAAAGGAGCATATACATGATATATTTTGTCGGTGCAGGACCCGGAGCGGTAGACTTGATTACCGTCAGAGGTAAAAATTTATTGGAACAAGCCGACGTGGTGATTTATGCCGGCTCATTGGTTAATCCGGAACTGTTGAATTATTGCAAGCCTGAATGTCTAACATACAATTCCGCTTCCATGACCTTGGAAGAAGTTATAGATGTAATGCTGAAAAATGAATCGGAAAATAAAGTCATAGTACGCCTTCATACCGGAGACCCGTCGATTTACGGTGCAATTCGTGAACAAACGGATATTTTGGACAAACACAATCTGTCTTATGAATGTGTACCCGGAGTCAGTTCCTTCCTGGCGGCGGCAGCAAGCCTTAAAGCGGAATATACTCTGCCCGGAGTCAGCCAGACCGTGATTCTTACCCGCATGGAGGGTCGCACACCCGTACCTCAAAAACAGGATATACGCTCCCTTGCCGAACACAACGCCACAATGATTATATTCTTGAGCATGTCCATGTTGGATAAGCTTTCTCAAGAACTCACAGCCGGAGGATATGACCCGGAAACTCCTGTGGGTATAGTTTATAAAGCAAGTTGGGACGATGAAGCAATCATCAGAACCAACATTAAAAATATGGCTCAAGACGCCGCACATATTAAGAAAACGGCACTTGTAACCGTAGGCGGATTTTTAGGCTCGGAATACGAACGCTCCAAGTTATATGACGGAACCTTTTCTCATGAATTTCGAGAGGGTACAAAGCAATGAACATTGCCATAGTCTCGTTTACAAGCCAAGGAGCTGAAATAGTCAATAGGATAATACACAACACAGACGATATTTTTTATACCTATAAAAAAGGTCAACAACCTTTGGGGCAATGGGTTGCTCATATGTTTGAAATATGTAACGCTTTAATATTTGTGGGAGCGGCGGGTATAGCCGTAAGGCTTATAAAGGACTGTATAGTCTCAAAGGAAAGAGACCCGGCTGTTATCGTGGTGGATGAATTGGGTAAATTTACCGTGCCCATACTTTCCGGTCATCTTGGTGGTGCCAATGCACTTGCCTTGAAAATTTCCAATTGTATCAATTCAACCCCTGTTATCACCACCGCAACCGACCTAAACAACAAATTTGCGGTTGACCTTTGGGCTAAGGAAAACAACTGCGTTATAGATGATATAGGAACTATCAAACATATTTCCGCCGCTGTTCTGGAGAACGAAAAAGTTGGCTTTTACAGCGATTTTCCCGTTGAGGGAGAATTGCCGGACAGTTTGGAAATATCCCGGCAAGGAGACTTGGGGATTTGCGTTTCAACAGATACCACCAAGAAACCCTTTGCCGTAACCTTGAACGTAATACCGAAAATAGTAACTTTAGGCGTGGGTAGCCGCAGAGATATAGATTTTAAAGTATTTGAAAGTGCCATAGTGGATATTCTGGAAAGAAGCAAGGTTTCCGTAAAATCTATTTCTGCCGTAACATCCATAGAATTAAAAAAAGACGAACCTTCTATACTAATGTTCGCCGAAAAATATGATATTCCCTTTGTAACTTATTCTGCGGAAAGGTTAAACGCCCTTTTGGGTAATTTCACAGCTTCGGAGTTTGTGAAAAATACTGCCGGGGTGGATAACGTTTGCGAACGCAGTGCCGTACTCAACAGCAAGGGTCGATTGATTTTGGGCAAAACCACCCAAAACGGAGTAGCCGCGGCGCTGGCCATAGGGCAATGGAGGTGCAGATTTTGAATATAATCGTAGCCGGTTTGGACTATAAAATAGCTGATATAACCCAACGTGAAGAAATGTCCTTCACCAAAACCGCAATGTTGGAAATTTACGAAAGATTGTTGCAGAACCCCGATATTTACGGTTCCGTTATAATTTCCACCTGTAACCGCACGGAGATTTATATTTCCTGTAGGGATGACAAGCAACTTAATCCTTTTTTGCTATTGGGTTATAATCATAAGCACTATCTTTACCGAGGCGACGAGGCAATCAACCATCTTTGCCAACTTGCCTGTGGAGTAAAATCACAAATTTGGGGCGAAGACCAAATCATCACCCAAGTAAAGCAATCCATAGCCTATGCCCGTGAATGCCGGGCAAGCGACAGCATTTTGGAAGTACTTTTCCGCACAGCCATTACAGCGGCAAAAAAGGTCAAATCCCTTGTAGACATGAAAATTCCGGGCAATTCCATAGGACATAAAGCCCTTGAAGTTATAAATAATTACAGCGAAAAAATCCAAGAAGTTCTCGTAATAGGAAACGGCGAAATCGGGCGATTGGTTTCCACCCTGCTTTTAAACGCAGGTTACCAAGTAACCGTAACTTTACGCCAATACAAACACGGACAAAACTTTGTACCCGCCGGTGCAAATACCATAGATTACGCAGACCGTTACCTGTTTATGCATAAATGCCAAGCCGTGGTCAGCGCAACCCTAAGCCCTCACCACACCGTTGAACGCAACGAGCTTGAAAAAATGCCAAGCTACCCCAAGCTTTTCATAGACCTTGCCATGCCTCGAGACATAGCACCGGAAGTCACTGAAATGGACGGCGTAACTTGCTTTAACGTGGATAATATCTGCAAACAGGAAATAGAAAACAACCACAAACAACAATTGTCTAAAATAGAAGCTATAATAGAAAAAAATATTCAAGATTTCCACAAATGGATTTCATACAGAAAAAGCTTAAACCTCTTACCCAAAACTGCACCAAAAGAGGCTCAAATAATAGCATATTAACTCTTACAATGCTCTTTCTTGACAGATATACGGAAAGAAACAGTATAAGTTTTCCTGAAAGGACTTACTATGAAAATTTACGTGGTAGGAATTGGTCCCGGTGACCCCTGTTTTTTAACGCCCCAAGCACAGCAAGCCTTGGAGGACAGCCGGGTTATAGTGGGATATAAGTTATATATAGATTTACTGGGCGATTTAACCCACGGAAAAGAGCTTGTCTCCTCGTCTATGAGACGTGAAACGGAGCGTTGCAAAATCGCCGTTGACAAAGCCCTGGAAGGAAAGACCGTTGCCGTTGTTTGCAGCGGAGACGCCGGAGTATACGGAATGGCAGGGCTTGTGCTGGAAGTAGCCGAGCCTTACCCGGATTTGGATATAGAAATAATCCCCGGGATAACAGCCGCCGTCAGTGCCGCGGCAGTCTTGGGTTCACCCCTAACCAACGATTTTGCGGTAGTTTCCCTAAGCGATTTGCTTACCCCTTGGGAAGTAATAGAAAAACGCCTTTCGGCAGCAAGTGACGGGGATTTTGTAACCTGTCTTTATAATCCCGGCAGTAAAACACGAAAAGATTACCTTTCTCGAGCCTGTGAAATTATCTTAAAACATAAACCCACGGATACAGCCTGCGGTTTGGTTCAAAATATAGGCAGAGAAGGTCAAACTGCGAAAATTTGCTCCTTGGGAGAACTGAAAGATTATCCCGCAGATATGTTTACGCTGGTAATCATAGGCAACAGCCAAACTAAGGTCATCAACAACAGACTGGTAACCCAAAGGGGTTATAAAAATGTGTAATATATTGATATTCGGCGGCACCCTTGAGGGCAGACGCCTTTGCGAATATCTTTCACAACAAAATATTCAACACAGCGTTTCCATCGCCACGGAATACGGGAAGAATTTACTTAACAATACTAATTCCCAAATTTTCGTGGGTAGGCTTAACAGAGATGAAATCATAGATTTTATTAACCGTCATAATTTTTCCTTAATTATAGATGCAACACACCCCTATGCAACAGAAGTAACCCAAAATATAAAGTACGCCTGCAACAATTTACAAATAGAATATATAAGACTGTTAAGGGAATCCCAAAGTTTTCAAGATGTTTTGAACTTTCCCACAACCGAAGCTGCCGTTGAATATCTCAACTCTGTTCGAGGAAAGGTCTTGCTTACCACCGGCAGTAAGGACTTACCCTTGTATACCAAGGTTATGGGCTTTGAAAACCGCTTGTTTCCTCGGATTTTACCGACACCCGAGGTTTTGCAATCCTGCTTGGCATTGGGCTACTCCCCTAAAAACATAGTCTGTATGCAAGGACCTTTTTCCCATGATATAAACGTTTCCATGCTGAAACAATTTGATTGCGGTTTTTTGGTCACAAAAGACAGCGGAGAAACCGGCGGCTTGGAAGCAAAAATAACTGCCGCAAATGAAGCCGGAGCCAAAGTAATCCTAATTCAAAGACCTCTTGACGAAGTAGGCTACACCTATGAACATGTGATAAGCCTAATCCGTTCTCGTTTTGAACAAAAACACGAATTTTTTCCCTTATTTATCCCTATTAAATCCAAAACCGTCTTGGTGGTGGGCGGCGGAGAAATAGCTCAAAGACGAATTATGACCTTGCTTAATTTTGATTGCAATATCAAAGTTGTGGCACCGAAAGCAACGGAAAAAATACGAGATTTGGCGAATAGGGGCTTAATTGATTTCATTAACGAAGCCTACCTACCCAATCATCCGGACGGAGCCTTTATGGTGATTGCCGCAACGGATAATAGAGAAGTAAATCACAGTATAGGCGTACAAGCCAAAGAAAAGGGTCTGTGGGTAAGCGTTGCTGACTGTAAAGAAGAATGCAATTTTTTCTTTCCCGGTGTAATCACTCATGACGGTACGGTTATGGGGCTTACCAGCGGCGGTCAAAAGACCAAGGAATTAAAGGCCTTTATTCAAAGGCTAAAGGAGGTCTTGGAGTGAAAATAACAGTAGGAAGCAGAGAAAGCAAACTTGCCGTTGTTCAGTCAAACCTGGTAATAGATGCTATAATTCGCTCCAATCCCGGCACAGAGGTTGAATTGCTTACAATGAAAACCACCGGGGATATTATCTTGGACCGTACCTTGGATAAAATCGGCGGCAAGGGGCTTTTTGTTAAAGAATTGGAACAGGCTCTCTCGGATAGACGTGTGGATTTGGTGGTACATAGTTATAAAGACGTGCCCATGATAGTCAACCCGGAAATTCCCATTACAGCCGTCTCCCAACGGGAAGACCCTCGAGATGTTTTGATTTTACCCGAGGGCAAAACCCAACTTGACCCGGAAAAACCCATAGGTTGCTCAAGCCAACGCCGAACCCTACAATTAAAAGAACTCTATCCCAACGCCAAAATTCAACCCATCAGAGGAAACGTTCAGACACGCTTAAAAAAACTGGACAGCGGAGAATATTCGGCATTGGTTCTGGCATATGCCGGCATAAAACGCCTTGGACTGGAACACAGAGTCAGCAGAGTTTTTGAAACCACCGAAATGCTGCCGGCGGCTTGCCAAGGAATCCTTGCCATTCAAACAAGAAAAGACTTCGATAAGCGAATACTCTCTGCCTTTCATTGCAAAGAAGCCGAAATTATTGCAAACTGCGAACGCAGCTTCGTCAGAACCCTAAACGGCGGTTGTTCCGCACCGGTTGCGGCATATGCCGAGATTATCAACGATAAAATCCACCTTACCGGTTTTTATATGAATGAAAAGGGACTAATCTTTAAAAATAATATAGAGGGTTCCCCGGAAGACGGCGAAATGTTGGGCAAAGAATTGGCTCAAGCCATGCTGTAGTTTTGAATATTCTAATAAAAGCAATGAAATACACGATTATGTTCGGCTTTTTAATAAATTAATTCTGAACTTTTGACAGTATTCTCATGTTGTCCATAAATTACGTTCAGAAAAGTACTCATAACGTAAAAATTCCTCCGGAATTTAATAAGACCGGGTGGAACTTACGTTAAATAAGCAACGCCTCATAGGAGTGAAATATGTACGAAAAAAAAGGAACAGTTTATCTTGTGGGAGCAGGTCCCGGAGACCATAAATTACTAACTTTAAAAGCCGCAGAACTGTTGCAAATTGCGGAAGTTATAGTTTATGACCGCTTAATCGGCGACGGCGTTCTTACCTTTTGCAATCCCCAAGCGGAATATATAGACGTGGGCAAAAATTCCGGTAATCATCCGGTACCCCAAAGTGAAATCAACAGAATTCTGCTGGACAAAGCTCTGGAGAGCAAAATAGTGGTGCGATTAAAAGGCGGTGACCCCTTTGTTTTCGGCAGAGGCGGCGAAGAGTTGGAACTGCTTGCGGAACACGGTATACCCTTTCAGGTTGTACCCGGGGTAACCTCCGCCATTGCCGCTCCTGCCTATGCCGGCATACCGGTAACCCACCGCAAACATTGTTCTTCACTTCATATAATTACCGGTCACACAAAAACCGACTCTGCCCTTGAATATACCCCGTTGGTTCAATTGGGCGGTACTTTGGTTTTTATGATGTCCGTTGCAAAAATAGGCGAGATAGCAAGGGGTTTGATAGCCTCCGGCATGAGCCCCGAAACTCACTGTGCCTTAACGGAAAACGGCACTCATAATTGCCAACGTTCCTTTTTGGCAACCTTGCAAACCGCGGAAAAAACAGCCCTAGCCAACAATATAACCTCTCCTGCCGTATTCGTGGTAGGCGAAGTATGTACTTATATGAACAGCTTTAATTGGTTTGAAGCCCTACCGCTGAAAGGCTTAAATGTATTGGTAACACGACCGAAAACCGTTGCCGGAAGACTTTCGGCGGAACTGAACGCCTTGGGAGCAAACGCAGTTGAATATCCCTGTATTAAAACCGTTCCAATACACTTCGATGCAAATTTTGAGGAGTTTGATGTAATAGCCTTTACAAGTGCCGTTGGGGTAAATGTTTTCTTTGACCGGCTTTTTGATAAGGGCTTGGATTGCCGAAGTTTATTCAACAAAAAAATAGCCGCCATAGGCTCGGAAACGGCAAAAGCCGTTAAACAATACGGTATCAATCCGGATATAGTCCCGGAAACCTATGACTGCACTCATCTTGCGGAATTATTAAAGGAAGAAAACAACATAGGTCTGTTTAGGGCAAAGAACGGATCACAAGAATTGGTTGAAATATTGGAAAAGTACAACAGAACTTTTAAGGACATTTCCGTTTATGAAACACAATACATTAAAAACCCGGGCTTAACCCTTACTGATTATGATTACATTACCTTTACCAGTGCAAGCTGTGTAACCGGTTTTGTTAACTCAGTGGGCAGTCAAGATTTCAGCAAACTTCCGGCAATATGTATAGGCAAACAAACAGCCGCAGAGGCTGAAAAATACGGCTTTAAGACCTTTATTTCCCACAAAGCAACCATTACAAGTTTAAGAGACAAACTGGTGGAGGTGTGTAAAAATGATACACAGACCTCGCAGGCTTAGGCAAAGCGGTTTAATCAGGGAATTAAGCCGTGAAACCAGAATGTCCTCCGATTCCCTAATTCTTCCCTTATTTATTAAGGAAGGAACTAATATAAAGAAAGAAATACGCTCTTTAAACGGTCATTACCACTACAGCCCGGACAGGGTTGAGGAAGCCATAGAACAGGGCTTGTCCGCCGGGGTAAAGAAATTTCTTCTGTTCGGCTTGCCCTCCGTAAAAGACGAAAGCGGAAGCGGTGCATATGCTTCCGAAGGCGTGGTTCAACAAGGCTTGCAAAAAATTAGGAATAAATACAGAGGAGAAGTCTTGCTGATTACCGATGTCTGTATGTGTGAATACACTTCCCACGGGCATTGCGGTATCTTGGACGGTAATAACGTAGACAACGACAGAACCTTGAATTTCCTTGCAAAAACCGCTCTATCCCATGTACAAGCAGGAGCGGACATAGTTGCACCCTCAGATATGATGGACGGTAGAGTTACGGCAATCCGCAATATGCTGGATGACCATAAATTTAAGCATATTCCCATAATGTCCTATGCGGTTAAATATGCCTCGGGATTTTACGGGCCTTTTAGGGAAGCCGCAGAATCCGCACCGGAATTCGGCGACCGCAAAGGGTATCAAATGGATTATCATAACAAAAAAGAAGCTGTAAAAGAAGCCCTGTTGGATGTAGAACAGGGAGCGGACATTCTTATAGTCAAGCCGGCTTTGGCTTACCTTGATATTATCCAAACCGTTTCCCAACAGGTAAACATACCCGTAGCGGCTTACAGCGTCAGCGGAGAATATGCCATGTATAAAGCCGCCGCACAAATGGGTCTTATAGATGCTTATTCCGTGCTTTGCGAAATGTCTGTTGCCATATTCCGAGCCGGGGCACAAATTTTAATAACCTATGCGGCTTGCGAACTTGCGAAGGCTATCAAAAAAGGAGATATAGGCTAATGACAAAATCCGGTGAACTGTTTGAAAGGGCTAAGAAAGTTATTCCCGGCGGGGTAAACAGTCCCGTAAGGGCTTTTAAATCCGTGGGCGGCGAACCCCGTTTTATCAAATCCGCAAAAGGCTCCCGACTTTTCGATGAGGACGGCAATTCCTATTTGGACTTTGTAGCCGCTTGGGGACCCATAATTTTGGGTCATGCCTATGAGCCGGTTTTGGAAGCCGTGACAAAGGCTGTAACTGACGGGCTGTGTTTCGGTACAGCAACCGAGCTTGAGGTTACCATGGCTGAACTTATGGTTGAAACGGTGAAATCTCTTGAATCCGTTCGTATGGTAAACAGTGGTACAGAGGCTGTAATAAGTGCTGTTCGTTTGGCTCGGGGATATACCGGCAAGGATAAAATAATCAAATTCGAGGGTTGTTATCACGGTCACGGTGATTCCATGCTGGTTAAAGCGGGTTCAGGACTTTTGACCCACGGAACTCCCGACAGTGCCGGCGTTCCGGCAGCCGTGGCTAACGACACCCTTATAGCACAATACAATGACTTGGAAAGCGTAGACAGGCTTTTTCAAGAAAATCCCGGAAAGATAGCAGCCGTAATTATAGAACCGGTAGCGGCAAATATGGGCGTTGTATTGCCGAAAGAGGGCTTTTTGGCTCAATTGAAAGCCCTGTGCAACAAAAATAATGCTCTTTTGATATTCGACGAAGTAATAACCGGTTTCAGGCTGGCAAAGGGCGGAGCGCAAGAATATTTCGGTGTTGAAGCTGATATTGTAACCTACGGAAAAATTATAGGCGGCGGCTTACCCATCGGAGCCTACGGCGGCAAAAAGGAAATTATGAAGCATATTTCTCCTCTTGGTGACGTTTATCAAGCAGGTACTCTTTCCGGCAATCCCATTTGTATGACTGCCGGCATAGCAACCTTAACAGAACTGAACAAACGCCCGGAAATATATCAACATATAAACGGTCTGGGCACCTATCTGGCGGAAAATCTTCGCAAACACACCAAAAACACCGTAAATCAAATAGGTTCGCTGTGTTGTATGTTCTGTACGGAACAACCGGTTACGGACTATGCCTCCGCAAAAACCTCCGACACGAAGAAATACGCCGACTTTTTTAATTACCTTCTCAACAAAGGAATCTATATAGCACCGGCTCAATTCGAAGCCATGTTCATCAGCATGGCACATAGCAAAGAAGATATGGATTTATTCACGGAAACATATATTTCTTTTACAAAGGAGCAATAATCATGCAGGGTATACTTATTTTGGCACACGGAAGCAAAGCTGTTCACACCAAAAAAACTCTTGAAACCATAGTAAAACCCGTAAGCGAAAAATTGTCCGACAAATTAATTCAAACCGCTTTCATGCAGTTTGACGACATGAACATAGAAAACGGATTATCCGCCCTTATAGAAAAGGGAGCGACGGAAATTAAAGTTATTCCATACTTCCTCTTTGACGGGATTCATATTCACGAAGATATTCCCAACGAAATCGCCGCTTTTACAGAGAAAAACCCCGGTATCAAAATCACTCTGGGAGCAACCTTAGGTACGGATAGTCGTCTCAGTGAAATTTTGGTTGACAGAATATTGGCATGAGTAAAAAAATATATGTGGTGGGTGCCGGCGTAGGCAATGAAAGCCTGCTGACCCAACAGGCACGAGAAATAATTGAAAATTCCCAAATGGTTTTGGTTAATAAGGGGCTGTATCATACCCTGGCACACCTTAACAAAAACACCGTAATTGTTGAAGTAAACGACATTGAAAAAATAATTAATTCGGCAAAAGAGGACAGTATTTGCGTATTGGCATCCGGGGATGTGGGTTTTTACAGTATCTCCAAACGTCTGACAAGGCTGTTTCCTCAAGCGGAATACATCAACGGTATAGGCAGTTTGCAATATTTTGCGGCTCGCCTGGGAATTTCTTACGACGAGTTAAAAATCGTAAGTCTCCACGGCAGAGATATTTCGATTATCCCTTACGTTTCATATAACAAGCGAGTTTTCGCCTTAACCGGCGGTAAATCTACCGTTCAATCTATAATTGCTAAACTTACGGAATGCGGATTGGGTAGGGTTAAGCTGTACATAGGAGAAAATCTCTCAAGACCCAATGAAAAAATCACCCAAGGCACCCCGGAAGAACTGCAAAACCGTGAGTTTTCGCAACTTTCCGTAACAATAATTATCAATGATAACTGTGTAAATCCGTTTTTGAGAATAAGAGACGAAGGCTTTATTCGCGGAAAAGTCCCCATGACCAAGGAGGATATACGCTGTTTAAGTATAGCTAAATTGGATATTCAACCGGGAGATACGGTTTACGACATAGGTGCCGGAACAGGTTCGGTTGCTGTGGAATGTGCAAGGAAAGCATTTGAAGGTACGGTTTATGCCATTGAACATAATCCTCAAGCCGTGGAATTAATACATCAAAACCGCGTAAAACATGGGGCATACAATCTTAGCGTAATACCGGGTTCAGCACCGGAAGCCTCAGAGAAACTGCCCATGCCTCACAAGGTCTTTATCGGCGGAACTCAAGGCAATATGCAAAGCATAATTCAGCTTTTAAAGCTCAAAAACCCCAATGTTAAAATAGTTATAAACGCCGTTACTCTCGAAACCTTAAACTCGGCTCTGGCCTGCTTGAAAGATTGCGGATTCGAAACGGAAGTCTCCTGTATAAATGCCGCAAATTCAGAAAAGCTTGGTAAATACACCATGCTCAAGGCGCAAAACCCCGTATACATTATATCCGGAGAAAACCATGATTAATTCTATCATACCAAGAACAATGATAGTCGGAACAGGCAGCGGTTGCGGTAAAACCACCGTTACCTGTGCCTTGCTTAAAGTTTTAAGCAATATGTCCCTCAATATTTCTTCCTTTAAATGCGGACCGGATTATATAGACCCTATGTTTCATTCAAAGGTTCTGGGAACTCATTCCCGTAATCTGGATTTGTTTATGTGCGGCGAGGAAACGGTCAAGTATCTCCTTTACAAAAACGCCGTTAATACTCAAATTTCCGTAATCGAGGGCGTTATGGGAATGTACGACGGGGCAGCTGACACGGCAGCCTATTCCTCCAATCATCTTTCTTTGGTAACGAAAACGCCTCAAATTTTGGTTGTTAACGGTAAGGGCAAAAGCCTCTCTATAGTGGCGGAAATATCGGGCTTTCTGAACTTTGCGGAAAACAACATTAAAGGCGTTATAATCAACAATATCGGCAAGGGAATGTATGAATTCTTCAAATCCATGATAGAATCTCGTCTACCAATAAAGGTTTTGGGATACCTTGAAACAAACAAAGAATGCGCCTTTGAAAGCCGTCATTTGGGTCTTGTTACGGCAGACGAAATCAAAGGTCTTAACATAAAACTGGACAAGTTGGCACAGTCTGCAAAGGAAACCTTGGATATACAAGGTATTTTAGACTTGGCAAGGGAATATTCCGATTTTTCCTGCAAGGATATAACCGTTCCGCAAATTGGGAAAAGTGTAAAGATAGCCGTTGCTAGGGACTTGGCATTCTGCTTTTATTATAAAGATAACTTGGATTTGCTGACCCAAATGGGAGCCGAAATTGAATTTTTCTCGCCCATGACGGACAGCAAACTTCCGGAAGGAACCAAAGGCATAGTCCTGGGCGGCGGTTATCCCGAAGAACACAGCAAAGCCCTCAGCGAAAACACAGCCATGCTTCAATGTATCAAAAGGGCTTATGAGGCAAATGTACCCATATTTGCGGAATGCGGAGGATTTATGTATCTGGGTAAAAGTATTACGGACAAGCAAGAAAACGTTTACCCCATGGTCGGTCTAAATGACATTAATTTCCGCATCACAAACAAATTGGCTCCTTTCGGCTATGTTACCCTAACGGCTTTAAAGGATAACCTCCTCTGCAATAAAGGAGAGCAAATCAACGGACACGATTTTCACTACAGTATATGTGACGACAACGGCGACTCCTTTACAGTCACAAAACAAAACGGCAAATCATGGACTGCAATATACTCAAGTGAAAAGCTATGGTGCGGCTACTCCCATTTGCATTTTTGGAGCAACATAAGTTTCGCTAAAAATTTCTTGGAAAAATGTGCGGAGGTTGAATAATGGCAAAATCCATAATGGTACAGGGTACAACCTCAAACGCAGGAAAAAGCCTTATTACGGCAGGGCTTTGCAGGATTTTTAAACAGGACGGCATGAAGGTTGCTCCTTTTAAATCCCAAAACATGGCTTTAAACTCCTTTATCACTCACGACGGTCTGGAAATGGGTAGGGCACAAGTAGTCCAAGCGGAAGCCGCAGGGATTGCTCCTGATGTGCGTATGAATCCCATTCTCCTTAAACCTACGGGAAATACAGGTTCACAGGTCATAGTAATGGGCGAGGTTTTGGGCGACAAAACCGCCACGGAGTACTACGCCTTCAAAGAAAAGCTGGTTCCCTACATATTAAGTGCGTATAAGGGTCTTGCCGCCGAGAATGACGTTATTGTAATAGAAGGTGCCGGAAGTCCGGTGGAAATAAACCTAAAACATAACGATTTCGTTAATATGGGTATGGCAAAGCTTGCGGATTCGCCGGTGGTAATAGTTGCGGATATAGATCGGGGCGGCGTTTTTGCTTCCTTGGTGGGTACTATGCAACTTCTGGAACCGGAAGAACGTGCCCGTGTAAAAGGCGTTATTATAAACAAATTCCGGGGCGACCTATCTATACTTCAACCCGGCACAGAAAAGCTTGAGGAAATAATCCAAGTGCCTGTTTTGGGTGTTGTTCCTTATGTTAATTTGGATATAGACGACGAGGACAGCCTTACGGAGAAATTCCATGCTCAAACCACCGATGAGGCTATAGACATAGCTGTAATAAAACTGCCCAGAATCTCAAACTTTACGGACTTTAATCCCTTGGAATACATAGAAGGCGTATCCTTACGCTATGTGGACAGCCCCGCAAAGCTGAAAAATCCCGACTTAATTATAATCCCCGGCACAAAAAATACCATGGCGGATCTAAAGTGGCTCCGGGAAACCGGTCTGGATACCTTGATAATGAAACACGCTAATCAAAACAAGCCTATATTCGGCATCTGCGGAGGTTATCAAATTCTGGGGCAAAATATCTCCGACCCGGATAACGCAGAACACGGCGGCGAAATGCGAGGTTTGGGATTGTTGCCCCACAGCACAGTATTCCGGCTTCAAAAGACCCGTGACAGAGTAAGCGGTATTCTTGATACTGTATCCGGAATCTTCTCCGACCTAAGCGGTCTTGAATACGAAGGTTACGAAATCCATATGGGTATCTCTCAAGAAAAGGCTGTCTTAATTAATACCGATAATACCTACGGAACCTATATACACGGCATATTTGACAGAGAAGACATAGCAAAAACCATAATCACCGCCCTTTTCAAAGCCAAGGGCATAGACCCCGCCAACATTAAGGCATTTGATATGCAAGCCCATAAAAACAAACAATACGATATTTTGGCGGATACTTTAAGGAACTCCTTGGATATGCAAAAAATCTACCAAATACTCAACAAAGAACTTTAGCAGAAATTTTACATATTAAAGTAATTCTATACGGCTTTTTTGGAAAGAGGGAATTTTAGGGAGAAAACCTTTTTTCGCCGTAGGAAATAAGTTTTTCTCCCTCAAGGGTTTAACCCAAACGCCGAACCCGGAAAGGCAGAAGTTATGAAAACAGAAAACTTAAAACCCAACGAAATAGAGATAAAAAGTTTCGAAATAATAACAGAAATCTTGGGAGGAAGAGAATTAGACCCCAAGACCGAAAGCATAGTAAAACGCTGTATCCATACATCCGCTGACTTTGACTATGCGGATAACCTTTACTTTTCGCCCGGTTCGGTGGATATTTTGTCCCAAGCCTTACGCAACGGTCATGATATAGTAACAGATACTCAAATGGCTAAGGCAGGCATAGACAAAACTCGGCTGTCCGCTTTCGGCGGTGAGGTTCATTGTTTTATGAGCGACGAGGACGTTAAGGAACTGTCTGTGGAACGTGGCGTAACTCGGGCTATTATCAGTATGGAAAAAGCAGCAAAACTGGAAAAGCCCTATATCCTTGCTGTAGGTAACGCCCCAACAGCTCTACTTGCCGCTTACGACCTTATCTCCAAAGGCAGGATGAACCCTACCGGAATAATAGGAGTACCGGTTGGTTTCGTTAATGTGGTATATTCCAAGGAACTGATTATGGAGTTAAGCACTCCTTGCATAGTGGCAAGAGGTCGCAAAGGCGGCAGTAATATTGCGGCGGCTGTATGCAACGCCTTGCTGAGAATCGCGGTGGAAAAATGAACTTAAAACAAGCCCTCGAAAACATTAAACCTATTTGCTCCCAAAGCGTAAAGCTTTCCCAAGAAAAGTGGAACAATATAGCCAAGCCTTTATACAGCTTGGGCAAACAAGAAATCTTGGTAAATCAACTGGCGGGAATCTATCGCTCAACGGACTTTACCCTTGACAAATGCACGGTTGCCGTAATGTGTGCGGATAACGGGGTAGTGGCTCAAAAGGTGACCCAAACGGACAGCGTGGTAACTGCCGTTGTAGCCGAAAGCATGAGCAAAGGCACCTCGCCGGTATGTATTATGGCAAAAACTATCAACACCGACATTTTACCTATAGACATAGGTATAGCTCGTCCCATGAACATTCCCGGTCTACTTGACCGTAAAATAATGCCGGGTACAAACGACATATCCCAAGGTCCGGCAATGGCTCGGGAACAGGCGATTAAAGCTGTTGAGGTGGGTATAGAAACAGCGCTTAACTTGAAAGAGCAAGGTTGTAAGATTATCGCCACGGGTGAAATGGGCATAGGCAATACCACAACTTCTGCGGCAATGGCTGCTGTGCTTTTGGGACAAAGTGTGGATGTGGTAACCGGTTTGGGTGCCGGTTTGGACAAGTCAGGATACAACCAAAAAGTAAAAATTGTAGAACAGGCTATCCAAATAAATCAACCTAACCCGGAAGACCCACTAGACGTTCTTGCAAAAGTAGGCGGTCTTGATATAGCCGGTATAGTCGGTCTGTTTATAGGCGGAGCGGCGGTAGGTTTGCCTGTAATTATAGACGGTGTAATTTCCTCTATTGCCGCCCTGACCGCTTGTAGGATGTCGCCCACAGCCAAGGAATATATGCTTGCATCCCATATTTCCGCCGAACCCGCGGCTTCTCTTATCCTCCAAGAACTGCAACTATTGCCCTTCTTGGATTGCAATATGCGTTTGGGTGAAGGTACCGGTGCTGTTGCGGCTCTGGGAGTTTTGAAAATGGCGGTAAATGTTTATAATACAGCGGCGACTTTTGCTGATATAGATATAAGCAAATATAAGGATTTCAACTGACAGTTATCGGAAGTTCGGTTTTTAATTTCATTAAACTCACATTAAATAAAGGAGTTATGGTAACTCCCGGCGATCAATGGGATTTACTAAAGGGAAAACAAGCGTTTTCCCTTGTTTCATAATATGGACATTGCCACAGCACTTTTTTTGGGTTTTTTATTGGACT
>CAYXWM010000036.1:0-29108 GCA_964468805.1 uncultured Defluviitaleaceae bacterium
CGGTTCAAGGAAAAAACGATTATTTTTGTCCTTCATCTTATTTGGAATTAGTATAGATTTATTTTACAGTAGCCGGATATTGCGTGCTTTTACAAATACAAACGGTGGGTATTGCGGGTTGTTTGTTTATAATATATACTTATGAGAGTTTATTAAAATAATAACCATGCATAATCTGATGAAAATATATAATTAAATTATTATAGAATAAATACACTGTATAGCGGTTTAAGTTAAATCTTTTTAACTGCTATAATGTATGATACAAAACCGATAGGTCGTGATTATATTTTAGCCTTTAGACGATTAAGCGAAATTTTCAAAGGAAATAAGCGTTATTTTCTGTTTGCAAGTATAGTAATGGGTTTGGGCACGTATTTTTCGTTGCTGGTGCCTTTGATTATAAAATTTACCGTAGATGAATTGTTGCAAAATAATGTTTCCCAAGAGATGAACGCCATTGCAAACTACTTTGGCGGTGTGGATTTTTTAAGGAACAATTTATGGACTATGGCGTTGGCTGTTATATTTATAACCCTTTTAAGGGGTATTTGTATGTATTACAGGGGTAAATACTGTGCTGTTGGTTCAGAAAACATAGCAAAAAACCTAAAAGATAAAATATTTAACCATTTGCAACGTCTTAGCTTTGAATACCACGTTAAGGCACAAACCGGCGACTTAATTCAACGCTCAAGCTCCGACGTGGAAACTGTAAGACGCTTTTTCGGCGTACAAATGGTTGAGGTTTTAAGGGCAGTATTTACTGTGGGTATTTCCTTTGTAATCATGTTCTCTTTAAACCCCAAGCTGACCTTTGTTTCTTTGATTATAGTACCCGTTTTAATGATATTTTCCGGTTTCTTTTTTAAGGCAGTAAAGGAGGCGTTTCTCCGAGCCGATCGTAAAGAAGGAGAATTATCCACGGTTTTGCAAGAAAATTTAAGCGGTGTAAGAGTTGTTCGTGCCTTTGGCAGGCAGCGTTACGAATTGGATAAATTCGAAAAGAAAAACTTGGATTATAGGGACTTATCCAGAAAACTTGCCAATCAAATGGCGTTTTTCTGGTCTGTATCGGGGTTGTTCAGTTCTGTGCAGTTGGGTGCAGTGCTTATTTACGGGGTATACTTGGTTAATGCCGGCGAAATCAGCCTTGGTTCACTTTTGGTCTTCAATACCTATGAAGTTATGCTGATTTGGCCCATACGCCATTTGGGAAGAATACTTACGGATGCCGGAAAAATGTTGGTTTCCGTGGAGCGTATTTACGAAATTTTGGACACTCCTCAGGAGTCGGACAGTGAGCTTGCACTAACTCCCGATTTATCAGGTGATATAGTATTTGAAAATGTATCCTTTGAATACGAACCGGGTAAGCCTGTCCTCAAGGACTTGAATTTTACAATTAAAAACGGCGAAACCATTGCAATACTGGGAGCAACGGGTTGCGGAAAATCCACCTTGGTGCAACTGCTTATAAGACTTTATGACTATACAAGCGGATCGGTGAAAATAAACGGTACAGAGCTGAATGATATTAAGAAAAGTTGGTTACGTGAAAAAATCGGGTTGGTATTGCAAGAGCCGTTTTTGTTTTCCAAGAGCATTAGCGAAAATATAAAAATGGCAAGAGAAACCGCCACCGCCCAAGATATAGACGATGCCACCCAAACCGCCGCAATCTACCAAACCATACAAGGCTTTGAACACGGTTATGACACCGTTTTGGGTGAAAAAGGGGTAACTCTGTCCGGAGGGCAAAAACAAAGGGTAGCCATAGCCCGTACCTTGGTTAAAGACAGCAGTATTTTGATTTTCGATGACAGCCTTTCCGCCGTTGATACCCAAACCGACTTGCAAATTAGAGAGGCTTTACGTAATAGGGATAAGAAAAATACAACCATTATCATCTCCCAGCGTATAACCACCATTATGGAAGCCGACCGTATATTTGTAATGGAAGCCGGAAGAATAACTCATATAGGAACTCACGAAGAACTGCTTGCTTTGGACGGGTTATATCAAAAGGTTTGGAATATACAAAATCTGATGGAAGAAAGTTTTAATGATTAAAAATATACTTAATTTCGAGTTAAGCAGTAACAAAAGCGTATATTCGTAGTGGTGAGCGACCGGTGTTTTTTTTATAAAAACGCTTGAGCGAACCTTTTACGAAGAATAGCTTTTGTTACTATTCCTTAGCAATTAAGTATAATACAATTTTTTATAAAGGGACTTTTAGGAAACCTTTGCTCAAAAGCGGTTTTCCTCAAGGTTAAAAAACAATGAGTCCGACTTATGGCCGAACTCATTTTATTGTTTATTGATGCATTGTCATCATATCTGAAGCTTTTTGAGCCATTTTTTTTGTATCATGAATAATACGTTGTTTTGTATTTTGGTCGCTTAAAGCCCAAGTTACAGCCGCACCGATTAATCCGCCTGCAATAAGGCCTGTTGTAAGTTTAGACATAATATCACCCCTTTCGACATTAGTATTCGCCCGGTAGCTAAAAATATACAACCCACATACTTAGAACCGGATTGTTCCGGCGTTTATACGTCTCTTAATTTAAGGATGTAATTTTCGCCAAAGGGCTAATTTACTAATTCCGACAAGATGAAGGACAAAAATAATCGTTTTTTCCTTGAACCGTTGGAAAAAATCAATTATTTTTGTCCTCTGTTTAAACCGGAATCAATATTTTTTCCAAAAGGGGCTTTATGCTATCTGTATCTGTTACCTGAAGTTTCTTCTTTGATTAATTTATCTATCATATCGGCTATCCCTTGTATCAGGTCCGCACATTGATTATGTTCCTTTATTAAAACGGAACAGTTAAAGTTTCCGTACTTTTCCTTAAATTGGGTCATAAGCTTTAAACGCAGCTTCTTGGTTACCCCGGTATCAAACATCAAACCGAAAACCATTACTCCGGCTATCACTACGGAACACATATTTCCTATACCAAAACCCATGTTTACCCCACTGCACATATTAAAGCAGGGTTTGGGCACGGACAGTTTATAAGTTTGTTGAGCAGCCATAAGTATACACTGGGAGCAGTTGTAACCTTGCCGATAATACTTAAGTGCCAATTCCCTCATGTCAGTTACCACTTCCTTATTTTGAATTTCTCCGACCGATTTTGGCAAACGATCTTGTATAGCTATTTCTTAAAAAAGTACAGAAAAAACTCTGCTTCTTGGACGTTGGCTTGTTTAAAAACAGACCCAATACGCATATTCGCTTTTTCCCTGCGTTTTAAAAGAAACAGATTAAAACTAACCTCTGTTTTATGCTTTTGTATTTTTTGACACGACCCTAAATGTCTGTCGTAATCAAAAATTGTATAAGCATAGTATATTGTATAAAGTAGTCCCGGGATAGTTTACAAATTATTTGCCGAATCCGTATAAATACGGTATAATAAATCATGAAAATGCCGACTTTTTACATTCCGTAAACCGAAACCGGTATATATGAGGCAAATATGTAATTGCAAGGAAGTCTTGATCGGAAAATTGTTCGGCTCTGAACCTGTGCTGTTTTTTGCCAAGACTTATACTTTATTAATACAAGCGTATTTAATTTACAGAAGAAGGTAACATATGGATGATATTAACAACACGGAAATACTGCGTTTAAAGAATATGCTTCATTACGAGGAATTGTGTTATCTCCAAGGCTTTGATAACATTTGCGGAGTAGACGAGGCAGGCAGAGGACCCCTGGCAGGACCGGTGGTTGCGGCGGCGGTTATTTTGCCCCGCGATTGTTTTATACCCTGTGTAAACGATTCCAAAAAACTAAGCGAGAAAAAACGTGAGCTTTTATACAGTGAAATATTGGCCCGTGCAGTATCAGTGGGCTTGGGTATAGTTGGCCCGGAAACCATAGAGCGTATTAATATTTTAAACGCAACCAAATACGCCATGATGGAAGCCGTTAAAGCATTAAGCATTAAACCCGGTCATATATTGATAGACGGTAACTTCACCATAACCGACTTAGACTTACCCCAACAAGCCATAATCAAAGGCGACAGCAAAAGTTATACCATAGCCGCCGCTTCTATAGTGGCAAAGGTAACCCGGGACAGATTAATGCATGAACTCCACGAGAAATTCCCGGAATACAACTTCTCAAAAAATAAGGGTTACGGCACCAAAGAACATATCTCCGCCATCAAAAACCACGGCGTAAGTCCCATACATAGGGGTAGCTTTTTGACTAAGATTTTGCAAGGCTAAAAACAAACCAAAACTATGCTTAATTTCATAAGGAAAGTAACAAAAACTATTCTTCGTTAACCAATCACCGGTGCATTTTTATGAAAAACCCACCGGTCACTCACCAATACGAATATACGCTTTTGTTACTGCTAACCGGAAATTAAGTATATCTCTTTGAAATTATTTTCCGGAGGCGGCCATGAGAATAGAGGACTTTGACAGCATGACAAATCCCGGCTCAAAACCTGTGTCCGGCGTAAACAAAAGCCTGCTTGACTTAGTTAAGGGTGACCGATTTAAGGCTCTGATTAAGGACATTCAGCCAAATACCGTTACCTTACGATTGGACTCCGGAGAGTTGTTACGTGCGCGAAGCCTTGTTTTGCCGGATGCTCGCATAGGAGAAGAAGCCGTTTTTACGGTAAAAGATAACAATAGCGGTCAGATACTCTTGGAAATGGAAAAATCCCAAACCGACGGTGCCAAGGACATTATTATCAGAGAGGCTCTCTCTGCCGCCGGCATGGATCCCGCAGAAGAAAACACGGAAGTCTTGCGTAATCTTATGAGCAATAATCTCCCTTTGGACAAAGATACCGTGCAAAAAGCCGTTTATTTTCGCTTAACCCAACCGGATTTAACAGACAAAGAGATTATGTTTTTGATTAAAGAACAAATTCCGCCGTCGGAAAGCTCTTTAACCGTATTTAAAAGGATTTCGGAGGGAACACTTAATCTAAGAAACGACTTGCAAAAATTGGTTGATGATATATTAAATCTCCAAGACCCGGATTTGAAAAAAACATATATTTCAGCTATTTTGAATAGGGATCCGGAGATAGGAGACAGCGGCAAACTTCGTTCCGTCTTATATAAAAAAATCTCCATTCCATTTTCCAAAGAAAACCCGCTGAAAAACGTGAACGGCTTTTTTAGGGACCTGGGAGATATATTAACAAAACTCACGGAAGCCACAGCTAAAAATCCGCAAAGAGAGTTAACCCGGCAAATTTCTCAAATTAAAGACAGCCTGCTTTTTATGAACCAAATGGGGCATGAAAAATTCTTTATGCAGATTCCTTTGTTTTTTAACGATACTTTGCAACAGGCTGAATTAACCGTTTTAAAAGACGGCAAGCGAGCCTTGAGAGACAGGGCGACGGTTTTTTTATCCTTGGATTTGCTGAATTTGGGCAAGGTTGAAGTGTTTCTGGAAAAGGATTACCGGAATCTCAGCATAGATTTTTGGGCTGAGAATAATCCGAAACTTTTAAAGGACCGCCTACCGGAACTGGGCTTGATGCTTAACCGTTTGGGCTATAAAATCACGGCTCTGAACTTACGCAGACCGGAAAAATTAACGCTCACAAGCAACCCCGGCAACAAAACGCCGGAACCGCCCAAAAGATATTCCTTTGATATGAGGGTTTAGCCATGGAAGAAAAGAAAAAAATCACAAAGGCTGTAGCCTTAAAATACAATATAACCGATACGGCTCCCTCGGTAGTCGCCAAGGGTTCCGGCTTTGTTGCGGAAAAAATCTTGGAAAAGGCGAAATTCGCGGATTTGCCGGTTTATAAGGACGCAAGCCTGGTTGAGGAGCTTTCAAAAATAGATATAGGAGCAAACATTCCTCCGGAACTTTACGAAGTGGTGGCACAGATACTTTTATTTATCAGCGACTTGGACAAAAAAGCCCAACTTTTAAATTCCGTGAATGACAGTAGACTCATATGAACAACAGAATTATAGGAAATAAAGGCGAATTGCTTGCCAAAGAATTGCTTGTGGCTAAAGGCTATGAAATACTGGACAGGAATTTTAACTGTCCCTACGGCGAAGCGGATATAATCGCCCGGACAGATGACACGGTAATCTTTGCCGAAGTAAAATTCCGCCGCAGCACAAAATTCGGCTATCCCCGAGAAGCCGTCACCATACGAAAACAAGATAAACTACGCCTAACCGCAGAATATTACTTACAGGAAAAGAACCTAATCAATGTGGATATACGCTTTGACGTTATTGAAATTCTGCAAACAGGCAACAAAATTACCACAGAGCATTTGGAAAACGCTTTTTAAGACCTTGGAGAAAGAACCCCTCTCTTTAAAGATCCATTATTTGTATTTTAATAATGCATTAAAATATTTTATATAAAAGTCTTTTTGAAGGGAGTTTGAGGGAAACTTTTTCTTCAGAAAAAGTTTCCCTCAAGGTCTTGCTTTTATCTTTGCTTTTACAAAATCCCATCAACACAGAGGTTGAGTATGAAACAGGTAACGCAAAGGGATGTTCCCTTTTTAATATTTGAAAATATGTCCGGGATTCCTTGGTTACGGCATGGTTTTTCTACCAAATTGGGCGGTGTGTCCGAGGGTTGCTACGAATCCATGAATTTGGGTCAAAAGCGGAGCGACGTTCCGGAAAACGTGGCGGAAAACTACTGCCTCATTACCCAAGCCATAGG
Organism: uncultured Defluviitaleaceae bacterium; assembly: GCA_964468805.1. Lineage (GTDB taxonomy): Bacteria > Bacillota > Clostridia > Lachnospirales > WRBF01 > CAYXWM01. Next base: position 6,707 of record CAYXWM010000036.1, read on the forward strand.
TTTGGAGTATGAAGATTTGGTAGTCTCCAACCAAGTCCATGAAACCGAAGTCAAGCTTGTAACCCAAGCTGACCGGGGCAAAGGTATTTTCCATACCCCCGAACCCTGCGACGCTTTGATTACCCGAGAAACCAAAATAGCCCTAACCACCCAATACGCCGATTGCGTGCCAATATTTTATGCGGACACCAAGACCCGAGCCATCGGCTTGGCTCACGCCGGCTGGAAAGGCACGGTAAAAGGCATAGCCGGGATTACCGTGGAGCATATGGTTAAACATTTCGGCTCAAAACCGGAGGATATACTGGTAGGCATAGCACCGTCAATTAAACAATGCTGTTTTGAGGTAGACGAAGACGTTGCCCTTGCTTTCACCCAAACCTATCCTTGGTCGGCTGAATTCATAGTTCCAAAAGAAAACAAATTCAATATTAACTTACAGGCAATAAACGCAAAAATCCTAACAGACAGCGGCGTGCCGGTACAAAACATTGAAATCTCCCAATATTGCACAATGTGCCGTGAAGATTTGTTCTTCTCCCACAGACGTGACGGCAACAATCGCGGTGCAATGGCGGCATTTATGGGGTTAGTGTCATGAAACTCATTTTAGGTACAGAAAAAGGCTCTCCTGCCTTTAAAGCCGGCATTAAGCCGGGCGACAAATTAATTACCGTCAACGGCAAGAAAATCAAAGACGTTTTCGATTACAGATTCTTTATCCAGGAAAAAAAATTACTCTTGGAAATAGAGCATGAAAACGGTACCCTCGAAGAATATAAAATCACCAAAGACGAATACGAGGACTTAGGGCTGGAGTTTGAAACCGGTCTCATGGATAAATCTACCCATTGTGCCAACAAGTGCATCTTCTGTTTTATAGACCAACTGCCAAAAAATTGCCGCAGTACTCTGTATTTCAAAGACGACGACGTTCGCCTGTCTTTCCTATCGGGCAACTATGTAACCCTTACCAATATTACCGATGAGGAACTGGATAGGCTAATTTCCTACAGACTTTCGCCCATTAACATCTCCGTCCATACCACAGACCCCAAACTCCGCTCGTTTATGCTAAACAATCCTCGGGCGGCGAAAATTACGGATATGATACAAAAACTCCACGATTCCAATATATCCATGAATTTTCAAATAGTCCTTTGCAAAAATGTCAACGATAAGGAGCATCTGGAGGAAAGCATACACCGTCTGGCGGATTACATCCCAAAGGCTCAAAGCCTTTCCGTTGTTCCCGTCGGTCTGACCAAACACAGACAGGCACTTTACTCCCTGGAACCCTTTACCAAAGAGGACTCCCAAGAAGTCCTTGACCTGATACACAAAAGACAGGAGAAATTCCTAAAGGAAAAAGGCACTCGCTTTATTTACGCCGCAGACGAATTTTATCTAAAAGCGGAACGTGAATTTCCTCCTGTGGACGAATACGAGGATTTCCCACAAATAGAAAACGGCGTGGGCATGATAAGCCTCATGAAAGATGAATTTTTAGCCGCATTACGTTCCCAAAAAACCTGTCAAGACCGCAAAATCTCCATAGCCACCGGTCAAGCCGCTTATGAGTTCATAAAAAATCTTACCCAAAAGGCAACCGATAAATTCCCTCAACTTACCGTAGACGTTCACAAAGTCGAAAACAACTTTTTCGGTCCCTTGGTAAGTGTGGCAGGCTTGATTTGTGGGAATGATATCTATGAAACGCTAAAAGACAAGGACTTGGGCAAATACCTGCTCATTCCTCTTAACTCACTGCGAAACGGCGAGGACGTTTTCTTGGACGACTTACGCCTAAGCGAACTGGAAAGCAAACTTAACATTAAAATAATCCCCGTCTGTAACGACGGTTATGATTTCTTGGATGCAATTGTTAATCCACAAATTTAAGGACAGATCATGAATTTCATGATAAAGTCTTTTTGAAAGGTTTTTGGGGAAAACTTTTTCTTCAGAAAAAATTTTCCCCAAGGTCTTAATCCTTTCCCACACCCATATACACTAAGGAGCAAAATATGTCAAAACCCATCGTAGCCATAGTAGGACGTCCAAACGTGGGTAAGTCTACCCTGTTTAACAAAATCGCCGGCGTTCGTATTTCCATAGTGGACGACCAACCCGGCGTTACCAGAGACAGAATCTATGCAAACGCAAACTGGCTTAACCATAACTTTACCTTAATAGACACAGGCGGTATCGAACCGGAAACCACCGACGATATTATGAAACAAATGTACCGCCAAGCGGAACTTGCCATAGCCACCGCCGACGTTATCCTGTTTTTAACCGATGTTAAGGCAGGCGTACAGGACGACGACCAAAAAGTAGCCCAAATCCTCCGCAGGACAAAGAAACCCGTCCTTCTGGTGGTAAACAAAGTGGACAATATGCGTCAAGAAAACCTTGACGTTTACGAGTTCTATTCACTCGCCCTGGGCGACCCCGTACCCATCTCCTCCGGACAAGCCTTGGGTCTGGGCGATATGTTGGACAGATTGGTGGACTTGTTCGACAAGGAAACCTCTGCCGAAGAAGAGGAAGACGTTTTAAAAGTTGCGGTTATAGGCAAACCCAACGTAGGCAAATCCTCTTTGATAAACAGAATTCTGGGCGAAAACCGGGTTATAGTAAGCCCCGTTCCGGGCACCACCCGCGACGCCATAGACACTCCGTTCGAAAAAGACGGACAGAAGTTCGTGTTTATAGACACCGCCGGAATACGGCGTAAAAGCAAAATCAAGGAAAACATCGAAAAATACAGCATAATCCGTGCCCTTGCCGCCGTAGAGCGTTGCGACGTTTGTCTGCTGATGATAAACGCGGAAGAAGGCATTTCCGATCAAGACACAAAAATAGCCGGCATAGCCCATGAATGCGGCAAGGCTGTAATCATAGTTGTAAATAAATGGGACTTAATAGAAAAAGACAACAAGACCCTAAACGAATTTACCAAAACCATCCGTCTGGAATTGGCGTATATGCCCTATGCACCCATAATCTTTATTTCAACCCTTACCGGTCAACGTGTTCATAAGCTTTTCGAACTGATCCGGACCGTTTGGCATAATTCCGCCATGCGTATAAGCACAGGTTTGCTTAACGAAGTACTTATAGATGCGGTTGCAATAAATCAACCGCCGGCGGAAAAAGGTCGTCCTCTGAAAATTTACTACATCACCCAAGCTTCGGTAAAACCGCCGACTTTCGTGCTTTTTGTAAATGACAAAGAACTGCTCCACTTTTCCTACCGACGTTTCCTGGAAAATCAACTGCGAGATGCCTTCGGTTTTGTGGGCACTCCCATAAGATTCGTAGTCAGAAACCGCAAAGAGTAGGAAAAATTAAAATTCTATAGGGTTTGTGTTCACTATTTTAAAAAATATTATCACACAAACAAACGGGGGATATTATGTATCAAACCATAAGTCTGATTATAGGATATTTTTTCGGTTGCATACAAACCGCCTATATAGTGGGAAAATGCGTAGGCAAAATAGATATACGTGAACACGGCTCCGGTAACGCCGGCTCCACAAACGTGGTCCGTGTTATGGGTGCCAAAGCCGGTCTGCTGGTTTTCTTTTGTGATATTTTTAAGGCAATCGCCGCCTTTGCTCTGTGTACGGTTGTATTCCAAGGCTCAAGCCCTTTTAACGAAGGTCTGAATGGATTCTTACCTGGTCTTATGGCAGGTCTGGGCGTTATTCTGGGTCATAACTTTCCCTTTTTCCTTAAATTTAAAGGCGGCAAGGGCGTAGCTTCCACCGTGGGTATTATTTTATGCACCCAACCCTTAATCGCCTTGGTTTCCTTGGGCGTTGGTGTTTTGGTTATAATTATAACCCGCTTCATCTCCGCCGGCTCTTTGATAATCTTCACCTTATTTGTAGCCATGACCGCCCTACTGCAACGCCCCTTGGAAGAAACAGCCGTTGCGGTAATCATTGCCCTTCTGGGCTTCTATCAACACAGAGGCAATATCGGTCGCCTGTTAACCGGTACTGAACGTAAATTTACTTTTGGGAAACGTGCGGATTAATAAATAAATCAGATGATATACCGGTTTTTTTAGAAAGAGGGAGATTTCTCCCTCAAGATTTTTTCGTTTAATATACTGCTGTACTGTAGATATAATTTAGCGTAAGGAGGTAGAAATTTGAAGAAAATCAGCGTATTGGGTTCAGGCAGCTGGGGAATTACCCTGGCTTGTTTACTTCATACAAACAGTCATAAAATAACCATCTGGTCATTCAGCAAGGAAGAGACAGAGTCCCTTCGTGAAAACAGAGAGCATAAGGATTTCTTACCCGGAGTTTATATTCCAAAAGATATTCTTATAACCAACGACCCGGAAGAAGCCGTAAAAGATGCGGAGGTTATAGTTTTCGCCGTGCCTTCTGCCTTTTGCGGAGAAACCGCCAAACGTTTTAAACCCTTTATCAGCACGGATGCCGTTATAGTTAATGTGGCAAAGGGTATAGACCAAAACAACTTAAAACGCCTGTCCGAAATTATCCAAGAACACCTGCCCGGCAATAAGGTCTCCGTACTTTCGGGACCCTCTCATGCGGAAGAAGTTGCAAGGCAGTTGCCCACAACTTGCGTAGCCGCATCAGATTGCGAAGAAACAGCAAAAATGGTTCAAGATTTATTTATGAATTCTTATTTCAGAATTTATGTTAATACAGACCTAATCGGAGTGGAATTGGGCGGTGCCCTGAAAAATGTTATTGCCTTGGCGGCTGGAATTTCCGACGGTTTGGGCTTTGGCGACAATACCAAGGCCGCTTTAATGTCCCGAGGAATGGTGGAAATCGCCCGTTTGGGAGTGGCTATGGGGGCTTCCTCCGGTACTTTCAGCGGTCTTTCCGGCATAGGCGACCTTATAGTTACCTGTACTTCCATGCACAGCAGAAACCGCCGTATGGGTATGCTCTTGGGGCAAGGAATGGGTATGGAGCAAGCAATGAAGGAAGTCAAAATGGTGGTCGAAGGGGTACACACGGCGAAATCGGCATATAATCTCGCCTTGAAATACAACGTGGATATGCCCATAATCACGGAAGTTTACAATATACTCTTTAACGGATTTGACCCTCGAAACTCGGTGGAAAACATGATGAGCAGAGACAAAACCGCCGAATACGGTCAAACCTATCTCTACTGATGAGGATCTTACACACATCGGACTGGCATCTGGGTAAATGCATAGAAACCGCCTCCAGATTGCCGGAACAGGAAGAATTTATTGAGGAGCTGGCGGAAATCTGCCGGGACGAGGAAATCGACCTGATTTTAATAGCCGGGGATATTTTCGACAGCTCCAATCCTCCGGCGGCGGCGGAGCAGTTGTTTTTCAGGGCCATGAAAACCCTGTCTCTTGAGGGTAAGCGACCCATAGTAATCATCGCCGGCAACCATGACAGCCCTGAAAGGCTTGTTGCCGGCACACCCTTTGTCTTGCCCAACGGAGTAATAATCTTAGGTACTCCGGCTAGCGTAGTGTCCCCGGGTGATTTTACATATTTTTCGGTAACCGATTCGGGTCCGGGTTTTCTGGAATTGAAAATAAAGGACGAAACCGCTGTTTTGGCATGTTTGCCTTACGCAAGCGAAAAACGCTTAAACGAGCTGATAACCCAAGATTTTGAGGAAGCGGAGTATCAAAAAAATTATTCCTCCCTTATAGGTCAAATTTTCGAAGCCGCAGACACCAAGTTCCGGGACGACACCATAAACATAGCAATGGGACATTTCCACACAGTCAGCGGTATTTCCAGCCGTTCTGAACGGGAAATCCAAGTAGGCGGAATATACGCCGCCGCAACCGATGCCCTGCCCAAAAAGGCACATTATATGGCTCTGGGTCATCTTCATCGCCCACAACAAATCCACAACGCACCCATCCCTGCTTACTATTCCGGTTCGCCCATCCAATACTCCCTTTCAGAAGCCAATCAAGAAAAATCCGTTATAATTATAAACGCTGCACCCCAATTGAAGGCTGAAATTACCCACAAAAAATTACGCCTCTACAAGCCCCTGGAACTTTGGACGGCGAAAAGTACGGAACACGCCTTAGAACTTTGCAAGGCAAACAAAGACAGGGAATGTTGGGTTTACCTGGAAATACATACGGACCTACCCTTAACCCACACGGATATTAAGGAAATACATAACATTAAAAAAGACGTGCTTAAAATTCTTCCCGTACTTAAAGGCACCCAAGACGAAGAAACCGGAGTTTTGGACGAAGCCTCCAAGACCATAGACATGGAATTTCAGGAATTTTTTGAAAGCTGTATGGATGTGAAACCCACGGAAGAACTCACCCGTTTGTTCCTAAAAATCTGGTCGGATACAGAATAATAAATGATTTATTTTCGATTTTTGGAGATTTTTTCTTTAGTCGGAAACAAGATTTTCTCCCTCAAGGTCTTTATATAAAAAGTAGGTGATTTTATCAAACCGGCAATATTGCGAATAAGCGGCTTAAACAGCTTTACCGATACCCAAGAAATTAACTTTGACAAACTCACCGCCCTTGGAATATTCGGCATTTTCGGCGAAACCGGCTCCGGAAAATCCAGCATTATCGATGCCATGACCATGGCTCTTTTCGGAAGAATGCCCCGCTTTGATACGAGCAACAACCGGCAATTCATCAACACAAATACAGACAGTTGCCGAATTTATTTTCAATTTCGAATCTGTGAAACAACCTACGTTGTTGAACGGGAATACAAGGAAAGGTCAGGCAAAGTTAAGACCAACGCCAGATTCTACGAATTGTCCGAACCGATTAGGATTATTGCCGATAAAATTAAAGAGGTCAACGATGAAATAGAGTCCCTAATAGGCTTGAATTACGAGGATTTTTCCCGATCGGTGGTATTGCCCCAAGGAAAATTCAGTGAATTTTTGCTCCTTGCCAACAAGGACAGGCGAAATATGCTGGAGCGGATTTTTAATCTGGAAAAATACGGCGAACGGCTGAACAGGAAAGTTCACGATGAATACAATGCAATAGAAAAGGAACTTTTCGTCCTGAAGACCCAAATGAGAGCTTACGAAGGAATAAATGAAGCTCTCATAAAAGAAAAAGAGGATTTATTGCAACGTGAAACCCTGCAACTTCAAATCCTGGAAGCAAACACCCAAAAACTCAACCGGCAATTTATGAACTTGACGGCTCTTCAAAAGAATGTTGAAGAATACAGACAATTATTAAACCAAGGGCAAGAGTTGGAAAAGGAAGCGGAGAAAGCCAAAGAAACGGAAAACAAAATACGCCGTGCCAATCAAGCCGCAAAAATTGTCCCTATATTAAATAATCTTAGGGAAACGGACAGCATAATAAAGGCTTGTACGGAAAGTTTAGCGGAATTTCGCAAATCCTTGGACGATACGGAACAAGCTACCAAGCTTCTAAGCCAAAAACTTATTGACGCAAAGGAAGTATACGAAAAACAACAACCCTTATTGGTTAAGCGGGAATATCATATTCTTGAAGCCCAAAAACAGCATGAACAATACAAGCAATTAGAGTTAACCATAACCCAACTTCGCAGTCAATACAAGGAACTAAAAAACGCTCAAAAAGCCCATGAAACCCAACATGCTCTCTGCATACAACAACAATCGGAATTGTCCGAAAAGCTAATTCAGGTTACCCAAAGAAAAAGCACTCTTACAGTTCTGCCCGAGTTTAGGCAAAAAATTTCGGAAGGTTTAAAAATCCGGGACAGTTTAACCGAACTTGTAAAGGTTTCAAAGACACTTGAAACGGAAATCCAAGATTTATCTGACCGAATTGCCAAAGAAGAAAAAATACTTGCTGAAAAAACCGAAAAGTTGGATTCCTTAAAGTCTCAATTGGCTGACTTGGAAAAGAAACACGGAGAACTTGTTAATTCCAACCCTCCGGATGAGGAAACCGTTGTTTCCCTGAAAATGAAGCTGGTGGACTTGCAAAACCGATATGAGGCAGAAAAGGCAAAGGCAGAGACGGTAAGCCAATTAAAATCAAGGCGTGATGCCCTGCTTTTAACCGGTGAAAACCTACTGAAAAGCCTTGAATCCTTGCAGTCCCGTCGGGAAAGCCAAAGTCTCATTTTTCAAAATGCAGAGGAAAAATTCAATGCCGTTTTAATACATAACAACAGCCTTTTGTTGGCGGAGCATCTGGAGGCAGGAAAACCCTGCCCGGTTTGCGGTTCTTTGAAACATCCCAATCCGGCGGGAAATGCTGAAAAAACCGATTTGGAACTTATAAACCATGAGCGAGAAACCGCTAGAGAAGCCTTGGAGGATATTAATTCTGCAATTACGGAGTTAAACACGGAAATTGCACTGAATAACGGCGAAAGAGAAGGTTTGGACAGGCAAATCAAAGAAGCCGGGGTATCCGATTATAACCTAGAGGAATTGGAAAAAATAATCAGTATGACCCGGTGGGAATCGGAACAGACCGGGGAAAAATTAAAAGACTACCGCCGAGAACTAAGCTCTCTGGAAAGCCTGCTGAACAATTGCAGAATTATGTTACCGGAAATCCAATCGGAAACGGTAGCTTGCAGTGAGCGTATTTTAAAGGATAAGCAACTGCTCTCCGCAAAAAAGTCCGATTTAGGAGACAAAACCTCGGCTTTGCTGCCCCTAGGGGAAAAGTTGCAGATAATCTTGTCTGAATTGCAAACTGATGATATTCAAAAGGAATATTCGGAACTTTGTAGAAAAGACAGGGAACTGGCTGAAAACGATACAGAAGAAAAAAGTTGCAGGGCAAAACTGGAGGAAATCCGTCTAAAAGCAGATGAGCTTTCCACACAAATTCAGAAATCGGAATCCCAACTTCAAGACATTAATACTGTGGGCAGGGAAAAACGCCTACAAGCGGACAGTTTAAAGGAAGAAATAGCCAAGGTACTGGGAGACAAAACCCCGGAGGAACTACTGCAAGAAATACGCCGGGAACTTTCCCGATTGGACAGCGAGGTCAAAAACCTTACGGCAGAACGAGAAAAACTTATGGAACAAAAGCACGGTTGTGAACAAAACATAACCCAATCTGAGACACGTCTGGAAACTCAAGCCAAGCTGAAAATCCATTACGAAGGCTTGTTAAAAGAGGAATTTCAGCGTTCCGAGTTTCAGAATGATGCGGAAGCAGAGGAAAGCCTTCTGGACGAGGGCAAAATTGCGGAGTTTGAGGAAAAACTAAGGATTTACCATGAGGAAAGGCTTAAAGTCGCTCAAAATACAGAACGGCTCAAAGCAATCTTGGATGAATCCCAAATACCTTGGGAAACTGTTGAAGCGGAATGTCAATCCGTTTCGGAACAACTGGCGGAAGCCAAAAGCCAAACCGAGACAAAAACCAAGGAAACTGCAGTCCTCAGTAACAGTATCCAAACCATGAAGCAGCAGTTGGAAACCGTTAGGGAATTGGCTCAAAGGCAGAAAGAAACCCAACATCAAGCGGATTTACTAAAATTACTGGCGGATTTATTTAAGGGTAACAGGTTTGTTGAGTTTGTGGCTCAAAGGCATTTGCGGTATATAGTTTGCGAGGCGTCTGTTAAGTTAAAGGAAATGACCTCCGGAAGATATGCCCTGCAATTGGTAGGCTCGGATTTCGCCGTGAGAGACGATTACAACGGCGGCGAGTTGCGATCGCCCAGAACCCTTTCGGGCGGCGAAATATTCGTGACCTCCCTGTGCTTAGCCTTGGCTTTGTCCTCCAAAATTAAGCTGAAAAGCAACGCAGGGTTGGAGTTTTTCTTCTTGGACGAGGGCTTCGGCACACTGGATGCAAGCCTGTTGGATACGGTTATCTCTGCCTTGGAGCATTTGAAAAACGACAACATGACCGTAGGCGTTATCAGCCATGTTGAGGAACTTAAAAACCGTATGCCCGTAAAATTACTTGTAACCCCGCCGGTTTTCGGCGTTCACGGAACAAAGGTCAAGATGAGTATGTAAATAAAAAAATCTCAAAAACCTTTGAACGGCACACTTTTTAGTTACAGTAAAACAAGTATATTAAATTTACGTTGTATCGGCAGTAAATATCCGGTATGATTATTCTAATTTCGTTTTCAAACCAAGAACTTGAATCAAAAAGAAGGATGATATTATGTTAAGTTATGTCAGCACAAGGGGTCAGTCAGAAGCGGTTTCGCCAAGCGAAGCTATCGTAAAAGGTATAGCAAAAGACGGCGGGTTGTTTGTTCCGACCAAAATCCCCACCATCCAAATACCCTTGGAGCAGTTGATTGATTTATCCTATCAAGACCTTGCCTTTAATATATTGAAACTTTACTTGACGGATTTTACAAACGAAGAACTGAAACAATGCATATCCAACGCCTACAACGAGCGTTTCGATACACCGGTTATCGCTCCCCTGGCATCCATAGACGGTAAATACTTTCTGGAGCTGTTCCACGGCCCAACTCTGGCGTTTAAGGACATGGCTTTGTCCATCCTGCCTTACCTGCTGAAAACAGCCGCCAAAAAGAACGGTATAGACAAGAAAATCGTTATCCTTACCGCAACCAGCGGTGATACCGGCAAAGCGGCTCTTGAGGGCTTCTCTGATGTGGAAGGAACGGAAATCATCGTGTTCTTCCCGGAAAACGGCGTTTCGCCCATACAAAAGGCTCAAATGGTAACCTCCGAGGGTCAAAACACCCACGTTATAGGCGTTACCGGCAACTTTGATGATACCCAAACCCAAGTAAAGAAAATCTTTACCGATACGGCTCTCACCGAGGAATTAAGCCAAAAAGGCTATATTTTCTCCTCCGCAAATTCCATAAACATCGGTCGTTTGGTACCGCAAATTGTTTATTATTTCTACGCCTACGCTCAAATGTGCCGCTTAGGTGCAATAAAGTCGGGCGAAAAATTAAACTTTACCGTACCCACAGGCAATTTCGGCAATATTCTCGCCGGATATTACGCTTATCATATGGGGCTGCCCGTAGGTAAGTTGATTTGTGCCTCCAACGAAAACAAGGTACTCTACGATTTCTTTAAAACCGGCAGATACAACCGCAATCGTGAGTTTATCCTCACTTCTTCGCCTTCTATGGACATCTTGATTTCCAGCAATCTTGAGCGTTTGTTGTATCATGTATCCTTGAGCAACACCGGCGATTTAATGAACAAGTTGAGCCAACAAGGCGATTTCAATTTCAATACCGAAGAAATACTCAAACATTTCCACGGTGAATACGCTTCCGAAGCCGAAACCTCACAGGCTATCAAGGATATGTTCAAATGCGGCTACACCATGGATACGCATACAGCCGTGGCTTACTCCGCCTATGAAAAATATCGCAAAGAGACGGGCGACGAGCGTAAAAACGTTGTTATCTCCACTGCAAGCCCCTTTAAGTTTACAGAAAGCGTTTGCAGCTCCATAGGCTCCAGCTTCAGCGGTCAAGACCCCTTCAAGCTGGTAGACGTACTGGCAAAAATGGGCTCCTTATCCGTCCCCAAACAATTGGAAGGACTGGCTACCAAACCCCGCCGCCACAACACCGTTTGTTCCCAAGAGCAAATGAAAGACGAAGTATTAAAAATATTAAATAAATAAACAACAAAGGACCGGAATTTGTAATCCGGTCCTTTTTCGGCTTTTGGGGTAAGAGGGAGTTTTCTCCATCAAGGTCTTTTCTTTTATAACTTTTTAAACAGCTTTTTAAGATTTTGGTTGATTATATTGGCGGCTTGACGGTTTTCGGATTGGATTTGTTCGTATATTTCTTTACGGTGTACGGTAATTTCTTTCGGTGCCACTATGCCAAGCTTCACCTGTTCGCCCTGTATGCTTATTACCACAACCTCAACATTATCGCCGATAATGATAGATTCGCCTTTTTTTCGTGTCAACGCAAGCATTTATACACCGCCCTTTTGATTTATTATTTCGTCCAGAACCCTATGGCGAACATGATACTCTTCGTTGGATACTATAAGCTGTCTGCCGGTCATGTTAGAAAAATTAATGACCACCGGTGCTTTTAGGTTCACGGTCATGTTCTCTATTTCTTCGGGTATAACAACGATATTGTATATCAAAAAGCCGGTTTGGCTTTCGCCCAATTCAGTAACCGGGTCATCATAAAATTCAGGATTATAATCGGCCTTTACGGAGTATATATCCAATAATACGAATGCCAAATCCCCGTCTTCCGTACTTTGCAGCCAATAAAAGCTGTCCGAGTATAAATCCTCTGCGCTTTTTCCGCTTCTTTCCGTTTTCCCGTCCAAAACTTCACCATTACTGTTCAACAAAATAAAATTCCTGCATTGAGGAAAACCCGGCAATCCCACAGGAAAACCGATAATCTTTGATTCTTCTATTTCAAGTTCACCAAAGTGTTTTGTAGATAGCTGCATTTGTACCTCCATTTTCCGGGATGGTTTATACTTAATTTCCGGTTAAGCAATAACAAAAGCGTATATTCGCAGTGTTGAACGACCTGTGTTTTTTAAACGTAAGAGCAACCGTTTACGAAGAATAGCTTTTGTTACATTTCTTTTGAAATTAAGTATACAGTGGTTTAAACCGCTTTATGAATCCACGTAAAAGAGAGGGAATTATCCCTCTCACTCTGCATTATAAATTTACTTCAAATAATCCACAAGGCTTATTTGCATTATTCTTGCTCCGGTCATCATGGAAGCTTGATATACCGCCTCGGCAGCTTTCAGCTTCATGACCACGTCTATATAATCTATATCTTCGTTATCGGATTTCAATTCTTCGTAGTTACCTTCGTCCTGTTTTAAACGGTCATAGATTAATTCCAGCCTGTTCATACGAGTACCCAAATTGGTTTCCTCGTTGGAGATACGATGTGCGTGATTTTGTACCAGTCCCATTATATTTTTAAAACGGTTTTGGAACACTGTTTCCACGGCATTTTTCTCACGGCTCATATGTTCATCCACAGCCTTATCCAATTCTGCCGGGTCAGTTATGGGCGGTGCCGGCGGAGTACCGAAACCACCTTTAGCCAATTGTTCCCGTAAAACTACCGGATTGGACAACTGCACGTTGTTTACAAAATCGATGAAAACCTTGAAATCTGCAAACATTTTATCCGTGTAAACATTCTTGCCCAATACGTTTACTTCTATTCTGGTGTTCATACCGAATTCAAATTCAAGATTTTGATTGTTCATGTTATAGTGTACCCAGGTTGTATTGTCCGTGGGGTCAATCTTGGGATTTGTAGGGTCACTTTTCAATACACAATCGAAATTTACTCTGGGGTTAAGCTCTCCTGCTTTAATGCCCACTTTTTCGTATGTTATATCCAAGGTAGCACCCGCTTTTTGCATATCTCCAAACGCATCCTTGGATAACACCAGCTCGCCGGTTTCTTCAATAAAATAAACTTCACCGTCCGGGGGTAAATAAGCGTCAACATCATTGATACTTTTCGTCACAACGTCATAGGTATTGGGAGCAACACCCGGAATAGTAATATCAACAGTAGCCGGCATGGTTACCGTGTTTCCGGAATAAGGCAGTTTTAATATATTAACATCGTAAACCAAAGGTTCTGTGGGAACCGGCGTAGGAGAAGTAGTATCCGGTATAAGTTGCCAAGATTTTGTCTGCTCTACGTCAGCACCGGTAAAAGCTTGGCTTATGTCATAAGTACTGTTATCATCGGTTTCCAGGATTGGCGGTTGGTCTGTCCTGTAGCCGGAGAAAACATAACGCCCGGCATAAGAAATATTCATTTCCTTTGCCAGTTGCTTAACATATTGTTCAATTTCCTTGACCATATTTTTTCTGTCTTCCCAGTTGCCGCTGGGGTCGGAGGAACCCTCATTCAATCTGATGTTAATGGAATCCATGATTTTGGTTATGTTTATAAAAGCATCTTGGGTAAGCTCCATCCAGCTTAAACCCTGCTTAACGTTGCGTTGATATTGTTTGGTTTCGGAAACTATGGTACGGAGTTTTAAAGCCCGGCTGGCTATAATGGGGTTATCAGAAGGGTATTGAATGACCTTGCCCGTAGCCTCTTGATAATATAAAGTGTCTACCTGTCGCATATTACGGTTGATATTAAGCAGCATACGACCGGTCATCATAGTGTTGGTAATTCTCATATGTCACCTCTTTGCTTACAACAAAGTAAAAATCTCGGCTTGTTGAACTTCACCCTAGAAGTTGCCCAAACGATTTATAAGTGTATCGTAAATAGTATCTATAACGTTAACCATTTTTGAAGCGGCTACAAATAATTGTTGGAACTTAACAATATCCACGCCTTCTTCGTTACGATCAACGCCCGAAACGGATTTTCGTTGATTATCCACGGTTTTTACTATTTCGTAGTAGTTAACGGTAAAGGATTTTGCCTGGTCACGGTCTATACCCAACTCACCGGATATACCGATTATAAAGTCCTCCAACTTACCTTCTTTAAACAAGGATTTATAGGTACGGATTTGAATTAAGTCCAAAACTATTTTATTGTTGCTTTCTTCCGGCACATTGGAATCGGACATAGCCAACAAGTAGGGATCTCGAAGCAATTCGGAGTTTACTTGGAAGTTGAAAGCGTTGAGCTTAGCATAATCCAAAGCGGTATTGAAACCGGCGTAACCGGTCTGAGCGGGGTCGTAGGTAAAGAAAAGGTTTTGAGCTTGACCTTGGTAAGCGTCATAACCGTCTTTATGCCCCTTTATTCCGCCCACACCCTCGTTCATAGCCCAGGAAAAGGTGCGAACCAACTCGTTAAGTTTATTTATATAATGAGGTATACCTTTATAATCCGAGGTTTGACCCACGTTTACTTGGTAAGCAACGGTATTTACATCATTGGGTAAAGGTGTTTTGGGGTCTATGGTAAACTCAAAGGTTGTGGGATTAAAAGCTGTATAGTAATGGTCGGATGATCTTCCGGTTACGGGATTAATCAAGGTGACTTTTCCGCCGGAGGGGCTGTAATCCAATCTGCTTAATCCGTTTAAAACCAGTTTATTGGTTGCGGAGGCAGAAGCATTTGTTGCGGTTCCCGTACCGTAAAAACCGTTATTACCGTCTCTTACGTCTATAAGCCCCTTTAATTCGCCTTGTAGGGTTGGGCTGTAAATATCCAATTTACGGTTGGTATCGGCAAAATAAATATCGTATAAACCGGGTGCATCGTAAGGGTTGGTTTGTTTGCCGGTTTCACGGGCTCTTACTTCCATGGGCGAGTAGTCCAAGTGTTTTACAAACTCTTCACCGTTAATGAACACTGAAAATTGCTTTTGACTTAGACCGCGATACTCCGGACCGGGGTATTTGCCCAAGGCATAGTCTTGGTTCATTTC
Organism: uncultured Defluviitaleaceae bacterium; assembly: GCA_964468805.1. Classification (GTDB taxonomy): domain Bacteria; phylum Bacillota; class Clostridia; order Lachnospirales; family WRBF01; genus CAYXWM01. The sequence goes on from CAYXWM010000036.1 coordinate 22,073, forward strand.
AACCTCACGAACCTCCACATTTACATACCCGGACAATTCATCAACAAGCAAGGCACGGGCATCCCTTAAATCATTTGCATAAGAGCCGTCCATTTCGTATTTAAAAATCTGCTCGTTAAGGTTTCGTATTTGTTGCCCCAGAGAACTGATGGTATTGGTGATGATTTTTACTTCGTCGTTTACCTCTTTTTGCTGCTTTTTAAGAGATTGAGCAGTGTTATTGATAAATTTTGCCAGAGTTTGACCTGCTTGCAATACGCTTGTGCGATAAACCTTGTCACCGGCGGTGGTGCTTAAATCTTGCAGGGTGTTGAAAAATTTATTCATTGCACCGTTAATATGATATTCGGTTGCCTTATCTTCAAAAGTTACCGAAAATACAGTCTCTATTAATTTAAGCTGAGAATTTTTAACGGCATATTCTCCGTATACCGGGTTTTCTCCCCAGTATTTCAAATCCAAATAAAAGCTGCGATATTGACCTATTCCGTATATTTCCGAGCCTGTACCCACCATGCCTTTGCCGTTGTTTAAAGCCATGGGATGTGAGGCTCTTATTTCAGCGTATTGTCTGGAATAGCCGGGAGTTTCGGAGTTGGAAATATTATGGTTGGCTACTTCCAAGGCTCCCCGAGCTGTAAAGAGACCGGTAATGGCTACGTTATATTCAAAAAATGATGAACGCATTTTTATCGTTCCTTTCGGTAGGACTAACGGTTACGGCAAGCCTTGGTTTATCGTCCCACACGACCTGTGCCGTTTACTATTTTATCTATCATGGAATCTATTACGTTTAAAATTCTTGCGGAGGCATTGTACGCATGTTGATATTTCATCATCGTGGTCAACTCTTCGTCCATGGAAACATCCTTGACAGAACTGCGTTTGTTGTTAACCTGATTGACCAGCTTCATTTGCTCCTCATGGAATCCTATAGCCTCTCTTGTTTCGGTGGCAATAGAATCAACGAACCGCCCGTAGGCTCCTGCTACGGATTGTTCCGGAACACCGCCGAAGTTTAAAGACCATTCATTTAACATTGCGGAGGTTATGTCCTGATTGTGTATATCGCCGTTTGCGGAGAGACAAACCTGTGTATAACCTTGCGTAGTGTTAAAAACCGGATTAATTGTAATGTTACCCAGGGTATATTGGGTATAGTAATCGTCCGGATCCTCATTAATGGGTGCTCCGGTAACCGGGTCAAAACGGGGTTTATACTTACGAACGAATATCTCTACCCCTTGAGACGTGCCGTCCAAACCTGTGGGTCCCTTATAATTGGGGTTTGGTATAAAGCTGCCCGCATTTAAAGGGTCCGGAATTTTCATGGGCATGGGATTGCCCAAGGCATCTTTGGTGGGTGCAACCAGGTCATTTATCATGGTTACTATGCCGTGGACTATTTTATCGAATTCCTTCATTATTTTAGGAATAAAGGCATAATTCACGTCAAAATATTCATTTTCATATGACTTCAAATCCATGACGTATTTAGGGTCATTTTGACCACCGGGATAGGTAGTCAAATCGGTAGGGTCGGGTGCTGAGGGATTGGAAAAGGAATTCCTCGGCATAAATCCTCGGGTTACCATCATGGCTTTAAGGGATCCGTTGTCGTTGCCTTTATAGGCGTTTACATCTCCCTTTAAATCAAACAGAGATTTATAAAATCCTGTGGGTGTGTTAGCGGACAAAATCTCTGTACTGTCGGTGAAAATAGGTTCAACAAAATTATAATCACCGGAAGTATATTTTAAGCCCAGTTTATTAACCATGCCGCCAACCAACAAGTCGTTTCCTTCGGTGGTAAGGTCTACGGTTCCGTCGGCTCTTGATTTAATGGTTATATCTATAATGGAACTTAATTCGTCAAGTGCCTCGTTACGCAGGTCCATGTAATCGTTGGGATTATCTCCCGAAGCCTTGGAAGAGGCTATTTTACCGTTAAGGTCATTTATTTGTTCAACCAATTCATTGACCCTGTTTACTGCTTTACGTATTTGCAGGTCTAGGTTTTCTTGGCTGTCAATTAACCTTTCGTAAACGTTGTTTACCCTGTTTATAAAGGAAACGGACATGGAGATAAAATTATTGCGGTTAGCAATGCTGGTAGGGTCGCCGTCCAATTCGTTTATGGATTTCCAAAAATTATCGAGTATTTTTTGTACAGAATACTCGGATTCGGTTTCGCCTATTATCTGCTCTACTTCCGTTCCGGTTTTATATTTTACGGAATAGAAAGTAGCTTTTTTAATTTCCTGTCTGTAGGACGCGTCCAAAAATCTGTCCCGGATTTGCCTGATACAGGTTACGTCTGTACCCAAACCCACTTGCATGGAACCGTTGGCGTTCATGCCTACGGTTCTGTAATAAAAATCATTTTGCAACACCTGCTGGCGAGTATAACCGTTCGTATATATGTTGGAAGTATTGTGGCCGGTTACGTACAGTCCGGCCTGAGCGGCGTTAAGGCCGCTGACCGCAACGCCCAAGCTTTGAAATGAAGCCACCGGTATGCCCCCTGTCTGTTTAACATTAAATTATAGAGGTTTATCTGATAGATATAATAATGCTATTTTATACCACCGGGCAAAGCCCGACATTTTTCTCAAAAATAGTTTTAGCCGAATCCCCGGAATTATTAGCAATACTTAGATTTTTTTGTCTGAAAATATCTTTGGAATATTAATAACATAATGACCGGGAAAAATAATGGAATTGTAACATGTTAGTATTCGGCATTTTGGAAAACGTATATTAGAGTTAATTTTGATATGATTTTACAAAGAGTTTAAGACGGGTATTTTAATTTTTTCAAACTCCGGATACATTATCCAATGAGTTTTAAGGTAAGAAAAACCCTCTTGCCGAGAGTTGGCTGATAAGGAGGGCAGGCTTAAAAAATATTCAAATTTAATATGCTGTAAAAAATTATTTCAACAGGTGCCTTCAAAAACCCGGATTGGGTTTAAAGACACCTATTGTTTAAAGTCAAAAAATTTTGAAGCACCGGGTTGAGTTTGATTCTGTGAAGTATAGGTAGGCTCTTGTTCCGATGCGGAAGAATACAAATTGACGGTAAAATTTATATAATCGAGAGAGTGGTCTATAAGTATGCGATTTTGCTCGTTTACTTCTTTAAGCTTTGTTGCCACAAGGATGATTTTTTCTGTCAATTCATTCAACTGTTCCTTTTCCGGGCTGTTTAATGCGGTTGAAACCGTACTGAGTTTTACGGAACTTTGGTCCAAATTAAGCACCATAGCTATGTCTGACATTAATTCATTAATAGCCTTTTCGAATTTATTGTTACGGCTGATAAGTGTATTTTCCAGTCCGGTGATAAATTGAAGCTGCTCCAGATTGTTTTGAACTATTACGTCTTTTTTCTCCTCGGACAACCCCAGTAAATCTTGCAGATTATTAAACTGATCCTGTAGCATATTAATCAAATCTTCTATGAGGCTTGCCACGTGTACCCTCTTTTCTATCTTTTAATGTCAAACAAGGAATCCAGCTCCAAAATGCTTCCGGCAACGTCGTCGGCAGTAACTTTATAGCTGCCCGAACGTATTTTTTTCGTAATTTCCGCAATTCTGTCTTCCCTTACGTCCGGAACTTTTGAGAGAGCATTGTTGACAACTTGATAATCCTTAGCGCTTGAAGAAAGAGCAAAGGTTTCCTTTTGAGCCTCGGCTTTGGTTTTTTTGGTTTTTTGTCCCGAATTGACATTGTATTGCTCATAGGCTTTAGAAATATTGGAAATTCTGAAGTCCATATCAATCACCTGCTTACTGTTTTTACGTGTTTTTGGGTTCTGATACTATTTCTGCGTATTAGCTGAGAAATAGTATTAAAGGTTTTGCTTTATCACACTATAAGTATCGTCAATAATAACGCAAAGCATTATAATATTTTTAATAAACAGCGTAATATAAATATTAGCTTTATTGTAAATTATTACATAAGCGAGAGTTTGGCATGTAATATATTGTTATATTTACTATAATTTATGGACTTAACGGAATATTTTGATGATATTTTATGTAAAACAGAATTATTGTAATTATTTTTTCTTATGATTTTTTTTAATACCGCTAAATTTTCTTATTTCCCATATTTGCTACGGCAAAGGTGGCAGTATATATTTCTTTTACACCCATCTCCGCAAGAACCTTTGCACAGGCGTTTAGGGTAGTACCGGTGGTAATTATATCGTCTATAATCAGAACTTTTTCGTATTGAGTGAAATCTGTATCCGGGCAGGGAAGTATGGCGTTGTTTAGGTTGGAAATCCTCTCGTTGTGACTTAGGCGACTTTGGGGTTTGGAATTTCCCACTCTCTCAAGAAGGTTAACCACAGGTATTTTCAAGTATGCGGAAAGCTCCGTTGCAAAGAGTTGGGTTTGATTATAACCTCGGCTTTTCATGCGTGCCTTTGGAATGGGCACGGGTACAAGGCAATCTGCAGTAGAAAAATCCGTTTCTTTTAAATATAGATGCATTAAATAAGCCATATCCCGGCTGAATTCCGGGCGGTCGTAAAACTTAAATTTGTGAATTATTTCACGAATAATATCGTGATATTTAAAGGCTCCGTAGTTTTTCTTAAAGTAAAAAGGGGTATTAAAACAAAGACTGCATTGACCCGATATATTTGGGGCACCGCATATTTCGCAAGCAGGTACTTTTATAAACAACTTTTGAAGCTCCGCTCTGCAATCTTCGCAAATATGAAACTCCCTATCTTTATAAGGTCGCTTACAAACCGCACAACCTTCGGGAAAAATCCATTCCAAAATTTTTCTGAAAAATACGGGCATAGTTACCTCCGATTACAGATTCGGATATTCCTTGGATAAACGCTGATAAATTCCCCATTTACAAGAGGTTTGCCATAGGCTTATAAGCCCGGCTATTTTTTCCATCATAAATTCATCAGCGTTTATTTTATCCCGTAATTATGTGCGGTTTCAAAGCTTGCAGTCGCCGGGCAAGGGAAGAATATCTGTTGATTTCTTTTGAGTTGTCTACCATGGTGTGGATGGCGTTTTGTATTCCCACTATTACTACCAGAGTTTTCGCTCGGGTAATGGCAGTGTAAATCAAGTTTCTGCTCATAAGCATAGGAGGAGCATAAACCACCGGGATAATAACCACGGGATATTCCGAACCTTGGGATTTGTGGATGGTGATGGCGTAGGAAAGCTCCAACTCGTCCAGTTGGGTAAAATCGTAGGTTACAAGGCGGTTGTCGTCAAAGAGAACTTCAAGGGTTTCGTTTTCCCTGTCTATGGATTGGATAAGCCCCGTGTCGCCGTTGTAAACACCCTGCCCGTCCTCTGGCTGTAATCCGTTTCTTGCTGTGTACATACGCCAAGGCATATGATAATTGTTTTTTATTTGCATGACCTTGTCGCCCTCACGGAAAACGGTTTGACCATGTTCCTTTTGGTATTTTCCGCTTGATTCCGGGTTCAGAACTGATTGAAGTATGTGATTTAGGTTTCTTGTACCCAGAAGGGATTTTCTCATGGGTGTTAAAACCTGTATATCTGTTAAGGGATTACAACCCATATATGAAGGCAGGCGTTTGGTTATAAGATCGGCTATAGTTTGTTTTATTAATTCCGGGTTACTTTGCTTGATAAAGAAAAAATCACGTTCTTTTTCGTTTAATACAGGGTATTCGCCCTTAATTATGCGGTGAGCGTTCATTACAATGGCACTTTCACGAGCCTGTCTGAAAATTTCGTCCAACTCCACCACCTTAATCAAACCGCAGGTGATTATATCCTTTAAAACATTGCCGGCACCTATGGACGGAAGCTGATTTACGTCTCCCACAAGAATCAACCGAGAGCCGTTTCTAACCGCCTTCAGCAAGGCACTCATAAGCAGAATGTCCACCATGGAACTTTCGTCTATGATAATAACGTCGGCTTCTACCGGGTCGTCCTCGTCCTTGTTGAAAACGGAGTATTCTCCTTGATTTTGCAAAAGTCTGTGTATGGTCTTAGCCGGGCGACCCGTAGTTTCCTCAAGGCGTTTTGCGGCTCTACCGGTGGGTGCCGCCAATTCTATTTCCAAGCCCCGTAATTCCAAGAGGCGAATTATGGTGTTGATGGTAGTGGTTTTACCCGTACCCGGACCGCCGGTAATTACCAAAACTCCGCATTCCAAGGCGTATTTTACCGCCAAACGTTGCTTTTCCGCCAAAACTATACCCGTCATAGATTCCGCACGGTTAATTTCTTGCTCCGGACAAAAGTCGGCGGTTTCTTTGTTTACGGTCAGTTCCAGAAGCTTTTTGCTGACTTGGCTTTCGGCGTAGAAGTATTGATTTAAGTAAATATTAAAACATCCGTCGGCTTGCTCACGGCAAATTATTCTGTTGAATTGCATATCGGTTAAGGTATGCTGTAACAATTCCGTCTCCGCGGACAGCAATTCGCCGGTACGAAACAAAAGTTCTTCCTGAGGTAAATATACATGACCGTTGGAGGCGGCGTGTTGCAAAATATATTTTACCCCGGCGGAAAGGCGATTGGGCGAGTTTTTGTCCAGACCCATTTTTTCCGCTAAGGAATCCGCTGTTTTAAAGCCCAGCCCGAAAATTTGGTCGGTGAGAGCAAAGGGATTGTTACGGATTATGTTGTAGGTTTCGCCTTTGTATGCTTTATATATTTTTAATGCCATAGTCAAGGATATACCCAAGGGTTGCAAAAAAAGCATTATTTCTCGCATATCCCGTTGTTCATGGAATACGGCTTGAATACTTAATGCTTTTTGCAGAGTAATACCCTTGATTTCCGCAAGGCGTTCCGGATAGTCTTGGATTACGGTAAGGGTGTTTTCGCCGAAGGTCTTGACCATACGCTTGGCAAGCCCTTTGGCAACACCTTTAATAACCCCGGAGGCAAGGTATTTTTCTATATGGTCAACTTTCGTGGGCAGGTCGGTTTCATAGGCGATTACGCTAAGTTGTTTTCCGTAAGTGGGATGGGTAACGAACTTGCCGGTGATTTTTACT
>CAYXWM010000037.1:0-28956 GCA_964468805.1 uncultured Defluviitaleaceae bacterium
CGGTTCATACCCGCAGTGTCGGCGGTTCAAATCCGTTCTCCGCTATTTTTTCTTTCATCGTTTTTTAAATCTATAAAGCGGCGTAGCCGTATCGGATATTATTCGTTAATATCCTTTTGCCATCGAAACTTCAAGGCTGTTGCTTTGAGGTTTTTTGTTTTATTTTATATTTTTTAAGCAAACAAATTTGCCGAACGGGTGAATGTTATGGATTGCAATTTAAGAATAGGTTTAGGCTATGATACCCATAAGCTTGTTGAAGGCAGAAAATTAATACTGGGTGGCGTTGATATTCCCTTTGAAAAGGGTTTGCTGGGGCATTCCGATGCGGATGTTTTGGTACATGCCGTCATGGATTCGTTACTGGGAGCCGCCGGCTTGGGAGACATAGGCAGGCATTTTCCCGACACCGACACTCAATACAAAGGTATAGACAGTTTGATTTTACTGGAAAAGGTAGGTATGTTGTTATCCCAAAAGGGATTTCGACCGGTAAATCTCGATACCGTTATAGTTGCACAAAAGCCTAAGCTTGCCGCATATATCAGTGTAATGGAAGAAAATATTGCAAAGGCACTTAAAATCAATCCGTCCCAAATAAACGTCAAAGCAACTACCGAAGAAGGTCTGGGTTTTACCGGCCGGCAAGAGGGTATAAGTGCAAAGGCTGTTTGTTTGATAACGTTAGCCGCATAAGGAGTTACCATGGGATTAATAAGGCATATTAAAGAGCATACCCGTAACATCAAAAGACGGGACCCGTCCATTAAAAGCTCATTGGAAATAATATTATATCCCAGCTTTTGGGCAGTAGGAACCCATAGAATTTGCCATTTTCTTTTCAGGCACAAAATATTCTTTTTGTCCCGCTTATTCTCCCAATGGTCACGATTTTTCACCGGCATAGAAATCCATCCCGGAGCAAAAATCGGCAGGCGGGTTTTCATAGACCACGGCATGGGAGTGGTAATAGGCGAAACCGCCGAAATAGGTGACGATGTTTTGATATTTCAGGGAGTAACCTTAGGCGGAACCGGTAAAGATATAGGAAAGAGACATCCGACCATTGGTAACAACGTTATGATAGGCTCCGGGGCAAAAATATTGGGTCCCATTTTAATCGGAGACAATTCAAGGATAGGTTCAGGTTCCGTTGTTTTGCAAAGCGTACCGCAAAACTCTACGGTGGTTGGTATACCCGGCAGGGTAGTTGTCCGTAAATCCTTGGGCGAATCCCAAAGCGATATGCTGGATACCAGATTCCCCGATCCTATCAGTATGGAATTATGCAGACTGAGAGCTAATATAGAAGAATTGGAAAAACGCATTAAGCATATGGAGGGACAAAGCAGTGAGTGATATAGTATTGTTTAACTCGATGACAAGAAGAAAAGAAGCCTTCGAGCCTCAAACAGAAAAACAGGTAAAGATGTATGTATGCGGTCCCACGGTTTATAACTATATTCATATAGGAAACGCCAGACCGTTCGTAATTTTTGACACCGTAAGACGTTATCTGGAATACAAGGGATACGACGTATGCTACGTGCAAAACATTACAGACGTTGACGACAAAATTATCAACAAATCCAACGAAGAAAACACCACCATGAAAGAGGTGGCGGACCGATATATTAAAGAGCTGGAGGTAGACGTAAAAGGGCTTAATATCAAAACTCCCACGCATACTCCCAGAGTTACCGAAGAAATCGAAAGCATTATAAAAATGATCAACCAACTCCTTGAAAAAGGTTTTGCCTACGAGAAAAACGGCACGGTTTATTTCGATACTCAAGCCTTTAGCGAATACGGTAAACTGTCCCATAAAAACTTGGATGAGTTTGAATTCGGTGCAAGGGTAGCCGTTGACGCTGATAAAAAGGCTCCCACAGACTTTGTTCTCTGGAAGCCCAATAAACCCAACGAACCCAAATGGGACTCTCCCTGGGGCGGCGGAAGACCGGGATGGCATATTGAATGTTCCGCCATGGCTCAAAAATATCTGGGCGACAGCATAGACATTCATGCCGGCGGAGAAGATTTAATCTTCCCTCACCATGAAAACGAAATCGCACAAAGTGAAGCTGTAACAGGCAAACCTTTTGCCAAATATTGGATGCATAATGCCTTCTTAAACGTAGACAACAAAAAGATGTCCAAATCCTTGGGTAACTTTTTTACCTTGCGTGAAATTGCGGAAAAATATCCTTATGACGTAATTCGTTTCTTTATTATTTCCGGGCATTATCGCAGTCCCATAAATTTTAGTGACGAGTTGTTGCAAGCGGCTGAAAATTCCTTGAACCGTATTAAAAATTGTGTGAAAAATTTGAAATACAGCATTTCAACTTTGCAAGGTGAACTTTCCGGCAAGGAAAAAGAATTGTTGCCCCAAATAGACGGCTATCAACAAGATTTTGAAAAAGCCATGAATGACGATTTCAATACTGCTGATGCAATTACAGCAATTTTTGAATTGGTTAAGTTCGCCAATATTCATGTTGACGAAGACGCAAGCAAGGTTTTTGCACAAGCCGTATACGATAAGATTATCCTCTTAAGCAACATACTGGGCATGGAATTTGACCAACAAGAACAGGTTACGGACGAAGACAAAATCAACGCTCTGATACAAAAACGTACCGAAGCCAAAAAGAACAAAGATTATGCTACCGCAGACGCTATTCGTGCCGAACTTAACAGTATGAATATAGTTATAGAGGATACACCATCGGGGGTACGCTGGTTTGTTAAATCTTGATTTCGGTGTATTTCTGAGTTCCTTGGATACCAAGGAAAAATCGGCATTGGGTCTGGCGTTTCTGGGCGATGCGGTTTTTGAGTTGCTTACCAGAAGTTACATCATGTCTAATACTACCGCCTCTGTGGACACCCTCAGTAAGAAAACTCGGGAAATAGTCAATGCCCGTTCACAGTCAAAAATGTATCATCAGCTTCTGGAGAGTCTTAGTGAGGAAGAACTTGCTGTTCTCAAACGAGGTCGTAACACCAAAACCGGTACCACAGCTAAAAATGCTTCCGTTTCGGATTATCGCCATGCCACAGGTGTTGAAGCCCTGTTCGGATATTTATTTATGAAAGGCGAAGTTCAACGCCTTACTCAATTGTTCGAAATTTGCGTAAGTATGGAGGTTTAGTCTTAATATACTAATTCCAAATAAGACGAAGGACAAAAATAATCGTTTTTTCCTTGAACCGTTGGAAAAAAATCTATTATTTTTGTCCTCTGTTTTAAATGGAATCATTATAAAACTAAACTGCTGTAAAATAAGCCTTTGAGGACCGGTTCCTCAAAGGCTTTAAAATATTTTAACGTATCCAAAGTCTTTTGCCACAGTTGACAAAGCAACCGGTATTCAAGTAAAATGCTATAATATCACAAAATACCGCAAAAAGAACAAGAGCAACAGCAAATATACAGTAAAGTCATTATACTTTCAATCGTACGTTTTTTATAAGTGCACACGCTTCGATTACAAAATTAGAATAACGATTCATTGTGAAGTATAATTACTATAAAACTCAGGAGGAAACAATGCGTGCAAGAAGGAAACCCTGGACAGAGAAAGAACTGACAACCAACCCTCTGTTTATTCATAACCCTACAGAATACAAAGGACGCTGGAAAGAGTATTTCGGCAACGATAACCCCATTCATTTGGAAGTGGGCTGCGGTAAAGGCCGTTTTATAACTACTCTGGCGGCTCAAAACCCCAATATTAATTATCTTGCCTTGGAAAGAGAAAAGCAGGTTATAGTTATGGCGGCAAGAACTGCCCGTGAAATAAAATGCTCCTTGGGATTTATAAACGCCGACGTAACCAACCTTTCAGACATATTTGACGAAAACGAAATACAAAGACTTTATATTAATTTTTGCGACCCGTGGCCAAACAGAAAAAAATGGGCAAAACGCCGCTTGACCTATAGAGGTTTCTTGGAAAAGTATGCTTTTATTTTGGAGAAATGCGGAGAAATACGCTTTAAAACAGATAATCTTGAGCTGTTCGAGTTTAGTTTGGAAGAGTTTAAAGAGAAGAATTGGGGACTGAAAGACGTGTCCTATGACCTGCATAACAGCGGTGTAGTGGGCAACATCATGACAGAATATGAGGAAAGATTTTCGGGAATGGGTATGCCAATATATGCGTGTACAGCATATATTGATACTAACGAAGATTAATTAAAATTCGGTAAAAGGTTTGATTATTCAAAAATATTTAGTTAATTTGTACCTTATGGCAGTAATCCGAGGGTGTGGATTAAAATGAGTAGGTTTAGACATAAACTCTTGCAAAGCCTGTACAGACCTCGCAAGAGCAAGATTTTAACCGCTGATACTTTTAACAGCCTTTTAGAGGTGGAAAAAGCACTGGAAAAGGCTATAAACAGAGGTAAGGATACACTGAAGTATTTCAATGATTACAGACATAAATAATAATGTCATAATATAAGCCGCCGGTGCATTTGCGAAGTTTTTCCGCGTACCATGAGCGAACGAACATGTAGTGCAATATATTTTCTATACATCTGTCAGGAAATAGAATAACGCCGAAGTATGCCATAAAATAAGGCTTACCCGGCGTTATTCGATGAACTGCATTCATAACGAGGATTAGTATCGAATACACAACTTAAATATTCAAACTTATAAAATATGCAATCACCACAGCCCATAAACTTAAAGAGAATATGGGCTGTTTTGTTTCCGGTTGGCTTAAAAATTCGTTAGTTTCGAAGTTGTTACATTCACGCTTCCTTTTGTTGTAAATCTTAAGAAGTTGAATAAGTATACCGGTTATAGCCACGGAGCCAATAATTAAAAGGGCGATATTAAGAAATGGTTCAGGTACTGCTTCGGTGGGATTGGAAGCCTCAGTAGCCAAAGGTAAGTTAACCTCAAACAGCAGTAATTGGGACAGATTGATTATAAAATGACCCACTATGGTATAAATAATATTACCGGTAATCCTTACTATTGCCGCAAATATTGCACCCAAAAGAAAGGCATAGACGAATTTTTGAGGGTTGGGATGCATAAACCCGAAGAATAATCCGTTAATTATGATTGCATGTTTGAAAGACAAGGCTCTGTGTTCGCTAAGTATCATACCTCTCATGATGATTTCTTCAAATACAGCCGGAATAACAGCAATTCCCAGTACCTTTGCCCAAAAAGGGATGACATTTACCTGTTCAAACATTGCTCCGGTAGTATTGGGAAAAAACGCCGAAGACAGCATGGAAACCATCATCATAAAAGGTTGAATAAAAATACATATAAGAATAACCAGCAACAAATTAATCAGATTAAATCCTTTGACCGGGATAAAACACCTATATGACTGTACTGTCAAAAACTTAAAAATTAGGATGGGGATTAACAAAATTAAGCCTTGACCTAAAGTCAGCGAAAGTATAAGCTGCCCCACCGCATCCATTCGAAATGACAAAAGGTTAAATATTAGCGAACGGATAATAGATGACCCCAAGGGCATATACAGCAATAGGCAGGCCACAAAATAGTTACCGCGTTTATAGGTGCTCATTTCAGTTCACCTTCAATTAATTTTTTCTCGTATTTACGATTGAAAATCTCGCTGATTATGTTTTTAACTGCGGCAAATATGGGGACGCCGAAAAACATTCCCAAAACTCCGAATAAAGCACCGCCTACAACTATTGCAAAAATAACGCCCATGGGTTTCAAGCCGGTACAGTCGCCCAAAATTTTGGGTCCCAAAAACAATCCGTCGAATTGCTGCAACGCCAAAACAGCCAGAGCCGCCCAAACAGTTTGCAAATTTCCTGGGTTGTTTAAGAATACTATTACTATAACCGGAATAGCACCGATAAATGGCCCGAAATAGGGTATCATGTTGGTTACGCCCACAACTACGCTTAATAAAGCAGGATAGGGCAGTTTTAAAAGCAGGCAAATTATAAAAAACATTATTCCTATTATGGTTGAATCTATGATTTTTCCGATAAGAAAACTTTCAAAAATTTTGTTGGTATTCTTAGCTGTTTCCAAAATTACTTGGGCTTTGTCTTTTCTGAACGTTACATAGATTACCTTTTTGGAAACGCTCACAAGGGTTTCTTTTTCCAAAAGACCGTAGAAAGCGATTACCAGCCCGATAATAAATTGTATTGTAGAATTGACAAAGGCAAGAGTTCCCAAATATAATTTACTTAACATACCCGGCAATTCATTTATCAGGTTTTGGAAGGGCTCAACAGCAAAGTTGATTATATCTTCCGGTGAGTACTTTTGAGAGAAGGCTTGGTTAATCATTTTTGTTAAAACTTCAACCGGGCTGTCATTGCCCCATTGGGTTTCGTACATATACTTAAAATCGTCCAATTGTTTGGGAACGGTCATAGCCATGCGATTGAAGCTGTTGTAAATTTCCGGGAAAAGGTAAGCCACTATCCAAACTATGCAACCTATTAAAATTAAATAGGTGGTTACCAAAGAAATTATCCTGGATAATTTCGCACGTTTTTTAAAAAACACAGACCTTTTCAAAATATGCTCTTCAAAATTTCTCATAGGCGTATTTAACAAATACCCTATGAATAAGGCATAAATAAAGGGTGACAATACGGTTGTTATAAAACTCCAAACATTTTTTATACTTGTAAGTAACACACTAAAGTTGTTTAGGATATACTCAAAGGATACCACAGCCAAAACTGTTATCAAAATATAGATGCTGATTTCCAAATATTTTTTGTTTATGGGTAGCTTTTTAATGGAATTCACCACTTTCAGGTTTATACAAATCCCGTTGCAAACCATTGCAAACAAATTCCAAAATGCATAATATATTTTGAAATTTGTTTACAATGGTTCCGGAATGGTATAGCGGTTTAAACCGGATTGCTTTAGTTTTCTTAAAGTTAAACCACTATAATTTTATCGTTACCGGATAATTACGGCGAACTGCCGCATACAAAACATATTAACAAGGTCTACCGAAAGGAGTAATTATGAATAATACCGATTTCGACAGTTCCGTCAGAGCAAAAAAAGCATATAAGGTTTCAAGAGATTCCATAATTATAAATACAATTCTGTCGGCAGTCAAGGCTGTTACAGGCATATTTGCACAAAGTTCCGCTCTTGTTTCCGATGCGGCGCACAGTTTTTCCGATGTTTTCAGCACAGTTATAGTAATGCTGGGCATAAAATTTGCAAACAAGGCAGAGGATAAAAACCATCCCTACGGTCACGAAAAATTCGAAGCCATAGCCGGAACATTGCTGGCGGTTATGTTGTTTGCAACGGCTGTGGGAATCGGCATAAACGGGTTCAGTCAAATTCGAGAGGCTTTGGAGGGCGGTCTGCCGGCTCCGGGTTATCTCGCCGCCGTAATTGCCGTTCTGTCCGTTGTAACCAAAGAATTTATGTATCAAATAACCAAAAAAACGGCAAAAGAAATAAATAGTCCCGCTTTAATGGCTGACGCTTGGCACCACCGTTCCGATGCTTTTTCTTCCATAGGAAGTTTGGTAGGTATACTTGGCGCCATTTTGGGCTTTCCCGTATTGGACCCGGCGGCATCGGTAGTTATAGCCTTCTTTGTAGCCAAGGTTGCCTTGGATATTTTTAAAGAATCCGTTAATCAAACCGTGGATACAGCTTGCAGTGACGAACAGTTATCCCTGATAACCGGACTAATACTCAATACAGAGGGCGTTATCAAAATCGATACCCTTAAAACCAGAGTACACGCCAACCGTATTTATATCGATACTGAAATTGCCGTTAGCGACAAAATAACCTTTGTAGACGCACATAACATAGCAGAATCCGTACACGATAAAATCGAGCAAGAGATGCCTGCCGTAAAACATTGTACAGTACACGTAAATCCTTACGACGAGATCGGCGATAATGCAGAAACAATTAAATAAGTCTAATTTCTTACCCACTTTATCGGTGGGATTTTTTTTGCTTAAATAACGTGAGTTCAAGGAAGTGCTTTCACGTTACGGATACTGTTTTTACAGGGTTTCTATGCATAAATGTGAGAATACTTCAGGAAGTTCGTTGAGTTTTTAAATTCATTAACTTGCATTAATTATAACCGGAAGTACTACAACTTTTTCTTTTTAAAGAGATAATAAAGCAAACCTGTGCAAAGCATGACGCAAAGGGCAACAATCAGCCAAAAACCAAAGGACACATTCTGCAAGGGATTTGGAGTATTCATGGACATAAATCCCGATATTATCAAGGGTATTCCCACAGTGGAGACAATGGCGGACAATATTTTCAAGCTTATATTAATATTGTTGGAAATAAGCGAAGTAAGGGCAACCATGGTACTGGAAAGAATATCGCTGTAGATTTTTGCCATTTCAATTGCCTGTTTGTTTTCGGTGATAATATCCTCCAAAAGGTCTTCATCTTCAGGATATTTTTTAATAAAGTCATACCTCAACAGCTTTTCGATAACCAATTCGTTGGCACGCAAAGATGTGGAGAAGTAAACAAGGCTCTTTTCCAATTCCATTAACTGAATCAATTCTCTGTTCATCATGGTTTTGTGGAGCTTGGACAGAATATTGTTGCTGTGCCTGTCTATTTGTTTAAGGTGCTTTAAGAACAAAGCGGCGTTTCGGTAGAGTATTTGCAATACAAAGCGGGATTTTTTATAAGTATAAAAGGTCTTTACATTGCTGTTGGCGAAATTTTTAATTACTATGGTTTCTTTCAGAGATACGGTCAATATTCCCGTTGAGGTATAAACTATGCCCAAGGGATAGGTTTCGTATACCACAGAATCACGCTTAAACTCCACCAAGGGTATATCCACAACTATTAGAACATTTCCGCTTTCTTCGTCCAATTCTATACGAGAACGTTCTTCTTCGTCCAAAGCCGCCCGAACAAAGTCCACATCAACGGATAATGCGTCGGAAGCCTGTTGTATTTCCAGCTCCGTTGGTGTAACCAAATTAATCCAGATACCGTCCTCTATGCTGTCGGTGACATTTAGACCGTTTTCTGTAGATTTATATATAGTCATCATATGAAATCATCCCTTTCCGATTAGTTACCGGTTTAGCAGCGTTGATAAGCAGAGCAAAACCGTTTCAAAGGGTTTTGTAATTTAACGTGAGTTCAACTTAGCCGAACAATTAGCCCGGCAATTCATCAAACTCACATTAATTTAAGCAGGATAAAAATTTCCTACAGATTAAGTTTTTCTATGGTTTCACGCAGTTTTGCGGCGGCTTCTTCCGGTTCACAGGAATTAATATAGCAACCGGTGGTAAGCTCGAAACCTGCCAAATTTCCCACACGGGGAATAACAGTAAAGTAAAAATGCCAATCTTTGTCGTCACAGGATACAGGACTGTTACTGAAACAAATATTGTAAGAAATATGCTTAAATATTGAGTAGTAAGCATTTATTACTTTTTTTATAACCACCGCAAAATTCTCAAGGGTTTTATTGCCGGCCCGTCCGAAATTGCTCAAGTGGTCTAGGGTTGAAACCGTAACCCCGTAATAGAAGAAGGAAGCATAAGGCACATAAGCAACTACATCACCCTGCCTGCAAACAATTAAGCGATCCAGGGACTTATGTATGTCGCAAAGGTAACAGGAGTTATGCTCCTTGCGATATTTTGCGAAATTGGCCGCAACAGTCTTATGTTGATTGGGTATTATGGGCATGGCTAAAATTTGCCAATGGGAATGAGCCAAGGTTGCACCGGCATCCATACCTTCGTTTTTAAAAACCTGTACGGAGGCAACGCCTTCATGGCCTGTATAATATTCTACCCGGTCCCTTATGGTTTCCAGCAACAGGGCTGTATCCTCCACAGAGAATTCATGCAGGCGTTCATTATGCACGGGAGTATCCACCACTACTTCATGGAAGCCGAAGCCCTCATTGGTGCTTTGATCCAACACGGGATAGAGATTGGGTATAACGCGAACACGCCCGTGTTTATAAATCTCCTCTGAGGTTAAGTGCCTATTTTCCGGGCAAAAGGGACAATTTTCGCTTTCCACCGCTATAGGCCCTCGAACCTTTTTGTAATCGCTGGGTCTTGTACCCCGTTTGGTGGCTATGCTGACCCATTGTCCCGTTAAATAATCTTGTCTTAATTCAGTCACGCCTGTTCCTCTTTTCGGACGATAAACCATTCATTTATATTGGAAAAACGGTTATTTATCGTAGGATTTTTCGGCCCCGCCACTTTTTTGTCCGTAAGCAGAGCGTGTTGCCTGAAGGCTATACCCAAACAAGGATAGTCCATACCAAAAAGCTGTTGTATGCTTTTATACGTGTTTTTTTGCGAGGTTTCATCCGGCGCCGTTAAGACCTCCGCAAGTAACCTGTCCATTTCTTCGCTTGCATAACCGAAATAATTCTGTGAACCGTTGGAATGAAAGGCAAAGGATAAATCTGTAGAAGGTGTCATATTAAAGCCGCCTACGAACAGGTCAAAATCCTTTGATTTTATCTTTTCGGCATATTCCGAAGGAGGCAACCGGTAAATTTCCGTTGCTATTCCCGGCTGCTTTAGGTTTTCGGCCAGGGCCTCCGCTACCTTTAAGCCCTCGGTATTTTCATTATTAACTATGATTCTCAGCGAAGAACCGCTTTGTAAGGCGGTTTTGCTCAACAAGCTTTTCGTAAGATTCATGTCGTAAACTCTTTTGGAAACGCTTGGGTCATAAGCCCAATTGAAAGGGCTTACCGGGGTGGTTGCCGCAGAGGCGTTGCCTGCATATATTCTTTTGATTATATCGTCTATATCCAAGGCATAGGACAGGGCACGGCGAGTTTCCACGTCCTTGAATACGGAAGTTTTACAGTTAAAGCCTATAAAGTCAAAATAACCTGTTTGCATAAGGGTAGTTTCCGCTGATTTGTCTCCGCTTAAACTGACCCATTGGGCCACGTCCGATACGGTAACATCGGTAACTCCCTGTACAAAGGAATACAAATCCGTTTCCTTGTCCGGACTGATTATAACCAAAATTTCATCAATGTAAGCCTTGGGCTTAAAACAAGTTTGGCTGACTTCCAGTCTCATTTCCTTAGGATTGGTATATGAAACGAAATTATACAAGCCGTTACCTACGGGAGACATATTTTTTTTGTTGCCGGGATCTTTTTCGTTTTGATAATAATGCTTTGGTATAATGGGAAAACACAGCAGAGAGTTAATATTTCCTACGGGATTTATGTAGTTTATTGTCACTGTGTCTCCGCCGGTACTGCGACAATCCGCAATATATTGAGCGTATTTACCGTAGATGCTTTGTGGATTGGCTTTTATCGTTTCCACAGAAAAAATAACGTCGTTTACAGACATTTTTTTCCCGTCGCTCCAATAAACATCGTCCCGCAAAGTCAAGGTTACGCTCATGGCATCAGCCGATACGTTCATATCTTTTGCCAGATTGGGAACGGGTTTTTGCTTTTCGTCCAAACTGACCAAAGGCTCAAACATAAGTTTCAATGCATTATCCACGGTCTCATCGGGATTAAGCAGAGGATTAAGAGTAATGGGCTGACGCATGGACATTGTAAGAGTACCGCCGCTTTGAGGAGAAGGATTCTCTGTGGGTTTTGGAGTTTCCGTCGGTTTGGGAGTTTCCGTGGGTAGAGGTTCATCGGGACTCACATTCACGCAACCGCCAAGAATTACTGCCAACAACAATATAATTATAAAATTTCTCATTTGTAACATTGTATCACCTAGTCCATAAATAAGCGGTATAATTTAATATTAAACAAAACCTTGTCTATATAGCTTTGCGTTTGAGGAAACGGGATGGCGGAGAGATTTAGACCATCCTTACTGTATTTGGGGTTTTTAAGCCAGCCGGAAACATTTCCGCTGCCGGCATTGTAAGCCGCCAAGGTTTTGACTATATCACCCTTGTAATTTTTTAAAAGTTTCTTTAGATAATATGTTCCTAATTTAATGTTGATATCCGGCTCTGTTAAGCGGTCTTTGTCATAATCGGTCATGCCCAATTCTTTAGCCAGCCAAGCAGCCGTAGAGTCTTTTAATTGCATTAAGCCCTTGGCTCCCTTGTTGGAAAGAGCATCTTCTTTAAACCGGCTTTCGGCATGAATTACGGCACAAATCAGCTCCGGCTCCACGTCATACTCTTGGGCATAAGTTTTTATCAGTTCCACATATTTTAAGGGGTACATTATATTAAATACAAACAATATTCCGGCAACTACCGCTGCCGTTCCTAATAAAAAAAACAAATACTTGCGTTTTCGCAGCTAAATATACCCCCTTTCTTCAATTTCAGACAAGAAAAAATCAAATAAAGTTATTTATTTGTCTTTGGCATTTGCAATTGTTGATTATTCAGCAAATTATAATAATGATCTAAAACAAAATCCTCCAAGGATTGCAAATCGCCTTCGTTTTCTATAAGCAAATCCGCAAATTGTTTTAGATATTCAAATTTGGATTGACTGTTAAAACGATTATAAACTTGCTCATAAGTGCAGTTATCACGTTTGGTTATGCGTTTGGCACGAGTTTCCGCACTTGCATACACTACCCAGGTTTGATGGCAGACCTTATGCAAGTCGGCTTCAATAAGCAAGGGAGCGTCCATGATTATAGCCTTATAATTGTTGTTTCGGTTAGCGTCGTTAATTTGTCGGAAAGATTCTTCCAATATATATTTGTGAGATATATCCATCAGTTTAATCCTGAGGTTTTCGTTGGTAAAGATTATATCTCCCAGCAATTTGCGGTTTATGGTCTTATCCGGTAAGAGAATTTTGCTTCCAAAGGATTCCAATGTTTCATTATATGCCGGTTTACCCGGTTGCATGATTTCCCGAGAAATTTTGTCCGCATCCACTATACAAGCTTTATGATTTGATAGAATTCCCGAAACCACGCTCTTACCGGAACCGCTGTTGCCGGTTAGCCCCAGCAATAATTTATTTAACTTCATACCAATTATCACCCACATGAATATCGGTTTCCAAGGCGACTTTTAAACGGACGGCGTTTTCCATCTCGGTTTTCATAATTTGCTTAACGATTTCCGTTTCGTCCTTTGCTACTTCCAAAAGAAGTTCGTCGTGTACCTGTAGAATCATACGAGACTTTAGGTTTTGTTCCTTTAAGGCTGAATGTACCTTAATCATGGCAATTTTTATAATATCCGCCGCTGTTCCCTGTATGGGCATATTCATGGCAACCCGTTCGCCGAAGCCTCTTTGGATGAAATTTGATGACTGCAATTGAGGGATTTCGCGTCTGCGGTTGAATATGGTTGAGGCATAGCCGTCTTGTTTTGCCTTGGCTATGGTGTGATCCAGATATTGTTTTACCTTGGGGTATTTTTCAAAATAGCTTTGGATATACTTTTCGGCTTCTTTTTTGCTTATACTTAAATCCTGACCCAAAGAGAACCCGGAGATACCGTAAACTATACCGAAATTTACAGCCTTTGCATTACTTCTTTGCAAAGAGGTAACTTGATCCAGGGGTACTTTAAAAACCTGTGAAGCGGTCAGGGTGTGTATATCAACGCCTTCGTTAAAGGCATTGATTAAAGTCTCGTCGTCGGCAATATGAGCCAAAACACGTAACTCTATTTGGCTGTAATCGCCGTCCATGAAAACAAAGCCCTCATCGGGTATAAAAATCTTTCGCAATTGTCTACCCAAATCCAGCCTTACGGGAATATTTTGAAGATTGGGGTCGGAACTGCTGATTCTGCCGGTGGAGGTTATGGTTTGATTGAAAGTAGAGTGAATTTTGCCGGTGTTTTCGTCTATTACGGACAATAAACCTTCTACATAGGTGGATTTCAGCTTCATATGAGTGCGGTAATCCAAAACCTTTCGGACTATTTCATGCTTGTCCGCCAACTTCTCCAATACTTCCGCGGCTGTGGAGTAGCCCTGTTTTGTACGCTTTGTACCCTTTAAGCCCAATTTCTCAAACAAAATTACTCCCAATTGAGACGGAGAATTAATATTAAATTCTTCACCGGCTAAATTATATATTTCTGCGGTCAACTGTTCAAGGACTTTATCAAGATTTTCACCAAATTTTACAAGCTGTTCACGATCGGTTCTGATACCGTACAGTTCCATGTCCTTTAAAACCGCGGCAAGAGGCAATTCTATTTCGTAATAGACCTTAGTCTGATGGAATTCATTGAGTTTTTCCTTCATTATATTATGACTGCGGAATACTACATCTGCAAGACGAGCGGTATAATCCAAATATTCCTTTGAAGACTTGCTTTTCAGAATATTTTCAAAGGAATCGAAACTTTCGCCCAAGTATGTTTCGGCTACATATTCATAACCGTAACTGCCCTTGTTTGAATCCAAAATATAGGCTGCCAAGGTAGTATCAAATACTATATTGTTGATATTTGTATTGAAATTGTGGGCAAAAACCATTTCCTGCTTGGAGTCAAAGACTGCCTTAGGAATGTCACTTTCAAAAAATGGCTTGAAAATATCATAAATCTCGCCGGGATTATTGTTAAAGGGTACTACTGCATTTATTCCATCGGCAACGAAGCCCATAGTAAAGCCTTGGTTTTTCCCGGTAAATACCGTTGAAAAGGCAACAAAGCTTTTCTTCGACAAAATTTCCGATAATTCACGGAGTTTTTCATTGCTTTCCGGTATTTCATAATTAATGCCTTTTATGGGTGCTTGTTTTTCTTTTTGAGTAAAACGAGTGATGTGTGACTTAAAGGAAAGTCGCTTAATTTCCTCCAAGGCTTCTTCGTTGTACATATCCTCAATGGAGGTTTCCTCCAAGGAAAACTCAACGGGTACATCACAAACTATGGTGGCAAGTTCCTTGCTCAACAGGGCAAGATCTTTATGCAGAGTTAAATTTTCCGAAGCCTTTTTCGGTTTGATTTCATGAGCGTTGGCAATGGCGTTTTCAACGGTTTTATAGTCCTTGATTATTTTAATTGCCGTTTTTTCGCCTATGCCGGGCACCCCGGGAATATTGTCCGAGGCATCGCCCATAAGAGCCTTTACATCTATAAATTCCTTAGCGTTTACGCCGTATTTTTCTTCCAAATCACGTTCCGTATAATCCTGAATTTCTGTCTTGCCGGCGACGGTTTTGGGAATTTTGATTAGGGTATTTTTCCCGGCAACCTGCAACAAATCTCGGTCTCCGGAAAGTATCACAGTATACAGCCCCAGGTTTTCGGATTTTTTCGCAAGAGTACCCAGAATATCATCTGCTTCGTAACCTTCAAGCTCCATAGTTTTGATTTTCATTTTGTGAAGCAGATTTTTAAGCAACGGCATTTGACATTTTAATTCCGGGGGCATACCCTTTCTGGTACCTTTATAAGTTTCCGATTTTTCGTGACGAAAGTTTGGGGCATGGGTATCAAAAGCCACCACAGCATATTTGGGTTGTTCCGCATCCAAAATTTTAAAAAGTATATTTAAGAAACCGTACACCGCATTAGTCAACTCTCCTTGGGCATTAGTCAGCAGGGGCAGGGCGTAGAAGGCACGGTTTACTATACTGTTTCCGTCTATGAGTAAAATTTTATCCAATAGATTTCCTCCGTATTAAGCGAAATAAGACGATATATAAATGTAGATTATTTTTTTAGAACAGATATAAGAGAGTCTGTAAAGAGATTTTTAGGAATTAACTTCGACCCAATAAAGTATACTTAAATGCCATTCCGGGTTCTGAGTATACATGAAAATGCTCCGAAATTCCAAAAGTATTTCGGAACGTTTAATATGAGAGAACACACGGTAATTTACTATATATATTACATTATTAAACAGAACTTTGCAAATTAAAAATAAATTTAAAATTCCTATTGACAAAACTAAAATCTTTGATATAATTGAAAACAAGAATTATTATTAATTAATAAAAATTATTTTTTAGGGGGCTTGTAATCATGAAAAAATGGATTTGTTTAGTTTGCGGTTACGTACACAGCGGCGACCAACCGCCGGAAAGCTGTCCTCCATGCGGAGCACCTGCTTCAAAGTTTGAAGAAGACGAATGAGATTACTGACACCCGACGGAATAGAATGACATAAGTGCATTAACCGGATGCACATAAATGAATATAAACTCCGCCTTTTCCGGGCGGAGTTAAATAAAAAATGACATCGGGGATGATTTATTTGAAAAAATTCGTTTGCATAATATGCGGCTACGTTCACACAGGGGAAGAAGCCCCAAAGAAATGTGTAACCTGTGGAGCACCTTCTTCAAAATTCAAAGAAACAACCGACTGATAATATTGTAACGGCCTTTTTTCTAACAAATTGTTATAACAGATTTTACAACCCAACCATAAAAAATCACTTGTATATTTTATCCAATCCGATTATAATAAATCCGTAACAGCGAATTGGTAAAATATACATAATAACTTAAATTTATTGATGTAAAAACCAAGGAGGTTTCTTAAATGAAAAAATTTGTATGTGTAATTTGCGGATACGTTCAAAACGGTGACCAACCCCCGGCAAAATGCCCCACTTGCGGCGCTCCCGCTTCCAAATTCAAAGAACAAACCGATGCTAAAAACTATGCTGACGAACACAGAATCGGCACAGCTAACGGAGTAGATCCCGAAGTATTGGAAGGTTTACGTCAAAACTTTGTTGGCGAATGTACTGAAGTAGGTATGTACCTTGCTATGTCCCGCCAAGCAGACCGAGAAGGTTTCCCGGAAATCGCAGAAGCTTACAAACGCATCGCTTTCGAAGAAGCTGAACACGCTGCAAAATTTGCTGAATTATTAGGCGAAGTAGTTGACTCCTCCACAAAAGTTAACCTTCAAAAACGCGTTGACGCTGAACACGGCGCATGCCAAGGCAAAAAAGACCTTGCTACCAGAGCTAAAGAACTCAACCTTGACGCAATCCATGATACAGTTCATGAAATGTGTAAAGACGAAGCAAGACATGGTCAAGCTTTTGCAGGTTTGTTGAAGAGATATTTCAACTAAGAAATATTTGCAAATTCAAATAAATAACTGATTCAGATAATAACCACAACCTTTTGTTTACGGAGGTTGTGGTTTTTTTGTGTTGAATTTTTTATCATGGATAATTGATTCAAGCATATGCATATTTTATTTCGAAAAGAAAACTATTGTGATATAATTAATGTTTAACAATTAAGACTTAATGCTATTCTAAATTACTTTGTTTTATAAAAAAGTGTGTAAAAATAATTCAAGGTGGATTAATGTATGATTTATGAAGAACGCTTTGTTGCATTTATCGATATATTAGGTTTTAAACAGAAAATTGAATCATCTGAAAATAACACTAAGATTCAAAAAAAATAAAGAAGATATTGAATTATATTGCAGGCATTAGAGACGATAATTATGAACGAATTTTTTCTGAACATGACCCTTTGAAAGAAGTATCAATATTTTCTGATAGTATTATTATTTCATATCCGGGTAGCCTGAGTATTGGAGGAGCCTTTTTCCATGTACTCCTTGATTTAGTTCATATTTGCATAGAATTACTTGGCCAAAAAATGTATATTAGAGGCGGGGTTACTTATGGTAGGATGTATCACGATAAAAAAGTCTGTTTTGGCCCGGCAATGATACGGGCTTATAATTTAGAAAAAGATGTTGCAATTTATCCCCGAGTAGTTATTGATGCTGAAACAATTAAGCGGGGGCAAGAATTGCCTGGTTTAGGAAATTCAGATGAAACAGAAACTAAGGAGATTCAAGAATTAATATGTAAAGATACAGGTGGTACTGATTTATATTACCTTGATTTTTTATCACAATACCAAGAATTTGACGATTGCGATAGTTATATTAATTTTTTGGAATATACTAAAGAAGACCTATGTAATCATTTAAGTAAAGATTATAAAAAGGATATCTTAGAAAAATACAAGTGGTTTTCAGGCTATTATAATAATACTGTTAAAAAAATCTTTGGGGAAAATTCTCCGATAGAATTCATAAATTTGAACGAATAAATGTCTATTCTCATTTTACAGAATAAATACCAAGCTGCAGCCCTCGTTGCTGCTTTTTTTATTTAAGTTAAATAAAAGGGCAAGAATTATTTCAACTGAATCATGGAATAATAAGAATACTTCACTATTAAGAAGTATAAACATTTACTCAATTCTTTTGTACAACAGAATTGCCGGAGGAAATAGTTCATGAATATTGCTTTTAAATACTTGGCAATTGTTTTTGTTTTGGTATTATTGAATGTGGCCCCGGTTTCGGCGGCAGATAAGATAAAAACCGCTGATTACAGTAATGCCAAAATAACTTTGGATGGGGTTAGGCTTAATCTTAAAAATCCCCCGGTTTTCGTTGTTAGGGACGGGGAATCAAACGCAAGTTTATATTTGCCCATTAGGGAGCTTTTAGAAAAGTTAGGTTACTCTGTGCAGTGGGACAGAGCAACCAATACCGTAAATCTTACAAATCCTCGGGTTTTTGCGGAAGACCCGGTGGCTGATGTGTCCGTATATCAAGATTATAAGACGGTTTTTGATATAGAAAACAACAAAAACTACACCCTTGCTCAGTCCGGTTCTTTTTATGCGGAGGACGATCAATTTTTGCAGTTAAGTGTACAGTCCGAAATTATAGACGGAACCATAGATTTATTATTGTTTAGCCCGGAGGGCAAGGAACAACGCCTGACCATCGGTTCGGAATCCATTAAAGCAGTAATAAAATTAACCGAAGGAAAATGGAGGTATGTTGCTTCCGGGGTTTATAATCACGGTAGTATTAAAATCATGGGTACGGTAAGATAAAAAAGTTTAATAATTTATTATACCGGTTCTTTCTTTGCATCTGCTTAGAAATAATGTCCTCTATTTAAAATGGAATCAGTATATGACACCGGCTTTGGAATTTTGGTTCCGAAGCCTTTCTTTATTGTGATTTTGGTGTATACTAAACATAAGAAGGTGATTATATGCAGGTATACCTTATAACCGTCAAACTTCATGCCAATTGGGTTCACAGTCTTAAAGAAAAGCGTATGGTGGTCAAAAGTCTGTTGGAGAAAACCAAAAATAAATTCAATGTCTCCGCAACGGAAAGCGATGACCATGATTTGCACCAATCCATAGTAATATCTGTTGCTTTTCTGGCGGCTGATAATGCCCTCGCCGACAGTATGTATGAAAATATAGTTAATTATATAGAAAGGCATACAGATGCGGAGATTGCCGGCGTTGAGTTTGAGGAAAGATAAATTGAATTTGGATTGCCGGATTAAAGAAATGAGCAAAAGGTTTGGTGATTAAAAGCTTTGATAAAATATTCTCATGGCGAATATTTTGTCAGAGCTTTTTTAGTGCTTGAAAACGGCCTAAACACCTAGTTCCTGTAAATACCAAAAAGTATTTACAGAATTTCTTTTGTAAGATTGTATAAAAATTTAGTTACCGGAAATAATTGTAATATCAACCAAGAAAGTGCAGAGGTGTGCTATGTATAGATTAATAAAAGAATGGTATATGAAAGAGAAAAAGGTTTTAACCCTTTCAATAATATGCGGATTTGTTTTTACATTTATCGTGGCATTTATGACATATGCATACTCGGCAAGTATGCAAAGGGAAATCGCAGAACAGGTAATCAGGTTGCACGTTAAGGCTAACTCCGATTCGGAGGCTGACCAAAACTTAAAAGTAACGGTTAGGGACAGGGTTTTGGAAAGGTTCAGATACGGATTGGAAGCGGCAGGCAGCGTTAACGAAACAGAAAGTTTTATCGTTGCAAACTTGGAGGAAATTCGTAAATTTGCACAAGAAGTAGTATACGAAAACGGCTATGATTACAATGTAACGGCGGAACTGACCAACGAATATTTTCCCACAAAAAATTATGCAAATGTTGCATTACCGGCAGGAAACTACGAAGCTTTGAGAATAAATATAGGCAATGCCGAGGGTAGCAACTGGTGGTGTGTAATGTTTCCGCCTCTGTGCTATGTTGACATAACCCAAAAAGTTATACCCGAAAAAGAAGATGCTCAATTAAGAAAAGTACTTACTACAGAAACTTACAACCTTGTGGCTAAACATGATAAACCCGAAGTAGCTGTAAAATTCAAGATAGTTGAATGGTGGCAGGAGTTGATGAGGTGAACACCACAGAAGCAAGAAAAGTTACACGACCGCAAAGTTTGTTGATATTGGCAGTAGCTGTAACGTTGATATTTGCAGTTTTCCAATACCAAGATAAAAACAAGATACTAAACCAAGTAAACGCCGGTTATCAACGCTCTTACAATAACATGCTGGATAATCTGGCTAATATTAAGGACATGTTGGTAAACGTATCCCAGCTGAAAATACCGTCCCAACAAATGGGCGTTTTTGCGGAGATTTGGAAAGAGGCAGATTCAGCCAAGAAATCCTTGGCATTAATGCCCTATGACCAAGACACCGTAAATAAATGCTCCATATACTTGTCGGAAATGATAAATCAGTCCTATCGATTAATGAAAAAATCCATGAGCCGAACCGGCTTGGATATGACTGATATGGAAGTTGTACAAAAGTTAAAAGACTATACCTCAGTAATTCACAAGTCCATAACGGAAGTGGGTTATCTGGGTTAGTAATAGAAAGTATGAAACACCTCTTTTTCCAAGTGGGATAAAGAACCGTTTGGAGAAAAGAGATTCCTTAAGGTTAAAAAAGACGCCCGGATTAAAGTCCGAGCGTCTTTTTGTATGTTTTTCAGCTTCTGTAGTAGTTAATCAAACAACCTGCAAGAATTATTTCACGTTCATCATCTGTCATGGAAGAAAGGCTGAGTTTAAAGGACTTGGAATTGTCGGAAACCACAAATGCTTCAATTTCTTGGGTGGCGTTTGCTACGGCTTCTCTTACGTTTGGTATAAAAATATAATCTTCAAGTCCAAAGGGTAATTCTTCGGAAATAACGAAGGGCAACATACCCCAGTTAATAAGGTTGGAGCGATAACGTTTGGTTGCGTATTCTACAGCAATGTTGGCACAACCGCCAAGCACTCTTTGACAGCTTGCGGCTTGTTCCCTTGCGGAACCGTCGCCCGGTTTGTTTGCATAAATAACGCTGCCGATTCCGGTGTTTTCGGGAGTGACACTGTAGCCGATTTTTTCAAGTTTGCTTAAAATATCAGCATCAAAGGGATTTTCTCCTGCCAAACGAGCCTTTTCCAGGGCTTGAACTTCTTTTGCACGAGGTACATATTTGGGGTCTTTACGAGACAAGGTAAATTCCGCAAGTCCCAGAGGATTGGAGCGGTAAGAAGAGGTTTCTCCGGAGGGTATCAACTCATCTGTGGTTGTTACCGGGTCGGTGATTAAAGAAACAACTTTCAACAGCAAATGTTGAGACAGGGCAGGAATAGCCGGCCAATCCTTGATGTTGGGTCCGAGAACCAATTCTGTTTCCGGTTGAGGCTTGCCTATGCCGTTGTATACCCTTGAGTCGTAAATATTGCTGTTAAAGGCAAAGGTAGGTCTTGTGAATTCTGTATCTATATTATAAGCCGAGGTTAAGAAGCCTTTGTTGCGAGCTGTAGCCGCAATGGAACGAGCGTCCATCAGGGCTACGGAAGCAATTTGTCCTTTACCGGGCACGGAACCTTCACGGCTTGGGAAGTTGCGGGTAACGTGTCTGATGCTTAATCCGTTGTTGGCAGGTACATCGCCTGCACCAAAACAAGGGCCGCAAATAGCGGAGCGTATGGTTGCACCTACGTTCATTAATTTGGCAATAGTGCCGTTTTCCACAAGGCTGTAGTAAGTAGGTTGGCTGGAAGGATAAACTGACAAACCGAAAGCACCGTTACCAACGGAACTGTCTTTCAAAATATCGGCTACATCGCAGATATTTTCGAAAGTACCGCCGGCACAACCGCAAACTACACCTTGAGAAACAAGGAGCTTACCGTCAACAAGCTTGTCCGTTAATTTTAATTGAGTGTTTTCCATTTGGCTTGAGGCTTCTTTTTCCACATGAGCCAAAATATCTTTGGGGTTTTTAATAAGTTCATCTATGGTATAAACATTTCCGGGATGGAAAGGCATAGCTATCATAGGACGGATTTTATCCAAATCCACTTGAATCAAACCATCGTAATATACTACGTCGCCTATGCTTAATTGTTTGTAATCCCCGGGTCTGCCGTGTACTTTGTAATATGTAGCAACTTGCTCGTCTGTTTCCCAGATTGAGGAAAGACAGGTAGTTTCGGTGGTCATTACGTCTATACCGTTTCTGAAATCAACGCTGAGATTTTTAATACCGTCACCGAAGAATTCCATAACTTTGTTTTTAACATAACCGCCTTTAAATACCGCAGAAATTATAGCAAGGGCTACGTCCATGGGGCCTACGCCTTTTTGAGGTTTACCGGTAAGCATTACACCTACTACCTCGGGATAAGCCAAGTCATAAGTTTTGCCCAGTAATTGTTTGGCCAGCTCGCCGCCGCCTTCACCTATGGCACAGGTACCCAAGGCTCCGTAACGAGTATGGCTGTCTGTTCCCAAAATCATCTTGCCGCAACCTGCCATCATTTCTCTCATATATTGATGAATTACTGCTTGATGTGCAGGCACAAAAACACCGCCGAAGCGTTTTGCGGCGGAGAGACCGAATACATGGTCATCCTCATTTATGGTACCGCCTACGGCACAAAGTGAGTTATGGCAGTTTGTCAAAACGTAAGGAACGGGAAATTTCTCCAAACCGCTTGCCTTAGCGGACTGTATAACACCCACGTAAGTTATGTCATGGGACGTCAAGGCATCAAATTTTAATTTCAATTGTTTTGTATTATCGTTTGTATTGTGTTTGGAAAAAATACTGTAGGTAACAGTGTTTTGAATAGCTTGTTCTTTGGTAATATTTCTTTGGGATAAAAAATTCCCGGCATTGGAATCGTCATTTATAATTTCTTTTCCGTTAATTATATAAACTCCTGTTTTGGATAAAGTAACCAAAGCGTGCCTCCTTGTAAGTTCTTGGGAAATAAATTATTCTTGATGCTTTGCTTGTTCAACTATCATATCTTTTAAATCTCTTGCCCGTTCTTTAATACGGGCGGTAGCGGTTCTGTTAACTATTAACCGACCCAAATGGCGTAAACCTTCGTCAAGCTTGCCCAGCCTGTAACAGAAGGTTGCCAGTAAATATATTATCGTATTTTCGTCCAAACCGCAAATGGGAGTTCTCTCTCTGGGCAAGGCGGAGGTTAATCCCTCGTATGCCTGGTGCAAAAATGCAAGTTCCCGCTCTTTGTCGCCTTGAATTCTGTACAACCATGCCAATTTAAGGCAAATATAACCCTTTTCGCCGTCTTTGCCTTTTTTTACTATAGTATTTAATAATGCCAATTTAAAGGACTCTATCCCCATGGTTAATTCCATATGCATGGGGTAATTTACCGGTTTAAATTCCGGAGTAATGGTTTTTAAAATAAATTCGCCTTGACGGTCTGTAATTTGAAGAAAATTTTGTTTTATAGCCGAATATCCGCAATGATTGCAAATAATAACCTCATATAATAGGGGTTCTATCGGCGTAAACACGGGTCTTAGGTCATAATCCACCGATTCGAGTTTAAGCTTGCCGCTTTTTACGGTATATGCTTTGAACGTTTTTAAGCAAACAGGGCATTCATAACCTTTTTCAAAGACATAATCCGCAATATCAAATTCTTTGCCTGATTTGCCGGCATCAGATTTAGACCAAAGGTCCAGTGGTTTATCTTTCTTCAAGCCCTCTAATCCAAACCGCTCCAAACCTTCAAACAGATCAATCAGATAAATCCCCCCTGTCGCCTGTATCATTGCCGACTCCGGTTTCGGAAATCAAATTCAACGTAATTCCCGGGAAATCACTAAACTCCGTATAGTTAATCTACCCGTTAATATATTCGGACACAACAAATTTATATATTACATTTATTTTTAATCAAGTGCGAGAAACACCGCAAAGGGCATAGCCGGAATCTTCGCCAATGGGTATTATTCGGGCGGCTTAACTTCTTTATACACCAAAAATTAATGCGACAAAAGATATTACGCACTCGACAAAATCAATTATAACAAATAATAAACGTAAAATCCAGAGCATTTTTTAATTAAAGTTATGTAAATGCCTAATATTTTTTATTTTTCGGCATTTACTGTATATATCTTATAAAATTTAAGACAGACAGACTTTTTCGATTAAGAAAATCCGTTTAGCAAAAGAATTCTATAGATTAGGATTTATTCCAAGTATTCTGTATGCCTTACGAGGTTTTTGTATCTATAACTTAAACCAAAGGAGTCAATGACGATATAATGTCTTCCAAGTCTTTTTTATATGATGGCGGTTTTTTCGAATGCTCGGAAATCTTGGTAATCTTTTCAACAAGTTCCGGAGCCGCAGTAACGGCAATACGCTCAAAATGAGGCACTATTTCTCTGACTGCATCTTCCACGGTTTTTTTGGTTGCCATCAGCTTTATATCATCCGCACGCTCTTTCAAATCTATACCCACAATAGCTGTGTTTCCGTTGACCAATACCCTTGCAGACTGTATTCCGTCCAAGCCGGTTACTTTTTTTGCCAAGGTATCTGCCAATGCTTTGCTGTCCTCTGCATCATCTTGAAAATGGGCTACTTCATCGGTGGGTTGGGGATTTCCTATTGCATTGGCTCGGTTTGCTATGTTACTGCAGGCACACAGGCATAGGATTATAAGCAAAATCAAAGTTTTTTTCATAATATCCTCCTTACGTAATGTGAGCTTGATAAAAACAATTAGCCGCTTTATGGGCAAACCGGAATCTTGTTACGGTGTTGTCCAATTAAAATTAGTAATATTAGTATGGCAATTATTAAGAAGAATATTATAAAATTTTCCGACATCTATCTTATATTTATTGATTAAATTGCTATCTTAAATTGTTTCCGGGCAGGTACAGAAAAAATAGGAGTTTGCTATTTTGTTTATTTAATTCGATAGCATTAGGTATTTAAGAAATTTTTGTTCTCTAAAAAGAAACAGTATTATATTGCTAATTCAGGTTAAATAATGTAAACTATATTCATAATTTAAAAGTGGTGTCGGGAATTCACCAATCTTGCTTGTACATAATTTGTCAGTCTATAAATTAGTAAATTTCGAGAGGAGTAATTGCTTTGAAAAAATTTGCAATACAACTTGTTGTAACAGCTATTTTATTAACCGGATGCGGTGACGGAGCAGACGAAATCGTAACCGTTACTCCAACCGCAACACCGGCAGTCAGCCCTTCTGAAGCTCCCACTCCCAATCCGGCAGCAACTTCAAGCACGGATGGCGTAACTTCGGCAAGTCCTAAAATGTCTGATACTCAAGTTGACAATGAAAACCCCATAGACCGCCATATAACCTTCCAAAATGCCTCCAATACAGTTGAAATGAACGCAGTTTCCAATTATTATTTAGAATCCTGGATAGAAGAACTGAATAATGTGGCGAATAAATTAGGAAAATCTGACGTTGTAAGTAAGGTGGCAGACAGGGCAGATTTCGTAGCCAAAGAAGAAGGGGAAAAATGGGGTGACGGAACCGGCAGAACAGCAGCGGAGTTAATCGCAAGAGCCGGAATTTACAAACTTGCCACTTACTCCATGATTTCCGAATTAAAAGCAAAAGGCGAGACATATGAATATATTTTTGCTTATGAGTATAAGCCTTTGTTGGATTCCTTTATGAACAGTCAAGCTTTGCACTATAATGTCTTTGAGGATGCACCGGACAGTACCACAGCTCACTTGACCATGTATAGTTTTGTTGCACTGGGTAAACAAATGCCCGGACAAGACAAAATGCCGTCGGATTTGAAAGAACTGAAAATTTCCGAGGTTGCCAACGGAGACAATGTTATTAAGACTTCTCCCGGTAATCTATACAAAAACAGCTTCTTAAACGGAAGCTATACACAACCTCCTGCCGGCCTAAACGGTATAATGAAAGAAAGCCAAGATGGTCTTGTATATAGTGTTTCGGAGCCTACGGTCTATGGTACTTATGAAATCCTTCAAGCCGAGAATCAAGGAGATGTCATTAAAGTTACCGTTTCATTAAGCCGAGCGGATACTTCCCAGGGCAACTCCCGACCGGTCATGATAGGAGTTGGAACAGTGGAATTCAAAAAGAGCACCGATGCTTTGTGCAAATACACCATCCAAAGCTATAAGGCAGACTACGATAAATTTGATGATGTGCTGTAAAAGTTTAAAAATGTTTTGTAATGAATTATCGGTACAAATATTAAAGTCAAATAAAAAGACCCGCATTGCGGGTTTTTTCAATTTTTTATATTCTTAAAGGAGATAAATGATGAATTTTTTTGAACTGCCGAAGGGCTATGAAAATTTTAACGAAGAATTACTGACTATAGTTAAAGAAACAAAAGGTAGGTCTTTTTCAGATATCAGAATAGAAAGAATCATAAGCACAGGACAGGTAACGGATTGGATGGATCAAGATGAGAGTGAGTTTGTGGTACTGTTATCGGGAAATGCGGAGTTGGAGTTTGAAAATAACAGGATTGTGAAACTAAGCCCGGGTGATTCTATAATGATAGAACCCCGAGAAAAACACAGGGTTTCTTATACGTCAACTAATCCGCCGTGTATATGGCTTTGCGTTTTTTGGTCATAAAAAGTTATACGAGAAGGGGTTCTTCATTTTCTGCTATAATCTCCGATCCGTCCCAAAATTTATCTGCAATCAAAAAATTACTGCCCGATTTTTGCTTGCAGATTTTTTTTAATTTTCCTGCAGCTTCTGCCAGTTCATACAGATTATTATATCCATATGTAGAAACTCCGGCAATTGAAATGGATATTATAGGAAAGCTTTCATCTATGCCCATACGATTTTTTGCTGAGATATAACCCTTAGCTATGTCACATTCCTTGTAAAATAAAACTATTTCTTTATTGAAATTAAAAATAATTTCCTTGCAGATTTCCTCTCCTTTTTCCTGCTTTAACATCAGTATAAAATCATCGCCGCCTATATGACCTATAAAATTGTCGTTGGCGTGAGTTTTCAGTAATTTTGCAAAATACTTTAGTACCCTATCTCCGTTTTCGAACCCATAAACATCGTTATAAGCCTTAAAGTTATCCAGGTCAAAATAAAGAACTGTATAATCCTCTCCCAAGGCTATTGCTCGCTCCAATTCCCTTTCAATAACCACATTTCCGGGAAGTTCTGAAAGAGGGTTTAGGTTTTTTGCGTTCATTACTTCAATTTCTATTGTTTTTTCCAGTAAGTCCTTAATGGTAACTGTTCCGTAATACTTATTATTTACTGTAACTACAATAAAGTCATAAATTTTTTCCGGTGTGCGAACCATTGCGTTTCTTGAGACTATATCTACTGTGGTTTCACCGTCTACACACAGAAAATCTGTTTCGAGCAGTTTTTCCACAGGTTTGTTTGTATAGAGGGAATAACCGAATTGCGTACTTAAACTTTTATAAAAACTATTTTTAGTCACTACCCCAAGTATTTCGTTATTATCCACAACGCATATACCGGGTAAGCTTTCATTCTCTTTAAATATCTCGTCTACTGCAGAGCATAAAACTTTGGGTGAAACTGTAAGGGTTGGGCGACTTATGTTTTGTATATAAAATTCAAAAATTCTTGTGCCGAAGTAGCGGTTCTTTTTGGTATTTTCCCTGATGATTATGTCGATAATATCTCGGTTTATAGGCAAAATACGAGGATCCGGTCTTTGGATAAAATACCCCTGACCATAATGCACCCCTATTTCTATCAGTTTAATCAATTCCTGCTCTGTTTCTATGCCCTCGGCAATCAGATGAGTATTGGTGGTTAGTGCGAATTGTTGCAGTGCTTTTATCAATGCTTGTTTATTTGGCTCTGTATCCAAATTGCGAATAAGCTGCATATCCAGTTTTAAAAAATGCGGTTGAACATCGGATATTAAATTCAGACCCGAATAACCTGCCCCGGCATCATCAATTGCAATTTTGTAATCCTGTTTTTTATAGTGATTAACAACATCCATAAAATCGCCGGGATTGCTTATGACCTCTCTCTCTGTTATTTCAAATACAATTTTATCTCGAGATATGGAAAATTGGGCAAGAAAGTCTTTGGTAAAACCTTTTTTAAATCTTTTGTCGTGTATAATATTCGGATTAACGTTAAGGAAAATTTTTGAGTTAAAATTCAATTTTTCAGCGTTTTCAAGGGCTTTAAAACGCATAAGGCATTCCAATTCCCAAAGTGCATTATATTTTTTTGCCAGGTCAAGCAAAATTTCGGGGCTTTCTAATATTGATTCTTTAGGTCCCCTGCTCAAGGCTTCACAGCCTAAGGTGCTACCGTCTCTCAAAGATACAATAGGTTGGTAGTATGTATTTATTTCCTTTTTCTCCATGACTTTTAAGAAGTCTTTTTTTATATCGTGTTTCTCATCTTTTTTTTTCATCAGAGATCACCTTGAATAGTGTATTGGTTTATAGGGAAATGGCTTTAATCTTACGATATTAAAATGCAAGGAATAGTAATAAAAGGTATTCTTCGTAAACTGTTTACTCTTGTTTTTATATAAATACACCGGTCGCTTATAACTACTGATTTACGCTTTTGTTTCTACTTAACCGGCAATTAAGTATAATATATATACCTTAGGTATTGAAATTATCAGTGGTATGTAAATTATTCGTAAAATGGGGTTTGTAAAATACCGGAAACAAAAAAAGACTCCCCAACGGGAAGTCTTTGAAATTTAAGCTTCGACCTTTTCTTTCTTCTCAACACCGATAATAGCACCGGTGGGACATTTTTGACCGCAGTCTCCGCACATAGTACATTTGCTGTAATCAACATGAGCCAGATTGTTTTC
>CAYXWM010000038.1:0-28770 GCA_964468805.1 uncultured Defluviitaleaceae bacterium
TCTACAATAGGAGGTGCTTTTATTTCAATGTCCGTTTTACGGGGTTCTGTTCAATTAAGCAATAGGATGTTTTTTTGACGTTTTAGAGAGAAAGGTCAACGCCGTTATGGACGTTCTGTTCAGTTAAATTATTTTTCCATGAATCCAACAA
Organism: uncultured Defluviitaleaceae bacterium; assembly: GCA_964468805.1. Taxonomy (GTDB): domain Bacteria; phylum Bacillota; class Clostridia; order Lachnospirales; family WRBF01; genus CAYXWM01. The sequence continues at coordinate 152 of CAYXWM010000038.1, forward strand.
AGCATACACATCGATTTCCGGTTGTTCTGTTTTGTCGGAGCCGGTTAATTCCGCGTTTTGAGTTTGGTTATCTTCAAGTTTATTTTTTAGATTAGTTAAGTATTGTACCAACTTTTTGTTAATGTAACTAAAATGATTGTTTTCTGCTAAATTTTCCATTACAGAACACAGCAAATTCAAAATATAAACAAGTAATCGACAGTCTTTGGTTTTGTCCTTTGAAATATCCGTAACAAAGGCTATAAATTTAACAATAACCGTAATCAGATTAATAATATAAACAGGTCTCAGCAAAATGGTATTAACAAATTTTCCGATAAACAAATCAACCAAGCTCGTATCGCTCGTTTGATTTTCGGTCTGATTAAAAGCTATTTCCAAGGTAGAAATAATTACGTCTTGTTCATTAAATACGATATTTGCCAATTCATCATCAAAGTCTTTACATTTTGCTGCCATATCTATAAAAACGGTTAATAAATTAGCCAATGCCTCGGCGATTTCTGCATCTGTTGCCGTTTTTTTATGCATTACAAGCGTGATTATATTGTTTACCGTATCAGTACGGTTTGATTTATAGGCATCATCGGTTAAAAATTTTACAATAAATCGGTTAATTGGTGAAGAAATAACACTGTTTTCAAATTCTTCTCCAAACTCGCCGTTTGATTTTCGTAAAGCATCAGGGCAATGAAAAAACGGCAGAGGCTCTCCGTAAGGAAATGTTGGAGTTTTTTTACCTCTTCTGCCCCGATAATACTTTGTTTCACCTACACTTATACCCATACAGTTTATAAAATCTCTGTGTTCGGCAATGGTAATTATATTTTTTCTAGAGTCTATATTATTTTTATATTTTTCAACAAAGGCAGGTGAAAACCCTTGACCGTCAACGGATATACAACGGTCAACATAATTTTCGGGAGCAACAAGGGCTACATACTTGGCTTTGTTACCGCCCTTTGAATGGCCGGCTACGGTAAGAGAATTGATATTTAGGTTCTCTCTTATTTGCAGGGCGTATTTAAGGGCGTATTTTTGCTGAACGGTATCTTCCTCAATCATACCGAGACCGTTATCTGCCCATTCCTTATCTCCACAGGTTCCACGATAAATAACATAAGCATTGCGTTGATTGTCCATGAAGCAGACAGAGCGGAAACCGGGAAGAACATCCGGTTTTTCGTAACGAACATCTTCAAAATGGGTTATATGCAATCGGGTTAATTTAGCGTCTTTTAAAATACCGGTAAAAACATTTTCCCATTCTTGTTTATTCATTTCACAGGGCAGAGGTTCATCCGGCCCGCAGGCCAACAAATAGGAAATAATCTCTCCCAAAGTATCGTCGGGTTTAGCCATCAGTATATCATCCAAATAAACTATTGTGCAGAGCCGTTCAATTTGTTCAGGGGTTAAAGTTTCGTCGTCTATGGTTTGAGATGATATGGATATGTTGTTTGCCAAGATGTCTTGTTGTATTAGTTTACCTTCCTTATTTAAGTAAAAAGAATATGATGGGGAACTTTCGATATGTAAAGTATTTTGGTCGTTATCTTCGTTGAATTTTATTTTTATCCAAATATCTTTGTAATCCATTTCGTTAAATTTATTGGATAGCAGTCTGATAAAGGAATTAACCTCTGCTCCGGGCTCTACTTCTATTTTGTGTACGCTAACAGTAAGACGATTTGTTTCGGCTGTTATTTGAAAGCGTTTGAAATATTTTTTTGCGTATGTTTCCGCTATTGCCTTAATTTTTTTAAGATGCCCCGGGGATTGACGACTGTCTTTCAAGGTATAGCCGTTATCTGTATATCTGCCGTAAACAGTGAAACTTTCCAAAGTCTCCTTGTTTTTTACATACCATTGCTCGTAAGTCATGCCCCAAGTTTGTTCCATATAACCTGTTACATCAAAATTTCCGCCATATTTCTTGAGATAATCTAAAACGGCTGACTTTTTTGCCAAATAGTCCATAATATCTCTCCTGTAATCGGTTAAACGTGGGTTCGCCGAGAATTCTTATAATGAACTCACAATATTTATATTAATCTATTCGGGTGAAGTTTTATAAAGTATAGAAATGGAATATAAATGACGGGATTATTTACATGAGAGTAGGTTGTTTTACGTATATAACGGGAAAAAGGGAAAGACTTTGAGAGAAAAAATCTGTTATAGTACTTCTACATTAAAAAAACAAAACCTTGAGGGAGAAAACCTTTATTGGAATTAGTATAATAAACAGTCTCCGGTGCTTATACACGGGAGACTGTTATATTTACTGAGTAAATTATTTATCTTTTTCCATTTCTTTTTTACGTGCTTCAATTACTTTTTGTTGTACATCCGAAGGAGCTTCTTCGTAACGTTCGAATTTCATGGTAAACATACCTCTACCTTGGGTCATGGAACGAAGGTCGGTTTGGTATTTAAACATCTCTGCCATGGGTACTTCTACGGAGATACATTGTTTACCGCTTTGTTTGTCCATGCCCAGGATACGACCGCGGCGTTTGTTCATATCGCCCATAATATCGCCTGTGTAGTCCTCGGGAACCTTAACTTCCGCTTTGGCGATGGGTTCCAAGATGGTTGGTTTTGCTTTAAGGAAAGCGTCTTTAAAGGCCATGGTTGTAGCCATTTTAAACGCCATTTCGGAGGAGTCTACAGGGTGATAAGAACCGTCTACCAAGGTTGCTTTAATACCAACAACCGGGTAACCTGCCAGAGGGCCGGCTTTAACACATTCCTGTATTCCTTTTTCTACCGCCGGGAAGTATTGCCTCGGAACGGAACCGCCGAAGATTTTTTCCTCGAAAACATAAGGAGTAGTCAAGTCATGTGAAGGCTCAAATTCCATATGAACGTCGCCGTATTGACCGTGACCGCCGCTTTGTTTTTTGTATTTACCTTGTACTTTAACCTTGGCTTTAATCATTTCCCTGTAGGGAACGATGGGAGAAATCAAATCAACTTCCAGTTTGTAACGGGTTTTAAGTTTGTTTACCAGAACGTCAAGCTGACCGTCACCCAATCCGGAAACAACGGATTGCTTGGTTTCGGAATTGATTTCGAATTTTAAGGTTTTATCCTCTTCCAGAAGTTTTGATAAGGCTTGAGAAATTTTGTCCTCATCGCCTTTTCCCTTGGGAACTATAGCCATAGACAAAAGGGATTCCGGGAATTGGATTTTCTTGAGGGCTATGGGGTTTTGCTTGGTGCAAAGAGTGTCTTGGGTAGCGGTATTTTGAAGCTTGGCTATTGCACCGATATCCCCGGCTCTCAATTCGCTTACTTCAATTTGCTCCTTACCTCTCATTACATATATATGTGAAGCTTTTTCAACAAAGTCTTGATTGCTGTTATAGAGTTGAGTGTCTTTTTTGATAACGCCGGAAAACACTCTGAACAAGCTTAAACGTCCAACGTAGGGATCGGCTATGGTTTTGAAAACAAAGGCCGAAACGGGTGCTGTTTCGTCACAATCAATTGTAACTTCCGCATCGTTTTTGGTAGAAACGGCAGTTACCGTGGGACGTAAAACCTGTGCTGAGGGCATGAAATTAATAAGGGTATTGAGCACAACGGAAATTCCCATGTTTTGGGTAGCGGAACTGCATAATACAGGAGTAACTGCATGTTGTCTTAAACCGATTTTGATTCCGTCTTGAATTTCTTCAATAGAGAAGGGTTCTTCATTGAAGAATTTTTCCATAAGTTGGTCGTCTGTTTCCGCAACGGCTTCTTCTATCATAGTATGAATTTCGTCTACTTTGTCTTGCATACCGTCGGGCATGTCACATTCTTGGCTCTTACCGCCAACATATTTGCGACCTTCTTTTTTTACAGCATTTACGTAACCTACAAATTTGCCGTTTTCTTTGTAGGGAACTTGTAAAGGAGCAATGCTCTTGCCGAACTTGGTTTTAAGGTCTTCCACGACCTTTTCGAAATCTGCATTTTCGTCGTCCATACCGTTAACTATAATCATCTTGGGAAGATTATATTCATCGGCATATTCCCAAGCCTTTTCGGTTCCAACTTCAACGCCCGACTTAGCAGATACAACAATGAGTGCAAGGTCTGCTGCAGCCAAAGCCTCCTTAACTTCGCCGGCGAAATCGAAATAACCCGGGGTGTCTAAGAAATTGATTTTGCAGTTAAGCCATTCAATGGGCACTAATGATGTGCTTATTGAAACTTTGCGACGAATTTCTTCGGCATCGTAATCGCTGACCGTATTGCCATCATCAACCTTGCCCATACGGGATGTTACGCCTGCCAAATTTAATGCGGCTTCAACTATTGTGGTTTTACCACAACCCGAATGTCCTAGGATTGCTACGTTTCTGATTTCTTTTGCAGAATAGCATTTCATTGTTGAACCTCCTCGACTTTGTAAATTACTTTTTAGGCATTTTGAAACATACGATATATATGGTTGCATTTAGCCTAATTTTATCGGTTGTTGTTGCCCCTGCATTATAACACATTGAGGCGCTTTATTCAATCGGTTAAATATTCTTATAATTTTTACTTAACTTTTATACTATCTAACCTGAATATTATATAATTCTACAAAAACGAAGATTCTCCTTTAATTATTTTAAAAAATAAGCCTTTTATAATATTGTGGAATTTTGAAGGTATGTGTCGTAATATTTCGTCTATTGAGCACAAATCTCCGTCCAAGCTTTGTCATATTCCTTAATAAACTCTCCCAAGTCCTTATATACCTCTCCTTTTGCCGTTACTTCTTCCGGAACCCAATAAGCCGGGTTGTTTTTAAGCTCTGTGGGTAGGTTTTTATAGGTTTCTGCATTGGTGGTTGCAAAGCCGATGTATTTGGTGTTTTTAAGGGCGATGTCGTCTCGGCAAAGGAAGTTTATAAATTTTTCTGCCAACTCTTTGTTTTTCGCTCCTTTGGGAATAACTGCAGCATCATAGAAAATATTTGTACCTTCTTCAGGATACGCAAACGCTAAGTCGTGATTTTTCTCCATACAATAAACCGCATCTCCCGAATAAACTACAGCCAAGACCCCTTGGTTGCTTATCATGTTATCTTTCACGGCATCATCCAAATAGGCTTGAACTAGGGGACGCTGCTTTATCAATTCTTTTTTGGCTTGTTCTAATTCGGAGATGTTTTGGGTATTCAGGGAGTAGCCCAAACGTTTTAAGGAGGGCGAAAGAGAGTCTCTCGGGTTGTTGTACATAAATATATCGTTTTCGTATTTTTCGTCCCACAGTATATTCCAGGAATCTACCGGTTCGGTTACCTTCGTTTTGTTGTACAATATGCCCACAGCACCCCAAGTATAGGCAACGGAATATTTGTTGTTGGGGTCGTAGGGCAGGTTTGTAAAACGCCGATCTATATTTTTATAGTTTGGAATGTTATTAAAGTTAATTTCTTCAACCAAATTTTGCTTTATCATTTTTTCTGTCATATAATCTGAAGGAATGGCTATATCGTAATATACTCCGCCGGCGGAGATTTTTGCGTACATATCTTCATTTGAAGTAAAGGTATCGTATTTTACTTTTACTCCGTATTCTTCTTGGAATTGGGTTATTACCTCCGGGTCCATATAATCGCCCCAGTTATATACATAAAGTAAGGGTTTCTTTTCACTACAGCCCACTAGGCAAAATATCATAAATACATTTATGCAGAATGAAATAAGCCCGATAGTTTTCATCAGTCATATTCTCCTTGAATGAACTTGTCAGAACGTTTATTAATAAGAAACAACAAAGCCAACACCACTGTAAACATTAGGGTAGATAAGGCGTTGATTTTTGGGTTTATACCTCTGCGAGCCATGGAATAAATATAGATGGATAAGTTGGATACTCCGGGTCCCCCGGAAAAGAAGCTGATAACAAAGTCATCTATTGAAAGGGTAAAGGCAAGTATAAATCCGGTAATAACGCCGGGCATTAATTCCGGTAAAATTACCGTATAAAATGCGTAGATGGGAGTGGCTCCCAAGTCCAAGGCTGATTCGTAAAGGTTTTTGTTCAGCCGGTTTAGTCTTGGCAATACGGAAAGTATTACATAGGGTATATTAAAGGTAATATGAGACAGAAGCAGAGTTCCCAATCCCAATCCGCCGAAATGAAAAAAACGAAATGCAAATATATATAAAATCATCAAAGAAATTCCCGTTACTATGTCGGGGTTTATGACAGATATATTGGTAATGTTTAAAATGAGTTTTTTGGTGAACTTACCCATTACATGTATACCCACAGCCGCTGTAGTGCCGATTACGGTGGCGACAAGTGCCGAAATTATGCCCACAAGCAAGGTGCTGTATAGGGCTTGGGCTATAAGAGGGTCATTGAATAATTCCAAATACCAATTAAATGAAAATCCGGTCCAATTTCCGCCGGAGCGGGAAGAGTTAAAGGAATAAAACATCAAAACGCCTATGGGAGCGTAAAGGAACAGCAGTACAGCCCATATATACACTCTTTTCAGAACCTTCAAAACATTCCGTCCTCCTTATGGCTTTTATCCGAAAAGGAAAACACGGCCATAGAAATTAAAATTATCACCATTAAAATCAGAGACAAAGCAGAGCCGAAATTCCGGGATACCGAGCCTTTAAATTGGCGTTCTATGAGGTTACCCAAAAGCATTACTTTTCCGCCGCCCAATAAGTCCGATACTATAAAAGTAGTTACTGACGGCATAAATACCATGGAAATTCCGGAGATAACCCCGGGTAAGCTTAAAGGAAATGTCAACTTTAAAAATATCTGTAAGGGGTTAGCTCCCAAATCTCGAGCGGCTTCAATAAGACTGTTATCTGTCTTTTTAATGGCGGTATAAACCGGGAATATCATAAAAGGAAGAAAGTTATATACCATACCCAAGATTACAGCAGCTTCTGTATACAGCATTCTAATGGGTTCAATGCCCAAAAGTTGCAGCACAGAGTTTATAAGCCCCTTTTTCCCCAAAATACTCATCCAAGCATAAGTCCGCAGCAGAGCATTCATCCACATGGGTACTAAAAATAAGAATAACAGAGCTGTCTTTTGATCATAAACCTTATCCGCCAGTATCCAAGCCACAGGATAGCCGATTAAAAAACAGAGCAAGGTTGAAATGAATGCAATTTTCAGAGAGCGAACAAGAACTTTTAAATACACCGGTTCAAAAACACGCAGTATATGTTCAAAGGTAAAGCTTACCCCGGAAGCGTCCATGGTTACAAAGGCATAATATACCAAAGGAAACAAGGGTATTACCGTAAAAATGACCATCCAAGCCACATAGGGATAAGCAAAGGATTTTCTCAAGTCAGCACCTCCGGCATAAATTTTGTATTATCAAGAGTCTGTCGATTAAGCATCTTTCTTCATAATTTGAATAAAATTAGGGTCTATGCACATTTCCACTTCAGTGCCTTTTGGGATTTCGTTTGTGCTGTGTACCAACCATCGAAAAGAGCCGGATTCTATGAGAATTTCGTAATATACCCCTTTGAAAATGACATTTTTTATAACGCCTTTCAATGTCCCGTCATCATGGGAAACAATCCGTGTATCTTCCGGGCGTACCACTACATCCACAGCCTCGTTTTTGGCAAAGCCGGTTGCATTGCAATCGAAAACGGTATTACCAAACTTTACCTTATAATCTTCAAGCATTATACCGTCAAAGATATTGCTTTCACCTATAAAATCGGCAACAAAGGCGTTTTGGGGTTTGTTGTAAATTTCTTGGGGCGTTCCTGTCTGCATAATGGAGCCTTGATTCATAACCACTATGGTGTCGGACATGGTTAGGGCTTCTTCTTGGTCGTGGGTAACGTATATAAAAGTAATGCCCAATTCTCTTTGCATATTTTTCAGCTCGGTTTGCATTTCTTTACGGAGTTTTAAGTCCAAGGCACCCAAGGGTTCGTCCAAGAGCAAAACCTCCGGCTCATTTACCAAAGCCCTTGCTATTGCAACCCTTTGTTGTTGACCGCCGCTTAAAGTTTTTACGGAACGCTTTTCAAAGCCTGCCAAATTAACCGATTCCAGCATTTTTCCGACTTTTTGTTTAATTATTTTGTCCTCCGTTTTCTTAATTTTTAAGCCGAAAGCTATGTTTTCTTCCACGTTCATGTTGGGAAAAAGTGCATACTTTTGGAATACTGTGTTTAAATTTCTCTTGTTTGGAGGAACATTTAATATTGACTTGTTTTCGAACAATAAATCCCCGGAAGTAGGTTCTTCGAAACCGCCCATAATTCGAAGGGTAGTTGTCTTTCCGCAACCGCTGGGTCCAAGTAGGGTAAGAAATTCATTTCTTCTTATATATAGGTTAATATTGTCCAAAACTTTGTGTTTGCCGAAATATTTAGTTATATTAATTAGGTCTATAAGGTGTTGGCTCATTTTTACCCCCGATTTTGGGTTTGTTTGTACACTATAGAAATTGATAGTCATCATTTTAGCAAATACATTACCGATAATTTTCGCCGAAATATTTTTTAACTGTGTTTTTAATTATTTACAGAATCGTACGGAATTATTGAAAATATTGACAATATCGATAATTATGATAGAATTAAACGGGATTAAGAAAGCTGTTTAGGGGGTATTATTTGAACGTATTATATATAATCAATTACGCCGGCAAAGGCGGAAGCGAGAAATATGTCCGTATGGTTGCGGAATATATGCTTGCCTTAAAACACAAGGTTCATTTCATGTACAATCACAAGGGACCCTTATGTGACGAAATGGAAGCTTTGGGTGTTGAACCGGTCAAGCTTGAAATGAAAAACCCCTTTGACACTAAGGCGGCAAAATTCGTAGCGGAATATTGCCGTAAACACAAAATTGACCTTATTCATACCCAATATCAACGAGAAAATTATATAGCCCTTCTTGCCAAGAAAAAATACAAGGTGGGCGTTATATATACCTCTCATATAGTATTAAAAAACAATATTGTTTGGAAAATCATGAACAGCTTTATGACAAAAAACAACGATGCCATAATAGCCGTATGTAATTTGGTTCGTGATTTGCTTATACAAAACAAAATGCCCAAAGATAAAACAGTTACTGTGTATAACGGTGTGGTTTTAAAGGAAGCTCTGTATAAATCACAAAAAATCCGAGACGAATTTAATATTGATTCGGAGGAATTCGTTTTTGTAACCTTGGCAAGAATGTCTAAGGAAAAGGGTATTCCCTTTCTTTTGGAATCCTTAAATCGCTTAAAGGGATTAACCGACTTGCCTTTCAAACTCTTATTGGCGGGAGACGGCGAAGAAATGTCTCTTTGTCAAGACTATGTTAGGGAAAACAACCTTGAGCGGTATGTGGTTTTTATGGGTTTCAGAACCGATATTGAGGATATTTTGTCTGCCGGGGATTGTTTTGTTAATTCGTCATCTTCGGAAGCCATGAGTTTTGCGATTTTAGAAGCCATGAGTATGTCTCTGCCCTTGATTCTGACTACGGTGGGCGGTAATACGGAAATTATAAGCGAAAAGACAGCAGAGGGTATTTTGGTAAACTACGGAGATGTACAAGCTATGACGGATGCCCTGCTTAAAATGATGACAGACGACACTTTCCGAAAGCATTGCTCGGATTCATCCCTAAAAACGGTTAAGGAGCATTTTTCCGTAGACCAACAACTTTCCAATACTCTAAATATTTACGAAAAGGTTTCAAATATAAACAAATGTTAAAGTCTATTTAAGGGAGTTTTTCCGAAAGGTTTTACTCTTTTGTTATAAAAGCGGTGTGTCTTAAATGACACACCCGGCGATTTCAGCTTACAGAGGTGCGATATGATAGACGGTAAAGGCAGAATTTTCGGGTTGGTCAATATAATCGACTTGTTTATCTTGGCGGCTTTGATTGCGGTGGCTGTATATATGTTTGGAAAGACAGCCTCTCCGGGAACCGGAACCCCGAAACAATCTGCTTATATAATGAAGTTTTATACTGAAAATTCTCCGGAATATGCAGTAAAACTTATAGAAAAAGACGTTCCGGCGGAGGACGATACCAAGGGTATCAGCCTGGGAACGGTAAAGGATTATACCATAGGACAAGGTATAGTTTACAATTATGACAAGAACGGAAACAGCGTCAAAGCATTTATGGAGGATTACGCCTCCTGTGAAGTGGTTTTGGAATTAAACGGTCAAGTCATGGAGAGCGGTTCCTTATTGGTTAACGGTAATGTTTATGCCATCGGGCAACCCATAACCATAAGAGCCGGAAAAATCAAATTATTCGGTAAAATCTCCGGCTTGGAAGCGGCGGAATAACAAAATATTTTCAGACCGGCTTTAGACAGCCGGTGTTTCGATGTTTTGTTTAATAAAAGAATAGAGAAAATGAGGTTTCTTATGATAGACAGTAAAGGCAAATTGTTTGGGATAATTAATCCCTTGGACTTGCTTGTCCTAATAGCTTTTATTTTGGCTGCCGTGTTTTTATACGGCAAGGTTTTATCTCCGGCTAAAACTGCCGCCAAACAAACAGCGGTGGAAATAAAGTTCTACAGCGAAAATTCACCGAAATTTGCTGTGGATATGGTAAAGAAAGATGTGTCTGCTGAGGATGATACCAAGGGTGTAGGTTTGGGAACGGTAACCGATTTTACCGTTGGCAAGGGAGTTATTTATACATCCGACAGCGAAGGAAACAGTATCAAATCCTATCAAGAAGATTACTCTTCCTGTGAAATAACCATGAACGCCGAAGGGCAGATTATTGATGGCGGTGCCTTGTCAATAAACGGAAATGTATATGCCGTGGGGCAAAGCATAACCGTAAGAGTAGGAAATACCAAACTTTACGGAAGAATTTCGGCTATAGATTTTCCGAAAGAAGGTTAAAAAATGACTGATTCCGTTATAATAAAATTATTTATCGGCTGTTTGTCTTTTTTAAATAAAATATACGAAAAGTCCGTAATTTTTAAGTTTACCCAATTTATTGCCGGGCAATGGAAAAGCTCCTTATTTTATAATGTATTCGGAAAATTCTTCGGAAAAGTGCAGTCTGTAAACTATGCTTCGGGCAGTCTGTTTTTCAAGCTTTTCTTTTGGATATTAAGAACTTTGGGAAAACTTATTACCGGAATAATTTCTTTTTTCAGAATAAAAGACTCCGCAACATATAAATTAATACTTAAATTCAATGAAAAAACTAAGCCTGTAATTAGGCAAAGCTTTGTTTACAAGCTATTTTATGATTAATCGGAGGACAGAAATGAATAAATACTACATCACCACACCAATTTATTTTGCCAGCGGCAATCCACATATAGGGCACTCTTATACCACCGTTGCAGCCGATTCAATGGCAAGGTATAAAAAATTAAGGGGCTATGATGTTTATTTTTTGACCGGTATGGACGAACACGGGCAAAAAATTGAGCGAGTATCCAAGGAAAAAGGGTTAAGCCCCAAGGATTACGTGGACAGTATAGCCGAAGAATTCAAGTCTTTATGGCAATTAATGCAAATAGAATATGATTGGTTTATTCGTACCACAGACGACTATCACGAAAAAACCGTGCAACGTATATTCAAAAAATTATATGACCAAGGAGATATATACAAAAGCTCCTACGAAGGTCTTTATTGCACCCCTTGCGAAACCTTTTTCACAGAACGTCAATTGGTTGACGGTAAATGCCCCGATTGTAACAGGGACGTTGAAAAGGTTAAAGAGGAAAGTTATTTCTTGAAATTAACAAAATATCAAGACCGTCTCTTGAAACATATAGAAGAAAACCCCGAATTTATCATGCCTTTAAGCCGCAGAAACGAAATGGTCAACAACTTCCTTAAACCCGGCTTGGAGGATTTGGCGGTTTCAAGAACTTCGTTTAAATGGGGCATTCCTGTAGAATTTGACGAAGGTCATGTGGTTTATGTTTGGTTGGATGCCCTTTCTAACTATATCTCCGCTTTGGGTTACGATACTGAAAATGACCAAAAATACAAACACTTCTGGCCGGCTGATGTTCATTTGGTAGGAAAAGAAATAGTTCGTTTCCATACTATAATTTGGCCTATTATGCTTATGGCTTTGGGTGAACCCCTACCGAAACAAATCTTCGGTCATGGTTGGGTAGTATTTGAAGGCGGTAAAATGTCAAAATCCAAGGGCAATGTTATAGACCCCAACATCTTAATCGGTCGCTACGGATTGGATGCAATTCGTTATTTCTTAATGAGAGAAATAGTTTTCGGTCAAGACGGTAACTTCTCCAATGAATTGCTTATTAACCGCTTGAATTCCGACCTTGCCAACGATTTGGGTAATCTTTTGTCACGTACCGTAGGTATGATAGACAAATATTTCGGCGGAAAAGTGCCGGAAATACAAGAACCCACAGAATTTGACGAGGACCTTAAAAAGCTTGTGGCGGAGACAGTGGAAATTGCAGAGGACCGCATGGACAAATTCTTGTTCCATGAGGCACTTACCCAAATTTGGACTTTAATCAGACGTGCCAATAAATATACCGATGAAACCGCTCCTTGGGTAATGGCAAAGGATCCCGGCGCACAGCCCAAATTGGCTAACGTTATGTACATGCTTTCCGAAACCCTGCGTATTGTTTCCATATTAATTTCGCCGGTAATGCCCAACACTCCAAAGGCTGTGGAAAGTCAGTTGAATATAAGCAAGGACATTACAAAATGGGACGATGCCAAGACTTTCGGTTTGCTTCCCAAGGCAATAACCATAAACAAAGGCGAAGTGCTTTTCCCGAGAATTGACTTGGAAAAAGAGCTTAAAGAACTGGAAGCCCTTCAGGCACAAAAAAATGCCGCTGCTCAACCGGCTCAAGAAAATGCAAAAGAAACCACCAAGAAACCGGACATTACTATAGATGATTTTGCGAAAGTGGAATTAAAAGTGGGAGAAGTTGTGGAATGCGAAAAGGTGAAAGGTTCAGACAAACTTCTTAAATCCCAAATTTTAATAGGTTCAGAAAAACGCCAAATTGTTTCCGGTATAGCCAAGCATTACTCTCCGGAAGAAATGGTAGGCAAGAAAGTTGTTGTGGTAACCAACCTGAAACCGGTAAAATTACGCGGAGTAATGTCCGAGGGAATGATTTTGGCGGCGGAAGACAGCACCGGAACTTTAAAGGTGGTCAGTGTGGACGGTGACATCACCCACGGTGCGGAGGTGCGTTAATGTACTTCGAGTCCCACGCACATTATGACGATAAGCGTTTTGACAAAGACAGAGATACTCTGCCGGAACAACTGCACAAGCAGGGTATAAGCTATATTATCAACGCAGGTGCCGATATGCAGTCCTCCAAAATAGGGCTGCAATTGGCACAAAAATATGATTACTTTTACGCTGCTGTGGGAGTTCATCCTCATGATACCGAGAAAATGACCGAGGCTGACTTGGAAACCCTAAGGGAATACACCAAGGAAGACAAGGTGGTTGCCATAGGAGAAATAGGGCTGGATTTTTACTATAATTCATCTCCTCAAGATGACCAAAGATTTTGGTTTAAGCGTCAATTAGCGCTGGCAGAACAGGTTAATTTGCCGGTTATAATTCATTCAAGAGATGCCGCCGCCGAGACCTTTGATATAGTTAAAGAAAGCAAAATACGAAACGGTGTTGTTCATTGCTTTTCTTCTTCTTGGGAAATGGCGATGAAATATGTGGAGTTGGGTTTTTATATAGGAATAACCGGCGTGGTTACCTTCCCCAACGCTAAACAGGTGGTTGAGGTGGTTAAAAAGGTACCCCTAGACAGATTGCTGATAGAAACCGATTGCCCTTATTTGTCTCCTCAACAAAACAGAGGTAAACGCAACGACTCCTCCAATTTGGTTTATATAGCCGAAAAAATAGCTGAAATCAAGCAAATCTCATTGGAAGAAACAGCATCCGCAACTCTTGAAAACGGAAAGAAATTGTTCTCCATAGCTTAAATTTAAAATAATAGTATTGCTTATTTAAGGAAAAGAGAGTGTGATAACGGTAGACATATAATTTTAAATATTAATTCTATCCGGCATACTCTCGTTTTTTTATATGAGAACTGCTATGATACCTTTTTACGGAAAATTTGTATTTATTATGTGAATTTGTTAATACTATATCGTAAGTTAATATCCTTATGAAATATAGAAGTCTTAATCACTTTTATTTATCAATAACAAATATCACATATGTAAGAGTCCGTTACAATTGGGTAAATTACTGATTTTTACCTTTGGGTAAAGAGGGATGAATTTGGAATTTCATGATAAATTACGGTTGGGTAAATCCATTAGCAATACCGAAGAATTAATAAATCAACTAATCGAGGGCAAGGCCCGACCGGATATTTATTTGATTTGTGTCAAATTATCCGGAAACAACTTAATGGAGATTTTCCGTTCCACCGAGATTTTTAAATCTTATAACAAAACTAAATCTTATAAAATTATAGGCATAAGCAAAGGCAGACAAGAGGCTTTTGAAACCACTGCCGAAATTGTTGGGGATTATATTCGGGACAACAAGGATTTTACTCAATTTAAAGCCGGTTATTTTATGAGTAATAAAATAGTCGTGGAATAGTATTTTATATAAGAAAAGGATTAAGATGAAATTTGATAAGATTATATTATTGGGTATATTAAACGGACTTTGTTTGTTGTATATTTTACTTTGGTTCAGTGTAACCTTTTTTGCTTTTAATATGGGATATTATTCCACATTATACGAAACCAACAATACATACAAGCAAATGTCCATGGAAAAATCCGAGTTGAATAGGGTAACCGGTCATCTTTTGGAATATCTCCAAGGTCAAAGGCATGACCTGCAAACAGAAGCTGTGATTGGCGATTCAAATATTCCGGTTTTTAACGGCCGAGAAATTGCTCATATGAAAGACGTTAAAGATATATTCGGCGTTTTGGATTTTGTGGGTAAGGCGGCATTGTTTATTTTTTTAATGACCCTACTGATGTTTTTAAAGAGAAGACCGCTGATGTTGCTGGCGAAGACATATATTTGGGTAATATGTTCGCTTTTGGGGCTGGTTCTGTTATTGTATGGAATTATAAGCTTGGATTTTAACAGGGCTTTTAATTTTTTTCATGAAGTATGCTTTAGCAACGACTTGTGGCTGTTGAATCCCTTAACAGATAGGCTAATAAATATGTATCCGCTTAATTTCTTTATAAATATGTCAGCAAGCATTGCACTACTGTTCACAGGATTTTTGTTGCTGATAATTGTGCTTTCCTTGATGTACTTATATTTTTACAAACGTAAATTATCCGATAACCGCCGAATAAAATAAATAGGTGCAGTAGGTGCTTTATATTATCTCAGCGGTTCGGTTTTTCGGGAGCGTTTTGTATGTTTCTTGATGTTTTGATGTTTATATTATGGCTTTTGCTGTTTATAGTCGGCTTTGTTTTGCTGATAGTATTGACGGTTTTGTTTGTGCCGATTAAATACAAAGTTTATGTGGTGAACAGCCCGGATACCGTGGCAAATTGTAGAATTTCATTGCTTTTCGGTGCAATTAAATTCTTGGTTCACTATGACAATGCAAAGGAAAGCTCGGACTTTGTATTAAAGATATTCGGTATATCTTTAGGCGACATGCTATCTAAAAAAAGCCGTAAACCCATACGTTATAAATCCCAACGTAAGAAAAGCAAAACTACCGCTCCTTCTTATCCGGAAAAGATGCCGGAAAAGGTTGTCGTTAAACCGGAACCACAACCGGAAAAGCACAGTGAAAATATCAACGAAGATAATAATAAAAATAAGGAAAAGCAAACCGAATCCCGTAAAAAAAACAAAGAAAAGAAGCAAGGATTCTATAAAAGCATAAAAGAAAAAATTGAGGGTATAAAAGAGAAAATAAAAGACATAAAGTCAGGTTACAACAGAATAAAAGCCATACCCCACAAGAAAGAAATATTTAAGGCTTTGCTTAAACTCCTCAAGCGAATCTTTGCTGTGTTTAAGCCCAAGCATTTTTCGGCAAATATAGAATTTGGGTTGGACGAACCGGCCACCACGGCGGAGTTACTGGGAGCAATTGAGATAATTAAGGCTTTTACGGGTATTAAAATCGAAACAATCGCAGATTATAACAATAAGGTATTCCGGTACAAGGTTAGTGCTCAAGGCGGATTTATGGTGTTTTTTTTAATTTTACCTATAGTGAAATTTATTTTGACACCACCTGTTTTACATGTTATTCGGAATTATAAAACTATTTAATTCCAAGCAATGAATTATTCAAGAGAAAAAGTTAAGTCAAATATTAATATCGGAGGTTGATTAAATGAGTACATCCAATTTTAACAGCAGTATTGATGCTTTGTTCAACAAAATGGAAGGTTTGCTTTCTTCCAAAACCGTTGTGGGAGAGCCATATACTTTTGGAGATGTAATTATTTTGCCCTTGGTTGACCTGTCATTGGGAATGGGTCTTGGCTCTGTTGATGATGTTGAAGAAAAGGAAAAGAAGGAAACAAGCGGCGGCGGTATGGGAGCAAAGATTACGCCCTCTGCTGTTTTGGTAATAAAAGGAAATGACGTTCAACTGGTAAACATTAAAAATCAAGACAGTATTAACAAATTAATAGACATGGCTCCCGGGTTAATCAATAAAATCAAAGATACTTTTACCGGAAACCGAAATCAACAACAACCGGAAACAACCAACCAATATGAAGGATAAAAAAAACAGCTTTGTGCGATTGAAGTGACCCCAGTTCAGCGGACAGGGAAAAAACACCCTATTGGAGAATATCTCAAAATTACGCAGACTGGCATCGTTTTTCATACGGTGTCAGTTTTGTTTTTAACTGAATGCGTTCATGGTTGTAGAAAAAAATGTATTCGTCAATCAAGGTGCGAGCTTCGTCAAAGGTTTCGAGTTTTTGGCGATAAATACACTCGGATTTTAAAATGCCAAAGAAATTTTCAGCCAAAGCATTATCATAACAATTTCCACGCCTTGACATAGACGGCGTAATGCCGTATTCTTTAGTTAGGTTGAAATACCCGTGTGAGGTGTACTGAAACCCTTGGTCGCTATGGAGCTGTAACTCTTTAGCGACATTTTCTTTTTTAACTGCATCTTTTATGGTGTTTAAAACAAGATTTACCGTCTGTTCTGTGCCAGTTCTGTAGGCAACAATGCTTAAATCATACAAATCTCTTATGACGGACAAGTACAGTACCCCTTGCTTTGTATGTATGTACGAAATATCTGTAACCCATTTTTCATTAGGGTTATCCGTCATAAAATTCCGATTTAACCTGTTTTCGTACTTGTGAAGCTGCTCACCCATATGCCTGTATTTCCTGCGTCTGCGTATTTCAGAAAGCAAGCCATATTTGTTCATTATTCTAAGAACTGTTTTGTGATTTATACAGATGCCTTTTCTTTGCAACCAGATTAATACTCGGCGATATCCATAAGTTTGCTTTGAGATGTTTTGGCATAGGGCTATAGCTTGACCTATTGCTTCATCTTTGTCTGGTCTATTCATTCGATTAACGAAGTCATAGTATCCACTTCTGGACACCTCGAAAAACTCACACATTCTTTGTATTGGATAGTTCTCTTTGTGAGTATATATAGCTAAATATTTTACTGATGGCTTCACTTCCTTCCAGCGCTTTGAAGAAAAGACCGTAGTAGATCGTTTTCCATCTTTAATCTTTTAATTTCATTATCTTGTTCACAATTATTTGCAGTATAATTTTTTCGTGGTCTACCCTTTTTTCGTGGCAGAATACCGTTCTCAATTGTTCTTTGCTTTTTACGCTCTCGCGTTAAAAGATTTTTTATAATTAACTTATTTTCAAACCCAAAGTGTTCTGCAATTTCTCGTTGTGTTTTACCTGCTTCTACCATGTGCTTTACTTCTTCAATTATGACTTCCCCAAAATGTTTCATTCCCTTTTTTCCTGCCATTAAAATACCTCCCATTATAGTTTTATTCTACAATAGGAGGTGCTTTTATTTCAATGTCCGTTTTTTGGGGTTCTGTTCAGATTGCATAAAGCTGTTTTTATATTTTATAGTCAATTGCCGGTTATGTAGTAGCAAAAACGTATATTCCTAGTGGTGAGCGACCGGTGTTTTTTTTGTAAAACGTAAAAGTGAACCGTTCACGAAGAATAGCTTTTGTTACTCCTTTTGAAATTAAGTATAATTAAAAGCTTTCTTCAATTACCAATTCTTTTAAGGGTAATCTTGTTTCGTTATGCCTATCCGGGGACAGAGGCTCGCAGTCTCTGTATCCAATAACCAGAATGTTTACAGGCTCGTAGTTGTCCGGGATATTGAATTCTGTCCTTATAATATCCGGCTTAAAGTAGCATACCCAAACGGAATCCAGACCTAAATCCGTAGCTTGAAGCATCATATGGTCTGTAAGTATACTTGCATCGATATCAGTTAATTTTTTGCTGTCAAAAGGGCGTTCCCAAACTCTTTCCTTATCCGAGCATACAATTATTGCCAGGGGTGCACCGAAAATCCTTGCGGCCTTTTCGATTTTTTCCAAACCTGTAGGTTCTTGAACCACTATCAGCTTATGTGCCTGGCGGTTAACTCCGGTGGGTGCTACTCGTGCAGCTTCGAGAATTATGTCAAGCTTCGCTTTTTCTACTTTCTTATCAAGATATTTACGGCATGAATATCTCTTTTTTGCAAGTTTAAGAAAATTCATAATTAATCCTCCCAACATTTTCATACTTCTTTAATTTATTATACCGGTTATTCGGTACAATTCAAGTAAACAAAAATACAGTAAAATGTCCGGCGGAATGTTTTAAATGAAATTAGTAAACTAAATCATGAACAATAATCCCGGAGACTTGATATATTATATGTAAAATAATATTCTTGAGAATTCTCAATTAATAGCGGTGCTGCTTGTAGAGGGTTTTTAAAACGCAAGTAGCAAATATTCTATTTTTAAAGGATTAGAGCGTGGTGAAGTTTATGAAAAAATTAGACCCCAAAAAAGCGTTTGTGCAGTATCGAAACGATTTCAGCCCGTATGAACCTATTATTGATCGTAAGTATACCATCACCCATTCAGATTCAACCGGTGATTTATTTGTTTTCGTGGGAAATAAGTATGCGGATGATAAGGTTAACTCTATGAGAGATGAAGTTTTATTGGACTGGAAACAAGACGATAAGGGCTTGTATCTTATGGGAAAGGTCTTGGTTGACGGAGAAAAAAACATAGGAAATCCAACTATACGAAACAAAATTTTTCTTAAAGAAATGCCCACAGCTTTGCAGGCGTTGCGACAGGCGGACAGGTTTTTGTTTATTAATAATCCTACTTTGGATAATGCTCCGGTATTTATACAATTTGTCTCAAAAAACCCCGACTTCAACAAAATTTACGACTTTGGCACCATAGGCACATATGCATAGTTTTTTAACCGGCACTTCACGTAATCCTTTTTCATATAGTACATTAAATTTCTTTTGCGAAAGGTAAGATGAAGATGTATCCACAAGGTAATTCTAAGCGTTGTAATTGCAAACGATCCAAGAACCTTTACTTTGCCCAAAGTAACAGGTGTACTACCGATTTTGGGCCTAATCCTTTTGTTGTAAACATTGAAAAAGCAACCAAACAAAATAACTCTTTTCGCAAATCATTATGGACCGGAGAATACTTTCAGCTTACTTTGATGAAAATTAACCCGGGTGAAGAAATCGGCTTGGAAATGCACCCTGACGTGGATCAATTTATTCGTTTGGAAGAAGGTCAAGGAATAGTAAAAATGGGTGATGATAAGGACAAATTGGATTATCAAACTCCTGTGTGCTCCAACTGTGCCTTAATCATACCGGCAGGAAAATGGCACAACTTAATAAACACCGGAAGGCGACCTATAAAATTGTACTCCATATATGCTCCACCTCAGCATCCTTTCTGTACTGTTCAAGAAACACCCGACGGTTCAAAAGAAGAAAATAATCTTAATACTTAATTTCTAGTTAAGTAGTAACAAAAGCGTATATTCGTAGTGGTGAGCGACCGGTGTTTTTTTCATAAAAATGCAAGAGCGAACCGTTTACGAAGAAAAGCTTTTGTTACTATTCCTTACGCAATTAAGTATAACGGAAAAGTCCGACGAAAGCGAAGTTTCGTCGGACTTTGAATTTTTCTTATATAAACAGTTACGCAGTAAATCCCAATCCTACTGCCAGGAAGGCACCAAGTAAAGCACCTATTATGGGACCGACTACGGGGATCCAAGAATAAGCCCAGTCGGGGTCACGTTTGTCTTTTATGGGTAATATTGCATGAGCTATACGGGGTCCTAAATCTCTTGCGGGGTTAATGGCGTAGCCGGTAGTACCGCCCAGGGAAATACCGATTGAGAGTATCAGCGCCATAACAGCGAAATTGTTTAATCCGCCTGCAAAATCAACTTTTCCTAAAGCCAGTATGGTAAATACCAGAATGAAAGTACCGAAGATTTCTGAAATCATGTTAACGGAATAGTTTCTGATAGCCGGACCGGTACAGAATACTCCAAGTTTACAATCTTTGTCTTCTGTAGCGTCAAAATGGTCTTTGTATTGTATGTAAACTGCTATGGCACCGATTATGGCACCGGCGAATTGCGATATAACGTAACCCGGCAGCAAAGACCAATCAAACTGACCTATACAGGCCAAAGCAAATGTTAGAGCAGGATTAAAATGTGCACTTATGCTGCCAAATATTGTTGCGGGAATCAAAACGGCACAGGCCCAACCAAAACCTATTACTATAATACCGCCGTTGAAGCCTTTAGTTTTGTTCAAGATACAGTTTGCAACAACGCTGTCACCTAAGTAAACCAATATAGCTGTTCCTATAAATTCTGCAATAAATCTCAGATCCATAAAAGCCCCTCCTTATTTTGCCCATCCTAATGAGCGTTTTACAGCTTCATTCCAACCGTTAACCAGATCAGTTCTTGTTTGGTCATCCATTTTAGGCTTAAATATTCCGGAGATATTGACCTTTTTAAGTATTTCTTCTTTATTTTTGTAGTATCCCACTTGCAAAGCGGCAAGGAATACGGAGCCGAGAGCGGTGCTTTCGATAACCGCCGGTCTGCAAACTTCCGCGTCAAGTATATCAGCTTGGAATTGCATGAGGAAATTGTTTGCACAAGCTCCGCCGTCTACGCGGATTTGTTTTAATGATTGACCGCTGTCCGCTACCATGGCTTTGATAACGTCGTTGCTTTGGTAAGCAAGAGATTCCAAAGTTGCACGGATTAAATGTTCTTTTTCCACTCCGCGGGTTAAACCTACTATTATTCCTCTGGCGTATTGATCCCAATAAGGTGCTCCAAGGCCTACAAAGGCAGGAACTACATAAACCCCGTTGGAGTCTTCTACTTTATTTGCATAGGCTTCGGAGAAAGAGGCATTGTCAATCATACGCAAACCGTCACGCAGCCATTGTATAGCCGCACCGGCAACGAAAACACTGCCCTCCAGAGCATACTCAACCTTTCCTTCAGCACCCCAAGCTATGGTGGTAAGCAGACCGTTTTTGGATTCAACGGCTTTTTCACCCGTATTCATAAGAATAAAGCAACCTGTGCCGTATGTATTCTTAACCATACCCGGTTCGAAACAACATTGACCGAAGAGAGCGGCTTGTTGGTCACCGGCTATACCGGCTATGGGAATGGAACCGCCAAGGAGATGTTCGTCGGTTTCGCCAAACATATAGCTTGAGGGTTTTACTTCGGGAAGCATAGAAGCAGGTATTCCCAGCTCTTTAAGTATTTCTTCGTCCCATTTAAGCTCGTGTATATTAAAAATCAGGGTACGGGAAGCATTGGTGTAGTCAGTTGCAAAAACTTTGCCTTTGGTTAAATTCCAAAGAAGCCAAGTATCAACGGTACCGAATAAGAGATTGCCTTTTTCGGCTTCTTCTCTTGCACCGGCTACGTTGTCAAGTATCCATTTAACTTTTGTACCGGAAAAATAAGCGTCCACTACCAAGCCTGTTTTTTCTTTTACAATCTTATCAAAGCCTTTGGCTTTCAAAGTATCGCAATATTCGGATGTTCTTCTGCATTGCCAAACAATGGCGTTATAAACCGGTTTGCCTGTGTTTTTATCCCAAACCACGGTAGTTTCACGTTGGTTTGTAATACCGATGGCGGCTATATCGGCGTGGGTTGCACCGATTCTTGCAAGAGCTTCCGTGGCTACGGATAATTGACTGGACCATATTTCCATGGGGTCATGCTCTACCCAGCCGGGTTTTGGGAAGATTTGAGTAAATTCTCTTTGAGCAACACTTACGATTTCGCCGAATTCATTGAATAAAATACAGCGGGAGCTTGTTGTTCCTTGGTCAAAAGCCATAAGATACTTTGACATAATGTTTTCCTCCTTTTTTTTGCCGATAGAGTAGCGGTTAAGTTTCGAGACATGAAGTTAGAACTCTATCGAAATTATCTATGTCACCCTCTCCTGTAAGCAGGTGATAATTGAGTTAGAGTTGATTTTGCATAAAAGTATATTCAGTCAAACTTACCTTGAGAATAAGGTAGTTACGATTATGTATAATGATTCCATTTTAAACAGAGGATAAAATAATTGATTTTTTCTGACGGTTCAAGGAAAAAACGATTATTTTTGTCCTTCATCTTATTTGGAATTAGTATATTAATAACTTACACGAGAGGTTGTTTACATTGTCCAAATGTTTTCTTTACTGGTTGAAATAGCTATGGCACCTGAACGGATTGAAGTAATGACTTCTTCTTTGGTGTCAATCAAACCGCCGGCGATAATAGGTATGTTAATGCTGTTTTGAACTGTGTTTATAATTTTACTGGATGCACCGGGCATAACTTCCACGGCGTGGGGCTTATATTCTTCAAGATTTTTTATACCTGTTGATAATGATTTGGAATCTATGATAAATATTCGAAGTATGCTGTACAAGGATTGTTCTTTTGCGTATCTGATCGAATTGGGTTTGGTGGATATTATTCCGTAGGTTGATGTCTTTTCTTTGACGTAACATACGCCGGCTTCATCATTTTTCAGCCCGTCTATCATGTCAAGGTGAATAAAAACGGTTTTGCCGCTATCGGTAAGCTTTTTTACTATGGCCGGTATGGAAAGAATCGTACCGTACAGCAAAAAAACTATATTAAGATTGGATTTTAATACTCCTTTTAGCTGGGAGTCGTTTCTGATGGCACCTATAATGGGGTTTTCAATAAGAAGGTCCTTAAAATCATCGTTGCTTTTTGTTGGCATGGATACCACTTCCTTTTAGCGTATTTTTACGCCTGCCATGCAGTAAACCCATAAAGTTTTTGATATAATGCTATTCTTCTTTTAAAATACGGATATATTTGCGTAGTTACCTATGTGAACGAACGTAAGGTTTCGCTGTATATGAACGATTATGAGCTACAGCTTATGCAACAGCAAATATATCCTGTCATTAAATGAAGATTAGTACAAACGCATATATTAGACCTAGGTAAATGTATGGTTTTAACATTGCAGACAATATTTCAATATATTAAAGGATAATCTGCAAAAATTCAACATGGACTTATGAGTTACCATAGAGTAGCGAGAATTAAGAACCTTAATTAAGAACCAAAACGGTTTTTATATCTGTCTGGTGATAACTATATTTGAACCTGTATCCAATATATTGGGTATTAAAACATCGCCGATATTAAAGGATTTACCTTTTTGGGGCACAAAGTTTTTGATAACTTTTAAGCACTCGAAAATCATATTTTTGGGTATGTCCTTATCGGTTTTAACTGATACCGGGATTACCGAGCCTTTTTCGACCGGGAGGTTAATGGAAGTGGTTATAATACGGCGAGGGTCTGTGCATTCGTTTATGCCGTATTCACGACCTATTTTGCAGAGGTTACCGCTGATTTTAATTTCTTCGCCTCCAAGCTCCGCTGTTAAGGGGCAACCCATAGGACAACCTATACATATAAATTCTTTCTTTTCACTCATATTTTTCACCTCATTCCCCTTCGATTCTTACGGTAACCTTTTGGGCATTGAGCAGTTTTGAGAGTTTTTCCCCTTCGATTTTTACCTTTTCCATTTCTCCCGGGGTGATTATGCGGCTTTTATGATTAAATATTCTTTCATCATCCGCATAAACTCTCACGTAGTTGTTTTTGTATACGTCATCGGAACGGAATTTTATCTCGATAGATTCTCTGTCGGCGGCTTTGTCAATAAATTGGGGTACTGTATACCTTACGCCTTTTTCGGGAGTAACGGGCATAAGTACTTTTTCTTTGGTCAGCCCGTTAACATAGTCTACCGCATATTTAGCCGCTTCAAAGGCCTCCATGGAAACATTGTCAACCAAATCATGTACATGCAAAACATTACCGCAGGAGAATATTCCTTCTATGTCGGTTTGCATACTGCTGTCTACAACGGCACCGCCGGTTATGGGAGAAAGAGTTACTCCGGCACTTTTGGAAAGCTCGTTTTCCGGCAGAAGTCCCACAGACAAAAGAATGGTGTCACAGGAAATATACTCCTCGGTTTCTTTTATGGGTCGTCTGTTTTCGTCAACCTTTGCTATAGTTACACCGGTTACGCGTTCTTTGCCGTAAATATTTGTAATTGTACTGCTGTATTTCAGAGGGATTTCGTAGTCGTCCAAGCATTGTACAATGTTACGTTTTAATCCGCTTGAATAGGGCATTAACTCCACAACACATTTAACTTTAGCGCCCTCAAAGGTAAGACGTCTTGCCATAATCAGACCTATGTCACCGGAACCCAGTATTACCACTTCGTTACCCACATGGTAGCCCTTCATATTAACCAGCTCTTGAGCGGTTCCGGCGGCAAATATACCGGCACAGCGTTCGCCGGGAATGTTAATGGCTCCTCTTGGGCGTTCGCGGCAACCCATTGCCAGGATAACAGCCTTTGCTTGGATTTCTTCTACGCCGTTTGTTGAAAGGACGGTTACTGTTTTTTTATCCGAAACGTTAAGAACCATGCTTTTTAACTTAAAGGGAATTTTGTATTCCACAACTTTATCTATTAAGCGTTGGGCATATTCCGGACCGGTAAGTTCTTCTTTAAAAAAGTGCAGACCGAAGCCGTTGTGTATACATTGGTTCAAAATACCGCCCAAAACTTGGTTTCTTTCTACGATTAGGATATTACGCATACCGGCTTCGTAGGCTCCTATTGCTGCCGATAAGCCGGCAGGACCGCCGCCTATTATTAAAATATCAACGTTTGTCATGTTATCACCCCTTTGCGATTATATTGGAATTACCGCCGAATTTGGTTATTTCTTTTGGAGTTACGTCCAGTTCTTTTGCAAGTATTTCCATAACTTTCAGACTGCAAAAACCACCTTGGCAACGACCCATGCCGGCTCTTGTACGTCTTTTTACGCCGTCTACGGTGGTTGCACCTACAGGGCGTTTTATAGCTTCTATAATTTCTCCTTCGGTAACGGTTTCACAACGACAAACTATTTTACCGTAGGAACTGTTTTGGGAAATAAGCTTGTTTTGCTCCTCTTTGGGTAATTTTCTGAAAATGGTAATAGCCTTTCGCGTGCTGATAAATCCGGGGTTTTCCTCCGGTTGAAGCAGAGATACCACCATATCCTTAATCATTACCGCTATGGCAGGTGCGGAACTTAAACCGGGAGAGTTAACGCCTATTGCGTTTATAAAACCCTTTGCGTCGTCGGGTTGACCGATTATAAAGTCGTCTCCGTCCTTGACACAAGCCCTCAGACCCACAAATGAAGTTATTACACCCTGAGGAAAGGCTTTCAATGACTTTTTTGCGGTTTCGGTGACCTTTTCCAAAATGTCTGCGTGAGTTGTTTTGTCGGCTTTATCTTCCGTATTTTCGGAACTGGGTCCGTACATTAAATTGCCGTGAGTTGTGGGAGTAACCAAAACGCCCTTACCGTATGCAGAAGGAACTTGAAATACCGTGGAATTTACCACCCCGGAGGATGCCATATCAAATAACAGGTATTCGCCTTTTCTGGGGTAGGATTCGTATTTTGTTTCGGAAACAAAGTTATTCATTACATCAGCATAAACTCCGGCGGCATTGACCACGGTTTTGGTCAAAAATTCGCCTTTATCGGTAACCACTTTATAGTGGGTATCACCGTTTTCAAGGATTTTTTCGATGCTTGTTACCTCTGTATCAAGGCTAAATTCCACGCCGTTTTCATAGGCGTTTTCCGCAAAGGCTATAGTTGCTTCGTAGGGAGATACTATGGCACCGGTAGGAGCATACAAGGCGGAGGTAATTTGGTCGCTTATATTTTCTTCAATTTCGAGAACTTGTTCCTTTGTAAGAATTTCAAGACCGCTTACTCCGTTTTTGATACCTTTTTCGTAAATCTTTCTTACCGATTCGTCGTCTTCGTCCGAAAAAGCCAGAACCAAAGAGCCGTTTTGTCTGTAAGGGATTTCTAAGTCTTGGCATAATTTTGGGAACATTTTACTGCCTTCCAAGTTTACCTTGGCTTTTACGCTGCCGGGGGTGCAATCGTATCCGGCGTGAACTATTCCGCTGTTTGCCTTGGAAGCACCGCAACTAAGCTCGGTTTCCTTTTCCAATAGCATAATTTTAAGTTTGTATTTCGAAAGCTCTCTGGCAACGGCACACCCAACTACACCGCCACCAATTATAATTACGTCTATCATAAACAACCTCCTTCTCCGGGGAAAAAACAAAAAAAGACACTAAGAAAAAACCAAATCGGTTTTATCCTAACGTCTCATAATCTCTGTAGGAAAAAAATATTCAATTGTTATGCAAAATGTAAAACACTTACTAAAATTAAGATGTAAAAACATCTATACCTATTTATATGCGAAGTGTTAAACATAATGTATAATTAATTCTTTACAAAGTATAACATCTTTCAACAAATCTGTCAACACATTTTTTAATTAACATGGCATTAAATTAAAAAACGCCGGAATGACGGTGAGATTATGAGCTTTTTTAGATATGTGTATTGAAATTTTCAAGTTTATTGCAGTTAAAATTTTAACAAAAATATTATAATGCAAGAGGAAATTTTGTTATTATTTTAACACGGCGTTCATATCATGATGTTAAATTTTTATCAAAGGTATTATTGCATAGGAGCATTCAATTTAGTATAATAAAGAAAAAGTATCCGGATTTAAGATAAATAACCAGTCTAATTTAATATTAAATGTTTCCTTATATATATGTTAAGTAAAATACAAAACAAGGAGTTTACATGAAAAATATCATGCAATACAGAACAATGCCTAATACAGGCGACAAACTATCCGTCCTGGGATACGGTTGTATGCGTTTTCCCACAAAAAACGCAGTTATAGACGAGGCAAGAACAGAAAAGCAAATTATTTACGCCATAGAGCAGGGTGTCAATTATTTTGATACGGCTTATATTTATCCCAACAGTGAAAGGGTTCTGGGAAAAATACTTGCAAAGGGTTATAGAGAAAAGGTTAAGATAGCTACAAAACTGCCCATACCTTTGATAAAAACCGCTGCTGATATAAGCCGTATTTTTTCCGAGCAACTAAACCGGCTAAAAACCGATTATATAGACTACTACCTTATTCACAATATTAATACCTATGAGCAGTGGGAGAAGCTTAAAACTTTAGGTATAGAGAACTTTATAGATGAGGAACGGAACAAGGGCAGAATTATAAACATAGGGTTTTCTTTTCACGGAAATTTATCCGTATTTAAACAGATTGCGGATGATTATTCTTGGGACTTTTGCCAGATACAATATAATTATATGGATGAAAATTATCAGGCAGGCACAGAGGGTTTAAAATATGCCCATGAAAAGGGTTTGGGTATTATCGTAATGGAACCTTTGCGTGGCGGAACATTAGTGGGGAAAATGCCGCCCGTTGCGAAAAAAATTATTGAAAATTATAAACCCAAAAGAAGTCCTGCCGGTTGGGGTTTGAGTTGGGTATTGAATCATCCGGAAGTTACGCTTTTACTGTCCGGTATGAATGATGAAGAACATATTAAGGAAAATATTCAAGTAACATCAGAAGCCCTTCCTAACTCCTTAACCGAGCCGGATCTAGAAATGATTGAGAAGGTCAAGGAGGAGTTTAAGAAAAAAATAAAGGTGCCCTGTACAGGTTGTGCTTATTGTTTACCCTGCCCTCACGGCGTGGATATTCCCTTTAGTTTTTCCATGTATAACGGAAAATCCATGTTTGGCGGTATATTTCCGGTGTATCAATACCTAAGCGGCACCGGCGGTTCTAAAGGAAAGGTTTCTCGGGCTTCTCTCTGTAAAAGTTGTGGGGTATGCGAACGTCATTGCCCTCAACATCTGCCCATTTCAAAACATTTGAAAGAAGTTGCAGCCGACATGGAAAAACCCCATTATAAATTTTTGATAAGTCTGATTCATAGGTTTGTTTACAGAAAAAGAAAGAAAATACAACAAGACAGATGATAAAAAAACACTGCAAACAGTTATGAAGTGACCCCAGTTCATCGGACAGGAAAAAAACACCCTATCGCAGAA
>CAYXWM010000039.1:0-27877 GCA_964468805.1 uncultured Defluviitaleaceae bacterium
CAAATAAGATGAAGGACAAAAATAATCGTTTTTTCCTTGAACCGTTGGAAAAAATTAATATTTCTGTCCTTTGTTTAAAATGGAATCAATATTCTATATGTAATTTTATTTTTTTGACGATAATAAATATGGAGGTACTTTGTATTGTACTTTTATTTCTGTAGTGTTAATTAACATAAAAGCGAGGTGAGAACAATGGGAATGACTATTAATAATATAGCTGATAATCAACTGCAAAAAAGTATGCTTCAGCTTTCTACCGGTAAGAGAATCAATTCCGCAGCAGACGACGCAGCCGGTCTTGCCATATCCGAAAAGATAACCGCCCAAATCCGTGGACTTGACCAAGGAATAAGCAACACCGAGGATATGAACAATCTTATCCGTACAGCAGAAGGCGGTCTTTCGGGCATAAGTGACCAAATCCAACGTATGCGTGAATTGTCCATACAGTCGGCAAACGGAACCCTGACAGACAGCGACAGACAGATTATTCAAAATGAAATCAACCAAATCAAACAAGGCATAGCCGACGCTGTTTCCGGAACGGAATTTAATAATCAAAAATTGCTAAACGGAAGCTTTACAAACAAACTTACAGCTTCCTCAGCAAACGGCACCGGAACCATGGTCAGCATACCCAATATGTCCTTAAAAGAACTGGGCATAGCCGAATTTGACGTTACCAACCCTGCATACTCCGATATTTCCGTATTGGACAAAGCCATGGATAAAGTAATGTCTACTCGTTCCCAACTGGGAGCAATATCAAACACCTTTAACCATAACATTAACGCAAGCCAGATCCAAAACCTAAACCAACAAATAGCCCGCAGTCGTATCACCGATGCTGATATGGGCAAGGCAGCCATGGCATACAGCAAAAGCCGTGTCATGACCCAAATGCAAACCCTTATGCAAAAAAACGAACAAGACAGAATATCCCAGAATATGGGACTTAATTTACTCAGATAATTTTTACGGTGTAAACAAATAATTAACAAAAAGAGACTGTTTTAACCACAAAACAGTCTTTTTTCACGCAATAATATAATATTAATGTTCGGCTTTTTTGGAAAGAGGGAGTTTATGACTAATTCCATACTTTGCTTACTATTTAAATGGAATTAGTATGAGGGAGAAAACCATATCTCCCTCAATAAAAAAAGCCCGATGAACCTAAGTCCATCGAACTTTTCCCGGTTGTTATGACTTTTTGTTAAGAACGCTCATGGGGTCAACCGGTTTGTCGTTTTTCATTACAGAGAAAGAAAGGTGATTTCCTAAAAGTACGGAATATATTGAAGGGTTGCCTACGCCGCCGATAACTTGTCCGGCTTTGACAACGTCGCCTTCTTTAACAAGTACTCCGTCTTGCAACTCACTGTAAACAGTGGTCCAACCGTTACCGTTATCGATAACGACTGTGTTGCCCTTTTGACGGTTTTTGGTTACGGATTTAACAACGCCGTCTGCTGTAGCCTTAACTTGAGTACCCAATTCGGCTGAAATGCAGATGTTGTCGTTGGTTCTGTATTGTTCCAAAGTCTTGTCATAGATTACGTGGTCTGTGCTGTAACCCATAACTACTTCGCCAAGAACCGGCCAATTCATCTTGTTGTCGGATGAATAAGGTTTGAACACAGGTTCTGAAGGTTCTTCAAGGTCAGCTACCAAAGGAAGCTCTGAATCGGCTTCGCTTACCTTGGGTTTAGCGGAAGCTGTGGGATTGGGGCTTGCTTGAGAACTTGGAGCTTGTGTAGTTTGGGGTTTGGAACCGGCGTCCGGCTTGGTGTTTGTTGCGCCGGGTTTAGTGCTTGCGTCGGGTTTACCGGTCGCTCCGGGTTTAGCGGTAGCGTTTGTGCCGGTTTTAGCCCCGGGGCTTGCTGA
Source organism: uncultured Defluviitaleaceae bacterium (assembly GCA_964468805.1). Taxonomy (GTDB): domain Bacteria; phylum Bacillota; class Clostridia; order Lachnospirales; family WRBF01; genus CAYXWM01. The sequence continues at coordinate 1,891 of CAYXWM010000039.1, forward strand.
TGGTTGAGGGCTTTCTTTGATAACTGTTTCCAGGGGATTTTCCGGTTGGAGAATCGAGGAATTATCAGTTCTTGTAACGTCCGGGATATAGGAATCCGTTTCGATACTGATTGCGCTGTCATCAGGCGTTAAGTAGCTTTTTGTAGTGCTGTGGCTTGTTTGCTCCAGCTCGTCGAAATCAACGGTTTGTTCGTTAGCTGCTAAGGGGCGTTTCACATTGCTTAAATTGTCAAAGGAAATGACCGCCGCCAATACCAAAACAATTGCCAGGCTTCCATATAATGCAATATAAAAGCCGTTTCTCTTAAAAAATCCTTCTCTGTTAGAATTATTTCTCATCGAAATTACACCTCCGAGTATAAGTATTAACTATGCTGCCGGTTATTATTCATATAATTAACAATTTTGGAAATTTTATACCAAAAGAATGAAAAGATTAAGACCTTGAGGGAGAAAACCTTTTTGCAAACGGCGAAAAAAGGTTTTCTCCCTCATACTAATTCCATTTAAATAGTAAGCAAAGTATGGAATTAGTCATAAACTCCCTCTTTCCCAAAAAGCCGATTATAAAAGCGCGAATTTAATTTCATTTAAATAAAACTATCTTATTCCTCCGTAACCCTCTCGATACTTGCTCCAAGGTCACGCAGTTTTTTATCAAGTTCGTAATAACCTCTGTCTATGTGGTAAATATCGTTTATTTCTGTTGTACCTTCTGCTGCCAGAGCGGAAAGCATAACCGCCGCACCTGCTCTTAGGTCTGTCGCCTTAACTTGAGTGCCCATAAGCTTGTCTACGCCCTTAATGATGGCGGAACGGCTTTCGATTTTAATTTCCGCACCCATACGGTTCAGTTCGCCAACGTGCATAAAACGGTTTTCAAATACGGTTTCCGTTACTACTCCCGTACCTTCACACACAGCAAGCAAACTCATAAATTGTGCCTGCATATCCGTGGGGAAGCCCGGGTAGGGCATGGTTTTTAGGTCTATGGCTTTGGGCTTGTTATTGCCCTCTACATATACACGTATACCGTTTTCTTGCTCCTCAACCACCACATTGGTTTCTTTTAACTTTGCAACCATAGGCTTTAAATGGTCTGCTACCACGTTCTCAACCAGAATATCACCTTTCGTAATAGCCGCCGCAACCATAAAGGTGCCGGCTTCTATCCTGTCCGGGATAACCGTATGCTCGCCGCCGCGGAGGCTTTGAACACCGTTGATTTTTATGGTATCAGTGCCTACGCCTCTTACGTCAGCACCGATGGAGTTTAAAAAGTTGGCAAAGTCAACTATTTCAGGCTCTACGGCACAGTTTTCTATTATGGTCTGACCCTTGGCAAGTACAGCCGCCATAATTATATTTTCTGTGGCTCCCACGCTGGGAAAGTCCAAATATATGTTTGCACCCTTCAATTGCTTAGAATGTGCTGAAACATAGCCATGTTCCAAAGCCACCTCGGCACCCAAAGCCGTAAGCCCCTTTAAATGCAAATCCACCGGTCTTGCACCTATGGCACAACCGCCCGGCAAGGGAATTTTTACGCTTCCGAATCTGGCAAGCAAGGGACCCATAAGAAGAAAAGAAGCCCGCATTTTGCTGACCAAATCATAAGGTGCTTCGTGGTTTTTGATTTCTCCCGGTCGAACGCTCATTGTAAGGTTTTTAATATCCAAATCCGTATCCGCACCAAATTCATTAAGCAGTTTTTCCATAATCAAAACGTCGCTTAACGGGGGCACATCTTTTATGACACAGGGCTTGTCAGCCAAAAGAGTAGCCGCCAAAATGGGCAATACGGAATTTTTCGCCCCGCCTATTTTTACCTTACCTTTTAAGGGGCCGTTATTGTTTACTATAAACTTATCCATTACATCAAATCCTTTATACCGGGGGCTGCAGTTATTAATTTCAAGAAATATCAACCCCTACTCAAGAATAGCTAATTTCCGTAAAATCAAGTTGCCATACTATTCCAATGAATCGGTATTCAATGTTTGTCGTCCTACCCGTCACAAAAGGGTGAGTAACGACATTAGCCGCAACATATCCATACCCCTCCTTTATGATTTCCAAAGCGTATATTGCTAAAACCTTGCTTTTGTGAAATCGAAAGTATAAGAAACTGGCTATATTATTGCCTGTCACCGGGATTTTAATACAGTTATTGGAAATAATTAAGGCTATAATTAATCTACTTTATTTAATGAACTATCGCCACGTATATTAATTCCAAACCGGAATATGCTATTTCTAAGGCGTATAGCGGTAACGAAAATAAGAGTTAAACCGCTGTATCATACTATTTCTTTGCAAAGGTACAAAAAGAAATGGTATCAGATATGTTTAAAAGAACGAAAAACGGAGGTGCATTATGTACAAGCCTACTTTAAAAATCTTAACCATGCTGGAAGAGGGAACCATAACTACTGACGAGGCTATAAGATTGCTGGATTCTTTGAGAGGGATAAGCAATAAGGGAGAATTTGCGGACTGTATGGAAGAAAAGATACAAACCTTTGCCTACGCGGTAAATTCCGTGGCACAAGACGTCAAAACGGGAGCCACACAGGTTTATAACAACGTAAAGCCCAAAATAAAAGAGGCCACCAAAACGGTAGCCGAAAAAACCTGCCAACTGGCAAATAATATATCCCAAGCGTTAAATAACGATACAACTGAAATTTAATATATAGGGGCTAAACCTTTTCATAAAACAAAAGATTTAGCCCCTATTTTTATTCTAAAATTTCAATAAAGGATTAATAAAGTTCTCATAACTCTTGGCATTAACCAAAAGGGAGTTTAAGCGGTTAATAAGAGCTGTGGGAATAAAGTTACGTTTTTTGCTGTAGTATTGTTTGCAAAGCTTAATAAATTGCGAAGGATAAAGGAGTATTCCGTACATTATTCTAAAATGCTCGTCTGTAAGGTTTATGTATTTGCAATATTCGTCCAACAGCCGTCCTATAGACAAAGTAACGTCCGGCAGATGTTTGGTATAGCGTTGTATAATGGAACAAAGGTCAAACAGTTGCAAATCTATACCTGAATTTGAAAAGCCGGTCAAATACAAATCATTGCCCGAAAACAAAAAGTTCTCCTCTTTAAGGCGATTGTGGCAGATTGTAAGGTTTTCCGAAGCCTTTCTTTTCAGCTCCCGGAATTTGGTTTGTTGGAGTATATCCGTTGCCTGCTGTATGTAGCCCAAATATTCCTTGTAGTTTTTAAGGAACAAAACATCAAAATCCGAGAGCCTTTTTTGATTCACCGGATTTTTTCGGATAGCATTAAGATCATCGATACTTTTTTTATACTCCTCGATATTCCTGTCGTCGCAGTAGAAGTAAGTGCCCTTTACGGTAATATGATTGGCCAGCTTATGAAACCGGGCAAGGGTGGCTACCGCTTGCAGCATTTGCTCGCTGTCGGTGAAGTTAATTTCCGTGAAATTTGCCAGGTCCGTCATTACATATATATTGCCGTCAGATTCGAAATACGGATGACCCCAGACCGAGGTCTTATACCTGTCCGTATTTGTAAATCCCTTTCGGAACAATTGCTCCTTTATTTCATGTTGGAATACGATATGTTGAGCGGAATCAAGGCTTTTTCGGATGACCCTGTGACCTTTGTCCGTATTGCATATATAATAAGATTTTTCTTTAATTATTTTTTTAGCTTTTACGCCAAAGCCCTGAAGCACCCGAAAATTCAAATCCTCCATGCCGCACCTCCGCTCAATTTAAGACCCGATATACAAACACCCGGCCTTTCTTCAAATGTTTTTATACCATTCTTCATTATTTTATAGGAAGAACAGTATTATCCGGAAATTTTCGGAATCGAGTATCACTACAGAATTTGAAAAATGCCTTAATCTAAGGTATGTAAACAAGTAAAAAAATATGAGTAAAAGACCTTGGTCCGGTGTGAAAAAAGCTGTGGAATCCAAAAAAAGACCTTGAGGGAGAACCTTTTTATTGAATCATAACAAGGTTTCTCCATCATACTAATTCCATTTAAATAGTAAGCAAAGTATGGAATTAGTCATAAACTCCCTCTTTCTATTCCGAATATAAAAGTAAATGTAGATTTACTGTATTTTTGGGCAAAAAAAAATACCCTGTTTATTAAAAGCAGGGTTAGGGTATTGCTTATGCAGGCAAAATATATTAGTTTACAATATTACGCCAATCCAAGTCACCGCGGTCCAGGGCGAGGAGCAGGGCCTCGGCGGTCGCCAGGTTGGTTGCCAGAGGGATATTGTGTGTATCGCAAAGGCGTAAGAGAGAGTTTGATTCGGTTTCGTAGTGCTTTTGGGTATTGGGGTCACGGAGGAAAATAACCAAGTCAACGTTATTCATGGCGATTTGAGCGCCAAGCTGTTGTTGACCGCCCAAGTGACCGGCAAGATATTTGTTTACTGTGATGTTTGCCGCTTCTTCGATAAGGCGACCGGTGGTGCCTGTGGCAAAGAGCAGGTGTTTGCTGAGTATGTGCCTGTATGCAATACAAAGGTTTTCCATTAGTTTCTTTTTGTTGTCATGTGCTATCAAACCGATATTCATAAAATCATCCTTCAAAAACCGATTTATTCTTAGTCATTCTTACATTTATTACAAGGCCTACTGCTATCATGCTGGTCCACATGGAGCTGCCGCCGTAACTCATAAAAGGCAGAGGCATACCGGTATTAAACAACATACCCGTAGCAACGCCGAAGTTAACAAAAACTTGAAAAGCAAGCATACAACCCACACCGGTAGCTATCAGTTTTCCCAAAAGGTCAACTGCAGTATAGGCGGTTCTAAAGCAAAGAGCGATTATCACAAGCATAAGGGTCAGCATTACCACACAGCCAACAAAACCAAATTCCTCGCCGAGTACCGCAACGATAAAGTCGTTATGGGAATAGGGTACGTAATTCATCTGATTGAGCACGCCTTGATATAAACCCTTGCCGTTTAATTGCCCGGAACCTATTGCTTGTATGGAGTGGGATGTTTGATAATAACCGTCACTGGTAGGGTCGGATAGAAAGGTATCCACAATACGTTTGATTTGATAACCTTTGAGAATCTTGTCTACAAATATATGAGGTGTACGCAAAGCGTCTTGAATAACAAAGAAGGCTGTCGGTACAACTGTTCCTATAATAGAGAGAATATATTTATAACTTAGCTTTCCCACAAACAAAACGGAGGCGGATACAGTTATAATAACCAAACTTGCCGAAAGAGAGGGTTGTTCCCAAACCAAATAGAATGGAACCATAATCAAAATCATAACCAAAATGAAATTTGAGAAATTATTCAGAGTGTCTTCTTTCAGCGAAACAAATTTAGCCAGAAACAGAATCATAAACACTTTCGAAAACTCCGAAGGCTGAATACCGCCCAGAGGGCCTAAATCCAGCCAACGGCTGACTGTTGCTCCCGAATCGTTTTGGCTGCCCAAAGCCAGCACCGTCAGTAGCAGCATAAGATTTACAATATAAATAAGTATATAAAATTTGCAAATAAAGTGATAGTCAATAAATGCCGCAAAAAACATCAATACAATTCCCGAAAAGAACCAAATGAGCTGCCCCTTAAAATCCGGGGTCATGCCCTTGATGTTTACATGGGTAGCGGAACCTATAAGCACTATTCCTATGATACAAACCGTAAAAACCAATCCGCACAGCAGATAGTCAAAGGACCGGTAACTCCTTTTCATTGTATTACCTCATTCCGGTATATCCCACACGCATTTTATACCAATCCTTTAAAAAAATAAAGATATTTTGCAATAAAGTTATACAAACAAATAAAAATAAATATTTGCAGCTCTAAGGCTTGGTATTACTCAGAGCTGTAAAGGCAAGTTCTGTGTCTGTATAAAATTATCAACAATTTTTTGAAGTATCAAACATAAATATACCGATTCCATATTTAATGTTTGATAAAATCCATAATTTATCCTTAAAACGCCGGAAAATTTTCAATTTCTTTAAAACTTTTTACAATATAAAATAACGGATTTATTTAGTTTGAACTTTTCTCATATTTTTAATGGGTATATTGGCACAAAGCATGGGAACGCTGTGACCAAGGGTATCGGAAGGAGTTTGAGAGATTTGGATATCAAGCTCTTCCTCGTCTATCTCCATATAATTGGAGATTACCTTGATAATGTCTACTTTCAACATTTCCAGCAACTGGGTGGAACAGTTGACACGGTCGTGAATAAGCACCAGTTTCAAGCGGTCTTTAGCTATATCCTTAGAAGCTGTTCTTCTGGAAAAAAAACTGAATATATCCAAAGCTTCACATCCTTAATTTCCGAAACGGAATATTTTTTTTAACTTTGTCATAAAACCTTCGTCATAGTTTAAGTTCATAAGAGAAACAGATTCACCCAGCACACGTCTGGTAATGTTTCTGAAAGCTTGTCCCGCACGGGAATTTTGATCCAAAACCGCCGGTTCGCCGCGGTTAGAGGAAATAACTATGGTTTCATCGTCCGGCACCACGCCCAAAACGTCGATTGCCAATACTTCCGTAACGTCTTCAAGGGTCATCATATCGCCGCGTTTTACCATATCAACCCTTATGCGGTTTAATACGAGCATGGGGTCACGTAATTCGGAGGCTTCCAATAAACCGATAATACGGTCGGCGTCACGAACGGCGGAAACCTCGGGTGTGGTAACGACGATTGCTCTGTCGGCGCCGGCTATGGCGTTTTTAAAGCCCTGTTCTATACCCGCCGGGCAGTCGATTACTATATATTCAAATTCTTCTTTTAATGTTTGGCACAATTTGTACATTTGCTCCGGATTGACAGCGTTCTTATCCTTGGTTTGGGCTGCCGGCAAAAGGTAGAGCGTATCAAAACGCTTGTCCTTAATCAAAGCCTGTTTTATGCGGCAGTTACCTTCGATAACGTCAATCACATCATAGACTATTCTGTTTTCCAAGCCCATTATTACGTCCAGGTTTCGCAGCCCTATGTCAGCATCAACCAAAACCACCTTTTTACCCATTGCTGCCAGTCCGGTTCCTATGTTAGCAGAGGTTGTTGTCTTGCCTACGCCGCCTTTGCCTGATGTGATTACTAACACTTCGCTCATCTGTTTTCCCCCTAAATTTTCTTTATGCCAATTTTTAATTGAGCAAGTTTTATTACGGCTGCAGTCAAACATATCACTTTATTCTCGTACCGGTTGCCGTAAAATATCGGAATACCGGCATATTTTCATCGGGTGATACATTCTGTTGCCGGTTTAGTATAACAATGCATAAAAATACTTATAAAATATATAAGATATTTTACCAAATATTTAACTGTTTTTCTATGAAATAAATATAGCAAATTCTTGCATAATTTTTCGGACTGCTTAATATTATATATTTCGTTGGTTTCGAAAATATGTCTGAAATGCCGTATTTTTAAGTAAGTTTTAAGAATATGCAAAAACCGGGGATAAGCTTGTTCCGGAAAATATTTGTCGAATTTTCCGGCAAATTGCGACAATGGGTTGATATTTGGTCTTAAAATTATGTATAAAACTGTGCCGGTAGGGTTGTTTATGCTTTAGTCAACACCGGCCGGGAGCCGGAATCAATAAAGTTCGTCAAAAAATCAAGCTATATTGGACGGATTTTATCGTAACCGGGTTAAGGGGTTTGGAAATAGGATGCCCTTGATTCTTTGGATATGCTTTTCAGGATAACTCAAATTATTTCATACTTTAACATTATAACACATTTAAGAATAATTGTGTGATTAAGATATTATATTTATGTTAAATTATTTTACATAATAAACATGAAATGCAGCGGGTTAATTATTTCTGGGGCAGCAACTGCTCTATGTACATTTTTCCTTCTTTAAGGTAAGCGTGGACAGGGACGGATTTTTCTTTTTTCTTCAGGTCTTGGAGTTCGTCCGGTATATGGGAGACCACGTCCGCTATTCTAAGCTGTACCGGCCAGAGGGAAAAGGCGGAGATAAAGCATTCCGTGTTGCCGTTACAGCCGGCAAACAAAAGACCTCTTGCAGCACCCAGAACTATAATGTTTCCCGAGGCGATAATTTCCGCTCCGGGATTTACATCACCCAGTACCACCACCGAGCCGGCATAGCGTATGGATTGACCGGAACGCAGGCCGGACATATGGTAGGCTGTCATACATTCCGATAAGATAAATGGTGAAGTCAGGGCTTGAACGGAAGGAGGAACGGGTGTACTTGTATTTAGGAAAGAGATGTCCAGGTCGGTTTTGTCAGCGATGACTTCAAGAAGTTCTCTTTCCTCTGCCTCCGAAAGAGTGCGTCCTCTGAAGGATATGGCGGACTTTGCACCGGCAAAAAAGCGTTTTGCATCGGACACCTTGGCGGTAAATTGGGTTTTTAGGGTTTCAAAATCCTCACCGTCGTCCAAAAGTATAACAATTCCGTCCCTACTGCCTTTAAAAACAACGCTGTTCTTCTTTGTCATAACCGTCTCCTTTTAATGCATAAATGGCAGAAAAAAAATAATAAATAATAAAAAAAACTAATTATCTTGAGGGAGAAAACCTTTTTACGGGTTTTCTCCCTCAAACTCCCTATTTCCAATAAGGCCGAATACAGAACCATGTGTTTTGTTCTAAAGAAAATTAACAGCACCGAGGATAGATTAGTAAAGGGAGTTCATGGGGATTGCTTCCGGGGTTTCGTTTTCCAAGCCGAAATATTCGGCTATAACTTTTTTGGCTATGTGTGAAGCCGGGATGGTGTATTTATAGTCACCAAAGGGTACGGAGACATAGACGGCGATGCGTGGGTTTTCGAAAGGTGCAAAGCCTCCGAAGGAAGCATGGTCGTTACGTTTTTTGTTTTCCTGGGCAGTACCGGTTTTGCCTGCCACTGTAATGGGGAAGTCACGGAAAGCACTTTTTGCCGTACCGTAGCTTGCGGTGGTAACGCCTATCATGCCTTCATATACGGCATTTATAGTGGACTCGGACATGGGAACCGTCAACTCCAATTTGGGTTCAAAATCGGTAGTTTCCAAGCCTTCTTTGGTTTGGGTTTCTGTTCTGTTGAGCAGATGCATTTGATAACGTTCGCCTCGGGTTGCAAGGGTGGCAAAATATTTCACCATGTTTGCGGAGGTGTAGTTGTTTACGGATTGACCCATGGAAGTATGGATGGTGTCAACGTCGGCCCAACGGAAATCTATGGCTTTTGCATCGGGATTACGCAGTTTTACCAAGTATTCTTTGTAGGACGGTGAGGAGATCATGTCTATGCCGTCTATTTTATTTTTGTTTCGTTCGCCTATTTCTACGCCCGTGGGGTCGTTTAGCCCGAAATATTTCATGTACTCGTTCAGCTTGTTTATACTATCAAGTTGGTTGCCGGATTTGGCGTTGCCCAACCTATATACAGCTTCGCAAAAGAAATAGTTGCAGGAAACCGAAATAGCTTTGGAAACGTTAATTGTGCCGTGGGAACTTCTGGACCAGCAACGGGTAACCGGTTTTCCGGCTTTGTCAAAGGCAAGACCGTCGTGTATGGTTGACCGGGGCGTAATTGAGCCATTTTCCAAGGCTGCCACAGCGGAAATTATTTTGAAAGTAGAACCCGGGGCACGGGGTTCGGAAAAGGGTCGGTTAATTAGGGGTGATGTGGGATTTGTGTTCAGGTTTCTGTAATATTCGTTATCAAAATTATTGACAAAGCGGTTATTGTCAAAAGAGGGATAAGAAACAGCCGCCAAAACATCACCGTTGGTTACGTCCTCAACAACCAAGGAGGCTGTACTTGGGTCCAGACCGGTCATAGCAGGGGTAATTTCCAAACGACTTAAACCGGATATTACATACTGCAAAGGAGTAAAACGGTTTACTTCCTCGTAAGTATGGGTGGTTAAGCCTTGCTCGTGGCAAATAAAGGTCAGGGTTTTAAGTGAAATATCCCCGGATTCTATACCGTCGGCTATCTTTTGCTTTACTTCTTCCAAGCTTTTTTGCTCGCCTACGTTGGCATTGGGCATAGTTCGCAGAACCCAATCTTTAACAATTACTGAGGAACCCGAGTCGGAGTTCATTATATCCTTGGTATTTATGGTGTTGCATTTAACCATGGAAATAAACAAATCTTTTTGGGATATGGCGGAGGCTTGCAATTTTTTAATCAATACATTAGCCAATACCTCTTCTATGATTTCAAAGCTTCGTTTTTGTAGGCGTTGGTCCAAGGTAAGGAAAATTTTGCTGCCGGGTATAGGTTCTTCTATATTCACGGTGCTCATTTTTTTGTCCAGAGTAACAACCTCTACGGTACGCTGACCCTTTATGCCGGCAAGCTGTTTTTCAAAGGTTTTTTCTATGCCGGATTTACCTACAATGTCGTTATATTCGTAGCCTTCGCCGAATTCCTCCAGCTCCTCGTCTGTATTCAGACCCCGAACAAAACCCAGTATATGTGAGAAGTATTGACCCTCCGGGTATTCACGCAAAAAGTCCGTGTCTATATAAATTCCCGGAAAGGATGGGTTATGTTCCTCTATGGCTATCATGGTTTCTTTTTTAACGTCATAGGCAACAGTGATATGGTCCTCTTTTCTGTATCTGTACATATACAATTGAGAACGCAAAGCCAATAATTGACGTGCGTGAGTTTCGGACAAGTTCTTGGAAAGTTCAAACTTTTCTTTGAGAAATTCTATGGTTTCCGGGGCAGTTTTTTCTTGAGGAACCTGCATATCTCGTTTCCAGTATTCTTCACGTTTTTTGTTGTTATCAAAAAGGAATTCGTAGGGTTGTTCCGCAGTAATGGGAAAGTCCTCAACGTAATCGTCATTGTATTTTTCAAAAAGAAGAATGAGATTATAGAGTACGTCGTTAATATCCTTGCCGGCAATTAAATTGGGGTCGATTTTGACGGTGAAAGTGGGGCGATTAACAGCCAATGGTCGTCCGTATCTGTCGTAAATCGTACCCCTGGGAGCAGTGATATTTATTTTTTTGAAGGTTGTAAATTCCAAAGAGTTTTGATAATTTTCTCCTTTGACTATTTGCAAGGAGAACAGCCGGACAACCAACAAATAGAAAGAAATACAGATTATTACGAAGGCTAAGAATAATCTGTCCGTTAATAATTTTACGATAAAGTTATGTTTTTCCAACTTTTCACCTTCCTTAAAAAAAGCGGAGAGGAAAGACTTTTATAATTCATTAAAACAATCTGCGGCTCATTTTTTCCCGTTGTTCCAATCGGTTGTTAACAGAGTAGGTAATTCTGTAAATAACAATGGAGATTACAGAAGAATATACGGTTTCCGGCAAGATAATTCGACCGAAGTAATAGAAAAAGTCGGTTTTGCCACGGAACAGAAAGTTGGTAAAGTAAAAGCAAAATCCGTATATTAAGAGGGTTATGGCTGAAAGGAACAAAGGAAGGATATAATTTTCTCTATAGAAGTCTTTAAAGGGCTTTCCGCAGAAATAGCCGGTAAGCATACCCAAGAGGGCATAGAGGCCAAACATACGACCGAAATATATATCGTGGATTAAGCCGGAGAAGAAGCCGAAAACGGCACCCTCCATATCGCCCCGAAGCATGGCGTAGCAGATGATAAAAACCACTGAGGTGTTTGGCTTAACGTTTATTATTTCTATAAACTCAAACACGGTGGATTGCAATATGAAGTTTATAAACAGTATAATTGCCATTACTACAGCACGAAACACGATTTTTCCTCCGTTTTTGTTGCTCCCCGGTATTGAAGATTCGAAAAAGAATAAGACTTTGAGGGTAACTTTTTCTGAAGAAAAAGCCTCCGGAAATTAACGTGAAGGAAGAACCGGTGAAGTGTTCAATTTTCCTTCACAAAAAGTTAATAATAATTAATTTACCGTACCTCAAACTCCCTTTTAAAAGACTAATATAAAAAAGAATGAAATACTGATCAATCGGCAGTTTTTTCTGTAGCTTCTCCGGTAAGTATATCTTCCAGTGTAGAAAACTTTTGGGTAATTACAAGGAAAGAATTAATACGTTTAAAGTCTACGGCAGGTTTGATTATGGCGTATTTGGAGAAGCCCTTGCTGTCGGAGCGGACTTCAACAACCGTGCCTATGGTCAAGCCGGGTGGGTAGATGTCGGAAAAATGAGAGGTAACGATTTCGTCGCCCTCCATGATTTGGGCGTTGTTGTCCACGTAATCCATACGGCAAAGACCGTCTTTCATAAGGGTACGGTCGCCTTTAACTATCCCGGCATCCTCCGAACGCACGGACATGGCACTGACCTTGCTGGTATCGTCCAAAATAGACAAAACCTTTGCATAGCCGGAGCCTGCCTCCATGATTTGACCTGCAAGACCGCCGGAACCCAACACTACCATGTGTTTATAAACCCCGGCGGATTCGCCTTTGTTTATAATATAGGTGTCATACCAGTTACTGGAGTCCTGTGCTATGATTTGGGCACCAAGCTTGGGATAATCGGGATATTTTTTATCCATTTTCAGCAGTTCGCTGAGTTTTTCGTTTTCCGCTTCTATTAATTTAAGACGACGATTATCGGCCCTCAAAGAATCCAGCTCGGCTTTCAGGCTGCGGTTTTCGGCTTCCATTTTGTCTATATCCGTAAAATAGGAAAACCTGTCACCAACCCAGTCCGCAACCCCTGCTGAGGCTTGCTGCACAGGAGTAACCACATAGCCCAGAATGTTTTCAAAGAAACCGGGCTTGTCTCTTACCGTTAGGGAAAAAATTATAGCGACTATGCAAATTAACGACATTATAATTATAAAGGCGCGTTTGTGCCTGGATAAAAATTCCACTGATTTCAACACCGCCGGATTTTTCCCCACAAAATCAATTCCGACGGCTCTCCTTTCGTAAATTTACATATGGAAATGCTTATTTGTATCATTTATAAAAATTACATCTTTAATTTTCTTGAAGTTATCAATACATTTTTAAGGGATTGTATATGCTCCAGAACCAGACCGGTTCCCAAAGCAACGCAGTTAAGGGGTTCATCGGCTATATTTACGGGCATACCGGTTTCGTGGCTAATAAGCTCGTCAAGGCCGGAAAGCAAAGCACCGCCGCCGGTAAGCATAATGCCCGATTCCATAATATCCGAAGCCAATTCCGGAGGGGTTTTTTCCAAAGTGTATTTGATGGCGTCAATAATTGCACTGACAGGTTCCGCTATGGCTTGGCTGACTTCATAGGAAGAGATGTTTATGGTTTTGGGCAGACCGGAAACCAAATCTCGACCGCGTATGTCCATGGATACTTTTTTGTCGGAATTAAAGCAGGAGCCTATGGAAACTTTGATTTCTTCGGCTGTACGTTCGCCTATGGCAAGGTTGTACTCTTTTTTAACATAGTTCACAATATGCTCGTCCAACTCGTCCCCGGCTATACGCAGAGATTTGCTGGTTACTATACCCCCAAGGGAAATAACCGCAACTTCACTGGTACCGCCGCCTATATCAACAACCATGGAGCCTGTGGGTTCTTCAACCGGCAGACCGGAGCCGATGGCAGCCGCCATGGGTTCTTCGATTAAATAAGCGTCTTTTTCTCTGGCACCGGAGGAAATTGTTGCCTCCATTACCGCTCTTTTTTCAACCTCCGTAACACCGGAAGGTACGCAAACAACTACCCTGGGTCGCATAGAGAACAGCGAACGGGTATAAGCAAGTCTGATGAAATATTTAAGCATGGCTTGCGTAGTTTCAAAATCTGCAATAACCCCGTCTTTCATGGGTCTTATAGCTACAATGGTGCCGGGTGTGCGGCCTATCATTTGCTTGGCTTCGTTACCTACTGCCAAAACTTCTCTGGTCATGGAATTAATAGCCACAACAGACGGCTCGTTTACAATTATTCCTTTATTCTTTACAAATACCAAAGTATTTGCCGTTCCTAAGTCTATACCTAAATCTCTTGAAAACATCTTTTGATTCCCTCCGGTTCCTTGTATTATACTATTTCTTGACCTATGATCGAAAATAAATGTTGTGCTGTATGGCGTTGGCTATATATCTGTTTAAAACAGACCTGCCGCTAACTTTATGCAAATAACCATTAATAAAGAAATAGTATTATACTTAAATGCTTTTTACTGTTCATTCATCTAAGTATATATAACCCAATACAGTGCCTTGCCAATATACAAAAAAATACCCGGTTTTACCCCGAGAATCATTAGCTCTACAAAAAGCACGAATCGGTGTAATATTCAACGTTAATTAACTTAATAACAAAAGGAATGGTAATAAAAGCTATTCTTTATGTAATTAAGTATAACTGTATCAAAATTTGCATAACCCAATAAATTCCCTATAGATTGATACACTTATTTGCATACCCTGTAAACGGGTTATTTACAGGATAAAATGTTAATCCTTGCAAAAAAGGTGGAATAATCTATTATATAATACACTCTATTTTTCTAATTATCAACAAAAAAATAAAGCTCATACGAGCTGAATTATAATGTAGAATATTTATATTAAGAAGGTATTGAAATAATATTAAATTAATATGAGTTCTTTTGAAGTTTCGGTAATAATAAAGAGTTTTCGCAGAAGCGAAAACTCTCTTATATTTATAAAATCCTCATTAAAGAAAGATAGATTTGCTTTGCCGGTAATTTATGTTTATTATCTGTGTTCAAACATATTATATCCGTATTCGTGAAGAACCTTGTAGACCTTAACCAAAGGAAGTCCCACGACTGTGTAGTAGTCACCAACTATTTTTTCCACAAAGAGAGCACCCAAGTCTTGGATGGCGTAGCCGCCGGCTTTGTTAAAGGGTTCTCCGGTTTTTATATATTGGCGGATTTCATCGTCGGTCAATTGGCTCATATAAACGATAGTGGTATCCACAAAGGTCTTGGTTTCGTTGCTGTCGGCGTTTTTGTTAATTATGGTAACGCCGGTATATACGGAATGATGCTCGCCTTGAAGTTGGTGCAACATATTAAAGGCTTCGTCGTCGTTTTTCGGTTTTCCGAATACCTTACCGTGAATGGATACTACGGTATCCGCACCAATAACTAAAGCCTGGTCTTTAATCTGTTCTAAAGCTGCCGTAGCCTTTCTCGCCGATAAAATCTTGGCAAGGTCAAAGGGAGATACCTCAGAATCAACGGTCTCATCGATATTGGTGACCACTACTTCAAAGGGTATACCCACTTGATTCAAGAGCATCTGACGTCGGGGAGAGGCTGAGGCAAGAACAATCTTTTTCATTATAAGGTTTCCTCCTTGTAAATTCCGTATTGCTTTATGATAATATAGTGGTTTAGCTGTAATAACTTAAACCGCTGTACAAGATTTGTATCCGATTTATTTTAGAGTTTTTTGTATACAAATATGCCTACAATCATGCCGAGTATGCTTGCAACGTTAATTTTGAAAACAAAGCCCAGCTGCAGCAGCAAAATTCCCAGGTTTAACTTAAACGGTTCCGTTATACCAAAACTTTGCCCCATTTTCAGCCATTCCATGTTTTGCATACTGCCCAAATATTCCCCTAAGGCACCGCCTGCCGTAATGCCGGCCAACAAACATATGACCAAAACCCAACCGCCTTTTGAGCCTTTCGAATACAATCGGGCACCTCCGCCTAGAGCAAACTACGACAAATCTAACCTATGCCGAAATTAGGCATAGGTTAGGGATTTCAGACCGTATTTGCATAAAATTTATGTTTTATCTTAAGTTAGGGAAAATTTTACACCGGTAAGGGAAAATTTTCCGGGAAAATTCACAAGGATAAACGATTTTTTGCTTAAAAATTCCGGTTATCCGTGATAATTAAATAATATCACTTAACATTCCGGTTGTAAAGCATAAGATTGCAATTTTGACTCTAAGTTTTCCAACTGTATTTTAAGGGCTTCGGGCAGGCGTTCGCCGATTTTTGCGTAGAATTCCTTAATGCCTTCAACTTCTTCTGCCCACAGAGCAGGGTCAACGCTTAAAAGGTTTTCTACCACGGATTCGTCCATATCCAAGCCGTCTACATTAATATCTGAGGGGTTGGGAAGATAGCCGATGGAAGTTTCCACGGCTTCGATTTTATTGTCCGCTCTCTTGATTATCCAGTCCAAAACACGAAGGTTGTCGCCGAAGCCCGGCCAGATAAAGTTGCCTTCGTCGTCTGTTCTGAACCAGTTAACGTTGAATATTTTCGGAGGATTGCTTAGTTTTGTACCTATATCCAGCCAGTGATTGAAATAATCGCCCATGTGGTATCCGCAGAAAGGCAACATAGCCATAGGATCGCGACGAACCACGCCTACAGCACCCACAGCCGCCGCAGTAGTTTCGGAAGCCATAACGGAACCCACGAAAACGCCATGTTCCCAATCTCTTGATTGATAAACCAGAGGAGCGGTTTTGGCACGTCTGCCGCCGAAAATAATTGCGGATATGGGTACAGGTTCGCCTTTCTCAAAGGACGGTGAAATACAGGGGCAATTTACCGCAGGAGCCGTAAAGCGAGAATTGGGATGAGCGCCTTTGGAACCGTCGGAGCCGTCCCATTTTTCGCCTTTCCAGTTGAGAGCGTTTTTCGGAGGATTTTTGTCCAATCCTTCCCACCAAACTGTATTTTCATCCAGATTATGTACAACATTTGTAAAAATGGAGTTTTTCTTAACGCAAGCCAAGGCATTGGGGTTGGATTTTTCGCCTGTTCCCGGTGCAACGCCGAAAAAGCCGGCTTCGGGATTTACAGCCCAAAGTCTTCCGTCTTCGCCTATTCTCAGCCAAGCAATGTCATCGCCCACGCAATGTACCTTGTAGCCTTTTTGCAGGTACACTTCCGGAGGAATTAGCATGGCAAGGTTTGTTTTTCCGCATGCTGAAGGGAAAGCCGCCGCAACATGTTTCACGTCGCCCTCCGGGGTTTCGATTCTTAAAATAAGCATATGCTCCGCAAGCCAGCCTTCTTTTTTGCCCAGATATGAGGCTATTCTCAAAGCGAAGCATTTTTTGCCCAAGAGAACGTTTCCGCCGTAGCCGGAATTAATGGACCAGATGGCGTAATCCTCCGGGAAATGTGCAATGTATCTGTGTTCCTCCTCAATGTTTGCCTTGGAATGCAGTCCCTTGATAAATATACCGTCCTCACCCAGAGCATCCATAACCTTGCTTCCGATTCTGGTCATGATAGCCATGCTTAAAACCACGTAAATTGAGTCGGTTATTTCTATACCGACTTTTGCAAATTCCGAGCCTACCACGCCCATGGAGTATGGTATAACGTACATAGTTCGACCGTTCATACAGCCGTCAAAGAGTTTTTCAAGTTTTGCGTACATGTCTTTAGGGCTCATCCAGTTATTGGTTGGGCCTGCGTCTTCTTTATCGGTAGTGCAGATAAAGGTTCTGTCTTCAACTCTCGCTACGTCGTTTATTGCTGACCTATGTAAATAGCAACCCGGATATTTTTCTTGGTTCAGTTGGATTATTTCACCGGTTGCCAACGCTTCCTTACGTAATTCCGCCAGTTGTTCTTCGCTTCCGTCTATCCAAACGATTTTATTCGGTTTGGTCATTGCCGCCATTTCGTCTACCCATGCTTTTAACGCATTGTTTCTGATTTCCATTATTTATTCTCCTCTCAAAAAATTAATTAATAATACCTAAGGGAGTTGTATGGAATTTTGCCGAAACAGTCCGATTATTTTGGCTATTTTGACGGTTATGCGCTTTTGCACAACCGAAATCCGTACGTATGCACTTTCAAGTGTTGTGCGATAAAAAAATTGATTATGTCTCCTCTTGCTTGATAAGGTGCATTAAAACAGCACAATCAAACATAAAATACGGCTTAACTTATATGTAATATATCCAAAGATGTCGAATAATCAAGAAAACCGCTATTTGTTAAATTATTAGCCAATAAGAGCAATTATTTAACAAATACACAGTTACTTTTATACAACAACCCTGCATAATTTATACATGTTTTGTATTATTATCATATAACACGCCCTTTCGTTCAATAATAGTTTACAGCAATATGAATGAACAAGTCAAGTTAATTTACATTTTATTTTATGATTAATACAGGGATATATTGCCGTTTAAAACGAATTTGGTCCCGGTTGTGCTAATTTACGATAAATGAATTAATTTAGCGACGATTTCAGTCTCTTTTTGACAATAAAGCCGAGGGTGAATTTTTACCGGTAAGAGATTATTACTACTTAATTGCATAAGGAATAGTAACAGCAGCTATTCTTCGTAAACGGTCCGCTCTTGCGTTTTTATAAAAAAACACCGGTCGCTCACCACTGCGAATATACGCTTTTGTTACTGATTCATTCGAAAAAAGAATAATATTAAACAACTTATAGGTACATTTTGCTTGGATAGATTATAAATTATCAGTAAGGTAAAAATCTGTGTATTTCCCATTTCATAAGCAGGTTTACAGTCTGAATGATGATTTTTAATTTCGTAAATAAACAATCCGGTTAATATAAAAAGCAAAGGGGAAGTTAGCATGACCAAATACAGAATTTGTGTTTACTCCATATGTAAAAACCGTGCGCAATATGCAGACAGGTTTATGGATTTCGCAAAAGAGGCAGATTTGACAGTAGTGGCGGACATGAACTCGGAGGATAGAACGGCTGAGTTGTTAAAAGCCAAGGGTGCTTTGGTGCGGACTGTAGAGCCTAAGGATTTCAGGTATGATTACGCCGTAAATCAATGCCTAAAATTTATCCCGCCGGATATAGACATCTGTGTTTATGCAGAGTTGGACGAGGTAATAAGCCCCGGTTGGAGAGAAAAGGTAGAGCAAGCTTGGAATAAAGATGCAACCCGGGGGTTGTACCGCTACAATCTCGTAAATGACCAAGGGGACGTCGTAGCAGGGCATATTAACCACAGGATACACTCTCGCAAGGATTATAGCTGGATAAATCCAACCTTTCCCATGCTGCAATACTCCGGCAAAAAACCGGAGTTGGGAGTATTCGCCGAGGGCGTTGAATTTACCCGAAATATAAGAGAGGCGGACGAAACCGCCAATATATTAAACTCATACCTTGAAAGAGAAAATATAGAAAGCCCCAGAAATCTTTTCTACTTGGGTAGGGATTATATGTATGTGGGAAACCCGGGCAGGGCTTTGGAAGTGTTTAAAAAGTATTTGAGGTCTGCAAACAGCTTCTGGGAAGAAGAACGCTCCGCCGCCATGCGTTATATTTCTCGAATATATAAAGACAAGGGCGATTACCAAGAGGCTAAAAAATGGTTATTCAGAGCTATGGGCGAATGCCCCAATGTAAGAGAGCCTTATGTGGAAATGGCATTACTGTCCTGTATGCAGGAAGACTTTGAAACCATGTATTATTTTTCCGAAAACGCCTTGAGCATCAAGACTCGGTCTTTGGGATATATAAACGAAAAATTTGCCTGGGACGAAACGCTATATGATTTGGCGGCGTTATCCTCCTATTATTTGGGCATGAGGAATAAGGCAATAAAATTATCTGAAATGGCAATAGCCTTGGCTCCCGACGACCAACGGCTCATAGAAAACCATCAAATGTATTGCAGTAATATCCGACGAGATTTAACAGTACCGGAGCAAGAGGATTAATATTGAGGCTATGATGTATCTGCTTTGAATTTAATATACTTTTTATTGTGGGCAATTTCCAAAGAGAAGGTTTAAGGGAGAAAACCTTTTAAAGCTTAAAAAGTTTTCTCCCACAAAGTTTTAAATCAGAACTGCCTTAAATTTTCGAACAACGCAAAAAAAGCAGAAAACATATTAATGTTCTTCTGCTTTTTATTAGCGACCCAGAAGGGGCTCGAACCCTCGACCTCCGGCGTGACAGGCCGGCGCTCTGACCAACTGAGCTACTGGGCCTTAGTTGGTTGTTTTTGTTTAGCTGTCGTTCACAAGTACGAATTATAGCACCCGGTATATATAATGTCAAGCACTTTTTTAAAAAAAATTGGGGAATTTTATATATTTAGAAATTGTCCCATATTTATGGGGTTTTTGAGAGATATTATCTCGGGGAAACTTTTATCAATAGCTTCCCCGGGTTTAATTATAATGATTCCATTTTAAACAGAGGACAAAAATAATTGATTTTTTCCAACGGTTCAAGGAAAAAACGATTATTTTTGTCCTTCATTTTATTTGGAATTAGTATATATTTTATTTTTATGCTAGGTGGTACTTTGAGCGTAGACCTTGCCTTCAATACCAAGGAACCAGTATAGAGTAAGTTGCTTGCTTTTGTCTATATTATAGCCAAGTTGAGCGTTGTCAAGACGTATACCGGAAATGCTTTCTTGAGGGACAAGCATGTTTAAGGAACCCATATAGTCCATGGTTACGGTTTCCGTTATGGCTTTGTCCGGCACATAGTTGTAGGCAAGCTTCTTATATTTTCTTACCCACTCATACTCCACAACAACCTCTATGGGATAGGTTATTTGAGCCTTTGATTTTATGTTGTTGGAGATTACCAGAGGAAAATTGTTTACCGTATAATTAAAGTAAAAGACGCTTCGACCCTCTTCGGAGGTATAATCAGCCAGATAAAAGTCATTGATAACGGTCTTGTCCTTGGCTATAAAATTAACCGCCGCTCTGTAATCCGCAATAAATGACGAGGTATTGTTTTTATCGTGGCTGCGATAGTCTGAGTATTCCAAAATATCCGTGGGGTAATACTTCACCACGATATTTTCGTCGGAATAGGTAAAGGCTCCGTTGGCTGTACCCGACCATTTGGAGGCAGGTTTATCAAAGAAAATATCTACCTGTTTTTCCACCGTATTCAGCAGAAGCTGACCCTTAGACAAATAAGGATTGTTTAAATTCACAATGTTGTAATCCATACCGTCACCGGCCCAGGTAGGAATAAACACAACGTCCCCAAACAGGTTATAATCCTTTTGCAAGGAAGAAACACAGTAATATTTCCTGTTTTTACGGGCTATCGTGCTAATATCATCGGTAATACGCTGATATAGGTCCGGATTGGAAATGCTGTATTTATAGAATTTGTTATCGAGTTTACGATGAAAATACACCGCTATCCTGTTTTCAATATCCGGTATAATCATAACCGAATCGAAATGGGTTACATTACGAGAGAAATTTCCCGATTTATCCGTAAAAGCCGCCGCAAATATATCGGAACGCATAGTAAAGGCGTATTCGCAAAGATAGGAAGCTTTGCTCACCAATTCCTGCCAAACCGGCGAAACTTCACCCTCAAAGTTTCCTTCCTGAAAAACCTTAATTACGGTTTCCTTAAAATCCGATTCCTGAACAGAACTTATGGGGGCGTACATTACATCAAACTTATTTTCATCAATATTCGTAAGGATTCTGTAAGGCACGGCAAAGCCGCTGTCTACGGGTTGTACCGCTTCATTTATGGTTGTTGTGTAGCCGGAAAAGTCCAATCTGCGGTTGGCAATTTCCTCAAACCAAAGCTTACCCGCCTGTAAAACGGCGGTTATGGTGAGCAACAAAATAGTCAGATTTTTAAAGGTATTCAAAAAAGTAAATCTACGCTTAATTTTTTCACGCTGAAAGAGCTTTCCCAAGATAACCTCCTTTCCGGCCGAAATTAAGTATATTTTTCAATGTTTTAATATAAAAGTCTTTTTGAAAGGGGTTTGGGGAAAGCTTTTTCTTCAGAAAGAGTTTTCCCCAAGGTTTTCGCCTTTTTTTTATTATTTTTTGGGCAAGGAAATTACCATGGCCGTACCTTCGCCTACGGTGGAAGCGGCGGTAATCGTGCCGTTATGGGCTTCGATAATTTCTTTTGCTATTGCCAGCCCCAATCCTGTACCGCCCATGGCTCTGGAACGTGCCTTATCAACCCGATAAAAACGCTCGAAAATATGGGGTAAGTCTTTTTTGGGTATGCCCATACCGGTATCCACTATGGTAATACGATAAAAATACTCGGATTCGTCCGCCAATATTTCGATGACGGATTGCTCGTCGCTGTATTTTATGGCGTTTCCTATAACGTTGGTAAGGGTCTGATTAATTCGTCCGGGGTCTATATACGCAAGGAAAGGCTTATCCGGCGGCTCGAAAATAATGGTCTGATTTTTTTTGTCCGCAAGGAGGCTTACCTGACGTATAACCCTGTGTATCAGTTCTATTAAATCGTTTTCCGTAAAAGTAAGCTTTATTTGAGAATTATCCAGCTGAGAAAGTTCCAACAAATCCTTGACAAGCAAGGTCATACGGTCGGCTTCGGATTCTATGACCTTTAAAAAATCCATAGCCAGTTCCTTTTCTTCGATAGCACCGTCCAGAAGGGTTTCCGCATAGGATTTTATGGTGGTCAGAGGAGTACGAATTTCGTGGCTTACGTTAGCCACAAATTCCTTACGCATATCGTCCAGTTTCTTATGTTGGGTAACGTCCGCCAAAACTATAACTATACCGTCTATTTCTCCTGCCTTGTTTAGGTAAGGGGTAAAACTTGCCTGTATAAAGCGTTGTTTTGTGGTTATGGTGGTGCCTTTTAAGCCTTCTTGCAATATTTCAGTCTCCA
Organism: uncultured Defluviitaleaceae bacterium; assembly: GCA_964468805.1. GTDB lineage: Bacteria > Bacillota > Clostridia > Lachnospirales > WRBF01 > CAYXWM01. The sequence continues at coordinate 24,472 of CAYXWM010000039.1, forward strand.
CGCCCAATACATCCATCATTTGACTGAAAGGTATATTTTCTATGCCGTCTATCTCCAGCAATTCTTCACAGAGAGAGTTTGCGTGAATCAGACAGCCGTTTTTGTCATAGGCAAGTACGCCGTCTGTCATATTGTGGAGGAGTATTTCCATCTTATTTTTTTCGCTTTGCATAATATGAATGGTCTCGTTAAGCTCTTTTGCCATGTAGTTAAAGCTTTCGGTTAACTGACCGATTTCGTCCGGGCTGTTAATGGGTATACTTTGGTTAAGCTTGCCCTGTGCCAACTCTTTTGCTTTTTTGGTCAATACAATTATGGGCTCGGTTAAGGTATTGGCAAACAAAAAGCCCAAAATAGCCGTAAGCGTAAGGGACAGAGCCAAGGTAAACACCAAAGTTATAGCCAAATCGCCCAGATTTTTTAAAATGGGCTCTGCATCGTAGCGAGTAAAAATAACATAGCGAACTTCGCCGGAAGTATCGAAAATAGGCTCTGCGTAGCTTATAAGTTCTATATATTGACCGGTAACGTCCAGACTTTTACCTTGGCTGAAAGCCGGTTCGCCGGCTAGGGCTGAAATAATTGCTGTATCCACATATTTCAGCACCTTAACGTCCGAGGTAACGTTGGAGGCTATGGTTTGACCCTTGGCATTTAAAATATTGCCTTGAAGCCTTTCCTGACCGCCTTTAAGGGCAACTTCGTTGGAGAAAGCGTCTTGAAAGGATTCGGGTGTATAAACCTGTACCACCAGTTCGTTAATGTACCGGGCAAAATCAATAAGCTTGCCGTGAGCCTTGTTTATTTCCTGTAGGTTTATTGTGGTTATCATAAAGGTGCCGCTTAACAGCATGACTATAAAAACCAGAGCCAAACATATGATAACTTGCTTGAGTTTTATACTTTTCATGGTGTACCGGCAAAATAATAGCCTACTCCTCTTTTGGTCAGTACATAAGCCGGTTTTTCGGGATTATCCTCCAGTTTGGTGCGTAGGCGGCGTATGGTAACGTCTACGGTACGAACATCGCCGAAATATTCATAACCCCAAACCTTTTCCAGCAGAGTTTCACGGGAAAATACTTGGGGTGCTTGGGTTGCCAAAAATTTAATCAGTTCGAATTCCCTGCGGGTTAGGTCTATGACTTCTCCTCTGCGGGATACTTCAAAGCGGTCGTGATGTATGGTTATATCGCCGAAAATCTGTTCTCGACCTTTTTCTTTTGGTGGTACGGAAACGTCGCTGCGGCGTATGTTTGCCTTAACACGTGCCATTAATTCACGGACGCTGAAGGGCTTTGTAACGTAATCGTCCGCACCCAGTTCCAGTCCTACGACCTTATCAACTTCTTCCGCCCTGGCGGTTAACATAATTATGGGAGTTTGGGATTTTTCTCGTACCCTTTTGCAAACCTCAAAACCGTCCATTTTCGGCATCATAATATCCAAGACTATTAAATCCGGTTTTTCCGTAAGGGCAATATTTAACCCCATTTCACCGTCGGAGGCTGTTAAGACTTCAAAGCCTTCTTTTTTTAAATTAAATGCTATAATATCTATAATATTTTTTTCGTCTTCCACTACAAGTACTTTCTTACTCATTTTTTTCACCTCGCTGACCGGCAGGAGCCGGAGGATTTTAAAATAAAAAATCTTGAGGGAGAAAACCTTTTTTCAAAGGTTGAACAGGTTTTCTCCCTCATACTAATTCCATTCAAATAGTAAGCAAAGTATGGAATTAGTTAACTCCCTCTTTCCAAAAAAGCCGGTTATAAAACCATATTAAATTAAAATTCAGTTTATATTCAGTAAACGAAAACACGGGTAATAAAGTTGCAAAAGAACAAGTTTAACTGATTATTTGTAGTTTGCCATCAACTTTTCAAATGCTTTCAGAGAATTTACGCATTGTTCGTAAGGTACGCAGTATGCCATACGGAAATGACCGGGGCAGGCGAAGGCAGAACCCGGAACTATAAGTATGTTGTATTCTTTGGCTTTTTTGCAGAATTCCGCGTCGTTTGGCTCGGGAGAACGTGGGAACAGATAAAAAGCACCTTGGGGTTTAACGCATTTAATGCCCATTTGGGTAAGAGCGTCGTAAAGTAAATTCATATTTTTTTCGTAACCGCTGATATCGGTCTTAACATCAACACATTCAGCAATTACCTTTTGGAACAGAGACGGAGCGTTAACGTAGCCTAAAATACGGTTTGCCACGTTTAAGGCAACGGAAAGTTCTTCGAAATCCACTACTTTGGGATTTATGGCAATGTAGCCTATACGTTCTCCGGGCAGAGAAAGAGATTTGCTGTAGGAATAAGCCACAAAGGAATTTTCGTAATATTTGGAAACGTAGGGAATTTCTACGTTGTTGTAAGCTATTTCACGGTAAGGTTCGTCGGAAATCAGGTAAATTACAGTATTGTTTGTCTTTTGGTAGCGCTTGAGAATGTCGGCAATTTGGGTCAGGGTTTCATGAGAATAAACCGCACCGGAGGGATTATTGGGTGAATTAATGATAACAGCCTTGGTTTTTGGAGTAAGAGCTTGCTCGAATTTTTCCAAGTCAGGTTGGAAGTTTTCGATGTTTGGCGGAACGATTACGGTTTGGGCACCGTAATTGGCTGTATAGTTGCGGTATTCGCCGAAAAAGGGAGCGAAAACGATAACTTCGTCTCCGGGATTGATTATAGCTTTAAAAATAACGTTTAAGGCACCGGCGGCACCTACGGTCATAACTATACATTCATCGTTAAAGTCAGTGCCGTGGTTTGCGTTGATATGATCGGCGATTTTACGGCGTACTACAGGGAAGCCGGAATTGGGCATATAGGCGTGAATGTCCGGTTCGTCTTGTTCCAGAATGCTCATAGCGGCTTTTTTTACAGCCTCCGGCACCTTGGAAGAAGGGTTACCCAAGCTGAAATCGAAAACGTTTTCTTTGCCGTGAATTGCGGAAAGGCGTATACCTTCTTCAAACATGGCTCTGATTACCGATGAGGATGCGACCAGGTCTTTCATTTTATCTGCTATCATAATGTACCTCCGATTTTGTCTCCCATGGCCAAAAAGTGACCGGTGGATGGAATTTTTGCGGTTCTGTAGTATTCGTTGTCTTGGAACGTGCCGTTTTCGGGGCGGAGCATTAGGCTCATTGAGCTGTTCTTTTTCAGGGTAAATACTTGAACCCCGGCGGAATTTTTTGTGGCATTTACGGGGATAAGCTCTGTATTGAACAGGGTTGCCTTGTCGTGATTTCTAAAGGCGATATAGTCCCTGTCGTTGACCGTACAATCCGCAAAAACCAGTTGTGATTTGTTGGAGTAGGCGTTTATAAGCTTTTTGCGGTTCATTTTGGTTTCGTAGCTTTTCAGCAGAACCTTAGCAACTTTGCCGTTTTCGA
>CAYXWM010000040.1:0-27701 GCA_964468805.1 uncultured Defluviitaleaceae bacterium
TCATCGGTACAGCTCCTCAAAGAGAACGTGGAGGCGGTTTCTTAAGCGTAATCGATCCTGCTCAAAACAGCGAAAGCAAATTCACCATCATTGATACAGCTGTAGGCGATTTCTCCATGGCTCCCGCAGAATCTGCAATGTCCGACTTACTTGCAAAACATGCTAAAATTGACGTAGTATTCGCTCAAAACGACACTATGGCTGTAGGCGTTGTTCGTGCTATCGAAAACGCAGGCAGACTTGAAGACGGCATCGTAGTAATCGGTTTTGACGGTGCAAAAGAAGCTTATGACTTAATCGAACAAAACAAAATGGCAGTAACCGCTGTTCAAGACTTTGTTTACATCGGCGAAACAGCAGTTGAATACGTTGACAACTTCTTGAAAACAGGTACAAAACCCGAACCTGAAGTTTTGGTTGACGTTTACATGTCAGACAAACAATAATATATTAAATCCCAAAAGGCGTATTGTAGCTATACAATACGCCTTTATAGCAAACAATTATATTTTGCCGGAATATGTATATTATACTTAAATGCATAAGGAATGTACCAAAAGCAGTTATCCGTAAATGGTTCGCTCTTAGCCTACGGTACGAATTAATGCTTTTCTTTCCACTAATCGGCAATCAAGTATATCCAAATTCTTCCTTAGAATTGACATTAACAAATACGGGTGGTAAAATCTCGCTTAAATAAGCAACCGGGTGATAGCTGTGAAAGCAGATTTAATAAAGAAATATTTAAAAAATAATACGGTAATTTTAATCTTGGGTATTTCCATAATTCTTGGAGTACTCTTAGTTGGATTTATTTTTTTCGACACTCTTGAAATAACCAACAGGAATACCTCTCAACAAAGCCCCACTGTATTCGGTGCCACTTACATGACCCTAAACAATCCCTATTTTCGTATCTTGAACGACAGCATTAAAGAAGTTATTGAGGCAAACGGCGACATATTAATTACAAGGGATGCCGTTCAAGACCCGGATAAACAAAACCAACAGATTCGGGAAATGATAAAAGAAGACGTAAAAGTTATTTTCCTAAACCCGGTGGACAGCAACAAAATTTCCGATGCTCTGGCAGAATGCAAGAAAGCGGGAGTTGTGGTAATTAATGTGGATACCTTGGTTGCAGAAGATGAATACGTTGTTTCCATGATAGAATCGGATAATTACAATGCCGGCGTACTTTGTGCCCGGGATATGATGAAAAAGAAGCCGGCTGCAAAAATCGTTATCCTGGACAGCCCCGGCACTGATGCCATAGTAAAAAGAGTTCGTGGTTTTAAAGACAGCATTGCATCATATCCGGAATATGAAATCGTCTATAAACAATCCGGCCGTGCGGAATTGGAAATCTCCATGGACGTAATGAGACGAATTTTGGATATGCGTATAGATTTCGATGTGGTTTTCTGCGGCAACGACCCTACCGCCTTGGGTGCTTTGGCGGCTTTGCAGCAAAAACGAATTACTAAAGACGTTCTTATCTACGGGGTAGACGGCTCTCCGGATGTAAAAAGCATGATTAAAGACGGAGAAATAGTTGGCACCGCCGCCCAAAGCCCCAAAACCTTAGGTCTTACTGCCGCGGAAACGGCTTATTATTATTTAAGCGGAAAACCCGTACAAAAACATATTCAAATACCCGGACCCTTAATTACCAAGGAAAACTTACACAAATTTGAAATTGACGAATGGCAGTGATGTATATGCTGAGTAAAACTAGCAAACTCATACAAATATTAATGCTTTTACTGAACGTAACCGCGGTTATCTTTGTAAGCGTTTTTATATACATTACCACCGACAAAATCGTTGCCAATTACATGGCAAGGCAATTTATCGCCAGAGTGGATACCGTGCCTCAAAATCCCTTGACCCCGGTGATAATTTCCGCAGTGTTGATGATAATACTTGTAGCTTCTTTTGTATTAAGAGAAACTCGCTTTTTTAAAAATAACACAAAACTTATGTATCTGAGCTTTGTAGTGGATTTTATCATAAGTTTGTTTATAATCTTTCTCCTAAATTTTAATTATAACGGAATTATGCTCTTTGTTTTTGCCAATGTTATTTCCTTTGCAAAAATCAATAAAGGTCAATATTGGATAACCGCTCTTGCTTTGGGTATATTTTTAATGGCTGATTATGAGCTGGTTACCATTAACGTTAACCTATTTTCCTTAAAGGATTACATGGCAAGTTACGGTGAAGTAACAAGACAATACCTTACAGGGTTTTATAATGTGTTGATTTCGCTGAACATAATAATGTTTATAACCTACTGTTTTTATGTAATTAAAGAACAGCAGGGTACAATTTTCGAGGTTAATAAGCTTTATGAGCAACTGAGCAAGGCAAATCAAGACCTCCAAGAAGCCAACGTACAATTAAACGATTACGCCGTAATGCGAGAAAATATGGGCAAAACCAAGGAGCGTAACCGCCTTGCCATGGAAATTCACGACACCTTGGGTCATATACTTACCGGCATCTCCACCGGAATAGACGCCTGTATAACCATGGCCGAAAAATACCCCCGTGCCACAAAGGATCAATTGGAAGTTATAGCAAAGGTAGCTAGGCAGGGTATACTGGACGTTAGGCGTTCCGTTAATGAATTAAAGCCGGATTCTCTTGCTCGGCTTCATTTAAAAGATGCAATAATAAAAATGATTGAGGAATTTAATTCTCTCACCAAAACAAATATATTTTTTTCATGCAGTATAGATAATTTTATGTTTGACGAGGACGAGGAAAACACAATTTACCGAGTTATTCAGGAAAGCATAACAAACGCCATGCGACACGGCGAAGCCACAATAATTCGCATAACCATGAAAGAGGAAAATGCCGAGGTGCTTTTGCATATTAAGGATAACGGCAAAGGATGCCCCGTAATAAAACCGGGTTTTGGAACAAAACACGTTGCCGAACGCATAGAAATGCTTGGCGGAACCGTTGAATATGACGGTACGGACGGTTTTACGGTAAATGCAAGAATACCCATAAGGCGAGGGAAAAAATATGATTAAGGTTTTAATTGCAGACGACCAGCAATTGATTCGTCAAAGCCTGGAAATAGTTTTTAACAACCGTGAGAACATTGAAGTGACGGGGGTTGCGGCTAACGGTGAAGAAGTGTTGGAAAGCATACAAAAGAAAAAACCCGATGTTATACTTATGGATATACGTATGCCCAAAATAGACGGCGTACAATGTACAAAAATAGTAAAAGAAAAATACCCCGAAATAAAGATTATTATTTTAACAACATTTGATGACGATGAGTATGTTTACAGTGCTTTGAAATACGGTGCCAGCGGTTATTTGCTTAAAGGGGTATCCATGGACGAGCTTTGCGACGCAATAGCCACCGTACACAGCGGACGAGCCATGATAAACCCCGATATAGCCACAAAGGTTATAGACCTGTTCTCGAAAATGGCTAAGGCAGACTTTACCATTCCCGTAGGAAAAAAAGGTGTGGAGCAGCTAACCAAGACCGAATGGAAGATAATAAGACAGGTAGAATACGGTGCCTCCAACAAGGAAATCGCCGACACTTTAAGATATTCCGAAGGCACGGTAAGAAATTATTTGTCCACCATACTCAATAAACTTGAATTACGAGACAGAACACAACTTGCCATTTGGGCAGTACAAGCAAATGTTAGCAAAATGCAGTTGGAGTAAACCCTTAAACTCCTCAAAAGAAGGTATGTTTCATGAGAGAAAAACTTGTTAAAAGTCTATGGGCCTTATTGTTTGCCGGAATATTATTTCTTACCCTTTATCCCAACTTTTCGAATAATGATAAAACCCTGGAATTGGGCGTTTTCGTGGGCAGTAATTGGGATGTGGCAAACGCTACCGGCTATGTGATTATTGATAATGCAATAGAAAAATTCTCAGCCAAATATCCCAATGTAAAAATTCAATATCACAGCGGTATACCCAAAGACGAATATTCCGAATGGATGGCAAGAAAAATCCTAAAGGGTGAAATGCCTGATGTTTTCATGGTACTGACCGAGGATTTTGAAAAATTTTCTTCTCTTGGAATAATGAAAAACCTAGACGAACTCATAGCCCACGACAAGGACTTTTCCGGAGATAAATTCTTCTCCGCTCCTTACAACAGCGGCAAATACCTAGGTACACAATACGCACTGCCCTTTGAAACCGTTCCCACTCTTATGTTTGTAAACAAGACCTTATTAAAAAACGAAGGAATTAACGTTCCGGGGCTTGATTGGACGTGGAATGACTTATATAATATATGTTCAAGAATAACAAAGGACAAAAACGGCGACGGCATACCGGACCAATTCGGTACATACGGTTATGACTGGCGTTATGCGGTTAACACAAACAATGCTTCTTTGTTTAACGAAGAAGGTACAAAGGCACAATTTACAGACGAAGCCGTGGTTGATTCCGTTCGCTTTGCCAAAAGAATAAACGACCTTACCGGCGGTCAAAAGGTATCCCAAAGCGATTTCGACAGAGGTAATGTTGCCTTTATGCCTCTGCAATTTTCCGAATATCGAACTTATAAAACTTATCCCTACAAAATCAAAAAATATACCAATTTTCAATGGGATTGCATACCCATGCCTGCCGGAAAAACCGGAGACAATATTTCCGAAGTCAGTACACTTCTCATGGGTATAAGCAGTTATACAAATGATGAAAAGCTTGCATGGGAGTTTTTAAAGCTGTTAACTTATGACGAGTCAGTACAAATGGATATTTACCGGTATTCTCAAGGGGCTTCCGTCCTCAAAAGCGTCACCGAATCTACGGAAGCGGAAACCATTATTCAGGAGTACATGGAAGAAGGCGATATAGTTATCGACAGCAAAATGTTGGGTACTGTAATCGAAACCGGTGTTAACCGCCCAAAATTCGCCAAGTACGAAGAAGCCATGGCTCTGGCCGAAAACGAAATAAGCAAAATAATCGAAGGCAACAAGAACGCAGACACCACCCTGAAATTATTGCAACGAAACGTAAACCGGTTTTTAAAACAATAAAGGAAAAAAGGTGATAATATGCTGTATATAGGTATAGACTTGGGAACTTCCGCTGTTAAACTCCTCTTGACCGACGCCTCCGGCAATATTAAGAACATAGTCTTAAAAGAATACCCCTTATATTTCCCACATCCGGGACATTCCGAACAAAATCCTCAAGATTGGTACGAAAAAACCATAGAAGGTATCAAGGAGTTAATCAAGGATTGCGACAAAAGCCAAATTAACGGTATCAGCTTTGGCGGTCAAATGCACGGTCTTGTAATTCTTGATGAAAACGACAATGTTATCAGACCCGCAATTTTATGGAATGACGGCAGAACCATTAAAGAAACCGAATATTTAAACAACGAAATAGGCAAAGCCAAACTTTCAGAATACACCGCAAATATTGCCTTTGCCGGTTTTACAGCTCCCAAAATTCTTTGGGTTAAAGCAAACGAACCGGAGAACTTTGCAAGAATCAAAAAAATCATGCTTCCCAAAGATTATCTGGCATACAAACTCTCCGGAGCCTTCTGTACAGACTATTCCGATGCTTCCGGTATGCTTCTTATGGACGTTAAAAACAAATGCTGGTCCAGGGAAATGACTGAAATCTGCGGAATCACAGAAAGCCAATTGCCCAAACTTTACGAAAGTTATGATGTGGTAGGAACCGTGAAAGAATCAGTGGCTGAAGAGCTGGGCATTTCTTCTTCCGTTAAAGTTATAGCCGGTGCGGGTGATAACGCCGCCGCGGCTGTAGGTACAGGAACCGTAGGCGACGGAATGTGCAACATTTCTTTGGGCACTTCCGGCACAATTTTTATTTCCGGTAAAAATTTCGGCGTGGACGTAAACAATGCCCTACATTCCTTTGCCCATGCAGACGGCAATTATCATTTAATGGGTTGTATGCTTAGTGCTGCATCTTGCAATAAATGGTGGATGGACGAAATTCTTGACATTCACAAGTACGATGAAGAACAGTCAAAAATCAAAAAACTCGGCGAAAACAACGTTTATTTCCTGCCTTATCTTATGGGCGAACGCTCACCTCACAACGACCCCAAAGCCCGTGCCACCTTTATAGGTATGACCATGGATACAACTCGCCAAGATATGATTTTGGCTGTATTGGAAGGCGTAGCCTTTGGTTTGCGTGACTCCTTGGAAGTAGCAAAAAGCCTTGGAAACAATATAACCCGTACAAAAATCTGCGGCGGCGGAGCTAAAAGTAAGCTTTGGAAGCAAATTATTGCAAACGTTCTTAACCTGAAAGTAGACGTTATCGAAAGCGAAGAAGGTCCTGCCTTGGGCGGTGCAATTTTGGCTGCTGTAGGTTGCGGTGAATACCCCGATGTTGAAACGGCAGCAAAAAAACTGGTTAAAGTAATAGACACCATAGAACCCACTCCGGAATTAACCGCTAAATACGAAGAAAAGTACAATAAATTTAAAAAGATTTACCCCACTTTAAAAAACCTTTTCAGTGAAATGGTGTAAATCTACTCCGCTTTTTATACTAAAACCGTCTTTTGACGGTTTTTTTTGTGCCGATATTAACACAATCCCTAAGTAGTAAGAAAAGGGAGTTTAAGCCTTCATCGGCTTGATATAGTTTATTTCCTCAGGATCTTAAATCCCTTAATTATCCAAGCGTATTGTATAACGGATTATCGTAATACTATTTATTATAATAACTGAAAGGTAGGTGATGCCCATATGAATAATTCATCAGTACCCAACAGACTGATAAACGAGACAAGTCCTTATTTGCTTCAACACGCTTATAACCCCGTGGATTGGTTTCCCTGGAGCGAAGAAGCTTTTGCAAAGGCAAAAGACGAGGACAAGCCCGTTTTTCTGTCCATTGGGTACAGCTGACTTAACTTGACCTAAGGACCTGTCATTGGTGTCATGTGATGGAGAGAGAAAGTTTTGAAAAAGATCATGTGGCTGAAATATTAAACAAAGACTTTGTCTGCATAAAGGTAGATAAAGAAGAACGGCCTGACGTAGACAGTATATATATGAAGGCTTGTTTAGCCTTTACAGGCAGCGGCGGCTGGCCCACAAGCATTTTTATGACCGGCGACCAAAAGCCCTTTTATGTGGGGACTTACTTTCCTCGGCAGAAGTTTGTGCATTTACTGAAAATAGTAAATCATAAGTGGCATAACAACCGAGAGGACATATTAAGCAGTGCCGATGAAGCCTTAAAATTGCTGGATGCTGATGAAGCACCGAGTAGACCGGGTATAGATTATATAACCGAAGCATTTAATTTGTTTCAAAGGTCTTTTGATAAGGAATACGGCGGCTTTGGCAAAGCACCCAAGTTTCCCTGCCCGCATAATTTTGTGTTTTTACTGGAGTATTATAAACTGACAAAAAATGAAATTGCCTTAAATATGGCGGAAAAAACCTTGATACAAATGTATAAAGGCGGCATTTTTGATCATATAGGCTATGGATTTTCCCGTTATTCCACAGACAGGCTTTGGCTGGCACCCCATTTTGAAAAGATGCTTTACGACAACGCCCTTCTTTGTATGGCTTACTTACGGGCTTATGAACTTACGGGAAATGAATTGTACAAATCTGTTACGGATAAAACGGTAGAGTATGTACAAAAAGAGTTGACCAATCCCCAAGGTGGTTTCTATTCCGCACAAGATGCAGACAGTGAAGGCGAAGAAGGGAAATATTATATTTTTGAACCGGAGGAAATTATTAAAATTTTGGGTAAGGAAATCGGCGAAAAATATAACGCTTATTTCGATATTACTCCCAAAGGTAATTTCGAAGGCAAAAATATTCCCAATTTAATAAAGCAAGACCATTTCACAGACGAATTTGACGAGTATTTACCCAAATTATATGAATATCGTTTAAACAGGTTTAAATTGCATAAAGACGATAAGATTTTAACTTCTTGGAACGGTTTAATGATAGCCGCCTTGGCTGATGGCTACAGGATTCTGGGCGACAATAAATACTTGTATATGGCTGAAAAAGCCGTGGAATACGCAGAAACTCATCTTGCCGACGGAAACACCTTATATGTCAGCGCAAAGGACAATCGTCGTTCCGTAAAAGGTTTCCTTGATGATTATGCCTGTTATATTTTTGCCTTGATTCAATTGTATCAAGCCTGTTTTAACGAAAAATATCTTGACCGTGCCTTAGAGCTAAACCAAAAAGTAATATACGATTATTACGACAAGGATAAAGGCGGCTTTTATATTTACGGTACAGATAACGAACAACTTATAGTCAAACCCAAAGAAACCTATGACGGAGCCATACCCTCGGGAAACTCCATTATGTATTACAATTTGTCACGGCTTTATAAACTGACAAAAGACCAAGATTTATATAACTTAACGGAAAAGCAACAAAAATTTATGGAAAGCAGTATTAACTATCCCTTGGGAAACAGCTTCTTTATACTGTCAACACTACCCACAAAAGATATAGTCTGTGTATTAAAAAATAAGGACGACATTAATAGCCTAAAAATAAAATCCCATTGGGTTTTCCGCTTGTTTAAAGAACCAACCGGTGAATACCCCTTAATAAACGATAAAACCACTTACTATGTATGTGATGAAACAGGCTGTAAACCGCCTACAAATGAATTAAATATTTAAATATACAGTAAATCTACTTTAAAATTAGATACACGATTTTATGTTCGGCTTTTTGGGAAAGATGGAGTTTATGACTAATTCCATACTTTGCTTACTATTTAAATGGAATCAGTATAAATATATAAATACAACAAAGGAGCCAACGAACGGCTCCTTTGTTGTGTTAATGCTACTGTTACAATAATATTTACCCTAAAATTTTCTGTACAGCCCTATAACTTTTCCCACTATAGTAACATTTCGAGAAAGAATAGGAGTATAAGCAGGGTTCTCCGATTGAAGTCGGACGAAATTCTTATCTTGGAAATAACGCTTTACCGTAACGCTGTCGTCCAACAAGGCTACAACTATGTCATTGTTTTCGGCGTAATTCTGCTGACGAACCAAAACCAAGTCCCTATTGTAAATACCGGCTCCTATCATGCTGTCGCCCTTTATTCTCAGCATAAATACCGTATCATTATTTACAAAATCCAAAGGAATGGGAAAGGTTTCCTCTATGTTTTCAACGGCAAGGATAGGTGCCCCTGCTGTGACTGTTCCCAATACCGGCACATGAATAAATTCTCTTGCCCTTGAAGGGTCCTTGTCCAAAATTTCAATAGAGCGATTTTTTGACGGGTCACGTCTAATATAACCCAATCGCTCCAAGGCTACAAGATGGGAATGCACCGTGGATGTGGACGAAGGGCCTACATTCGCACAAATTTCTCTTATAGAAGGCGGATAACCCTTTTTTCGTATCTCACTTTTTAAAAAGTTCAGTATGGCCAGTTGACGGTCACTTAAAATTTCACTCATTTGCTACCTCCGGACTAATAGCCCAAGCTCTCGTTGACAAATATAACTTTTATTCTTCCGGTTATTCGTTGTTTGGCAGAAACAAGGTAGTTACAGCAAATCCTGTTATCGGACATACAACCGTCTGTCATCCCGGGGTTTTCTTTTTCAAGAGATACACATTTTCCCTTAACCTTACAGTACGCTTCAATATTTAATCTTGTGGTGTTTCTTGGTGCGCTTATAGTTTTTACACGGTAAACAGCTTCATCAAGATTTTTCACCAATTTGTTTATTCCCACTACCATTATTACTGATTTTGCACCGTAGGCAATGGCGGAAATACGATTTGAATTGCCGTCTACGTTGTAGAGGATTCCGTTTTCGGTCACCGCATTGCTGCTGCAAAGGTATACATCGGAGCTGTAAGCCTGATCGTAGATATTTTTAATGTCTTCAACAGTTAAATTTTCTTGGTATCTGTCTATATAATTGTAGTTTCCGTTTTTTAATAATTCCGGAACATTACATTCAAATAAAGATACACTTCCGCCTACAGAGACTTTATCTCCCGGATTGATTAAAGTCTTTAACAGCGGCACCACATCGTTTTTGGATTCGCAATAATATGTAGTTATGCCGTTTTTCTCTAAGTTTTCTCTTGTGATATTTAATTGTTCGTTCATTCCTAACCTCCTATTACAGTTTGACAATCCCGAAAGGAAACTGTTCCTTTCGGGTTAACCAAACGATTCATACCTTGTACCAAATACAGTCAATTAAATTTAATACATTCCTTTTCAGTGAGAAAAAGTGTTTGCAATTCCAAATTTTCCTTACAAAAAGGACAGTTTAAAATTAATTAACCATTTAAATGCTTTCTTCAAAAATCTTATTTTCTTGCAACTCCCGTATCACGGGCTGCTTTTGCCACTGCCTCGGCAACAGCATCCTTAATTCTGGGGTCAAATGCTTTGGGAATTACATATTCGGGGCAAAGTTCCTCGTCGCTTACCAGTGAAGCTATGGCATAAGCGGCTGCTATTTTCATTTCATCGTTAATATCGCTTGCACGCACGTCCAAGGCACCGCGGAAAATTCCCGGGAAAGCAAGAACGTTGTTGATTTGGTTGGGGAAATCGGAACGACCGGTTCCGATAATATAAGCTCCGGCTTCCTTTGCCAAATCGGGCAAAATTTCGGGTATGGGATTGCTCATGGGGAATAATATTGGGTCTTTTGCCATAGAGCGAACCATATCTTGGGTTACTTGGTCCGGTGAAGATACGCCGATAAAAACATCTGCTCCCTTCATAACGTCCGCAAGACTGCCTTTAAGCTTGTCATAGTTGGAGATTTTTGCCATTTCTGCTTTTTCGGCGTTTAAGCCCTCTCTGCCTTCGTAAATGGCTCCCTGTCTGTCACACATAATAACCTTTTTCAAGCCTATGGCTTTCAAGAGTTTGATAATGGCGATACCCGCAGCACCGGCACCCAGCGTAACAACGGAAACATCCTTTAATTCGCATTTTTTAATACGCAAAGCGTTAATCATCGCCGCCAATACCACAACCGCTGTTCCGTGTTGGTCATCGTGGAATATGGGTATATCACAAGTGGCTTTAAGCTGACGTTCTATTTCAAAGCAACGGGGTGCAGAAATATCCTCCAGATTAACCCCGCCGAAAGAGCCGGCAAGAAGTTGCACCGTCTTTACTATTTCATCAGTATCTTTTGAACGTATGCAAAGCGGAATAGCGTCCACATCGCCAAAGGCTTTGAATAAAACACATTTACCCTCCATAACCGGCATAGCCGCTTCGGGCCCTATGTCACCCAAACCCAAAACCGCTGTTCCGTCGGTAACCACTGCAACTGTATTCCATCTACGGGTTAAGTCGTAGCTTAAATCTATATTTTTTTGTATTTCCAAACAAGGTGTGGCTACTCCGGGCGTATACGCCAAAGACAGGGCTTCTTTATTATCAACCTTTGCCCTGGGTGTTACTTCCAACTTCCCTGCCAATTGATAATGTAATTCCAGAGATTTTTGTGCGTAATCCATTTTGTCTCGCTGCCTATTGATTTCATTAGCTTTCGGCAGCTTCTCCTTTCGTATGGGTACTGTCCGTAATGGAACAATACGATAGATTTTGTTGTAATTTATAGTATAACGTAGGAATACCCGATTCTGCAATATCCGTTATTTATGAAAATATTAAAATAAATATTAAGTTTTACAGACGGTTTGCTTCAAGATTATGAGCAGTTACTTAATATTGACAGTATATTCCTTCTCTTACAAACCCTTCTGTTTACAAATAATAACATAGCAATTCCGGTTTTACAATAATAATGTCAAATAATAAAACAAAACCAAATTTCATGCGAAATCGCCTCAAGTGTATAACTTATTTATCATACCAAATCTTTGCCGAATTTTCACGATGCAAATAAGTAGTGTACGGTTTTTGTGCAAAAATGTACGCATATTTTAAAAGATTAAAGCACTTTTATCACTCATATATTTTGCTATAAGGATTTACGGAATATATAATAATTCCATTTTAAACAGAGGACAAAAACAATTGATTTTGATTTTTCCAACGCTTCAAGGAAAAAAGGATTATTTTTGTCCTTCATCTTATTAGGATTTATTATAAAAGGGAAACTCTCGAAAAGTTTCCCTTTTAGTCTATGGCTATTCAAAGTTGTTTATCGAGAATTGTTATTAATCATTTTGTACCATTCTTTAACTCCCTCAGTTATACCCTCAACGCATTTTTGTTGATATAATTCCTCAGACAGCAGCTTATCCTCATCCGGGTTACTCATATAACCCATTTCCAGCAAACAAACAGGTACGGTAGACCAGTTAAATCCCGTTAAGTCCTCTCTGTATTGAATACCTGCGTCTTTTGCTTCGGTGGAAGCCAAAAAGTTCCGGAATATAATTTCACCGGCAATTTCGCTTTCTTCCTGTATATCCTTGGTGTCATTGCCTTTGGGCAGGAGAAGCATGGCTCCTTGAACCGTTTTGTCCGGACTGCCGTTGCAATGCAATCTTATGCAAAGTTGAACTTTATATTTGTTCATTAACTCTGCCCTTTGCATGTTGGAAATATCCACATTGTTACTTTCTCTGCTCATAACTACCTTAGCGCCCAGGTTTTCCAGGGTATCTTTTAATTTCATACCAATTTCCAAGTTAACCTTATATTCCGGTACACCGGTATGTACTCCTGTCGTTCCGGAGGAAACCTTGCTCTTTTTCTCTCCGCCTGTAGGCGAGGAAAGCTCGGGATGATTGTTACCCTTTTGTTGATGCCCGGGGTCTATACCGATAATTAAACCTTCCAGCGGTTTTTCCTCTGAAACGCCGGCTTGGGTTAAGGAATTATCCTCATTCACATCAATCTTATCGTTATTTTCGGAGGAATCAGAATAGGGAGTGGGAGTTATTTCTTTGGAATCTTCGGAATCTAACATAGCCTTTTTGGTGGGCAAAAAGTCAATCTGCGGAACATCGGCAAGTTCGTCATCCGTTTCCTTGGGATTTTCTATTGCACTTACAATTTCTATACCCGGGTTGTTTTTATCTACCTCCAAATAATTGTAATTACATGATACCGTAAACAATAATATTAAAATCCATAAATACTTAATGTTAATCAACTCCGTCATCAATATGATAAGTCGCTTTGATTCAATGCATTGCTAATTAAATTTATATTATATTCTTCGTAATTATTCAACTTATTTTTGTTTTGTGCATTATTAAGGATTTCGTTCATACCTTTTTGAAGTACGGGTTTTGTCAGAGACAAGTCGTATTCCGTAAGATAAGAGTTGTTTCCGTCAGGGAAGATTCGTAAGTTGTCAATAATATAACGCTCGTATTCGGTTATTTTAGCCGTGTTGTCCTGCTCTGTTTGTGAAAGCGGAGTTTTCATTTTATCGAAAGCTTCCGGAGAGAATTTTTTCAGGATATTTTGATACCACTGTTTGGAATAAAACCATTTGTTTAACAGTGGGTCTTTAAACTGTCTCCCGTATCTTGCAAATATTTCATTTCTGGCTATACGCAATTCGGCAAGGCTTAAACCTGCCAAGTCAGCGCTATTCAAGGGTCTTATGTTGCTTTCCCGTAAAATAAATTCTTTGTTTTTATATTTATCTGAAAAAAAGGAATTAATATTGGCAACCGGGATAAATTCTTTGGAGTTTTCGCCTATGTAGCCGGAGTTATCGGTTGCTGAAACGGCAAGCTTTCTGTAAGTGTTTAAGTCTTGGCTGTTGTCGGTTAAATATTCCATAATATATAAATTTCGTTGATTTGCATATACTTTCTTATATATATCCGCAAGTTGTTCACCCAAATTGTCGACACTTGCTCTGAAGTAATCTCCTCCGGTTGAGCCGGCAAGCCTAATCATTGTAGCATGGTCACAGTCTTCGCCTATGCCTATAATAAAAACAGGAATACTTGTCGCCTTTGCAAGGTTTTCCACATCCTCATAAGTGCAGCTTCCGGCATTTTGTATACCGTCCGTAAAAACTATGACAAACTTAGCACCTTTTCTGTCGTAAGTATTGATTAAAGCCGTATATATAGCATCGTATAAGGCTGTCATATCACCGGGATAAATATTATAAAGACTGTCGGTTATGGAGGCATAGTTTTGAGTGAAGTTATTGCTTACAGACACATAATCATCAAACAATGTCAGTTCTACGGAATCCTTTTTGGGAGCAACCACCTGTGTTAAAAAAGTTGTGGCGGCGTATCTTGCCTCTGAAATCTTATCATAATCCCACATACTTCCACTTTTATCCATAACCATATTAATACTGATATTTTCGGTTTCCGCAATTTTGGTTAAGTTATCTATCTTAACATCCCGTGATTTACCGGTCGTATCCGTTTCCGTAACAAGGAAATCTTGGACTTTGAGATTTTCAACAGTTTGGTTGTTTTCATCGGTTACCTGTATGTAAAAACGAATCAAAGGAAATTCAGAGGTATCAACCTGCATAATTTCGGTTTGTATGGGTTTTGGCGGTTCTTTTGAAGGTTCCGGGGTGGTTTCTTGGGATAAATCCGGTTTTGAGGATGCTAAGGTGGGTTCCGGTTGGTTTTCTGATTGGTCAACGTTAACTGCGATGTTTCCGGGATTAGCTAGGATTAGAGTTATATATACAGCAGCGGCAATCAGTAAAACACCTACTCCGCTCAGCAAAAAAATAAGCGTACTTTTTTTCATTTTCTTTACGGTCTTTTCAGTCAATTTTGTTCCGCATTTATTGCAAAATTCACCTCTGATATCCGAGTTGTTGCAATTAGGACATTGTTTAACCATAAAAGCCTCCCCGATATTTATACTTAATTTAGAGTTAAGTAGTAACAAAAGCGTATATTCGCAGTGGTGAACGACCGGTGTTTTCTTCATAAAAACGCAAGAGCGAACCGTTTACGAAGATTAGCTTTTGTTAGTATTCCTTATGCAATTAAGTTTGAATAGTTAACAAATCATCTTCAACAAACTTATTATATAAAAACATTAAAATTCTTTCAACTAATATTTGGAAATACTTTTTTTCTTAAAGTTTAATATAAAAATAACTATTAAAAAATAATGGAAAGTATTAAATAATGATGTTATAATTTTCTGTAAAAGTTTAGTATCCTCCGAAGGAGTTTTATAATGAAAAGTATCAGAGCTAAATTAACATTGGGTGTACTGACCGCTTCTTTCATGGGAATTATTTTACTGTCTGTCATAGGATATTTGATTACCCATAACATTATTATAAATGAATCTCTGAGTAAATCCCAACTCCTGGCTGAACATGCCGCAGAGCAAATTAACGCATGGCTTGCGGATAAGGGCAATTTGGTAAAAAACGTAGGACTAAGTATAAAGACCGTGAATGACCGGGATGTTACCAACAGTATTTGTTCCGATCAATTAAAAAATCACAGCGAATTGTTTGATGTATATACGGGCTACAGTGACGACTCTTATTATTTCGGTACCGGATGGGTTCCCAAAGCGGATTGGAAACCCACACAACGCCCCTGGTATAAGGATGCTTTGGCGGCAAACGGCAAGCTTGTATATATTCCTCCTTACGTTGACTCGGAATTGGGTCAAATGGTAATTACCGCCTCCATGTATTTGGGTAAAACCGGCGGATTGGATACTGTATTTGCCGCAGACGTAGGTCTGGACTATGTAGTGGATACTATTAACAGCCCGGAGGTGCCGGGAAGCGGATATACCTTCCTGACTGATAATAAAGATCAAATCATAACTCATCCCGAAGAAAGCTATACACCTACAGAAAACGGCTTTACAGTTTTATCTCAAATTCCTCAATATTCTAAGTTATCAGGATTGAGCGGTAAATCCGATTATGTTTTAATAACCGACTATGACGGTATAGACCGATATGTATTATCCGCAACTGTTCCGGAATCAGGTTGGAAAATATATGTAGCCATTCCGGTCACTGAAATTTTGGCTCCGGCATATTCAATATTAATATGGTTCTCTTGCCTGTCTGTTTTGATAATGGCGGCTTTATATTTTATAATTCGGGTTCTGGTAATCAAAACAGTGGAAAAACCAATAATTAGCTTAGAATCCGCAGCCATCGGTCTTGCAAAGGGTGATTTGAATATAAACATTAGTTCAAACTCCAAAGACGAATTGGGCAGACTGCATAATAATTTTGCAACTGTGGCAAAGACCTTCTCCTCGGTAATCAGTGAAATGCGGCAAATGTCCGTAACCCATGCCGCCGGGGATTATGAATACAGAATCGACGAGTCATTATTTGAGGGAGCTTATAAGGAAGTGGCTCTGGGCTTAAATGAAATGACTTTAATGTATGCTGATAATTTCGTTGAAATCCTTAACCTTCTCAACAGCTTTGCCAACGGAGATTTTAATGCCACTGTCAAAAATTATCCCGGCAAGCTTGCTGAAGGAAACGTTTCCATAGAAAAGCTTCGTTCCAATCTTAATAAGGTAAATAACGAAATCTCTCTGATTGTAACAGCCATTTTAAACGGCAGGCTTTCCGTACGAGCAGAAACCACGGGTTTGGAAGGCGATTGGCATAAAATAATTACCGAGTTAAACGCCGTTATGGATGCCTTATCAGTACCCATTACCGAGATTTCCCAAGTTCTGAAGCACATGGCAGAGGGCAATATGAAGGTGCAAATGGTTGGAAATTACAAAGGAGATTTTAATAATATAAAAACCTCCATGAATTATACAATTAATGAGCTTTCTTCTTATATAGACGAAATAGCCGGTGTATTGTCGTCTATAGCACACAATGACCTTTCCAAGGGTATCTCCGGGGATTATATAGGTGATTTTATTACCATAAAAGACTCCATAAATCTTATCACAGATACTTTAAATAACGTGCTTAAAGAAATAATAGATGCCACAGAAAAGGTAAATATGGGTGCAAAACACGTTTCGCAATCGGGCGTGTCTTTATCGGAAGGAGCTTTGGAGCAATCCCAAGCAGTAGAGCAACTTACAGCATCAATTAATACCATAAGCACCCAAACGGAAAAAATAGCCGAAAGCTCAAATACCGCAGATTTACTTTCTGTAAAATCAACGGAAAATGCGGCGGAAAGTAACAAACAAATGCAAAATATGTTGGCTTCCATGAACGAAATAAAAAATGCCTCCGACAGCATTGCAAAAATCATCAAGGTTATAGACGACATAGCTTTCCAAACCAATATTCTGGCATTAAACGCCGCTGTTGAAGCCGCAAGAGCCGGTCAACACGGCAAGGGCTTTGCGGTAGTTGCGGAAGAAGTAAGAAGTTTGGCGGGAAGAAGCCAAAACTCTGCTCAGGAAATTTCCCTGTTAATCCAAAATACCATAGGGAAAATTAACGCCGGTACCGAAATTACTTTGAATACCTCCGAGGCTTTGCAAAAAATAGTTGAGAATGTAAATGAAGTATCCAAAATTATTCATGACATTTCCACACAATCCAAATCCCAAGTTGTTGCAACCTCACAGGTTACCCAAGGTATAGACAGTATCTCTCAAGTTGTTCGCAACACCGCCGCTGTTTCGGAGGATAATACAGCCTCGGCGGCAGAGTTATCCAACCAATGCGATAATCTTAATAATCTCTTAAATGTATTCAAATTGAAATAATGTGAGAAAATATACAATTCAAAGTATTTGTGCAATAAAAAAGCTTAGGGAATCGTTAAAGAAAAACAATTCTCTAAGCTTTTTTATTATGTTTTGGAAAAGGTTATATCCCTGCCGGTCTTATTTTTTATCCAAAGGCAAATAACTACTTGCAAATGAAATCCCGTATAACCGCATCTTTCATTTCTTTTACATAAGAATATATATGCTCGGCGGCATTTTCGCCGTATTTTTCTATTATCTTTACTATGGCACTGCCCACTATTACACCGTCGGCAATTTGTGAAATATCCCTTGCCTGTTGAGGAGTGTTTATACCGAAGCCCACAGCAACCGGTGTATCCGTTACCGAACGAACAGAGGAAATAATGGCATTTAAGTCGGTGGTTATATTGCTTCTTACCCCTGTTACACCCATGGAAGAAACTACATAAACAAACCCTGTAGCTTCTTTTGCAACTTCAAGTATACGTTTTTCGGAAGTAGGTGCTATCAGTGAAATAACGTCTACATCATTTGACTTTGCATGAGTCAGAAGTTCGTTTTTTTCCTCAAAGGGCATATCCGGAATAATTATACCGTCTATACCCACTTGGCTACAGCGTTGGAAGAATTTTTCATAGCCGTAATTATGCACCGGATTCAGATAAGTTAAAAACACCAAGGGAATATCCGTTTTCTTACGAACGTTTTCAACCATCTCGAAAACGCCGTGTATATTTGTGCCGGAGGATAAAGCTCGAAGGTTTGCACTTTCTATAACCTTTCCTTCGGCGATGGGATCGGAGAAAGGAATTCCTATTTCTATTAAATCCGCACCTGCTCTTGCCATTTCAAGTATATATTCCTCGGTTTTATTTAAGTTTGGGTCACCGGCGGTTAAAAAGCCGATGAATGCCTTACCCGATTTGAAAGCCTTATTAATTTTACTCATCTATATTAACCCCCATGTATTTAGCTATTGCGGCTACGTCCTTATCACCTCTGCCGGAAAGACAGACAATAATTATGCTGTCTTTTGCCATGGTGGGTGCAAGCTTTCTTACCTGTGCCACCGCATGGGCACTTTCTATGGCAGGGATTATCCCTTCGGTTCGTGAAAGATATTGGAAAGCCTCCACTGCTTCACGGTCTGTAACCGCCACATATTCCGCTCGTTTTGTATCGAATAAATGTGCGTGTTCGGGCCCGATTCCGGGGTAATCCAAACCGGCTGAAATTGAGTAAACCGGGGCAATTTGCCCGTATTCGTCTTGACAGAAATAGGACTTCATTCCGTGAAAAATGCCCAATCGTCCTTTGGAAATCGTGGCGGCGTGTTGCTCCGTTTCCAAGCCCAGACCTGCCGCTTCGCAGCCTATAAGCCTTACTTCTTTATGGGGTATAAAATGATAAAACATTCCCATGGCATTACTTCCGCCGCCTACACAGGCAACCACAGCATCCGGCAGTTTTCCTTCAACTTCTTGGATTTGCTCCAGTGCTTCTCGGCTTATTACGCTTTGGAAATCCCTAACTATCATGGGAAACGGATGTGGACCCATTACGGAACCCAAAACATAATGAGTGTCATGCACTCGGGAAGTCCATTCTCTCATGGTTTCGTTTACAGCGTCTTTAAGGGTCATAGTACCGCTTGTTACCGGGTGAACCTTTGCACCCAAAAGCTCCATGCGAAATACATTCAGAGCTTGGCGTTCTGTGTCCTCTTTGCCCATAAAAATTTCGCATTCCAGCCCCAGCAATGCCGCTGCCGTTGCCGTGGCTACCCCGTGCTGACCGGCACCCGTCTCGGCAATAACCCTTGTTTTGCCCATCTTTTTAGCCAGCAAAACCTGCCCCAACACATTGTTGATTTTATGGGAACCGGTATGGTTTAAATCTTCTCGTTTTAAGTATATCTTTGCACCGCCCAAGTCCTTTGTCATATTTTCAGCATAATACAAAAGAGAGGGTCTGCCGGCGTATTTGTTTAACAGGTCTGTAAGTTCACGATTAAATTCTTTGTCATCCTTATACCGGTCGTAACTCTTTTCCAGATTAATAATTTCGTTCATCAGGGTTTCCGGAATGTATTGCCCTCCATGTATACCGTAGCGTCCGTTACTCATTTCTGATTCTCCCTATAATCTCTATTATTTTATTTCTGTCCTTTAAGCCGTCGCTTTCTACACCGCTGCTTATATCAACCGCAAAGGGCCCGGTTCTTTGTATTGCTTCTTGAATATTTGAAATGTTCAGCCCGCCTGCCAAGAAAAACGGCTTTTCTGTACGTGTCTTCAGCAAATTCCAATCAAAGCTTTTCCCTGTACCGCCGTTTCCGTTGTCAAACAAAAGATAGTCCGCTTCAATACAGTTTGCTTGGATTACGTCTTCCTCTTTTTCAACCTTAACAGCTTTAATAATAGGCAAATCCGTCCGACTTTTCAGTGTATTTATATAGCTGCCATTCTCATTGCCGTGAAGTTGAATCAGGTCTATTACTTTTTCTTCCGCAAGATTTAAGATAAAGTCTGTGTTAGCATTTACAAATACCCCAACCGCCAAAATGCCCGGTATAAGCTTACTTTTTAAAATTTTCGCCCTGTCCGGGGTTATTTTTCTCCTACTTTCCGCAAATACGAAACCAATATAATCCGGCTTGGCTTCATTAACATAATCAATGTCGCATTCCCTTGTCAGTCCGCAAATTTTAATTTTCATATCGTACCTCTAAGAATATCCAGTTGTTTGCGTTTATCTTTGCTTCGCATTAAGGCTTCGCCTATAAGAACCGCATTCACCTTGTTTTCTTTCAGTAATTTCATATCCTCCGCAGTTGAAATTCCGCTTTCCGATACAAAAACAACGTCCTCCGGTGCTTGCCTTCGTAGGGTAATGGTTGTGTTTAAATCTACTTCAAAAGTTTTTAGGTTTCTGTTGTTGACCCCGATAATTGTTGCACCTGCCTTTAAGGCTTTTTCCATTTCGGGCAAAGTATGACTTTCAACCAAAGCAGACAATCCCAAACTTTCGCCAATTTTTATATACTCACGAAGAGTACGTTCATCCAATATTTCGCATATCAACAAATAGGCTGAAGCACCCAAAAGCTTGGCTTCGTAAATTTGATAGCTGTCCATAATAAAATCTTTTCTTAACGTGGGCATACTTACATTTTGAGAAATTTCCTTTAAATATTCGTCTTTACCCAAGAAAAATTCGGGTTCGGTTAAAACAGATACAGCGTCAGCACCGGCGGCTTCGTATTCCTTGGCTATATCCAAATAAGGAAAATCTTCCGCTATTAATCCCTTGGACGGAGAAGCCTTTTTCACCTCGCAAATAAAGGCAATTTCGTCTTTTCGTAACGCTCGCTCAAATTGAAAACCTGTTTCAGCCTGCATTTTTTCCGCCTTTGTCTTTACTTCTTGAAAGGAAACCCGATTTTTTTGGTTTTCAACTCTGACTTTTGTTGATTTGACTATCTTTTCCAAAAACAATTAAATCACCTCTCGATTAAACTCGTTGGAAAGCTTGATAAATTGCTCCAATTGATGCATTGCTTTACCGCTGTCTATGGTTTCTTCCGCTTCACTGATTGCCTGTTCAAAGGAAATTTCCTTTGCCACATATAAAGCCGCCGCTGAATTTAAAACCGCCGCGTTTCTTTTTGCACCGGGTTTTCCGCTTAATATCTCCCGAATTATTTCCGCGTTTTCTTGAGCATTGCCACCAAGCAAATCATCCTTTTTGCATAGAGCAAAGCCATAGCTTTCCGGATTTATTTCATAGGATTTAACCCAACCGTTTTTAACTTCACAAACACTTGTCACAGCACTGAGAGATATTTCATCCAAACCATCCCTACCGTAAACCACCATGGCGTTTTTTACTCCCAAATTAGCCAAAACCTTTGCTATAGGCTCCAAAAGGGCTTCTTCATATACGCCCAAAAGCTGCATTTTTGCACCGGCAGGGTTGGAGAGAGGGCCTAAAATATTGAAAATAGTTCTTACGCTTAATTCCCGTCTTACTGGGGCAACGTATTTCATTGCTATGTGATAATTTTGTGCGAACAGAAAACACATTCCGATTTTCTCCAGTAACTTTGCCGAAACCTCCGGAGGTATGGTTATATTTACTCCCAAAGCCTCAAGAACATCTGCCGCTCCGCATTTGCTTGAAGCCGCTCTGTTTCCGTGTTTTGCCACGGGTACTCCTGCAGCCGAGACTATTATTGCGGCGGTTGTGGAAATATTAAAGGTTCCGGAACGATCTCCGCCGGTTCCCACGATTTCCAAAACATCTTGCTCATGAAGCAACTTAACGCAGTGTTTTCTCATGCTTGCGGCAGAAGCGGTTATTTCGTCTATGTTTTCGCCTTTCATGCTTAAAGCCACCAAATACGCACAAAGCTGTACCTCGCTGACTTTTCCGCTCATTATTTCATCCATTACGGCTTCCGCTTCGTTATAGGTCAAGCTGTTGCCGGCTGTAAGTTTTACTATGGCTTCCTTAATCAATTTCATCATCTCCCAAAAAATTCGCTAAAATTTCATTTCCCCGAGGTGTCAATATGCTTTCCGGATGGAACTGCAATCCGTATACCCTGTGTTTTTTATGCTCAACAGCCATAATTTCGCCGTTTTCCGTTATTGCCGTAACTGTAAGTTCTTCGGGCAAAGTTTCCTTTAGTCCTATTAACGAATGATACCTTGCCACTTGAATGCTTTCCGGGAAACCTTTAAAAAGTGTCGAATCCGGTTGTACTTTCGCCAAAGACGTTTTTCCGTGCATTAATTCTTCCGCATAAGATACCGTTCCGCCAGAGGCTTCGAAAATAGCTTGATGCCCCAGACAAACACCCAAAATAGGAATTTTATCCCCAAGTTCCTTAACAACCTCTATGCAAACCCCTGCGTTTCCCGGCTTTCCCGGTCCCGGCGAAAGGATTATATGCGAAGGCTGTAAATTGCCTATTTCCTCTACAGTAAGTTCGTCGTTGCGTATTACTTTTATATTGGGATTTATGCTTCCTATAAGTTGATAAAGGTTATAAGAAAAACTGTCGTAATTGTCTATAAGCAATATCATGATTCAAGACCTCCTTCCGCTTGTTTTAAGGCATTAACCACTGCCATAGCCTTGTTAATACATTCCGTATATTCCGATTGGGGTACGCTGTCCGCCACAATTCCCGCTCCGGAACGTACAAAGACCTTTCCGTTCTTCTTAAACGCCAAGCGTATGGCTATGCAAGTATCCATATTCCCTTTAAAATCCAGGTATCCCAAGGCACCGCCGTAAATACCTCTTTTGTTGTTTTCCAATTCGTTTATTATCTCGCAAGCTCTGATTTTCGGAGCTCCGGACAAGGTTCCTGCCGGCAAAACGGCGTTTACAGCATCCATAGCGGTTTTGTTTTCCGAAATTACTCCGCTTACCGTGGAACCTATATGCATTACATGAGAAAACCGTAATACCGACATATATTCCTCAACCTTAACCGTGCCGAATTGACTTATCTTACCCAAGTCGTTCCGTCCCAAATCCACCAACATATTATGCTCTGCAAGTTCCTTTTCGTCTGCAAGCAATTCCTTTTCCAAGTTAATGTCTTCTTCGGGAGTTTTTCCTCTGGGTCTTGTGCCGGCTAAAGGAAAGGTATAAAGCTTATTGTTTTCCAACTTAACCAAAGTCTCCGGAGAGGCTCCGGCTATTTCTATTTCATCGCTTGAAAAGTAAAACATATACGGCGAAGGATTTGTTGTTCGCAAAATTCTGTAAGTATCCAACAAACTGCCTTCAAATTCCGCCTCCAACCTGTTGGAAAGTACTGCTTGAAAAATGTCTCCTTCTTTTATATAACTTTTCGCCTTCTCAACCATGCGGCAATATTCATCTTTGTGGAACAGCGGTTTTAAGTCGCTTTTTAACCTGCCCTTTTTATGTTCCTTGGGAATGCCGTTTCGAATTAAGTCCGCCATTTTTTCCAGTTCGGCCGTTCCTCTTTCATATTCTTTTTCAAAATTTTCGGTTTTAACATTTACTATCAATATTATCTTTTGTTTTAAGTTGTCAAAGGCTATAACCTTTTCAAACAACATTAAGTCCACGTCGTTGAATTTTTCCTCGTCTTTTGCATCCAAAACCAGCTTCGGCTCGCTGTATTTAATGTAATCATAGGCAAAATACCCCACAAGTCCGCCGGTAAAAGGCGGCAAGTTATCAAAAACGGGGCTTTTATGCTCATTCATAATTTTTTGTATATATAGGCTTGGGTTATCGGTACGAAAGGTTTCGGTTGTTTCCTTTTTAACGGTCATCAATCCGTCTGTACAGGTTATTTCCAATGTAGGGTCATAACCCAAAAAGGTATATCTACCCCATTTTTGCATATCCTCTACGCTTTCCAGCAAAAAGCAATGTGTACTTACGTTTTGCAAAATCTGTAACACACCTATAGGCGTTATCATATCCGAATAAATTTCCTTGCTGATGGGAATTACGTCGTATTGAGCAGTTAAATTATTAATCTCTTGGGCTAAGGGTTTATACATGGAAATACCTCCTTTTAGCAATAAAAAAGTCCTCGGTAAAGTAAACAATACTCTACCAAGGACGAATAATTTAAAATATCCGCGGTGCCACCTTGATTTACGGGCACAAAAAAAGCCCGTACTCTTACAGGATACTGACATATCCCCGACAACTTACGTATGTCCCCACGTCACAGAATACTCGGAACGCAAAAATCCCTTTGACTGTGCCCTCAGCGGTCCATTTAATGTACTGCGTACTGCAAGGCTCTCAGCTACCCTCGCTCTCTGTAAGTGCATTTTACATTTTTATCTCCGCTTCAACGGTTTAACTGTATGAAATTAATCGGTATGCCGATTAATAATTATATTACTTATATCACAATTCCTGTGTTTTGTAAAGTACTTTATCCGGAAATCCGGAAACTGTTTACGGTAAATCCCGATAAAGGTATTATGAAACAATATATGCACTAGCAGTTATTAAATTAACTGTTCTTATTCAAAAACTTAAAAACTGCCGCTATAATTACCGCCTTTAAATACTTTTTCATAATTCGCCCCCTGCTTTAATATTCTTACTATATATTACCGGACAGCCGTTGTTATTTCAATTGGTACACATAAACTTTTCACCTGCTGAATTTCTTAATTTTTAAACGAACATGCAAACCGGCTTATGGGAACATCTCTATCAGTAAATACTTATGATAAAGGGCAAATATAATCGAGGATTGGTATAAACTTAATTAAAAAAGACTTAACACGGTAAATAATTCATGTTATAATATTCACGTTAAATAAATATTATTAGTAAAGCTGAACCTATTTTGGTTTAACAAGGTCTTACCGGGACAAAGTGTTCGTCTTATACAAGACCGGTATCCAATCCATACCTTTTAAATTAAATCTCATCTTTACTTAAAGTAACGAGACGGCAATGGAGCGTGTGTATGAAAATTTTTCGCAAGGAAAAGAAAATCAACAGTCCTGTAATTAATGAAATTATCAGTTGGACAAAAACCTTACTTTTTGCAGTAATTTTTGCTGTTTGCATTAACAACTTTATTGTGGTAAATGCGTCTGTGCCCACCGGTTCAATGGAAAACACCATTATGACCGATGACAGGATCATGGCTTACAGACTGGCATATACTTTTTCCGAGCCGGAACGTTTTGATGTGGTGGTATTTCATTTTCCGGACGATGAAAAAACACTTTTTGTTAAGCGTATTATTGGTATGCCCGGTGAAAAAGTGGAAATCAAAGACGGTAAGGTTTATATCAACGATTCTCAAGAGCCGCTGGAAGATTCCTTTGTAAAAGAGGAGCCCCGAGGAAGTTTCGGTCCATATTTTGTACCGGAAGATCATTATTTTATGTTGGGCGACAACAGAAATAGCTCCGTTGACTCTCGTAGTTGGAATAACAAATTTTTGAGCCGAAACAAAATCTTGGGCGAAGTTATTTTTAAATACTTCCCATCTTTCGAAATTCTTCTGAAATAATTATTAATTAATTATACTATTATCTTTAAGAAAGGAGATTTTATATGCCGACTGTAACCCAAGACATGGTAATTGCGGATATTATTGCTTTAAATGAAGGCGTTATTCCTATTCTTATCAACGCCGGCATGCACTGCGTAGGTTGTCCCTCTGCTCAAGGCGAAACTCTCGAAGAGGCTTGTTCTGTCCATAATATGCAAGTTGATAGGCTTGTTGAGGAAATAAATGCGTTCTTGTCCAAGTAACCCTAAGCAAGGCTTTTCCCGAAACTTTTCTTTAATTAATGTTACCGGTATTTTAATATGGGGACAATCTCTCTCGGCAGCCGGTTTGCTCTGAACATATCCTGTTTGTGTAATTTGGATTGAGCAAACCTGTTGCCGTTTACTGTTTTTTACTATATTTAACAACCCTTAATGAATTTATTTTATAACACATACATCTTTCTTGTTATTTTTCAATAAATACATTCAAGAATATCTTATGTAAATTAAGCAACCTGACCCAAGTTTTTATTTTTTCATTGACAAAAACAAGCCCCTATGTTAGAATACAGTTGCAATAATTAATGTTTCATTTATACCCATAATCAACACCCCCCTTCTCTGTATTACATATTGAAAAATAACAACTCTACGGGGTTGTTATTTTTTATAACCTTAAAAAAATTGTTGACATGAACTGTGTCAGGTGATATTCTTACTTAGATAGGCTTATGGGAGTCTTTTTTTTATGTCATAAGGAATATTTTTGCATATTATAGCAGTTTAACTTCAATATATTGTATATTAAACCGCTATATCGACAATATTTAAAGAGGTGAAAAAATTGAGATCAAAAATTACCCTCGCTTGTACCGAATGCAAGCAACGCAACTACAACACCACCAAAGAAAAGAAAAACCATCCGGACAGAATGGAAACCAGCAAATATTGCAAATTCTGTAATAAACACACAACTCACAGAGAAACAAAATAATTGTAACACTTAGCTTTTCGCTTTGTTGTTGCCTTTTAAGGAAGTGAACAAGTGAAGGAAAACCAAAACAAATCGGATTCTTCCAAGAAAAGCAAACGCTCTCTGAAATCACTTCTAAAAGATTTTAGGGGCGAATACAGAAAGATTATTTGGCCTTCCAAAAAGGATTTGACAAGTAAGACCGTCACGGTAATTGTTACTTCAATTATTGTGGGTATAGTTATTATGGGCTTTGATGCTTTTTTTGCATACGGGCTTGCATTCTTTACCCAAATTTTCGGAAATTAAGCCATTATAAAGGTATGACTTCCGGTTATTTTGAGGGAAGCATATTTTTGTAATATTGAGGTTGATTTTATGTCTGAAGAAGCCAAGTGGTATGTTGTTCATACCTATTCGGGTTATGAAAACAAGGTTAAGGCAAATATCGAAAAAATTATCGAAAACCGCGGTATGCAAGACCAGATTTACGAAGTGGCCGTGCCTATCCAAGACCATCTTGAGGTTAAGAACGGTCAAAAGAAAACCGTGTCTCGCAAGGTTTTTCCCGGTTATGTTTTGCTTAACATGATTATGAACGACGACACATGGTATGTGGTTCGAAATACTCGCGGTGTGACAAGCTTTGTCGGCCCCGGCTCCAAACCCGTTGCCCTGACCGATGATGAAGTTGCCGCCATGGGTATAGAAGTAAACCGTGAAATTATCGATATTAATATCGATGAAACGGTCCGCATTTCCTCCGGTCCTTTCGAAGGTTCCGTTGGTACTGTAAAAGAAATAAACAATAACAAACGCATCGTCATTGTGCGTTTGAGCGTTTTCGGACGCGAAACACCCGTAGAGGTGGATTTTGACAATATCACCCGAATTTGATTTAACGTGGGAGGGTGCCATAAATATCTGCTTGCAGATATAGTACTGATCCTTTTTAGAACACAGATTATGCTTGTGTCTTAGGGTTAGTATAACCACATTTTAGGAGGTGCCGTTATGGCAAAAAAAGTTTCAGGTTACGTAA
>CAYXWM010000041.1:0-27603 GCA_964468805.1 uncultured Defluviitaleaceae bacterium
TCGACGTAGGTATCAACCTTGACGAAAACGGCAACCTTTGCGGCGACGTTGATTTCGAGCAAGTTGAACCCCTTGCTTCTCAAATAACTCCCGTTCCCGGCGGCGTTGGTACCGTTACCACTTCCATCTTGGCTAAATATGTCCTGATGGCTGCTGAAAGAACGTTATAATTTTTTAATATCACAAATTATTGACTTGTGTTATAATATGAGCGATAATTTGTGATTTTTTTGTGTTCACAAATAAATCTTTGCAAATTAAACCTAATTTCATAAAGAATAGTAGCAAAAGCTATTCTTCGTAAACGGTTGGCTCTTGCGTATTTTTAAAAAAATACCGGTCGCTCACCACTACGAATATACGCTTTTTACTACTTAACCGGCAATTAATATATATTATGAGAGGTAATATAGTGTTTATTGCATTTGCTCAACAACAGGATATAGAAGGTTGGATGGACTTACTGTACCTTGTAAAAGATAATTTTCCCGGATTAGATATGGACGAATACAGATCTGCTCTTACGGAATGTATCCTTAATGAACAGGCGCTCATAGCTAAATCCGAAGATACCGTGGTTGGTGCATTGACCTTTTCACGCAGTACCGGTGAGTTGAATTTTTTGGCTGTTCATCCCCATATCGTAAAAAAGGTATTGCCAAGGCCCTTATATCAAAATTAATATCCCAATTCCCGCCGAGAACAAGATTAAGTGTTATAACTTATCGTGATGGGGACAAACAAGGTGTTGCGGCAAGAAAACTATATCAAAGCATCGGCTTCCAAGCCGGAGAACTTTTGACTGTTTTTGATTATCCCTGTCAAGAGTTGCATTATATAACAGGATTAGCATAATAATTATATTTAAGCGAATCTAGTCCAACCTGAGTCCGGGTTATTTCCGAGTAACGGTAAACCCGTCCACAAATGTTTTTAAAGAGGGTGTTTCTGTCAACTTTTGTGATATGGCATATATACAATTATATATACAGTCACATACAATAATAAAAAATTTTCAGCCTAACCGGATTATTCAACATATATGAACCCGGATAGGAAAGTAGCTAAGGAGCGAATTATTCTTGTCTAAGCCGGTAAGTTTTTTTAGGCAACCGTATGCTGTTTTAATGTTTATATTCGGTTTTACCTTTATTTTCGCCTTTATTATCAGCCCTCCGGCAGAGATTTTTAACGGTCTGATTAAAATTATTCTTTCGAAAGATATACTGATCACTGACTATATTGAAATTGCAGGTATAGGTGCAACCCTTATAAATGCATCTCTATCGGTAATGGTCAGTATTCTGATACTGAAGCTGAACAAAGTTAGGTGCAACGGTTCGTTAATTATGGCGCTTTGGATGGTGGCGGGGTTTTCCTTTTTCGGCAAAAACCTTGCTAATATTTGGCCCATAATATTTGGCGGCTGGTTGTATGCCAAGGTTCAAAAGGAACCCTTTTTGAATTATTCACTGGTCACCTTATTGGCAACCTCTCTGGCGCCGTCTGTCAGTTACCTTGCCTTCGGCACAAACATTCCCCAGCCTTTTGCCTTTCTTTTCGGTGCATTAGTCGGGGTAATCATAGGATTTATTATGCCACCCATTTCAGCTTATTGTATGACATTTAACCGGGGCTATAATCTCTACAATGTTGGTTTTTCTGCCGGTCTTATAGGGATGTTTTTAATGTCTCTGCTGTCCGGTATAGGCATAAAGATAGAACCTGTGCTTTTTTGGAACAGAACCAGCGATATTGCTCTGGTAATATTATTGGTAATTATTTTTGTTTTTCTGATTGTTTTAGGCATATTCTTAGGTGAAAATAAAATCCAAAACCTGAAAGAGCTGCATAAGCAATCCGGGCGTCTGATTTCGGATTACTATTTTATGTACAAAGAATGCGCTTATATAAACATGGGAGTTCTGGGTCTGTTTTCCACGTTCATGGTCTTGATTCTGGGCTTTAACATTAACGGGCCTACCATAGGCGGTATATTCAGCAACGTTGGCTTCGGTGCCTTCGGCAAACATATGAGAAATTCCTTGCCGGTAATGTCCGGTGCCATAATAGGCGGCTTTCTCAACACCTACGGCACCTACTGGGAATCCACCATTTTAGCCATACTCTTCGGTACCGGTCTTGCACCTATAGCCGGAACTTACGGAATATTTTACGGTCTAATTGCAGGCTACCTTCATGTTAATGTGGTTATGAACCTTGCACCGCTGCACGGCGGACTAAATCTGTACAACAACGGTCTGGCAGCCGGCTTGGTTGTAATGATTCTTACCCCGCTAATAGCACATTTCAAGGCTAATCCCCATGAGGAAAAACCCAAGCATCATTGATTTCTGCCCCAACACCCGATAATTTATAAATCAAACCGTAAATTGTGTTCTTTTCATGAACGCAATTTTCAATGCATTTTTCCCCCGGAAGAATGTAATGAAAATTGCGTTCAAGCTGACTATACAGAAATTTCTATAGCATACAGAAAAGTTGGTTATTGTTACAGTTGAATTTTTCAACAAACTGAAATCAAGGGGAGATAACATGAAATTTGAATTTGAAAAAGGTTTGAGGATTTTAAATGAATTAATCGGTTATTGTCACAAAAACGGCGGTAAAGATATAAATGCCAATTATTCTTGCAAGCCCGGCGTAACTCACCTGTCTGTTACTGCGGAGGTTTCCGAGGAACACAGGGCTGATTATGAGAAATTGAGCAGAGACTTAAACCGCTCCAGAGAGCATGAATTAGAGGAGTGTTACTGGATGGGCAACGGAGAAGATACCCCGGGAGACGGCATGAATTTGGTAAGCATAATGGTAGACAAGGCAGATGTAAGTTTTAAAGACAACATTTTAACTATAACGGTAGAAAGGTTTGAACATCATTGATAAACGAATGGCTATTTATAGGCTCTATAGTACTGTATTTCGGAGCGGTAATTATTTTGTACAAATTATTCGGCAAAACCGGTCTTTATGCATGGACCGTTTTTGCCTCTGTTTTAAGCAGCATTGAGGCTTCAAAGATAGTTACATTATTTGGTATATCCGTTACTTTGGGAAATGTTTTGTACGGCAGTGCTTTCTTGATTACTGATATTTTAAGCGAAAACCACGGTAAAAAAGCCGCCAACAGGGCGGTTTATCTGGGCATAATTACTTCCTTGGTTTGGGTTTTTGCCACATCTTATTTATGTTGGTTTGTACCTAACGGAGATGACTTTTTAAGCCCCAACATACACGCTGTATTTGGATTTGTTCCCAGAATTGCAATAAGCAGCATTTTAACCTATGCTATTTCCCAGGCATTGGACATATACATTTATCATTATCTTTGGAAGCTTTGCGGAAATACATCAAAACTGCTCTGGCTTCGAAACAACGGCTCTACCCTTGTCAGCCAATTCCTGGATACCGTTATATTCACCGTTTTGGCCTTTTACGGCACGGTTCCATACGATGTATTACTGATACTTATAGTTTCAACTTATGTGTTTAAGGTGCTGGTTTCCCTGTTGGATACTCCCTTGATTTACTTGGCAAGATGGTTGCATAAAAAAAATAAAACCGATTCTCTGAATATTGATTCAAATAAGGAACAAAACCCTGCTTAATTACGTATAATATACAGCCACATGGGTTAGATTACCTTATTGGTTGCCTCGGAAATAAATTTAATAAATTCCCTTTACCTTGCTATTGCCAAATTTTCCTCTATTGCATTTAACTTCATATTCATGTAATAATTGTAACATAATCTCCTGTAAAACAAAGTAACCGCTTTCAGCTGCAGTTTGACCGGTTGCTAAGCCCTTATGCCGATACCGGTCAAATTATTTTAAATAATTGTATGTTTACAGTACTGTAATATTTGTTTCATATTAAATACAAAACGGAAAAAAAGGCAATATATTTTGACTAATTTACATTAATTTGTTATAATACTTATATACCGCTTTAATTCGATATTAACAAAATCACATAATACTTTATCTGACATGTAATTACATATTTCACGGTTGCATGTCCGGGAATCCGGTGAGTCTATGCAAGACAAAGAAAAAATTATTATTATGACCAAGCTCGCCCTGTATGAGCGAAACCACGGCGACAAGGACAAAGAAATAAACAACTATTTCAAGCATGATTATGTATATAAAAAAAATACATGGACGCGTTTTTTTGTTGTGCTGGGCGGATTGCTGATATTAATTTTAAAGTATCTGCATAAATTTGGTATAGAGAAGATAGACCCTTTTACTCTGGACTATGCAAAAGAAGCATCCGAAGCCGTATTTTTTCTTATCTTTTTAATTGTGGTATATACCGTAATCGGTACTGTTATTTGTTCTAAAGAATATGAGACAGGCAAAAAACGCTTGGCTCGGTATCAAAAATTGCTGCGAAGTTTATACTCCACACATAAACCTGCGGACAAATCAGGGGAGGCTCACCAATGAATCGGTTAAACCAATGGAGGGAATATTTGATATGTATCTATAAGCGATACGAAAGCATTATTCTTTTTTTATATAAAATATTCATTGGTATTCTAATATTCGGCTTCATTAACAGCATAGGTCACGCCAGACCCGAATTCAACGCCTTGGCAAACCCTGCCGTAAGTTTCTTTTTAATTGTATTGATGGGTGTTTTTTATGCCATATTACCTGTAAACGCTGTTTATGCGTTTATTATCGTTGCTGTTGGGATACAGTTTTCGGCGTTTTTGGAGCTTTCTGTTTTTATAGTGCTATTTTTGCTGTTGATACTATTGTTTTACGCCAGGCTGGCTCCCAAGGAAAGCCTGCTGATTATAGGCGTACTATTTGCCTATTATTTTAAAATGCCTTATATAGTTCCCATATACGCCGGGCTTTACTGCGGTTTGACTTCAATAGTGCCTATATCCATAGGGGTTTTTATGTGGCATTCCTTACCGGTTTTAAACAACCTTGTCCTCTCGGTAACCTCCACAGAGCTGGACTTTATGGAAATGCCCAATACCTTTTCCGAACTTTTCGGCTCTATATTAAACCTAATTGTAAAAGATATAAGCTGGATTTCCACCTCTTTTGTTTTTGCAATGGTTGTTATAGTTGTATTCACGGTGGTTCGCCTTTCTTTGGATTATTCAAAAGAGCTGGCGGTGGGATTGGGTGCTGTGTTGAATATAATCGGCTTTATATTTGTAGCTGTTATAGGTAAAGTTAATGTGGATATTTTGGGTATGTTTATTTCCACAGCATTTTCCTGGTTGTTTGTTGCCGTATTCAGTTATTTCGACCTGGCGTTGGATTATCAACGTGCCAGCAATCTACGATTCGAGGACGACGAAAATTATTACTATGTAAAGGTTATTCCTAAGGTTATCATGTCCTCATCAAAACGCAGACATCGTCATGATATTTCCGAAAAACCCGAAAAAAAAGGTAGATTAAACAATCTTGACGGATACGATTATGAAGATTATCAACCATATTGAAAATAACAATATGGAAACCGGAATATATTATTCTTAAATCTTAATGATTCAATTTTGACTTGACAACTCTTGTTCGTAACAGGCAAATATACTTAAATATCGTTTAAGCGGAAACAAAAGCGTATATTACGAAGAATAGCTTTTGTTACTGTTCCATATACATTTAAGTTAACTTTGCCCTCACCGATGTACCGGAGGTAGAATAGTGGCTGATTTTTTCAAAAATATATTAATCGACATGAACCTTTCTTTTTGGTCTATTTCTTCGGTGAGTATTACGGACTTTATCGATATATTGATTGTAACTTTTTTGATTTATAAAATTATGGTATGGATAAAGGAAACAAGGGCTTGGTCTTTGTTTAAGGGTATAGTGGTCATACTGCTTATCAGCATTGGTTCCTATGTTTTTAAACTCCATACCATACTCTGGGTTATGCAAAACACCTTGGGAGTTGGGCTTATTGCTATAATCGTACTGTTTCAGCCGGAATTACGCAAAGCCTTGGAGCAGTTGGGTAAGGGAAAGATAGTTTCACCCTTTTCAAGCACCGATACCCAAAAAATATCCCAACAAACCATAGAGGAGATTGTAAACGCCGTAGGTATAATGGCTCATCACAAAACCGGTGCTTTGATTTTGATAGAGCAAGATGTTCCCTTGGGCGACTTGGAAGCAACCGGAATAATTCTGGATGCGGTGGTAACCAGCCAACTTTTGGTGAATATTTTTACCAACAAAACGCCCTTGCATGACGGTGCAGTTATTATCAAAGAAAACCGCGTTGCCGCTGCAACCTGTATTTTACCCCTTACCGAGGCAGAAATCGGTCATGAATTCGGTACAAGGCACCGTGCTGCTGTGGGAGCCGGCGAAGTTTCGGACTGTATAGCTGTGGTGGTATCAGAAGAAACAGGTAATATATCCGTAGCCTACGGAGGTAAACTACAAAAAGGCATAACAAAACATGATTTGAGAAAACTTTTGCTTAAAAATTTCGAGCTTGTAAAACGCAGGTTCCATTTGCGTAAGGAGCAAAAAAATGTTTCTGAAAAAACTGCTGCACTCGATTAGAAATATTCTCACCAATAACTTGGGTTGGAAAATTGTATCGTTTATAATTGCCGTTATCATGTGGTTTATCGTGGTCAACAATGCCAACCCCATAACATCAAAGCGGTTCCTTATTCCCTTACGCTTAGAAAACATAGAAACTCTCGAGAAAAATAACTATGTACTCCTAAACGGAGAGCAAATTTCCTCAATGCACGTGGAATTATACGTTCGTGCCTCAAAATCCATAATAGAAAATCTGTCCCGTGACCCGGGCCGAATAAATGCCTATATTGATTTTGCACCCATAGACATCTCCCATACCAGTATTTTGGGCGAACCCTTGCCTATCAGCATATTTTGCAGCCTGCCTATGGAGTCCGCCGAGATAGTTCAGCAAAGCCCCAGAACTGTTAACATAACTTTGGATAGATTCGCAACAAAAACCATGCTGGTGGTTTTGGACAAAGTGGGCGAATTAAAACCCGGCTATGTGGATTTACCCGGTAAAACCGAGCCTTCTCAGGTTACGGTTAGCGGTCCAAAAAGCTATGTTGATCAAGTGGCTACAGTTAAAATGGCTGTAGATGTTTCAAACGCTTCCGAGGATTTAATCGCCTCCGGCGAATTACGTGCCTTTGACGAAACAGGCAAAGACATTACCGGTTCCGTTACTTTAAGCCACGATTCGGCAAACGCCACCGTACCGGTGAAAAAATTCGCCAATGTTCGTATAGCTAACCCGGTTATCAAAGGAAACGTAGCTCCCGGCTATGTGATTAACAATATAACTATGGAGCCCCGATATATCGAAGTCGTGGGCACCGGTATCGCCATAGATTCGGTCAAGCCCATTATCCTCGACCCCATAAACGTAGAAAATTTAAAGGAAACAAAATCCTTCAGCTTTGATTTACGTCCCTATTTCTTAAACACCGATTTAAGCATTAAAAACTTTTCACCCTACGTAACGGTGGTTACCGTTAATTTGGAAAAAGAAACGGAAAAAACATACACCATCTCCACAGACAAAATTCAAGTAGAAGGTACAAATCGTACCGTGTACTTCGAAACAGAAAATGTGGAGTTCAAACTGAAAGGCGTAGAACGTTACCATAATAACGAAATTACGCTGACAGTGGACATGACCGACCTTGCCCCGGGAATGTACAACCTTCCGGTCAAAGTCAACGCCGGTTACGGATTGACTTTGCAAGGTACGCCGCCCTCGGTTTCGGTTACCTTACTGGAAGAATAGCTATATACGAAAACTCCTCCGTTTAACCCGGAGGAGTTTTTTTGTTATGTTTTTGCAGTGTTTTTCCCCGGTAGTTCTACATTAAAAAAAAACGAAACCTTAAGGGAGCATAATTGTTTTTTCCTTGAACCATTAGAACAAATCAATTATTTTTGTCCTCAGTTTAAAATGAATCAGTATAGCCCACATTTTTTTAATAAACTTAGTATATATTGGATTATAAACAAGTATATTAGAATATAGATTTTGTGGTACTACTTATATTTTGGAGGGATTATTAATGAAGCTTAAATACGCCCTTTTAGGGTTATTAATGCTTTTGTGCGGCTGCTCTGCTCAAACGGTAATAGAACCGTCCGTTTACGAAAAGGTGCAAAAACAGCTTATTGCTATGGAATCCTATCGAAGCTTGGCCATAGTGGAGTACATATCAAACAAGGGCACAAACTCCTACGAAACTATGCAACACAGCAAAATCAGCGGAGAATACAGGGTTGAAGTTACCGGCCCGCAAAATGTGGCAGGGAATATCACTACCTTTGACGGTAAGACCATTTCTCAATTCAATACTCGCATAGCAGGCAAAATTTCCATTGCCACCAAAGAAAATCAAGACCGCTCGGAAATTTTCGTTACCAGCTTTATAAAGAATTACGTTCGCTCCCAAGAAGTTTCCGTTTCCGTGGGCAATTTCGGTCAAGGTAAATGTACCGTTTTGGAAGCTATAATTCCCGGTAATCATCCCTATCTTGCCACCGAAAAATTATGGATAGACAATGATACTATGTTACCTGTTAAGCTGGTTATTTATGACCAAGACGGCAGTGAAAGAATAATTGTTACCTATGCCAACTTTGAATACAACGTTCCCTTGGAAGACAGTTTATTCACCGCAACCGAATCTCAATCATAGTCACGAACTTAAAAAGATATGCCCTTGAGGGAGAAAACCTTTTACTTCTGCAAAAAGGTTTTCTCCCTTAAACTCCCTTGTAAAAAAGACGAATACAGAACCATTTTTTTAATATTTTACCGCTTATGGGTTATACTTAAATTATAACAAACCCACCGTCTAACCGTTTATGGAACCCTTGTTTTCATACACCGAAATTTTCTGAAATGATTTTCAAAACTTTGTATATATTTGAACGCAACGGGAATACTATAGCTATAAAGCTGTAGAGAAAATGCATTGTGACCGTTATGGTTACTGTATTTCCGCAGATAAAATTATTACTTTGCGGAGAGTGAAAAATATGATGGTTAGACGAGGTGACATATTTTACGCCGATTTAAGTCCCGTTAAGGGTTCTGAACAAGGTGGCGTACGGCCTGTTTTAATCGTCCAGAACGATGTTGGGAACAGGCACAGCCCTACAGTTATTTGTGCGGCCATCACATCCCAAATAAACAAGGCAAAATTGCCTACACATATTGAAATATCGTCAAAGCGTTGTAATATAGAAAAGGATTCGGTTGTACTTTTGGAACAAGTTCGAACCATTGACAAGGCTCGTTTGGAAGAAAAAATCTGCCGTATGGACGAAGAACTTATGAGAAAAGTTGATAAAGCCTTGCTTATAAGCCTAGGTTTGGTAAATACATAAGTAATACTAATCCTCACTAAAAAACATAGATATATTTGCGTCGCTGAGTGTGTGTACTAACATGAGGTTTTCCCAAAAAAGCCTGTGTGTAAACTCGTTTTAAGCAACCGCAAATATATCTGTTATTAATTGCGGATAAGTTTAGATTCTTAATATTGATTCGGTGAAGGCAAGTCTTTCACTGAATTTTTTTGTTTGTATTACGATGAAATTTAATTTCATACGGAAATTGTTCCGCTACCGTTTTTTTAATGCTAATTTATAAATTGGTCAGGCACCGGATTCTGGTTATTTCATATTATAACAATACATAAACTCTACCCACCGAAACAGAAAAACGCCCGTGATTATTTCTTTAAGTATGTTTGTATGAAATTGCAAGGAGGTGAAGTTAACTAAGGTGTTTCGGGAGTAAGGTAAGTTTATGGATTAAGTAATTTGTTCGAGAACGGAAAAGACCGAAAAGCATTAACACAACAAGTCGAACTCTCCCTCAAAATCCCCAAATCTACATAATTCCGTTTCGGGTCGAAGGAAACGGAACAAAAGCAGGTACACTGATTATTTCCGGTCCCGGCTTATTTCTGTAATTTCAAATATGCACGGCCCAAAGCATATTGAAATACGGATATAAAAAGGGATTGGCAAAAGCTCCGGCAAATGCAATGTTTATCCTACCCCTAACCCCGGCATTCATACCTTTCGTTTCGCCCGCGATGAAGTATGTTGCTTAGGTTACGGGAAAAACCGCTTAAAAAAGCGGTATATAAAACCCGAACGAAACTACCCTCTTTTCCATGAAAAGAGGGCTTTTTTGGTGTCAATAAAAAATTCTTTCTTCAAATTTCAGGGACTTCCTAATTTAAAAGGTCAGAAAAGCACTCATATGAATATCAACGCAAATACCGGCATATACTTTAGTATTGAAAATTTTTATGTCAATTTACGTAAGTTGCTCACAGTTCGGCAATTTTCGTATATGGTTTTTAAAGAAAAAAGATTCAACCTTCTTGAAGCAGAAGATTTAGCCGTAACCGGTATACAGGGGGTTTTGTATGATTAGGATTTACGAGTTGCGTCAAAAGGAGGTAATCAACACCATAGACGGCACCCGATTTGGGTTTGTATGCGATATGGAAGTTGACGAGGAGCAAGGAAGGATTACAAAAATAATCGTGGCCTGCCCGGGCAAAGTTTTCGGAATATTCGGCAGGGAGCAAGAGTATCAAATACCCTGGCAAAACATAAAACGCATAGGTCCGGATATTATTTTGGTTGAAGCAGACCCCACGCTTGTATTGGTAAACTGTTAAATCTCCCTTGACTAAAAGGAAAATATAGCCTATAATTAACCAAAAGAATAGAGAAACATAATGAAATTTCGAGACGAAATCCGGTTTCGCAACCGATTTACCCGGGGCGTGTCTGAAAACCTGATATTTTTCCGGACACACCCTAAGATTTATATTTAAGGAAAGATCGATGAATAATTTACGTAGCGTTGCTGTGGCAACTTTGGGCTGTAAGGTTAACTCATATGATACTGAAGCAATGCTTGAGCTGTTGAAAGCCAAAGGATACGAAATCAAAGAGTTTGGCGACTTTGCCGATGTTTATATTATAAATACCTGCACCGTAACCAATGTGGCGGATAAAAAATCCCGCCAATTAATACGCCGAGCAAAGGCGTCCAATCCGGACAGCATTATCGTTGTGGCGGGCTGTTATGCACAGGTAGCACCCGGCGAAATTGAAGGCATGGAGGGTGTAAACCTGATTTTGGGTACGGTTGACCGTTCCAAAATAGTGGAGGAACTGGAGCAATACAGCCGGGAACAGGGCATAGTCAACAAGGTTTCGGACATTAAAGAAACCAAAGCCTTTGAAACCCTTAACCCCTCCGCTCAAAACAGAACCCGAGCCTTTTTCAAAATCCAAGAGGGTTGCAACCAATTTTGCTCCTACTGTATCATCCCTTATGCAAGAGGAACCGTCAGAAGCCGTAAACCGGAAGAAGTTGTTGAGGGCGTAAAAAAGCTTGTAGATAACGGGTATAAAGAAGTTGTACCGGTTGGTATACACATAGCTTCATATGGGAAAGATTTAGTTGATACTGATTTGCTTTCGCTTTTATATAAAATTCACGAGATTTCCGGTCTTAACAGGATACGTCTAAGCTCCGTTGACCCAAGATTGATTACAGAAGAATTTGTGGAGCATTTAAGCCGCTTACCCAAGTTTTGCGACCATTTTCACCTTTCGTTGCAATCAGGCTCCGACCGTATTCTTAAATTGATGAACCGAAAATATACCGCCGACGATTATGCACAAAAAGTTGAGCTTTTACGAAAGGCATACCCCCAACTTTCTCTTACCACGGACATTATAGTCGGCTTTCCCTCGGAAACCGATCTTGACTTTCAAGAAACTTATGATTTTGTAAAAAGGGTTTCTTTTTCTAAGGTTCACGTTTTTCCCTATTCTCCTAAAAAGGGTACTCCTGCGGCTTCCTTCCCTAAACAGATTCCCAAGCATATCAAGGAAGAGCGTTGCAACAAGCTTATTAAACTCAGCAATCAACTTGCAGCGGATTTTATGGGCACCTTTGTGGGAAAAGTTGTTGAGGTATTGTTTGAAAGCTCCCTCGGTAACGGGATTTATGAAGGATTGTCCACCAATTATATAACCGTGAAAGCCCAATCAGAAGCAGATGTTATTAATTCTGTGTTGCCCGTGAGAATTACCCGGATTGAAGACGGATATGCGTTTGGCGAAATTTTATCTGTTTTGAAGCTGTCCGATTTATTTTAAATATAGGCTGTAAAATTTTCCTTGCAGTTAAAGCTTATCCCAATTAAGTTATAAGATATTTTCCGTATTTTAGCTTGGGAATAGGCTCTAAGTGAACCGAACGTCCGAAAATAGGACAGGTTTAGGTTTGGGAGTGAGACTGATATGAAAAACAGAGACTTTTCCGAGACCCAAAAAATCTCCGAGCTTGATAAAATCGCCGTAAGCGAGGCCAAGGATATACTTTCCAAGGTTTATAACGCTTTGACAGAAAAGGGCTACAACCCTGTAAATCAAATTGTGGGCTATATACTTTCCGGCGACCCTACTTATATAACCAGCCACAATAATGCACGCAGTTTAATCGGCCGTTTGGAACGAGACGAACTGTTGGAAGAAATTTTGGTTTATTATATTAAGAGGTTTATGTGATGAGCTTTCCGGGCATTATGGCCCTGGATTACGGCGACAAAACCATAGGGGTTGCGGTTAGCGATGCCTTGGGCATTACTGCACAGGGTGTTTGCGTTATAGAAAGAGAAGGCCCAAACAGCTTTAAAAAAAGTTTGGCTCAACTGAAAGAAATAATCAAGGAACACAGCATCGAGACCATAGTTCTGGGCTATCCCAAAAATCTAAACGGAACCGAATCCACCCGTTGCGTTTTGACTCAAGAATTCGCCGAAAGGCTCAAGCGTAATTTTAAAAAAATTCCTGTAGTCCTGTGGGACGAGCGTTACTCTACCATGGGGGCCGACCGTGCATTGGAACATCTGTCCAAAGCAAAACGTGACCGTGTTATCGATGAAATTGCGGCTGTTTATATACTTCAAGCCTATCTTGAATTTTTGAAAATGCAAGTTCAATGAAATTAGGCAGCATTCTAATTTCTGTGAGCTTTTATAAATCTGTCCCTCTTTGTACTTTTCAGCAAATTGGGAATAAATAATTCCAACGGAATTTAATTCGCTAAGCGAATTTGAAAAATAAAATAAATGAGGTGTTTTGACTTGTCAGACAATTTTAACATTAACGACGATATG
The DNA here is from genome assembly GCA_964468805.1 of uncultured Defluviitaleaceae bacterium. Taxonomy (GTDB): domain Bacteria; phylum Bacillota; class Clostridia; order Lachnospirales; family WRBF01; genus CAYXWM01. The sequence goes on from CAYXWM010000041.1 coordinate 13,253, forward strand.
GATAACGAAACAGTGGAAACCATTATTATGACCGATGAAAACGGCGAAGACGTGGAATTTGTAATAGTAGACCAAGTAACCATGGACGGCAATAACTATATCTTGGTTGTGGAAAGCGAATACATTGATGATGTGGACGCAGAAGCGGAAATCCTCAAAGAAGTATCCCAAGAAGGCGAAGACTCCGTTTACGAAGTTATCGAAGATGACGAGGAATTTGAAAGAGTTGCGGAATTATTCTCGGATAATGACGAATACGATATTGAAGTTTAATTTAACTTTGCGTTATTTCAAAACATTCCCATTCGGCGGAATGTTTTTGGTTTGTAAATGAGTTATTTTTTCCGACCCTTAAATAACCGGAAGAATTTAATAATTTTTCTTTATCAGTAAAATAAATTCTTTATTGCCGGTTAACGTATAATAAACTTAATTAATATTATACTTAAATGCCGGTTATGTAATCGGTTTAAGTATAAGCTCCTTTTTGCTGTGCTCAAAAATCCCGGAAGATCTCTTGGGATTATTGCAGGGATTACAATACTTATGTTTATACAGGTTATGTCTAAAACACCGGCTTGTGTTTTTTTGGACTTACCCGGCCATATGTTTAACATATTTCAATATTTTAAATATATATGATATTAGGCATGAATTTATTTTTTTGGGTGCAGTAATTGCGATTCTGTTTCTTTTTCCGGTGTTATTCGGATTATATGGACCGGTAAGGCGTTATTCGGTTTTAGAAAACTTTCTTTCAAAACAGTATTCTATACGCTTTTGTTAGGATAAGTTTATTAATATACTAATTCCATATAAGATGAAGGACAAAAATAGTCGTTTTTTCCTTGAATCGTTGGAAAAAGTCTATTTGTCCTCTGTTTAAAACGGAATCAGTATAATACAGAACTTTAGATAATATTCGCCGGTTTTTGCATGAAACCATGCAAAAACGTACTCACAACGTGAAAATTCCTTGGGAATTTATTTGACCGGGTTAAACTTACGTTAAATAAGGGGTGGTTATAATCAAAACTGAAAGATTAAAGAGGTGTTCATTTTTTGGCTAATAAAAAAAATAAACTGAAAGTCATTCCTCTGGGCGGTTTGCAGGAAATCGGCAAAAATATAACCGTTATAGAGTATGGAAATGACTTGGTTATCGTAGATTGCGGGGTAGCTTTTCCCCAAGACGATATGCTGGGTATAGACCTGGTTATACCCGACTTTACCTACTTGATTAAAAATAAAGATAAAATCAGAGGCATCGTATTGACTCACGGACATGAGGATCATATCGGTGCCATACCATATATTTTGCGTGACATCAACGTACCCCTTTACGGTACAAAGCTTACCCTTGGTCTTATTGAAAATAAGTTAAAGGAACACAATATTACCGCTGATTCCCGCTGCGTTGCAAAGGGCGAAACCATCAGCTTGGGTTGCATGAAAATCGAGTTTATCAACACAACCCACTCCATTGCCGACTCTGTAGGGCTTGCCATATATACTCCGGTTGGGTTGATAGTTCATACAGGCGACTTTAAGGTGGATTATACGCCCATACACGGCGACCCCATGGATTTGACTCGTTTTGCGGAGCTGGGCAGAGAAGGCGTACTTCTTTTCCTTTGCGAAAGTACAAACGTAGCCGAATGGGGCTACACCATGTCGGAACGTTCCGTGGGTCCCATATTCGAAGAAATTTTTGAGCAAAGTGCCAATCAGCGTATTATGGTTGCCACCTTCTCCTCAAACATACATCGCATACAGCAAATAGTTAATTCAGCCATAAAACATAAGCGTAAGGTTGCGGTTATAGGCCGCTCTATGTTAAACGCCGTAAAAACCGCCTGTGATTTGGGTTATTTAAATATACCGGACAATGCCTTTATTGATATATCCGAGGTTAAGAATTATCCCAACAAACAGTTGGTTATCATTACTACAGGCAGCCAAGGCGAGCCTATGTCAGCCTTGTCTCGTATGGCGGTTTCCGAACACAGACAGGTTGATATCAAACCCGGAGACAAAATCATTATTTCCGCTTCACCCATTCCGGGCAACGAAAAAACTATTTCAAAAGTTATAAACGAGCTGATGAAAAAAGGTGCGGAGGTAATTTACGAGGGTTTAATGGAAGTTCACGTTTCCGGGCACGCAAAGCAAGAAGAAATCAAGCTTATGCACGCCTTGGTTAAACCCAAATATTTAATGCCCATCCACGGCGAATATCGTCACTTAAAGCATCATAAAGACCTTGCCATATCTCTTGGCATGAAAAAAGAAAACGTTTTCATTATGTCCATAGGCGATGTCTTGGAGTTAACCGATAATTCCGCAAAGCTCAACGGAACCGTACCTTCCGGTCAAGTTTTTGTAGACGGGCTTGGGGTAGGCGACGTAGGAAACATAGTTTTAAGAGACAGACGTCACCTTTCTCAAGACGGTTTAATGATAGTGGTTGTTACCATAGAGAAAGACTCCGGCATGGTTGTGGCAGGACCGGACATTATCTCCCGTGGATTTGTGTATGTGCGTGAATCCGTAGACCTAATGGACGAGGCGAGAAACGTTGTAAATTGTGCCTTGAATACCTGTGAAGAACGTAGTATTTCCGATTGGTCTTACATGAAAAACCTTGTTAAAGATACTTTAAGAGAGTTTTTATGGCACAGAACCAAACGCTCACCCATGATTTTACCTATTATTATGGAAATTTAGGTTTTACCGAAAAACACGGCTCGGCGGAATTTCTGCCGAGCCTGAATCAGGGTTAAAGGTTGATGTTATTATGGATAATGTTTTAAAACTAGCCAATGCCCTAAGTTCGGAAATTAAAAATTCCGGACTTTATAAAGTTTATACCAAGGCAAAATCGGAGCTTACCGAAGACTTACAGGCTCAAATCAATATATTCAAACGTTTGCATTACGAAGCTATGATTAAGGACGAGCCTTGTACCTTGGACGAAGAAAAACACTTGGCAAAATTATACTTTGACCTGATGCGTAATCCCCTAACAAAAAGCTTTATGGAATCGGAGCGGGAATTGCTGAAAACCGTTTCAACCATTAACGAAATCCTGTATGCCGATTTTCCCATAGATATAAAATTTGTGTCGGATTAATTAATTACGGTTGTCGTTTTACGGTAACCGCTATAGCGGTTTTAGTTCAAACGTACTAAAATCAATTACACTTGAAGCATAGGCTGAATTGTAATTGATTTTACTTTTATTAAGATTAAGCCACTATACTTAATTTCGAGTTAAGTAGTAACAAAAGCGTTATAAAAACGCAAGAGCGTACCGTTTACGAAGAATAGCTTTTGTTACTATTCCTTATGCAATTAAGTATATTTACTGATGTTTTGAGAAAATTGCTGCGTTTTTGGGCATTCGCTTCTTCTTAAAAAACAGTAATATTTTTTAACTTTTTGTTGTCAATGTTATAATCTTCGGCAATATTATGTTAAAGGTATGCTTTTTGAATTTCGATGAGATTATTTCATCGGACACATATTTTTACGGCTTTATACTTGTTAAACTTAAAAAAACCTTATATAATCGAATAATTCAAATAAACATACAGGATTTTATTCAGTTTTGTATACAGCTGTATTGGAGGTCTTTACTTAATGGAAAAAACAATGGAAAAAGTTGTTGCTCTGGCTAAAAACAGAGGTTTTATTTTTCCCGGCTCCGAAATTTACGGCGGCCTTGCAAACTCTTGGGATTACGGCCCTCTGGGTGTTGAATTGAAAAACAACGTAAAACAAGCCTGGTGGAAAAAATTTATTAAAGAAAGCCCGTTGAACGTAGGCGTTGATTGTGCCATATTGATGAACCCCCAAGTTTGGGTGGCTTCCGGTCACGTTGGCGGTTTCTCCGACCCTCTTATGGACTGCAAGGACTGTAAAGAACGTTTCCGTGCGGACAAAATCATCGAAGATTATGTTGCGGAAAATTCTCTTGACGTGAAACCGGACGGTTGGTCTCATGCTCAAATGGAAGAATTTATTAACGAGAAAAAAATTCCTTGCCCCAACTGTGAGGCTCATAACTTTACGCAAATCAGACAGTTTAACCTGATGTTCAAAACCCACGCCGGGGTTACCGAGGATTCCAAAAACGTAGTTTACCTTCGTCCGGAAACCGCTCAAGGTATCTTTGTTAACTTCCGTAACGTACAACGCACCACCCGTAAAAAATTGCCCTTCGGTATAGGACAAATCGGCAAATCTTTCCGCAACGAAATCACACCCGGTAACTTTACTTTCCGTACCCGTGAATTCGAGCAAATGGAGTTGGAATTTTTCTGCGATTCAAAAACTGACATGGAATGGTTTGAATATTGGAAGAAGTTCTGTATAAACTGGTTGTATGACCTTGGAATGGATAACGAGCATCTTCGTATCCGTGACCACTCCGAGGAAGAATTGAGCCATTACAGCAAGGCTACCACCGATATTGAATATTTATTCCCCTTTGGTTTCGGCGAGCTTTGGGGTATAGCCAATCGTACAGATTATGACCTTACCCAACACCAAACTCATTCCGGACAGGATATGTCCTACTTTGACCCGAATACCAACGAGAAATTTATTCCTTACTGTATCGAGCCTTCTTTGGGAGCAGACAGGGTAACCCTTGCTTTCCTATGCGAAGCCTACGATGAGGAAGAATTGGCAGAAGGTGACACAAGAACCGTTCTTCGTTTTCATAACGAGCTTGCACCTATTAAAATTGCCGTTCTGCCCCTGTCCAAAAAGCTTTCCGAAGAAGCCGGCAAGCTTTACGAGGAACTTTCCCGTTACTATACCTGTGATTTTGACGAGGTAGGTTCCATAGGAAAACGCTATCGTCGTCAAGACGAAATCGGTACGCCTTACTGCATTACCTTTGACTTTGATTCCCTTGAGGACAATAGCGTAACCATCCGTGACAGAGACAGCATGGCTCAAATAAGAATAAAAAGAGACGAATTACTCAGCTATTTCGGCGAAAAATTCAAGTACTGAGATAAAAAGATATTAAAAAACATGGGAGTTGATTGAATGAAATCTCCACAAGATTTAGACATAATCAGAGACACGGGCAGAATTTCCCTTATGGAACGTCAACCCCACAGCGGATATACAGTAAAAGTAAGTATGTCGGACAGCGGCATAGAAGCCGGCTCACGTACCGTACTTACTGCAATTTGGCAGCAAATCCGAGATAAAGATGTAGACAATGCCCTCCTTTGCCCGGCAGATAATTTGGGCAAGCCCGAACAAGAACCCATAGTTGTGGTTGAAAAGGACGGTAAACAAACTTGCTACGTTAATATTGACAGTCATAAAGCCGAAGAAATTGTTGAAGAACATTTGAAAAACGGCAGACCTGTGGAAAAATTCGCAAAATAAAACCTATATAAAAAGGCAGCATTGTTTTAAAAACAATGTTGCCTTTTTCATACCCAATATTTCAATGTTATTGGCTTTTCCACCTTTTCAACTGAGGAAAAAACCCTCTCATCTTTATAATTGCATCATTTTCATTAAAGCTATCATCGCCTTTGAATATTTCTTTCATATGCTTTAGGCTTATATCAATCATTTCTTCCATTGTTACGTCTTGAGTAAAAGAACCGTCTTTATAACAGTAAATACAATACTCTTCATTAAGAGAACCGTCGTTGTTTGTTGCAAATTCTTCTTTTTTCGTTAAGGGCATACCGCAACTTTGACAAAATCTCTGTTCCATAATTAAATCTCCTCCGCTTTATGTAATTTAAGGTTCAGAAACGTTCAGTATGTTCTATAATGATTCCATTTTAAACAGAGGACAAAAAATGATTTTTTCCGGCGGTTCAAGTTGTCCTTCATCTTATTTGGAATTAGTATACAATAACACTTATGCAAAATAATGTCAACTAACTGTAAAAGTGTTATCACGATATAATTCTTTTAAATATTATAAAAGAGACAACCATTTTTAAAGCCCGGTCATATGATATATTAATGCGATTTCGGTGAATCAAACTTTCATACTATTTCTTAGCTGTTGTATAGAAATAGTATCATCGAATTTCTAATATTTTAGAATAAACAATTACGGGGCACCGTTGAGAAAATCGGAGGTGCAGGAAATGGAAAACAACTACTTTATTACTATTACCGGGCTTGATGAATTTTACGGCGACAAGCCCTACGAACTTAACAGCGTAGTTAAAATTACGAAAGAGCCGTCAAGATACGATGCGGAAGCTATCAAAACAGAGCTGCCCCATTTGGGAACCATAGGTTATGTGGCAAACTCTCCGGAAACCGTATATGCGGGAACTATCAGTGCAGGTCGGCTCTACGACAAAATCGGGGATTATGCCTATGCACAGATTATGTTTTTAACAGAAACAGGGGTAATTGCACTGGTTTTGTCCCCGGAGGAGGTAGAGCAGGTTTTTAACATTATAAAAATCATCAAAATAGATAAAGATTTTTAACTTAAAAACAAATTGTACCGGTTCCCAAATTAGGCGTTTTACCGGTAACTTATTCAACGGAAACCCAAATAGGGTTTATAATGCCGCCTTTTGTTGCGTTTTTTTAATTCCCCGGCAATTCTCACTTGAAAACTGACAAAAATTTTAATATAATTGTAAAAACATATTTGTTTCGGGGAAATTTTTCGGTAAACGCTGATTTAAAAGTTACTGTTTTTTCAGCGGTTACTTACATATTATTTGAGAAACACCGTAATTCTAACTAATACTATTCTTCCTTTAAAATATCCGGCATATATGAAGATTGGTTTAACGGATAACTTTCTCATTTTTTTGGCGTTTTATACTGTTTCTTGACAGATGCTACATGGGCGTTGGCTCACAACACGCATAGGACTTTTTGTAAGAAATAGTATCGGCTTTAAAAACGCCTGCATTTATGTAAATTTATTAACAAACAATTCCCGAAACAATTAATGCACTATTATACTAATTTGAAAAGAGGTTTCGGAATGGATGGCGACATGATAATTAAGTACGGTTTTTTGGCTGCATTTATCATCGCAATGGTGACCATCGGATTTTTAAACTACAAGAAATCCGAGACGGTAACAGGTTTTTTTCTGGGAGGTAAACGTGCCGGTGCTTGGGTTTCTGCCTTTGCCTACGGTACCACATATTTCTCCGCAGTTTTGTTTATCGGATATGCAGGCAAAAATGGTTGGAATTTCGGTATTTCTTCGGTATGGGTTGGCATAGGAAACGCCATAGTGGGCAGTTTACTTGCCTGGTTGGTTCTGGCAAAACGTACTCGTGCCATGACCCACAAGCTAAAAACAAACACCATGCCCGAGTTTTTCGAGGCACGATACCAAAGCAAATATCTGAAATTCTTCTCGGCTTTGATTATCTTTATATTCTTGGTTCCTTATTCGGCTTCGGTTTATATGGGCCTGGGATATTTATTTGAAACTACTTTTCAAATTCCCTATATTACCTTTATGTTGATTATGGCTGTTATTACCGCCGTATATCTGGTTTTGGGCGGTTATACCGCTACCTTGATTACAGACTTCTTCCAAGGCATAATCATGATTATCGGCGTTATCCTTATGGTTTTCTTCGTTATGGCAAATGATAAGGTAGGCGGTGTTTTTGTAGGTATAGAACGCTTGGCAGCTTTGGGCGACCCGGACATAGTAAGCCCCTTTGCGGGAGCAAAATGGTACGACCTACTTTCATTGGTGGTACTTACAAGCTTCGGTAGCTGGGCATTGCCTCAAATGATACATAAATTCTACGCTATTAAAGATAACTCCGCCATCAGAAAAGCAACTATAGTTTCAACGGTATTTGCAACTATAATAGCCGGTTCTGCTTACTTTGTAGGTGCTTTCGGACGTTTGTTCCTTGACAACACCCTGCCCGAAGGCGGCTTTGACGTAATTATGCCCCTTATCGTGCAAACTTTGCCGGTTATTGTATTAAGTATAATTTTATTGTTGGTTTTATCCGCTTCTATGTCAACCCTTGCTTCCATCGTTATGACTTCCAGCTCGGCACTGGTCATTGATTTGATAAAAGGCGGAATCAAACCCAATCTTTCCCAAAAATCTTCCGTATTTTTAATGCGTTTAATGTGTTTGGTATTTATAATACTTTCCTTTAGCATCGCCGCATTAAGACCCACCGCAATCCTGCAATTAATGGCATTCTCCTGGGGTACTGTATCCGGCAGCTTTATCGGACCCTACATTTTGGGGCTTTACTGGAAAGGTGCAACAAAGGCAGGCGCTTGGGCAGGTATGCTCGGCGGCTTCCTTACTTCCATAATTGCCGCTATAGTTACCGGATTCAACGGTGCAATGGCTCCGGCTATAGCAATGTACGCATTTATTGTTTCTATTGTGGCTGTACTTGTTGTAAGTTTAATAACAAAGAAATTTTCCGAGGAACACAACGAGTTTGTTTTCTCAGAGGGTGAGTGATCAGATTGTTTTGGAATAAAGAAATAGAATGCATGAACCGGGCTGATATGGAAAAACTCCAGCTGGCACGCCTTAAAAAGACCGTAGAGAGAGTTTACAACACCGTTCCTTTCTATAAAGAAAAGTTGGACTCCGTAGGCATGACGCCCGAAAAATTTACTACACTTAAAGACTTGGAAGAAATACCCTTTACCTATAAAGACGATTTGCGTGTACATTATCCCCACGGATTATTTTCGGAACCCCTGAAAAATATCGTTCGTGTTCACGGTTCCAGCGGTACTACAGGCAAACCAATCATAGTGGGCTATACCCGAAATGACATGGATATGTGGGCAGAAGTTATAGCCAGACTTGCAACAATGGCAGGAGCAACAGATGAAGACGTTGCCCAAATTGCTTTCGGTTTCGGTTTATTTACCGGCGGTTTCGGACTGCAACAAGGTTTGGAGAAGCTGGGTGCAATGGTAATTCCTCTGTCCTCGGGAAATACGGAAAAGCAATTAATGCTTATGCAGGATTTCGGAGTTACACTGTTCGTAAGTACTCCTTCCTACGCCATATATCTTGCTGAATACGCCAAGGAAGCCGGTCTGAAAAAAGGCGACTTAAAACTCAAGCTGGGTATGTTCGGCGGCGAGGGTATGACTGTGGAGTTAATGCATAAACTGGACGAAGAACTGGGCATTCTTGCCACGGAAAACTACGGGCTTTGCGAGATTATAGGCCCCGGTATGTCCGGCAACTGTATCTATCGTGACGGCTTGCATATTAACGAGGACCACTTCTTGCCCGAAATTATCAACGCCGAAACCGGCAAGACCCTTAACATGGGCGAAAAAGGCGAAATGGTAGTTACAACCCTTACCAAAGAGGGCATACCCATGCTCCGCTACCGTACCCGTGACGTTACATATTTATCCGACGAACCCTGCAAATGCGGTCGTACCCTTATCCGCATGGCAAAAGTCCAAGGTCGCAGTGACGATATGCTTATAATCAAGGGCATAAACGTATTCCCCAGCCAAATCGAATCGGTTATTATGGGCATAGAACACCTTGGCCCTCACTACCAACTCATAGTCACCAAAAAAGGCTACTCCGATGCCCTTGAAGTGCAAGTAGAATTGGTAGACGGCACACTCCTATCCAATTACCGGGAGTTGGAAAAACTCAAAGAATTTGTCCGCTCCAAAATCCGCACCGTTCTAAGCATAGACGTAAAAGTCACCCTGGTAGATCCCAAAACCATAGAACGCTCTGTGGGTAAAGCAAAACGTGTAATTGATATGAGAAATCAATAACGGTAAACGCTGAAAGTATAATTTTATAAAGTCTTTTTAAAGGGGTTTGGTGAAAACTTTTTCTCCCGAAAAAGTTTTCACCAAGGTCTTATCCTTTTTCCACTAATCCTCTGCAAAGGAGTCACCCACATGAAAAAATTAATGCTTGGCAACGAAGCTGTGGCCCGTGGCGTATTTGAAGCCTGCGGCCGTGTTGCTTCAAGCTATCCCGGCACACCCAGTACAGAAATTACAGAATACATAGCCGAATACAACGAAGTTTACTCCGAATGGGCACCCAACGAAAAGGTCGCCTTGGAAGTAGCTATCGGTGCATCCGTAGCAGGCGGCAGAGCCTTCTCTGCCATGAAACACGTAGGTTTGAACGTAGCTGCCGACCCACTCTTTACCGCCTCTTATACCGGCGTTAACGGCGGTCTGGTTATAGCCGTAGCAGACGACCCGGGTATGCATTCATCCCAAAACGAACAGGACAGCCGTAACTATGCCCGTGCCTCCAAAATCCCCATGTTGGAACCCTCCGACAGCCAAGACTGTTTGGACTTCACCAAACTTGCCTATGAATTAAGCGAACAATTCGATACACCTGTTTTGTTACGTCTCTCTACCAGAGTTTCCCACTCCCAAAGCGTAGTAACCACAGGAGAACGTGTTGAATTGCCCGTTAAAGAATACGCTAAAAATCCCCAAAAATATGTTATGATGCCTGCTATGGCTCGTGGCAGACGTTTGGTAGTTGAACAACGCCAAAACAATTTAAGCAAATATGCCGAAACCGCAGCCATCAACAAAACCGAATATAACGATACTTCCGTAGGTATCATCACCTCCGGCGTATCCTATCAATACGCTAAAGAAGCCATGCCCAACGCTTCCTTCCTGAAATTGGGTATGATTTATCCCATGCCTACAGAACTCATCAAACAATTCGCTTCAAAAGTCGACAGACTGTACGTTATAGAAGAACTGGACAGCTTTATAGAAGCACACTGTGCGGAAATCGGCGTAAAAGTTACCGGAAAAGCCATATTCCCCAATATAGGCGAATTAAACGCAAATATAATCCGCAAAATTCTCCTTAACCAACAGCCGGAAGTAATCCAACAAGAACAAATCCCGGTCAGACCTCCGGTAATGTGCCCCGCCTGTCCTCACAGAGGCGTTTACTATACCTTAAATAAATTGAAACTTATCGTTTTCGGTGACATCGGCTGCTATACTCTGGGTGCTTTACCGCCTCTGGAAGCCATGGATTTATGCGTATGTATGGGTGCCGGCATAGGTGCTTTACACGGCTTGGAAAAGGCAAGAGGCGAAGAATACGCGAAAAAAAGCGTTGCTGTTATCGGCGACTCAACCTTTATCCACTCCGGCATAACCGGCTTGGTTAACTTGGTTTACAATCAATCAACCTCCACCGTTATCATCCTGGACAACTCCATTACAGGCATGACCGGTCACCAAGAAAACCCATCTACAGGCTACAACATCAAAAGTCAACCGGCTCCCAAGCTGGACTTTGTTGCCCTGTTGCATTCCATCGGCGTAAAACGCGTTACCGTTTGCAACCCCTTCGAGCTTGACCGCTTCGAAGAAATATTAAAAGAAGAAACCTCTGCTTCAGAATTGTCCGTTATTATCGCTCAAAGCCCCTGTGCCTTGTTAAAAACCCGCAAAACTTCAGCACCCTATCATTGCAATTCCGAAACCTGTACCGGTTGCAGTCTCTGTATGCGTCTGGGCTGCCCTGCAATAACCATGGCAGACAAAAAAATGCAAATAAACCAAACCCTTTGCTTGGGTTGCAGCTTATGCAGCTCCGTTTGTAAATTTAACGCCATAAGTCAGTAAAATATAATCCTTTTAATTTACCAACGACGCATCCGGAATAGTTTTTATACTATTTCTCAGCTAATGTAAGAAATAGTATTACTTCTTTCCAAACCCTTCCGGGTCAACGAAAGAAATCCGGTATACTTTAAATCCGAGGTGTAATATGAATACTACTAAATCTATTATGATAGTCGGTGTGGGCGGTCAAGGTACCCTGCTTACCAGCCGAATCTTGGGCGATGTGCTCCTAAACCAAGGCTTCGACGTGAAACTGTCCGAAGTACACGGCATGGCTCAACGTGGCGGTTCCGTAGTTACTTATGTCCGTTACGGCGAAACCGTAAATTCTCCCATAGTAAACGAATGCGAAGCCGACATTATCCTTGCCTTCGAAGAACTGGAAGCCTATCGCTGGATCACCTGCCTTAAACCCGGCGGTACGATAATCATCAATACCCAACAAATCCTGCCCATGCCCGTAATAACCGGCAAAGCAAAATATCCCACAGAAATCTTGGATAAAATTAAAGCCATGAACTACAACCTTATTGCTGTAGATGCCCTTAAAATGGCACTTGATTGCGGCAACGCCAAAGCCGTAAACATGGTTCTGCTGGCGGTATTGGCAAAACACCTTAACATCCAAACGGAAATCTTCATGGATTCCATGAAAAACAACATAAAACCCAACCTTCTGGACTTAAACGTAAAAGCCTTTAACTTGGGCTATAACGCTTAATATCTAAATTTGAACTTAGCCTAAATAACACATATTAAAGCCTTTTTGAAAGGGGTTTGGGGTATGGTAAATTAAATAAATAACATCGTTTTAATTTACCCGGAACTTTTTCTACGGAAAAAGTTTTCCCCAAGGTCTTAATCCTTTAAAAATAAAAATACCGGAGGACTACTATGATTTGGGACAAAACCAACGAGTGTATGTCGAGAGACGAGCGCGCCAAACAACAGCTTGACCGCTTGAAAAGCATGGTAAAACGTTGCTATGAAAACGTACCCTTTTATAAAAACAAATTGGACGAACACGGCATAAACGCCGACGATTTAAAAGACATCAGCGACCTTCAAAAGCTTCCCTTTACCCTAAAATCCGACCTGCGTGACAATTACCCCTTCGGGCTTTTCGCCGTACCCCAAAGCGAAATTATCCGTATCCACGCCTCTTCCGGTACAACCGGCAAGCAAACCGTTGTTGGTTACAATGAAAACGACATCAACGTTTGGCGTGAAGTTATGGCAAGAACCATCTCCGGTGCAGGCGGCTCCAAAGATACTATCTTACAGGTAGGCTACGGCTACGGTCTGTTTACCGGCGGTTTGGGCGCTCATTACGGCGGCGAGCATGTGGGTGCTTCCGTTATTCCCATATCCGGCGGCAACACTTCCCGTCAGTTGCAATTGCTGAAAGATTTCGGCTCAACCATGATAGCCTGTACACCTTCCTATGCCCTTTACTTGGCAGAAGCCATTGAAGAAGCAGGTATCTTAGGCGAACTTAAATTGAAATCCGGTATCTTCGGTGCCGAACCTTGGACAGAGCAAATGCGTCAAGAAATCGAAGATCGCCTTAAAATTAAGGCTTATGACATCTACGGATTAAGCGAAATTATCGGACCCGGCGTTTCCTTTGAATGTGAATGCCAAAGCGGTATGCACGTTAACGAAGACCACTTTATCCCCGAAATAATAGACCCGGATACGCTGGAAGTATTACCGCCCGGCTCCACAGGCGAATTGGTTTTCACCACCGTAACCAAACAAGCCATGCCCCTTATTCGTTATCGTACCCGTGATATTACTCGCCTTATCACCGAGCCTTGTGCCTGCGGACGTACCACCGTGCGTATGGAAAAACCCCTGGGACGTTCCGACGATATGCTTATTATCCGTGGCGTAAACGTATTCCCCAGCCAAGTAGAATCCGCTTTGTTGGAATTCGGCGATATAGCTCCTCATTACCTTATCGTAGTAGACAGAGTAGGCAAACTGGACACCTTCGAAGTACAGGTAGAGCTTTCTTCCAACCTTTTCTCCGACCAAGTTAAAGAGTTGGAAAAATTGGAACAAAACCTTACTCGTAAAATCGAAGCAACTTTAGGTATCAAAGTTAAAGTAAGACTGGTAGAACCCAAGTCCATCCCACGCAGCGAAGGTAAGGCTGTCAGAGTTATAGACCGCAGAAATATGAAATAATAGTAAAAATAATAATAAAAATAATAATACATAAAAAAACCTTGATTGGATTTGTTCCGATCAAGGTTTTTTGCTATCAGGCAAATATAAAGCATATAATTAACGTTTTGAGATAACGGAGTCAATTATGCCATAAGCTTTGGCTTCTTCTGCGGTCATAAAATTATCTCGGTCTGTATCATGTTCTATATCTTCAATTGTCCGTCCGGTGTTTTGTGCTAATAGTTGATTTAGTCTTTTCTTATTTTTTTGCATATAGTCAGACATTATCTTAATATCAACAGCAGGGCCTTTAATTCCTCCGGATATAGCAGGTTGGTGAATCATAATTTCAGAGTTTGGTAAGGAAAATCTTTTTCCGTGAGTAACGGCTGCAAGTAAAAAGGCACCAAAACTTGCGGCGAGTCCAACGCAAATCGTAGATATATCGCATTTAATATAATTCATTGTATCAAATATAGCAAAGCCCGCCGTCACGGAACCACCCGGACTGTTAATATAAAGACTTATATCTTTGTTGGGGT
>CAYXWM010000042.1:0-27301 GCA_964468805.1 uncultured Defluviitaleaceae bacterium
GACTGCCCATACCCGCAGCCATTACCACCAAAATAGGTTCGCTCATAATATCTCCCTTTCGATTCAAAATAAAATTCACTAACTACTGTATAAATTTAAGGAAGTAACTGAGTTGTGGTTGTCGTAGGTCGTTGTATAAGTATGCCGGTTGTCTGTCCATAAAACATTAAGTCAAATGCCATACAATGCATGATATTAATCAATTATTATTGTTGGGGTTTCATGGTGGGGAACAGCAATACGTCACGAATGGAGTATGAGTTTGTTAAAAGCATAACAAATCTATCCACTCCAAGTCCCAATCCACCGGTAGGCGGCATTCCGTATTCTAAGGCAAGCATAAAGTCCTCGTCAATAAGGTTTGCTTCCTGGTCGCCCATATTACGTAATTGCTCCTGATGTTCAAAGCGTTTGCGTTGATCTATGGGGTCATTAAGCTCGGAATATGCATTGGCAAATTCTCGACCCACGATAAACAACTCAAAACGCTCGGTATATTCGGGGTTTTCGGGTTTTCTTTTGGTCAGCGGAGAAATTTCTACCGGATGATCCATAATGAAAGTGGGTTGTATCAACTTGTCTTCCACGTATTTTTCGAAGAAAAGATTGAGAATATCGCCTTTTCCATGATGTTTTTCGAGCTCTATGTGATGTTGTTTTGCAATTTGTTTAGCATCTTCAAGAGTTTCGATTTGAGTAAAGTCAACCTCGGCATATTTTATAACCGCATCTATCATGGTCAATCGTTGGAAAGGTTTGCTGAAATCTATGGTGTGTTCGCCATAAACCACATTTTGGTCGCCCAGAACTTCATTAACCACTGTTCTCATCATTGTTTCTATAAGTTCCATCATACCGTGATAATCTGTGTAGGCTTCATATAATTCTATCATGGTAAATTCGGGATTGTGTTTAATACTCAATCCTTCGTTTCGGAAGATACGTCCCAATTCATAAACCTTTTCCAAACCGCCAACTATAAGTCTCTTCAAAGGCAGCTCCAAGGCAATGCGGAGATACATTTCCATATCAAGAGCATTGTGGTGTGTTATAAAAGGACGTGCGGCAGCACCGCCGGCAACTGTTTGCAATACCGGGGTTTCCACTTCGATATATCCTCTGTCGTCCAAGAAACGTCTGATAGACTTAATAATTGCAGAGCGTTTTAAGAAGGTATCCTTTACATCGGGATTAACGATTAAGTCAAGGTAACGTTGGCGATAACGTAATTCTTGGTCTTTTAATCCATGCCATTTTTCCGGGAGAACTTGAAGGCTTTTTGAAAGTAAAACCAGTTCAGTTGCTCTGACGGATACTTCGCCGTGTTGGGTTCTGAATACTATGCCCTTAACACCGACTATATCGCCTATATCCATCTTTTTAAACTCGTTGTAGCTTTCTTCGCCCAGTTCGTTTTTTCTGACGTATATTTGAATTTTGCCTTCTCTGTCACGGACATCACAAAAAGACGCCTTGCCCATTACTCTCTTGGTCATCATACGTCCTGCAATACAAACTTCGTTATTCTCCAATTTTTCAAAGTCTTCGTGAATTGTTGCCGAATTTGAATTAACCGGATATTTAACTTGTTTAAAAGGGTCCTTGCCCTCTGCTTGCAGTTGAGCCAATTTTTCACGGCGAAAGCGTATCTGTTCGTTATATTGTTCCTGAAGAAGTTCTTCGGTAATTTGAGGTTCGTTCTCGTTCATTTTATTTACCTCTCTTGTTATAATCGGAAACATAGAGGGTTCCGGAGTAATACCCGGAAGAATTATGTTTCTATGTATATTTTAACCGGATTTATGAGAGTAAAATACATTGGGTCCGATAAATATAAAAAATCAATCCACTTTTAAGGGACTTTTTAAAGAGTCCCGGTATAAAATGGTTTGTTTAAGGACTTTGAGGAAACTTTTATACAAAGTTTCCTCAAAAAAGTAATGCTATTTATTTCTTTAACCAGCTCATCATTTTTCTTAATTTAGCACCGACTTTTTCAACAGGATGTTCTGCTTCAAGTGAACGCATTGCTAAGAAATTAGCACGACCGGCAGCTTTGTTTTCGGTAATCCAGTTGCCTGCAAATTTGCCTTCTTGGATTTCTTTCAGTACTTTTTTCATTTCTTTGCGGGTTTCTTCGGTAACGATTCTTCTGCCTGTTACATAGTCGCCGTATTCTGCAGTGTCGGAGATGGAGTAACGCATGAAGGAGAAACCGCCGCTGTTTATTAAGTCAACGATTAATTTCATTTCGTGTACACATTCAAAATATGCCATTTCGGGAGAGTAACCTGCTTCAACCAGTGTATCGAAACCGGCTTTCATAAGCTCGGTTACGCCGCCGCACAATACAGCTTGTTCGCCGAAAAGGTCTGTTTCGGTTTCTTCTTTGAAAGTGGTTTCAAAGATTCCTGCACGACCGGCACCGATAGCTGCTGCGTATGCAAGTGCATAATCTTTGGCTTTTGTGGAATAATCTTGGTGAATAGCAACGAGAGAGGGTACGCCTCTGCCTTCAAGATATTGGCTTCTTACAGTATGTCCCGGTCCTTTGGGAGCAACCATGCAAACGTCTACGTCTTGAGGTACTTCGATTTGTTTAAAGTGTACGGAGAAACCGTGAGCAAACATTAAAACGTTGCCTTTAACAAGGTTGGGTTGAATGCTTTCTTTATATATATCAGCTGTAACTTGGTCGGGAACCAACATCATGATAATATCTGCAAGTTCAGCAGCTACTGCTGTATCATAAACTTTAATACCATCGTTTTCTACAACACTTCTGCGAGCGGAATTGGGAGCAAGACCAACGATTACGTTTACTCCGCTGTCTTTAAGGTTTTGTGCATGAGCATGACCTTGGCTGCCGTATCCGATGATGGCTACTGTTTTGCCTTCCAGTAATTTAGGGTTACAATCTTGTTCGTAAAGCATGGTTATTCCTCCAAATAATTTTATTGTAATATTGTTTCTTGAAAGATGCAGAGAAAAAAATGCCGTGCTTCATATGCGTTCTCTTTATGTTGGGTTGCGGAAAAGCTCCACAACCCAACCGGTCGCTCACAATAAGCATTTTTTTCTCTGTTTAAAAAAGAAACAGTATAAGTCCTCGTTAATTAAAGCAAGATAAGTACGATTATAAAATATTTTAGATGAAGCGTTTACTTAAGTATAATGTCTGTTGCACTACCACCCGGCGGAATAATGGGGAAAACGTTATCGTCTTGATTAATTTCACAATCAACGATACAGGGTTTTCCGCAATTTAATGCCTCGGAAAGAACAGATTTTATTTTGGAAATGTCATCTATTCTATAGCCGTTTGCACCAAAGGCTTCTGCCAATTTTACATAATCCGTTTGACGGTTTATGCTGGTGTTGGAAAAGCGTTTATTATAGAACAACGTTTGCCATTGACGCACCATTCCCAGCACTCTGTTATTTAATATAACTACCGTAATGGGAAGATTTTCGCTGACACAAACCGCCATTTCATTCATATTCATATGGAAACAACCGTCACCCGTAACCAAAACCACTCTCTTGTCCGGATTAGCAACTTTAGCACCTATGGCGGCACCCAAGCCGTAACCCATAGTACCTAAGCCGCCTGAGGTCAAGAAAGTTCTGGGTTTCTTAAATTTATAGTATTGGGCAGTCAACATCTGATGTTGCCCTACGTCAGTAACGATAATGGTATCATCATCGGACAAATCCGAAATTGTAGTAATAACCTCTCTGGGGTTTACATAATCTGAGGATTTGCTGTCCGGCATGGGTTTTTCGGCTTTGTAAGCCATCAATTCGTCCAACCATTCCGAGCTGTCCGGTTTGGTACAAATACGGGTAAGTTCGGTAAGAATTTGTTTAGCGTCACCATTTACGGATAAATAAGAAGTTACGTTCTTATTTATTTCCGAAGAGTCAATATCTATGTGTATAACCTTGGCACTTTGAGCAAAGCTGTGTCGGTTCAAGGCAACTCTGTCAGAAAAACGCGAGCCCACGGCAATAAGCAAATCACAATCATGTGCCGCTTTGTTTGATACAGGCGTTCCGTGCATTCCTACCATTCCCAGTAACAATTCATAATTGTACGGTATGGCTGAAATGCCCATTATACTCGAGCATAAGGGTATATTAAGCTTGCGGGAAAATTCTATGAGTTCTTCACAGGCTCCCGAATTTATAATACCACCGCCTGAGTATATCAAAGGTTTGGTACTTTGTGCAATAATTTCTGTAATTTGTTTAAGTATTTTGGGATTCGGAGATTTTATTTCCCTTTTTTCTACAGGTTTAGCGGGAACAAAATCTGCTTGTTTTACTGTAATATCTTTTGGTATGTCGATAAGCACCGGGCCGGGACGGCCGGATTTTGCTATTATAAATGCTTTACGCACTGTTTCAGCCAATAGATTTACATCTTTTACAATAAAATTATGTTTCGTAATAGGCATGGTAATGCCTGCCGCATCTACTTCTTGGAAGCTGTCGCGTCCAATCAAATCCACGGCTACGTTGCCCGTGATGGCAACCATGGGTACGGAATCCAAAAAAGCCGTGGCTATGCCTGTGACCAAATTGGTTGCCCCGGGACCCGATGTTGCCAATACCACGCCAACCTTGCCCGTAGAGCGTGCATATCCGTCGGCTGCATGAGCAGCACCCTGTTCGTGAGAAGCTATAACATGCTTTATTTTATCTTTTGCATCATATAAAGCATCGTATATGTTTAACACTGAACCGCCCGGATAACCGAAAATTACGTCCACGCCCTGTTCAATTAATGTTTCGACAAGTATTTTAGCACCGGTCATGGGAATTCTCCTTTGCTTTAAACTACCGTTTTAGAACTGTTAAACAGTGGAAAATCGGCGTTTTAAATTACAGTATTATATCATAGGATTATTTGTTTTGCAAGTTGAACATACTGATTTTTTTACCGAATTTATACGGATTTTCAGGAAAAAGGTCGCTTCTTTTACCGGTATGCAATTATATGTAACCCATCAAAAATATTATTTTTTAATTAATAATTAATCGTAGATTAATAATATGGCTATTGAATGTTAAGTTGCTTTATGGTATCGTATTTTTGATAGAAATAACAACATTATCTATAGTAAGTAAAATTTGGTCTATTTTTAGTTATTAAATTAACAAGTAGTTGTATAAATTTTATTGCCTTACCGCCGATTTTGAGTTATTTCATAAAATAAATAATGTAGCAAAATATACAATAAGTCAATTATCAATAATAACCAAAATATTAAGGAAATTGAGAATAAATTTATTGTGCGTTTAAAGGAGGCAGATAGTTTGAGCTTGGATGAGTTTTTGCAGGACTTCGTTGAAGAAGCCAAAACACATATTGAAGAAATCGAAACCGCCTTTTTGGATACAGAAGCTTTTGTAAAAGACGCGCAAAAAATTAACGACGTATTCAGGGCCATACACAGTATAAAAGGTACGGCAGGTTTTTTTCGCTTAACTACCATAGTAACCCTGTCACACGCCATGGAAAACGTTCTGGGAAAAATTCGCTCCAATGAGCTGGAATTTGCAGATGATGTTTTAGACTGTCTGCTGTTATGCAACGATATTTTAAAGCAAATGGTTTTCAACGTTGAACAAAGCGAGAGTACAGACATAACAGCTTACCTCAAACAACTGGAGGCTCTGGCTCAAAACAAACCCATAAAAAAACCGGAACCAAAAGTAGAAGAACCCATTTCCCAAACACAGGAAACCATTCCGGAAGACTGCCCACCTGAAAATAAAGAAACTGAAATTATACCGGAACCGGCTACAGCAGAAAATGAAAACACCCAAGCAACACATTCCGTTAAAAATACTGACATGAATATTTCTTCTAATATTGATGAAAGGTTTTATGAGGATTTAAAGAAATTTATAAAAAAAGGTAAAAAGATATTTAAAATCGCCATTCCTTATAATAAAGATTTGCAACTTTATTATAAAAATGTTGATAAACTTTTCGATGCTGTAAAGGAAATCGGCGATATTATAGACGTTTTTACGGATATAGACCCAACCCACAATATTTCTGAAATAACTAATTTGCTTAATATCTTGGATGATGAGGGTACTGTTAGGCTGGAAATGCTTATTACAAGTATTCTGGAATACGAACTGTTTATGGAAGCGATGATGTTTCCGCCGGAATGGATTTTGCATATTAAATCCGGTTCCTTGACAAAAAATACTGCCCAAGATGTGACCAAACGAGATGATACCCCTACCAAACTTCTCCAAACAGAAGAAAGTATAAGAGTAAGCATTAAGTTATTGGAAAATTTAATGGCCTTATCCGGTGAAATGGTATTGGCGAGAAATAGACTTCTGAATGCTTATCACAATAAAAATACGGAGCATTCGGAAATGACCGGCATTTTGCAAAACATTGACAGCCTCACAAGCAAAATTCAGCAGGAAATTATGAAGACCCGTATGCAGCCCATAGGAAATATTTTTAATAAGTTTCCCAGGGTTATAAGGGAAATTTCCAAAAATATGAATAAGGAAATAGCCCTATATATAGAAGGCAAAGAAATAGAGCTTGACAAGACAATGATAGAAGGACTAGCCGACCCTATTATACACTTAGTCAGAAATTCTGCCGACCATGGTTTGGAAATCCCCGACGAAAGGGAAAAGGCAGGTAAAAAGAGAAAAGGTTCCATCACTTTGAGGGCATACCATAAAAGCGGTTTGGTTGCCATAGAAATTGAGGATGACGGAGCCGGAATTAATGTAGAAAATGTAAAACGAAAGGCAGTAGAGAAAGGTATCGTTACGGAGGAACAAGCCTCTAAGATGAGCGAAAGCGAAGTTCACAAGCTTATAATGGAACCCGGTTTTTCCACGGCTAAGTCCGTTTCCGATATATCGGGCAGAGGCGTGGGCATGGATGTTGTTCGAAGTAATGTGGAAAAACTGGGCGGTGTAGTGGAAATTGACTCCAAGCAAGGTATGGGTACTACAATAACCCTTCTTCTTCCCAGAACACTGGCTATTATGAAATCCTTGATAATCGGCTGTGAAGGTCAACGTTATGCTATTCCGCAAACAAGCATAACGCAAGTCATAAGTTTGAAAGAAGACGAAATTGAAACAAAACTGGAGCATATTAATCGCTCAAAAGAGTTTAGACTCAGAGGAAAATTATTGCCGGTTATAAATCTGTCGGATATATTGGGACTGAAAAAGAACGGAGAACAGGCATCAAAAATTGTTGTCTTAAATGTATTTAAAAAACAACTGGGTATTTTGGTACACAGCCTTTTCGATACAGAGGAAACTTTGGTTAAGCCCTTGCCGGTATTTTTAAAATCATGTATAGCTTATTCAGGGGTTACAATTATGGGCGACGGTAAAATCTCATTGATTTTGGATCCCGAAGGGCTTGCAAAAAAATCGGGTATAAGTTTAAAACCGGAACCGGAAACCGTTGGTATAAGTTCTTCAGATCGAGACAAAATCATGTTGGAATACCAAAGCATGATGATGTTTAAATGTTCGGGACCCGAAACATACGGCATAGACATTAATATGGTTTCAAGAGTGGAAACTGTAAGCGTTTCGGACATTGAGGATATAGGCTCGGAAAAATACGCCAAAATCAGAGGAAAAACTCTAAGGGTTATAAGACCCGAAAGTTATCTGCCTGTTCAAAAGAATGAATACAATCGCAAAAAGCTAACCGTGATTATACCCAACTTAATCAGTCACCCCATAGGTATTTTGGTTGATAAAATTATCGACAACACCAAGTCCAACTTTGTTTTGGATACGGAGCAAATAAAAGCTCCCGGTATTTTTGGCACCATAATTTATCAAAATCGAATTGTGATTATTTTAAATATCTATGAATTGTTTGAACTGGCGGACCCTGTAAATCATCCCAAGGCAAACAATGATATAATACTTTCCAAACGAGTTTTGATTGTTGAAGACACCCCATTTTTTCAGCATATAGAAAGAAAATATCTGGAAGCTACCGGTTGTACCGTTACAGTTGCCGAAAACGGCAAGGAGGCTCTGGATATACTTAAAGAGCAAAGTTTTGACTGTATCGTAAGCGATTTGATTATGCCTGTAATGGGTGGTTTGGAATTTATTCAGCATGTAAGGAAAGATTCAAGACTACGTGAAATTCCTGCTATAGCCCTTACTTCCATGACGTCGGATAGCTATATAAACAGAGCCTTGGAAAACGGTTTTGATGCCTTTGAAAATAAACTTGACAAAGTCTCCCTATTAAAAACCGTAGACAGCGTTATGAATAACAAAATAAGGAGTAATGCCAAATGAAACTTCTGAGTTTTAGGCTCTGGGGTGAATTGTTCGCCGTTAACATTACCTCCGTTAAGGAAATTAACAGGCAAATCACCTGTACACCAACTCCCACGGCACATCCCTTTATTATCGGTCTTTACAATATGCGAGGGCAAACAGTTACTGTTTTTGACCTGCCCTCTATGCTGGGTTACGCCCCTTTAGATCAAAGCAAACCAATTACTTGCGTTATTCTCAAAACAAGAAAAGATATGCCTGATATTGTTGGCTTTGCGGTGGATACGACAGAAGATGTATTGTTAATAAATGAATCTCTTTGCTCAAATCCTCCTGCCAACGTAGACGAAGAAGTGAAGGAAAAATTATTGGGTGTTTATGAGCTTGAAAACGATTTGCTTTTGATTATTGATGAAGATAAGTTGTTTTTCAGTGACAGAAACCTTAAATCGGTTTAATTAGCGAACAAGCAAAACCCGGGCGTATTGCTGTTTATTATTAAACAATTAAATATATTCTTAAAAAACTCTGATAAAGGAGAGTTGAAATGAAATTTATTAACAATTTAAGAATTTCCATGAGAATGATAACGGGTTTTCTTCTTATTGCCCTTATCGGTACTGCCATAGGTACATACGGTGCCCTATCTTTGCAGAATTTGAAAACCCAATCCGACAGAATATTTTTGCATACGGTAAAGCCGCTTGCGCAAATCGCTCAAATTTCTACTATGTTTCAAAAATCCAGGATTGAGTTAAGAAATATTATTTTGGAATCCTCTTCAGATACAAAACAGGAATCTTATAATAAGTTGCTGGAATATTTCAAACAGATAGATATTCTTATTCCACAGTTTGAAAGCAGTTTGGAAACCGAGGAAGCCATACAGAATTTTAAGGTATTCGTTGAAAATTACAGCCAATACAA
Source organism: uncultured Defluviitaleaceae bacterium (assembly GCA_964468805.1). Classification (GTDB taxonomy): domain Bacteria; phylum Bacillota; class Clostridia; order Lachnospirales; family WRBF01; genus CAYXWM01. Next base: position 9,247 of record CAYXWM010000042.1, read on the forward strand.
GGCTCAGATAAAAGACAGATACACGGAATTGCAATCCGATGAAAAAAACAGAGTATACAACGAATTAACAACTACCTTGGCAGAACCTTTGGGAATCAGTATGGAAAATATCGATAAACTGTTTCAATCCAAAGTATCTTTGGCGGAGAATGTTATTAATGAAGTTTCGGATACTGCCTCCACCACCATGACTTATACCGTATTGTTGATAATACTCGGAATATTTGTTTCGGTTATTTTGGCTATTCTCATTTCCCAAAGCATTATAAGACCTATTCTCAAACTAAAGGATTTAATGCTGTTGGCTGAAAACGGGGATTTTACCTGTAGGGTCGAAAGCAATTACGGAGCAGAAATAGGCGAATTAAACAGAGCATTTAATAATCTGTTGGAAAGAAACTGCAAAACCATAGAAAGATTGTACCAAACCGCAACAGAACTGAAAATAACCGCCGAAAATATGCTTGGTGTTTCTAAGGAAATGGCAAGAAACGGCAGCGGCACCAGTGTAAAAACGGGTATAGTCAGTGCAGCGGTGGATGAAATTTCCGCAGGTATGAACCAAAGCTCCTACTCACTTTCATCTACCACTACCAACATCAATACCATAGCTTCAGCTATCGAAGAAATGAGCAGTACAATCCGCACCCTAGCTTCTGCCGCAGAAGAAACCTCCATGGGTGTTAAGCAGGCTACAAATTTGGTGGGCAATATAACCCGAAGCATAGCTACCGTTTCAGATTCCGCGGGAAATGTTACCGATGTTGTTAAAAACGTTGTGGAATCGGTAAAGGAAATTAATGCTTCTTTAATGGACGTAAACAAAAAATCTCAAAACGCTTCCGTAATCATGGAAGAAGCCGGAAATAAAGCAGACAGAACCAATACCATAATCAACGACCTTAATATATCTTCTAAGCAAATCGGAAAGATAGTAGGCGTTATAAGCGAAATAGCAAACCAAACCAATATGCTGGCTTTAAACGCAGCCATAGAAGCGGCAGGTGCCGGAGAAGCAGGTAACGGATTTGCTGTTGTTGCCAACGAAGTTAAGGAATTGGCAAAACAGACAGCCAATGCTACCGGAGAAATCGCCGAACAGATTGAAGAAATGCAAAGAAATATGAATCATGCCGTATCTGCCGTAAGTGATATTACCGGGGTTATTACGGAAATGACCAATTTTACAGAAGATTTAACCGCATCAATAAATATTCAATACAGTCGTGCGGAAAAAATCAAAGACGATTCGGTAAAAGCCTCGGAAAGACTGGCGGAAATATCAAAAGAAATACGTGTTATTTCCGATAATTCCAAGGACGTAAATCAAAGCGCCACAGAATCCGCAAAAGGAGTAACGGAAATAGCGAAATCCACTGCGGAACTGTTGAAGGCCTCTGAGGAAGTAGCAATGAATACCGAGCGGGCTTCCACCAGTATTATCGAAATTAACAGAACCACTAAGGAAATAGCCATAGGCGTAATAGATATTTCTAAAAATATCCAGGAAATCAATTCCGATACGTCTGAAATAGCCAACATTGCCTCATCTGCAAATGCAGGTGCCGAAATAGTTACCGATGCTGCCAACACCATGGAAAGTCTGTTGCAGCAATTCAAGATAAAAGCCTAGAGTGTGAATATTATGGACATAACCAACGTATTGTTTATCTCAAGTTCTGTACTTTATAAAAAAATTGTCAAAATCGCCTTGGCTGAGCTTGTTCCTCAAGCCACGGTTTATACCGAAAGCAAAGAATCCACAGCTCTGACCTTACTAAAAGATACTCAATTTGACCTGATTATTGTTGATTCTGCGACCGATGACCTAAATATTTTTAGAATACTGGATGTATTGGAGACTTCTTTTCCCGAACTCAAACCGGTTCTGCTTTGCGATGAAAAGGCAACAGAACCGGGAAGCTTTTCCAAACGCATCAAAAATTGCGACTTAATAATTAAGCCCATAGATGAAGGCTACGCAGATAATTTTAAAACAGTTAAAAGATGTCTGCGTATGGCAATATTGAAATTAAAACGCAAACACGGAACCGATTCTGTAACAGACAGAAAGATTCTTGCCTTTGATGAAGCTAATGAGCAACCAAAAAGCAATTATGAGCTACTGCTAATCGCCGCCTCCACCGGAGGTCCCACGGCTTTGGAAAAGGTTTTGTCAGGTTTAACCATGAAGCCCAACGTTCCCATATTGATTGTTCAACATATGCCTGCCGGCTTCACCAAAAATTTTGCTTCCAATCTAAACAACAAGCAGTTGTCGGTAACGGTTTCCGAAGCCGAAGAAGGAGATATACTGAGAAAAGGTCACGTTTATATTGCCCCCGGCGGTTGGCATATGCGATTAAATTCTAAAAGGACTATAGTTCTTGACGACGGAGACTACGTAAACGGAGTAAAACCTTCTGCCGATGTATTGTTTGCATCGGTTGCCAAGTATTTTAAAGGGAAAAAAATTATGACCGTTATCTTGACCGGTATGGGCTCGGACGGTAAAGAAGGGGTTCGTCTGTTAAAAGAGGAATGTAATTGTTACTGTATAGCACAAAACGAGGAAAGCTGCACGGTTTACGGTATGCCCAGAGCCGTGGTTGAAGCCAACCTCTGCGACAAAACTTTTCATCTGAACAATATAGCGTCCAAAATCATGCGTTCGATTTCTATAAGCTCCGAAAGCAAGGAGGTGGACTAACTTGGACTTATGTCTCTCGGAAATGGAGTTTCAGCTTTTTAGAAAATTTATAAACGAAAGATGCGGCATAGAAATTACCGAAGAAAAAGCATATCTTATAGAGAGCAGACTTACTAAAATTTTGGTTGATTCGAAACTTTCTTCTTTTGGTGATCTGTATAATCACATACGCTATTCCAACGACGAAACCCTTGTGGGCAAGTTAATTGATGCTATAACCACTAACGAAACGCTTTGGTTTAGGGACAAAACTCCTTGGACTGTATTAGAGGAAATATATTTGCCCAAATATATAGACATGCTTCGATCCGGTGAACGCAACATTATACGAATATGGAGCGCCGCAACTTCAACCGGTCAAGAAGCTTACTCCACGGCTATCTGCATACACAATTATCTCAAAACAAGATTTATTAAAGATATAAGCCTAAAACAATTCGAAATTCTGGGTACGGATATTTCGGATTTGGTTATTCGAGTAGCTAAAAAAGGAAGATACGACAACATTTCCATAAAACGAGGTTTAGATAAAACTTTAAGAGACAGATATTTTACAGATACGGGAAACGCCTGGGAAATATCCGATGAAATAAAAAATGCAGTTAGTTTTAAACAGTTCAATCTACAAAATACTTTTACCTTGCTGGGTAAATTTGATATAATATTTTGTCGTTATGTGTTGATTTATTTTTCCAACGAATTAAAGTCCGAAATAATAAACCGGATGTACAATAATTTAAGAGATGACGGAGTTTTCTTTTTGGGAGCATACGAAATGTGCAGTCATTTGGTAAATTGTTTTAACTCAAATCAACTGGACAACGGTACTTACTATACTAAGATTGCAAAAAAGGAGGTCATGTAGGCTGATGAAAATACTTTCCATAGATGATTCCGGCATTATCCGCAAAATAATCAAATCATCTGTCGGTGTTCTGGGCTATGATTTTATAGAAGCGGAAGATGGCGAAGAGGCCCTAAAACTGCTCAGTGACGAATACAACGAAATTGGCCTTATCTTACTGGACTGGAATATGCCGGGGCTGGATGGATATGAATTGCTGAAAATTTTGAAAAGCGACGACAGATACAAAGAAATCCCCGTTATGATGGTTACCACGGAAAGTGAAAAATCCAATATTATACGTGCCATAAAAGCCGGTGCCATAAATTATCTGACCAAACCGTTTTCCAATGAAGATTTACTTACAAAAATTATGGAATGTTTGGGGGTTGATTAAAATGCCTGATTCCAATGAATTGTTGCAAAAACTTTCCGAAATTTTCGAGCAGGCGGTAGCAGAAGTGATTTCCACAGTTTCCGGGATTGTAGTCAACAAAGTTGAAGATTCTGCGGAGGATACATACAACTTTGCAGGTATTCTACCCTTATACGGTGATATAAACGGTTTATTTATCGTGAAATCGGACGAAAACAGTCTAAGAACCTTAACGGCTTATATGACGGGTGCTGAAGCGGAATGCATAGATGAAAGCGAAATGCGTGATTGTATAGGTGAGCTGGCAAACATGATTTGCGGTCTTTCAAAAGCAAGGGCTTACCCCTGTGGTGCAGCATTTACTCTATCCACCCCTTTCTCCGTTAAGAGTAATGAAAACATGGTCTTTTCCTATAAGAAAAAAACAAAGATGGCAGTCTTACCTTTTTCATCCGAAGAAATAAAGCTTAATGCAAGGATAATATTGGTGTAAAGGGGCTACCTATGGTTAACGATATTTTAGAATCAAAATTTACCGTTATGCTGGTAGACGACAGCCCGGTAATACACAAAATCGTCAAAAAAGTTTTGCAAGATACTTATAATGTGGTTTCCTTTACTTCAGGTGCCGAAGCAGTTGCAAAATTAGATGAAGTAAACCCCGATTTAATTCTGCTGGATGTTGAAATGCCGGAATTGGACGGTTTTGATACAATTAAACTGATGAAGCAAAACAAAAATACCCAAGATACCCCCATAATATTTTTAACCGCTAAAAACGATGTAAATTTTGAATTTGAGGCTTTGGAACTTGGGGCTGTGGATTATATTAACAAACCCTTTGCCAACCCGTTGTTGCTTAAAAGAGTTGAAATCCACCTAACTCATGCCATTCAAAAACGAACTTTGGCTCATTATAACGAAGACCTTCAAGAAATGGTTGCTGAAAAAACCAAAATTATAAAAGAGCTTCAATACGCCATAATTTTTACCCTAGCCGACTTGGTGGAAATGCGTGATAATTCCACCGGGGGTCACGTCTTAAGAACAATGACTTATTTTAAACTTATTTTACAATACTTAGAAGAAAACGATATTTATCAAGACGTGCTAAGAGACATGGATAAACGAATGTTGTTGGAAGCTTCTCAATTACATGACGTGGGTAAAGTAGCAATTTCCGACGCCATACTCCTAAAGCCCGGAAGGCTTACCCCGGAAGAATTTGAAATCATGAAGACACATACAACCATAGGCTACAACGCTATAGTTAAAGCTATGGAACTTACTCATGACAAGGAGTTTTTAAAGCTTGCCGCTATAGTTGCCTTGTCTCACCATGAAAAATGGGACGGTTCCGGTTATCCCAATGGACTTTCCGGGGATGATATACACATAGCCGGTCGGATTATGGCTATAGTAGACGTATATGATGCTTTGGTTTCGGAACGCCATTACAAAAAGAAAATGAGCCACGAAGAAGCCATGAACATCCTCCTCGAAGGCCGCGGTAAACATTTTGACCCGATTTTGATAGACGTGGTTGTGGCTATTAACGATAAATTCGAAGAAGCCAGCCATCAGACGTGATTTTATTTTATAAAGTTCCGGTTAATTTAGGTCGATATACGTTTATATTACTTATTATAACGTATGCCTAAATAATTATATAAAACATACTTACAGAAGCTTATTCCTATCGTACTCAAGCATAATGGTGGGAATAAGCTCTTTTTTTCTTACAATCAATATCAAGTATTGTGCCGGATACTGCAATGGTGGCGTCTTTGAGCAACAGCGAATATTATTAAAGGTTCGATGAAACTTATTTTCACAGAACTTACATTATTTAATAAAAAATTGGGGTGATTGCATGGAAAAAAACTATATGACGTTCAAAATCGGTAACAATTCATACTGTATGGACAAAGATTATATGGTAAAGGTTTCGGAGATGTGCCAAATTCAAAAGGAAATCACCGGTCCAAATTATATACCGGGTAAAATACAGTACAACAATATTGAATATACCGTTGTGGACCTTTGCTTACTTTGTGGAGCAAAGGTTGATAAGTCCAATATTTTTTTGGAAATGCAAGAAAAACACCTTCAATGGGTTAAGACTTTGGAGAATTGCGTTAAAGAAGGTATTCCTTTTTCTTTACCCAAAGACCCTCATAAATGCAGCTTCGGTATTTGGCTGGATAATTTTGAAACTTCAAATTTCAGCATAAATTATGTCTTAAAGAAAATAGACGAACCTCATAAAAATCTCCATGAGCAGGCAAATATTATCGAGGAATGCAAAGCAAATAAGGATAAACAGGGTATGGAAGCCGCTTTGGAAAAAGCCATGTTTTTATGCCATAAGGTAATTATTCCTTTGTTGGATGAACTTATCGTTGCTTATGATAATAACGGATACAGATTGTTGCTCCTTATTAAAATAAACAATAAGAACTTCGCGTTTTCAGTGGATGAACCCGGTACTGTTTTAAAAACAGGTCAATACACGGTAAAAGATTCCAACGAAAAGTCTCCTTACCTTAAAAACCTAATTGTCACCGATAATGGAGCCGAATACAGAAATGTTAACCTGCAGGAGCTTTCCAAGCTTATATAGTTGTATTTATGTAAATCTAACCTGTATATTTATTGTTTATGCCGTAAAACTAACATTAAGAAAGGAGTTATTATATGAGCAAAAACAATTCAAACATGAAAAATACAAAGCAAAATCAAAAACAAGACGGAAAGTTTCATTCCAAGCACATTAAACACGATCCGAGAGCAGAGAGTGCAAGGGCGGTATTCGGATTAAATATACCCAACCAAGAAGATGAGCACTGATATTAAATCTTTATTTTCTGAAATTAACCAACATTTATTATATAACCCAAAACCGTCCGATTACTTGAATCAATTATATTTTAATCCTTTATTTAAAGAATATCCCTACAATATGCTTTATAACCTTAAAAACACCAACCAGTCACCCAAACACCATCCGGAAGGTAATGTTTGGAATCATACTCTTTTGGTTGTGGATGAGGCGGCGAAGGTCAAATCTAAAAGCAAAAATCCAAGGTTCTTTGTTTGGGCGGCTCTTTTGCATGATATAGGCAAACCTGCCACTACAAAAAATCATAAGGGTAAAATCACCGCTTATGACCATGATAAGGTGGGTGCTAAGTTAACAGAAGAATTTCTTTTCCAACTTACAGAAGAAATTGACTTTATCCAAGGTGTTACACAGCTTGTCAGATGGCATATGCAAATTTTGTTTGTGGTTAAAGACCTACCCTTTGGCGATATTGTTACCATGAAACAGTCCTCCGATATTAACGAAGTCGCCTTGTTGGGGCTTTGTGATCGTTTGGGAAGAACAAATGTAAACAAGACCGCCGAAGAAAATAATATTCGCCTGTTTCTTCAAAAATGCAGTAAAGTAAGTTAATAATTTATATTAAAACTTCTCGATGTACTGAGAAGTTTTTTTATATGCAAATCCTTAAATTTGAGAGGAGCAGTTCAGGTGAAAATACTTTTATGCCATAGAAAAAAATTTTTCTCCCTCAAGACCTTATAAACGGCTATACATTTTTGCAGACATCCAAAACTCTCTATGTTATACTTGCTTTTAACAACGGAGGTTAGAAAATGCGAGAAGTAATATATAAAAATACTGCTATAAATTACACTTTAATATATAAAAAAGTAAAGAACATTAACCTAAGAGTGAAATCCGACGGGAGTATTACTGTTTCGGCAAATCGAAGGGTTTCTGTTAAAAGAATCGACGAATTCATTCTTTCAAAAGGCTCTTTCATACTTGATGCACTGAGAAAATTCCAAGAAAGAAAGTCTTGTTCAACTGCACTCAAAGAGTATGTAACCGGTGAAGAATATGCTTTGCTGGGGAAAAAACTGCTGCTAAAGGTTGAGGAAGCTAAGATAGACGAAATTTCCAATGACGAATCCCATATTTACCTAAAAACCGTTGAGCCTACGAATTTTGCACGTAAACAAAAACTGTTGCTAGAGTGGAGAAGAAAATTTTGTAGAAGATTATATACTGTGATTTCTACCGAAGTCCATAAGAAATTTCCTACCGTTCCTTTTCCCGAAATTAAAATAAGAAAAATGAAATCACGTTGGGGTTCTTGCAGACCGCAAAAAGCTATTATTACATTAAACGAAAATCTTATAGAAACCCCCATAGAATGTATAGAATATGTAATCCTACACGAATTTTGTCATTTTATTCATCCCAATCATTCAAAAGTCTTTTATGACCTTATGGACAAGCATATGCCTGACCGTAAATTCAGAAAAAAATTGCTGGAGAAATCCACCGTTGGTACTTTTGAGCCTATGAAACCTTGATTTGTCTACATAAACAAATTGTAATTTGGTATGTTTGTTGAATATAACACGGTATATATCACTAAAAATACAGCAGAATGAAGCTTTCTTATAACATAAATTAAAAATACGTCAAATTTGCCGGGACATTTGCTTTCCGTAAACACACAGTAGTATAATTATAAGATATAGATAATAGACTTCTTTAGAAACCACATAAAAACACCGCAGGGTCTTGCGATGCTTAATCATAGGATTTCCGGATTTCCAAAGACGTCTGATTTTATTACTGATACTATTTCTCTTTATAAACATAGAAAAAAAATTAGTTTATTTGAGCCTGTTATAAACAGACATATAGCTAACGACTATGAAGCATAACGTTTTTTCTATGCATTCTGTCAAGAAATAGTATACTGAGTAGTAAACAGTACTTAAAAAGTGGTGATGTTAATGAGAAAGTATTTGTTGGACATTGCAATTATTTTGTTTTGTACCAAAGTTTTCGGTTTGATTACCCGCAGAATAAATTTGCCCCAGGTTGTTGGTGCCCTATTGGCAGGGCTTCTGTTGGGGCCTACGGTTTTAAACATTATTTCAAGCTCGGAATTGATTAATGTTTTGGCTGAACTGGGGGTTATCTTACTTATGTATACCGCCGGTATGGAAACTGACTTACAACAACTGAAAAAAACCTGGAAGGCATCATTGCTGATTGCACTGACGGGAATTGCATTACCTCTCATGGGCGGTATTATACTGGCACAATATTACGGAGAAGGAATACTTCAGTGCATCTTTATCGGGGTAATACTGACGGCTACTTCAGTCAGCATAACTGTGGAAACCTTGCAGGAAATGAATAAGTTAAAAACCCCTACCGGCACCGCAATTTTGGGAGCTGCCGTTATTGACGATATACTGGGTATAATTATTCTTTCTGTTATTACTGTATTGTCAAAGGAACAAAGTTTTTCGCCAAATATTATTTTAACATTAATTTTAAAAATTATAGTATTTTTTGTCTTTGCTTTAATCTGTGGTTTTGTTATAATAAAATGGTTTAAGAAAATAAGCATGAACAAAGGAAATGTACACCGACTTTCAATCTTTGCTCTTGCTTTTTGTCTGCTGTTGGCTTTTCTGTCCGAACAATTCGGAATAGCCGATATTACCGGAGCATACATAGCCGGGTTGATATTAAGTAACAGTAAGGCGGAATCATACATAGAATCCAAAACAGCGGTTTTGTCCTATATGTTTTTTTCACCCATCTTCTTTGCGAGTATAGGCTTGAAAACCGTATTGTCCCATTTTAATCCAAACTTATTGATATTTACTTTATTGTTGCTGATAACTGCAGTAGCTACAAAGATTTTAGGCTGCGGTTTGGGTGCAAGATTAAGCAAATTTTCCGGAAAAGAGTCCCTGCAAATCGGTGTAGGTATGGTTTCCAGAGGTGAAGTAGCTTTGATTGTAGCCGATAAGGGTATACTCGTGGGGCTGATGAATCCGGTTTTGTTCAGCGGTGTTGTGGTCATGGTTATTATAACTACCTTGATAACCCCTATACTCTTAAAGAAAGTCTACAGTTAATTACTTGTGCTCGAATATAATAATTAGTATTAAGCCGGGCAAGACAGAATTTACCTCTGAGAATTACTGCAAGAAATACCGAGAAATTTATCTATACGAAAAAAACACTGTACAAGAGGTGGAGAATTGATAAAACGAAAGCTTACACCCTTTGGTTACATTATAATAATATTAGGAATAGCGATTGCGGTTATTGCCGTTACATTTGTTGCGGATATGATTAAAGGCTCAAAGGAACGAATAGCCTTGGAAAACACTGTTCTTGATGAAATAGCTAGATTTATTAAAGTTTCCGAGAACATCGGTTCCGGATTGGGCAACAGTGAAGTTCAGGACCGGATAGCCGTTTATAAAGAAAAAATTAATACGGCAAAGGAAATTCCCGAAAAAATCGAGTTATGCCATGAGTTAACCAACTATCTGGTTAAGTACACAGTGGATAATCCTTCTTTTACAGATGAACTAAATGGTGCAAGAAACAGAATTTTAGTAGCCCGGAAAAAATTGAGGAGGTGAATAGGTGAAGAAAATTATTAGCTTCATTCTTTTATTTACAGTTTTACTGACTTGTGGTATTGGCGGTACAGTTTACGCTTTAACACCAATGGATAACTTTTACGTCAATGATTATGTGGGTATACTTACCAAAAAGCAAACCGACGAAATGGTACGCAGAGCCGAATTTTTAAGGGAAGAGAACGGAGTTCAGGTTGTAACAGTTATTGTGGACAATTATATAGGTGAAAGTATATCCGAATACGCCAATAACATCTTCAATGAATTTGGAATAGGTTCTGCAAATGATTTAAATGGAATACTCCTAATGGTTGCCATAGACGACAGATCTGTTCGTATAGAGGTCGGTGACGGGATGCTGGGCTATTTACCCGATTCTAAAACAGGCAGGATACTGGACGATTACTTTATTCCTTACGCCAAGGATGACGACTTTTCCACTGCCGTGTACGAGACTTACATGGAGCTTATAAAAAGCGGCAGCAGATTATCTACTGTAGGCGTACCTCGTTCAAGCCAAGCAAACACAGACGTCTATTACGAAAGAGGTATTCTTTCCGGGATATTTTCTGCTATAGGGCAACTTATACGTAGCATCATGGGCTTTATGATAATTGCCGCCATTGTCACTCTTATTCTTTACGGCAAAAGAAGAAGACGACGCAGAATTACCTATGATGACCCCCGAACTACCTTTAACCCTTTCGGTACCTTTGGACCCTTCGGTCCTTTCGGTCCCTTTAACCATCATCACGGACATAATCATGAACACCACACACATCATGACTCACACCACAACTCCGGCGGTTTTGGCGGATTTGGCGGCGGAAATTCCGGTGGCGGCGGAAGCAGCAACGGAAGCGGCTCTGAAAGAAACTTTTAAAAGTAAACTAAAAAACTTGAAATAAACTTCATAACTTACATTACATTTTATTTATTATACGGAGGAAATAATTATGGGAAAAATGTTTGATAACTTCAGAGCTTTTTGGAACGAATTGGGTGATAAATTTTCAGATCCCGGAAAGTTGGCTCAACTTTCAGTAGCAGATTTGGAAAAAGCTATTGTTAAGGCTAAAGATGCGGCAGCTATAGTTGTGGGCAGACCTGTAGCCTTAAACTCAAAATTAAAAGAGCTGGAAAAATCCGACCAAGAATTAACCGTTAAAATTAAGGCTTTAATTAAAACCGGTGAAGCCGGTCAAACTGCCGCAAAAAAATATGTAGAGCGACAAGTATCAGTCAGACGTGAACTCTCAGAAACTCGTGCCGATTTTGATGATGCCAAACTTGCAGCGGATGAATGGAAGGCAAAAATCAGAGCATTGGAGAACGAGCTTTTCCGCAGACGCAATGAGGCAAATAAACTCCAAGCAGATTATGAAACAGCCAAGGCAGAACAGAAACTGGGCAAACAAATGCAAAACCTGGACAGCTTAACCGGTTCTGATAAATTCAGTGCTTTAAAAGAGCGAGTGAATAAGGAAAAAGCAAAAGCCGCAGGCTACTCCGCAATGTCCGGTTTAGACGATAGATTGGCAGAGGATAAACTTTTGGCAGATGCCGAAACCGATGCTCTGATGGCTGAGTATTTGCAAGACGAAACAAGCAAAGAAAGCCAAGACCTATTCGATTCCTATATGCAAGGTGAATAATCATGTCCGTATACACAGAACTTATAAATGAGGGACGTGCCATTGTTAATCATCTGCTGGATTTCAGCGATAACATTTTATCACCATCCCAATTAAAAATCGCTCAACACATTGATTCTGTAAATAAACAATGTGATATGTTAAGCAAAAAATTGCCCAAAGGTTTTTTTGCAACCGTAAAGGATATGATGTTTGAGGATCAAGATGATTATGACAGAGAGTCAATTGCAACAAGGCTTCAAGAATTAATAAAACGTCTTAACAATTGTTCCTCATGCAAATGTGCGAAATGTGTAATTATAGACGAGACTTGTCAATGTTCCAATTGCAGAGGCGAAAGCTATACCTTAGAATGCGACGGAGTTAATCAGGTACGCGTATGTACCCAAGATATGAGATTTGAAGGAAAGACTCTCAAGGCAAACCAAGAATACAAAACATTAAAATAACACAACAAAAAGAATCTTGCTTTAGGTTAAGATTCTTTTTTATTGTAACAAAGGCACACTGAGAAATTTATGCTCATAATCCATTACCCCACCATTCTACAGGAGGGTTTCAGGGTACATAAAATCCCTTGTAAATGCAAACAAATGTTACATTTTTATTAATGCTTTGGTAAAATAAAGTGAAACAAAACCGGTTTATGGCTCTACCCGACATTTAATCCAAAATACTTATAAAACATTTGTTTTTCTAACTTTTTGGCAGATAAGACTTATGGTCAGACCATAAGATATTACGAAATTATAAAGCCACTTGTACTTTTTGTAGGACTTTCTAAATACAAAATGTCAAATATACATTATTTTCATACGAATACGTCACAACTCTTGATATAATTGTCGAAAAATGTTATTTTTTTATAGCCTTAGGGGTAAAAATTTGCTTTAGTTAGAAGGTGGACGACATAAATCCGGAAAAATACACTCTGTTGATAATTGAGGATAATAAAGAAATGTGCAGCTTATTGGTTTCCAATTTGGAAAAAACCGAGAGATTTCATATAGTCTCTGTGGTTCATAACGGTATGGATGGTCTTAACGCCATTTACCACTATCAACCGGACGTTGTACTTTTGGACATTATTCTGCCCATAAAGGACGGGATGGATGTTTTGTCGGAATTAAGCAATTCCAACATATCCAAACGACCTGCCTGCGTGGTGCTCAGCTCTGTCAGCAAAGAAGAGGTAACTCAAGAAGCTATGCTGCTTGGCGCAGACTATTTTATTCTCAAACCTTTTGATATGAATATGCTGATAAAAAGGTTGACTCACATTTGTGAATACAGAGAAAACAATTTAAGCTGCTATAATTTCAACAAGTTTGACATCGATGCGTTTGTAGACGATATGCTCTACAAGCTGGGTATTCCGGGCAATTTAAAAGGATTTTCATATCTTAAAAATGCTATACTCATGTGTTATAAGGATAAAAAGGCGATGGACGGCCTTACCAAAATAGTTTACCCCGAAATAGCAAAACATTTTGACACGGATTGTGGCTGCGTAGAGCGAGCCATAAGACATGCAATAACCTCATCTTGGTCTAAAGGGTATTCTAAGAAATTTAACGAAATAATCGGCTACAGGTCACTTGAAAACAAAAAGCCCACAAATGGCGCCTTCATTAATGCTGCCATAAATTCTATTACTGACACTTATTCAAAAACTCAATCATTTTAAACTTATACCGTGCCCTGCCCGACGGTAGGGTATTCAACAGTATGCAAAGATCAAGACGGTAGGAGATACATTTTTTAATTTCACAGCATAATCTAAAGTCTTAATTATACTAATTCCATGTAGGACAAAAATAATCGTTTTTTTCATTAACCGTTGGAAAAAATCAACTATACTTAATTGCATAAGAAACAGTAACAAAAGCTATTCTTCGTAAACGGTTCGCTTTTGCGTTTTTGATAAAAAAAACACCGGTCGCTCTCCACTACGAATATACGCTTTTGTTACCGGTTAACTCGAAATTAAGTATATTTTTGTCCTTTGTTTAAAATGGAATCATTATATCAGACATTATATATAAGCATAAAAAAACAGGTTCGGAATTACCGACCTGTTTTCTGTTTTTTAATAACCTAAGGCAAAAACCTAGTTAATAACCCTTGTTGCTCCCACATAGTTACGAGTATTATAATCTGAATTAAGACTGGCGATGGAAATACCTTTTCTTCCCGGGCTTGCGGAATGAATAAATTGATTACCGCCTATATACATGCCTACATGTGAGATGGCTGTATTTTTACCGGCATTAAAGAAAACCAAATCGCCGGGTTGTAAATTTGCTTTTGAAACATGCGTGCCGTTATTATACTGATCTCTGGAAGTTCTGTTTAATTTAATTCCAAAATTGGAAAACAGGGCATAGGTGAATCCCGAACAATCTACTCCTTTGGTAAGACTGGTTCCGCCGTATACATAAGGAGTACCGATAAATTGCTTTGCGTAATTAATTATTTCCTGTGCTTTGGAATTGTTTGAAGTCGGCTTTTGACCCACTTTTATATCCACAAATTCTGCTGATACAAAGCCTTTGTTGTTTCCGACAGACACGTTAATCCAATCACCGTTTTTTTGCACTACATCCAAAACCGTGCCATAGGACAAAACAGTTATTTCTTTAGAGGAAGTGCTTGCATCGGCACGAAGCTTCAAGCCATCCTTGGAATTTACAACGGCATATGTAACCTCGGGAGCAGATGTGGTTTGAGCACTCATAACCACGGTAGTAACACCGGTATCATAAGATTTGACATACTGAAGCAAATCTCCGCTTACAAAATCAGAATGAATATAGGCATCGCCGTTATTATAACGAACAGTATACCAGTCACCCTTGCGAGAAGTAACATTAAGTTTTTCGCCTTTATCCAATTTGGTAATAATACCTCCGGAGGTTGAAGGCGAATTTCTCAAATTTACTTTTGTATCGTTAACCACGGCTTCAGCAGATAAAATATCCAAAAATTCTCCATAAACATAGGCTGACTTAACGTCTCCGTAAGTTACTTCAAAAAAATCCGTATCCAGTTTATTTACCGTTAATTCTTGACCTTTGTTCAGTTGTTCCAAGACATCATAATCAATAGAAGGGCCCTTGCGTACATTAACATAATCGTCATTGATTACGGCTTTTGTGTCGGCAAAAACCGTTCCGGACACTGTACTCAGCATAATTATGGCAGTAACGGTATGGCGAAATATGTTTCTTAACTTCATTGTATACCTCCGAAAAATTGTATTATATACTAAAGTCTCTAAACTCGTATTGTCTTAAGCAAGAGGAGAATATTTCCCAAACTAAGGCTAAAAACCTTACCCGGAAATATGTCTTTAACGCTGATGAAAGCATTAAAAAGTATTAATAATCTTTTACGGTTTTATTATACAATAACCGGCATGTTTTGTCAATATAATATTACAAAATTATGAATTGTCTTAATAATTGCCCGGGGTGAAAGTAATATAATACATTGGAGCGGTATTTTAGATAAAAAACTTTCATGTCTGTCAACAGATTTAAGCAATTATCCTACTTGTATACCCGTAAGCCTACCGACATTAGCATTACTAATGATAAAATACACAATTTTTGTATGACATAATTCGACCTAACTTAACAGCTATATTACCTGTTCGTATTCTTTATTTTAATAATTATTAAATTTTTATTAACTGAGCGGTGATATTATTACAACAATTTATTTCCCATATAATTCCATTATGCAGCTTGTCCCTTTTTCTCTTGTACAAAAAATAATTAAAGGCTATTGTTTCGCATGAATTTTACAAATATTTGGGAAGAATTTCGTTTAAAGCCTCTGCAACCCCGTTTTCATCATTGGAGCTGACAGTATACTTACTCAGCTGTTTAACTTCGTCAAATGCATTTGAAACCGCAATCCCAACTCCGCAAAATTGAAGCATCTCAATATCATTTTCGCTGTCACCTATACAAAGCAATTCTTGCGGGTCAACGGACAGCTTCTTACATAAAATTTCTAATCCCACTGCCTTGTTGCAGCCTGCCGGTACAATTTCAATAAAATTGTCTTTTGAGCTTAATACGCTGACAGCATCCGTTACTGAAAGAGCCTTCTTTAATTCATCAAGTTTATTCCTATCGGTGTTTGCAATGAAGAATTTTATAATTTCATTTTTATATTCTCTTACGTCATTAACTACTGTAAGTCGATTTTTAAATTTCTTGATATATTCTTCCGAAATTCCGGTGCTGCCCATTTCAGAAAAGGATTTGTGATTACACAAAACCTTGCTGCTGTTATAAGCTTCGTAGAATACCCCATAACTGTCCAAGACATCGGATATTTCTCCGATTAAATCCGAGGGAATAGTTTTGCTGAAATATTTTTCATTTGTATCCAAATTTATAGTCTGGCAGCCGTTCATTCCTATAAAATACGGTCGGGCATTTATGGCTTCAATTGCAAATTCCGATTCACAGAGGGGTCTTCCTGTTGCTATAACCGTCATTATACCCCGGGCTTGTATACTTTTAAATGCATCTATCGTTGCGGCAGATATGCTGTCATCGGAACGCAGCAGTGTTCCGTCTAGGTCAGTTACTACAACTTTTATTGGCATTGTTTTTCTCCTTATATCAGTCTTCTCAACCGTACAATCCATTTGTCTGTTGAAACTATTCGAGAATAGTGTAGTGCTATACAGGTTCGATTTTGAGTGCTGTTTTAAATTATTACTAAAACAACCCAAAACCGGTCAACTTATTACTCAAGTTAAATTATACGATTAAAGTTTATATGGTTCAAGAAAATTTATCTTTACAATGCCGCCGAGATTAATAAAACTATCCTAATTAATGTAATTAATTATACCAAATTCAGTAATAACTAAAGTTACATTATTCTTACAAGTTTGGCGATTATACATATTTTGAAAAGGCTGTTAATATTTTATACATTTTCTTGACAGATTAATAGAAAAAATTACATCAACTATCTAAAAGTAAAAAAGTTTAAGGGAGACTCATCCGTAAAATAATGTCTGCCTTAAACTTTAAATTTTATATTTCATTATTTTAAAACATTATTTATTGCCCGATCTTTAAAAAATACTATAAATGCGTAATACACCACAGCACTGCCTACTACTTGAATCAATCCCAAAGGAACGGCATAAAATGCTGCGACAAAGCTTCCGAAAATTAAGCTTTCGTACAAATAATAAAGCGCCAGACCAAACAAACCCGAAAGTATGGGTGCTGCCAAATTTCTTTTGCTTTTTAAGATATTGCTGTATTTAGAGGTGAAAAACAGTGCCATTAACGGCTTTATAATTACTGTGGCAGGTAACCAAAGCAAACCACCCGAAAAGAAATCCGCGAAACCGGCACCTATAGCACCAACAAATAAGGAATAAGGAAAAGGTAAAATAATTGCGGCAATATATATAAAAGCATCACCAAAATGAATATACCCTCCGTTAACCCCTATGGGTATATGTAAAAAATAAGTAGTAAAAATAAATACCAATCCCGAAAACAAGGATGTAAGTATTAATGCTTTTATTTTATTCAAGTTAAGTCACCCCGTATTAAAATATTAAAGGTTGGGGAAATTTTTTTGTTTTACCCCGGTTTTTAAACAAAAAAACAACCTTGAAATAATCAAAGTTGTTTCGGTTATTTATTGAGCGGTAGCTTCGGTTTCTTTGGAAGAAC
This sequence comes from uncultured Defluviitaleaceae bacterium, assembly GCA_964468805.1. Classification (GTDB taxonomy): domain Bacteria; phylum Bacillota; class Clostridia; order Lachnospirales; family WRBF01; genus CAYXWM01. Next base: position 27,029 of record CAYXWM010000042.1, read on the forward strand.
CGAGTTTAGGTTCGCGTACAGCCAAAATGTCTGTTTTGTTAACGGGAACACGTACACCTTTATTGGTGCCGAATTCCACTACAAAGCAGTCTTCTCCTACGGAAACAACTTTGCCGTAGAAACCGCTGGAGGTAACAACACTGTCCCCTGCTTTGATAGCAGCTTGCATTTCTTTAACGGATTTTTCACGTTTCTTCTGCGGACGAATCCAGAAGAAGTAAGCAGCAGCAATAACAACGGCATACATTATAATAATGTTCCAGAAGTTAAATC
>CAYXWM010000043.1:0-26683 GCA_964468805.1 uncultured Defluviitaleaceae bacterium
TTAAGGGAACCGTTATACAGGTTTCCAACGGCGAAGTTTCTGTAAATCTCGGCTATAAATCCGACGGTGTAATCCCAAGATCGGAATTTTCCGACGACAATTCCATAGACCCGGCTAACCAAGTAAAACCCGGCGACGAAATCGAGGTTTTTGTTGTACGCGTAAATGATGGCGAAGGTAACGTTACCTTGTCCAAAAAGAAAGTTGATGCCAACAAAAACATGAGCGAACTTGAAGCTGCGTTTACCGAGCAAAGGGTTGTTTCCGGTAAAATTATAGATATTGTTAAGGGCGGATTGATAGCCTTAATCAATGAAGTAAGAGTTTTTGTTCCTTCATCACAAATTTCCAACAGATTCGTGGAAGATTTGACTCAATTTAAAGGTCAAACCCTTAACTTCAACATTATCGATTTTGACAAAGACCGCCGCAGAATAGTTGCCGGCCGCAAAGCTCTTTCTACTCAAGAACTGAACGAAAAACGCGAAAAAGTCTTTGCAGAATTAAAAGAAGGTCAAACCGTTGAAGGCGTAGTTACAAGAATCGTTGATTTCGGTGCCTTTGTTGACATCGGCGGCGTAGACGGATTAATCCATATTTCCGAGCTTTCCTGGGGCAGAGTAAGCAAAGTTACCGATGTACTTTCCATCGGTAACAAAGTTACGGCTACTGTTCTTGCAGTAAACCCGGAAAAAGGCAAAATCTCCCTTTCTTTACGTTCCGTTGAAAATGACCCCTGGGCAAATATCAACGAAAGATTCCCGGTAGGAAAAGTTGTTACCGGAAAAGTAGTAAGAATGGTACCTTTCGGTGCTTTCATCGAACTTGCAGACGGTTTGGACGGACTTATGCATATTTCTCAAATCTCCGACAAACATATAGAAAAGCCGGAAGATGTGCTTTCTGTGGGCGAAACCGTCGAAGTTGCCGTAACAGCCATAGACCCCGAAAGCAAACGCATCAGTCTTTCCAAAAAAGCTGTTAAAGCAGAAGCTGAAGCTGAAGCTGCGGTAGAAGCCGCCGCTCCTGCCGAAGAAACACCGGAAAACAACGAAGCTACTCCGGAATAATCGAAAACATAAGGAGTTACAATGAGCATATTATTTATCATTTTATCCTCGGTTTACATTGTAGGTTGCCTGGTTCTGATAAGTATGATTTTAATGCAAAAGAAACGTTCAGCAGGGCTGGGTGGTATGACCGGCATGGGAGCTTCTCAAAATTATTGGGACAAAAATAAAGGCCGCTCCTTTGAAGGTAAACTTGAAAAATTTACCAAAGTCGGTGGGTTTTTCTTGTTTGTATTAACCTTGGTACTTTGTGTTGTAAGATAGTTGTAAAGAGCCGATGGGCGTATAAAGAATTTCAATAGTATTATACTAATTTCAATGAACAAAAAATTATGTCAATCAATTATTGTTTGGCATAATTTTGTTCATTAAAACTAATCCGTTTACCGGCATATTTGCTATGTGATTTAAACATGGATGAGCATTGCTCTGAGTAGGATTAGTCAATACTGTTGAAAGGAGCTTTCATATGTTCAAGCATGACAAGAAACTTATGCATGCCGTACGTATTGAAAAAGCCAATCCCCAATACGCTGCTTTGCTTCAAGAACAACTGGGCGGTGCCAACGGCGAGCTGAAGGCAGCGCTTCAATATATGTCACAAAGTTTCAGAATCAAGGACGAAACCATAAAAGACCTTTTTATGGACATAGCCTCGGAAGAATTAAGCCATATGGAAATAGTTGCTACGACTATCCATATACTTAACGGTCATGACGTGGACTATACCCAAACAGAAGCAGGCGAAATTCAAAGCCATGTTCTCTTGGGTCTTAGCCCCGGATTAATAAACGCTTCCGGCTATTCTTGGACAGCGGACTATGTTACCGTTACCGGTGATTTGTGTGCCGATTTGCTGTCAAATATTGCATCGGAACAACGCGCAAAAGTTGTTTACGAATATCTCTACCGCCAAATAAACGACAAGTTCGTAAGGGACACCATTGATTTCTTGCTCAACAGAGAAGAAGCTCATAATGCCCTGTTCAGAGAAGCCTTTAATAAGGTTGCCGATACCGGCTCCAACAGAGACTTTGGCGTTACCGAAGACTCTCGCTTGTACTTCAACCTTTCCAATCCTTCTCCGGACCGCGATCTTAAAGACACTAAAGTCAAAGCCGGTAGTTTTAAATAATAACATGGGGGAAAACTTTCGAGAGTTTTCCCCTGTTTGTATTTATTACTTTAATTGCATAATTTTCGGAAAGAGTAGTTTGAGGCAAAAACCTCTTTTCGCTGTTGGTAATAAGATTTTAACTTTAATTTATACAAATTTCATATAAGATGAAGGACAAAAATAATCGTTTTTTCCTTAAACCGTTGGAAAAAATCAATTATTTTTGTCCTCTGTTTAAAATGGAATCATTATAGGAGTGAAAAATGGATTTAACAAATATAGAAGCAGATAAACTTGCCGAGTTGCAGTCGGAAGGCAAGATAATGGTAACAAAGAAAGGCAAAATTGTAACGCCCGAAGAAATGGGCTTGGTTGTGGGCAAATTCCACGGCACCCAAAGGGGTTTCGGTTTTGTTTCCACATCCAAAACGACAGACTCGGATATTTTCATACCCCGTGCTTACGTTAATACTGCCATGCACGGAGATACGGTTTTATGTTGCATAACCAAGGGCAGCGAAGGAAAAAATCGTTGCGAAGGCGAAATATTCCGTGTAATAAGACGTGCCGCAACGACTATGGTAGGCTGTTATTACAGAGTGGGCAAACGTGGATTTGTTTTGGCAGATAACAATAAAATCGACAAGGAAATAGTGGTACGCAAAAAGGATACCATGGGTGCCGTGGCAGGTCATAAAGTTGTGGTTAAAATCACAAAATTTGGCGAGGACTTTCTTGAGGGTAAAATTGTGGAGATTTTGGGGCATATTAACGACCCCGGAGTGGATATTTTAAGCATAATCCGCCAACACAACATACCCGTGGATTTTCCCAAGGAAGTAATGAACGAAACAGAAGATATTCCTGATGAGGTTAAGCCGGAGGATATTCAAAACCGAGTTGACCTTAGGCAATTAACAATGGTCACCATAGATTGTATAGATTCCAAGGACTTGGACGATGCTGTTTCCCTGGAAATATTGGATAACGGCAACTTTAAGCTGGGCGTGCATATAGCCGATGTTACTCATTATGTGAAGCACAACAGTCCCTTGGACAAAGAGGCGTTAAAAAGAGGCACTTCCGTTTATTTGGTTGACAGGGTTATTCCCATGCTACCACATAAGCTGTCCAACGGTATATGCTCACTTAATCCACAAGTTGACAGGTTGGCTTTAAGTTGTATTATGGAAATCGATGCCTCCGGAAATGTGGTTGATCATGAAATTTGCGAATCCGTAATTAACGTTAACGAACGTATGACTTACGAGGTTGTTGCCGATTTGCTCACCAATGAAAACTCTGAATATCATTCCCAATATGCTGATTTTCTGACCTTATTCAAGAACATGGAAAGATTATGCGATATATTGCGGGAAAAACGCATAACCCGAGGAGCAATAGAATTTGATTTTCCGGAATCTCTAATAACGGTGGACAAAGACGGCAAACCAACTAATATAGAAATTCGCAGCCGTAATATAGCTACCGGTATTATAGAGGAGTTTATGCTTGCCTGTAACGAAACCGTGGCGGAACATTATTTTTGGCTGGAGTTGCCTTTTGTATACCGTACTCATGAGGAACCGGATCAAGAAAAGATGCAGAAGTTGGCTATCTTCGTTAATAATCACGGTTATACCATGAAGGGTCACGGGAGAAATCCCCGTTCCATTCAGGCTTTATTGTCAAAGATAGAAAGCACGCCGGAGGAAACGGTAATAAGCCGGGTAGTCCTTCGCAGTATGAAACAGGCACGATATTCTGAGCAAAACATCGGTCATTTCGGCTTGGCGGCAAAGCATTACTGTCATTTTACCTCGCCTATAAGACGTTATCCCGATTTGCAAATACACAGAATTATTAAAGGGCATATTAACAGAACTTTAAGTGATTCTTATATAAATTATCTGAAAGACAAAATAGAGGATATAGCCAAACAATGTTCCGTAACCGAGCGAAAGGCAGTGGATTGCGAACGTGAGGTTGAGTCCTTGAAGAAAGCCCAATACATGGAAGATAAGGTAGGTTGTGTTTTTACCGGCATAATTACCGGCATAACTCAACGCGGAATTTACGTGGAGTTGCCCAATACAGTAGAGGGTATGGTTTCCGTGTCTACTTTGGAGGGTGATTATACCTTTGACGAACGTTCAATGAAATTAATCGGGCCGAAAACCTACAGTTTCGGTGATAAAGTAGAAGTTGAGCTGGTAAGGGTAAGTATTGCAAATATGAATATTGATTTTGAGTTTACCGAAAATAATGAAGACAAAAGCAGCCTTGAGGAGTAAAAGTACCTCAAGGCTGCTTTTTTAAAATTAAGGGAGAAAACCTTTTTCATGCAGCAAAAAAAGGTTTTCTCCCTCAAGATTCCTCTTTCCCAAAAACAGAAAAAGGTTATTTAAATTACAATTTTACAAAGGTTAGACTTTTGCCAAAGTTTCTTTGAAATTGTCTATCATTAGCATTACTACGTCCTTCATTTGCTCGCAACTTTTGAATGCTTTACGCAGGTTTTGTACATACAGCAGCCCGTCTCCTTCGGAAAGGTAGGCTCTTGCAAGGGCGATAAAGTATCCGAAACGGTGTATCTGTGGAATTACGCTTATATTCTCCTCGTCTAAGTTTTCCAAGTTATATAAAGTGCTAACGTAGAGGATAAGTTTTTCCGTAAATTTATAAGAGAGAGCAAGTCGGTAGTTTTTATCAAGGTTGTTCATTGTAAGTATAGCTTTTTCGTAGGCGGTTACAAGCCAATACAAGCATTTTAATGAATCGTTAAAGCTTTTGGGTTCGGGATAAAGCAGTATATATTCAGCAAAATCCGGATGTGTGGCGGAGATGGTGAGCAGTTGAGCGTCTACCTCCTCTTTGCTGAAATTTAAGGCAAATGGAGTAATGTCTCGCTTATATTTAACTGTCCAGTAGATAACGTCAGTGTAAAAGCTCTTTGGTTCGCTGAGATTATGGAGGTTCTCGGCAAAGTTATCCAAGAGGATAAAAAATTCTTCGTTATTTCCTTCCATGGACGTTAATTTAAAAAACAGTAACATTTCATTGGCATCCGAGGATTTTACAGCCTTGAAAGCATGTGCAATGGCTTTCCTATCAAGGATTTTTTCTGTATATTCCTTTGAAAGAAACTCCAGAAACATCTCTCTTCTAGCCGGTAAGGAAGAAAGCTGAAGATAGAAGTCGCAGAGTCTGTTATATAGATTGCTTCTTCGGGCAACCGTAAAGGCGTCTTCCAACCATACCTTAAAATCATCATCGTTCAGGTCTGAAAAATCAATCTTTTTCATTAAATCAAAGGCCTTATCGTTTTTGCCCAATGCGGCATAACAAGTAAAGGCATTTTTCATATGTTCAAGCCAATTGGTATGGTTTGCAAATTGACAGACAGATGCTATGCTGTCAGAGGTATCTATGGTTCCTTTCACATATCGGTCATACAGAACGAAATAGTTTTCCATAGCATCCAAGGCAGGCTCTATGTTTTTTAAATTAAGGTTGGCATAGCTTTTGTAGACCAGCATGTCCAAGTCAAGAGTGGTTTTGGGAACCTTTCTTGCTTTAAAATATTCGTTTGTAAGGTCCACAGCATCTTGATACCTGTTATTGTTAATAAGATACTTTGCCATACGTGTATGCATACCGGCATAAAAGAAGTTTTGTGGATCATCTTTTATGAGTGCCATGCCCTCTTGTAAGTATCTATATAAATCTTCAGGTTCGCAAACATCGCAAATATGGAGTATGGAGCGAGTTTTATCGGGCATCTCGTTGTATTCTTTAAGCAAAAGCTCCATGTTTCTGTTTTGCTTCAGCTTTCTTTCTTCCGGATCTTTGTAGGCATAGCCGTAATGAAGCACAATCAAATCCAGATTTTTTACGGGTACTACGCGTAACAGGGCTTCGTGGACTATACCTTTAAAGCGAACTATAGGCAAACGTTTGCTTAAACGCACCCCTCTTATATCCTGATACATTTCGTGGCTTGGGTCTACAAAGCTGCGAATTATGTACGTTGCTGAATTATATTGTTTATGTTCCTTGGAATTAAAAAACTTGACCAGATTTTTTACATCTTGGAAATATTCATCGGCATCCAAGAACATATACCATTCGCCTTTTGCACGGTCTAGGGTAGAGTTTCTGGCGGCGGAGAAATCACCGCACCATTCAAAGTGATACACGTTATCGGTATATTCTTTGGCTATTTCCACTGTTCTGTCTGTAGAGCCGGTATCTGCAATAATAAGTTCGCAGTTTATTTGTTTCATTAAAGGTTGCAGAGCTTCAAGACAGTTTTTTAAATGCTTCTCTTCATTTTTAACAATCATGCCTATTGAAAGTTTGATATTCGAAGGTTTTTGTTTCATAATATATTCCTTTCAAATGAGGATTTATATTTATTTATCTGAGTATCCGGAATATACGTAAAATGCATATTTTCGGAAATATTTATTTCGGTAGTTCGAGTATATTCTCTGACGTTATAAATGTCAAGTTATGTGGATTGTAAAGAATTATACAAAATGCGTCAAACGATGGGCTATGTGGGACTGATTCGGTTGTTTCCGGGTAGAATCCCAAAACTCGTCCTTTTAGCCTTTACTGTATGTCAACTTTTTTGCCGGGACAGTCTCTAAATACGGTTAAAACAAATATTATATTATAGACTGAAAGTGCAGGAATTTAATTCTATATATAATGCCGGTTATTTTTGTTTGTATAGAAAAAACATCAAATGTGAGCGACCGGTCCGGTTGCTGCTTTTTTCGCAAAACAGATAGGTGCCAACGTCTGTGAAGGAAAGCGTTTTTTCTGTAAATTCGGCAAGAACCGGTATATAGCGGTTTAAATATGTAATATTAAACCGCTACCGTTGCAAAAATATAGAATTTAATGCAGACCGCCGCAAAGTCACGGTATGTCTGCGGAACAGGTTAAGGGGGCTTTGATATATGAACGGACAACATACAGGTACGCTGCAGGTAGCAGTGACAACAGCAAGCGGAGCGGTGCCCATAGCAAACGCGCGGGTTACCGTATTCGACAGGGACGGTATAGCGTTGTACGATCTTGTTACGGATGAAAGCGGAAACACCGAAAAGGTAATATTATATACACCTGACGGTAATCTAACCTTAGACCCAAATTATACTTATCCGGCATATGCGGTTTATACGGTGGAAGTGGTAGCAAACGGATTTATGCCTACACAGATTCAGTCTGTGCAAATATTTGACGGCATAGATTCAGTACTTCCCGTCAGTTTGGGGCCTCTGCCTCGAACCGGGTATACTCCCGGAATGGAAGAAATAGTGGAAATACCCGAAAACGCACTATTGCAATCCGAACCCTTTATCGGTGGCATACCGGACCCCAATGTACAACCCAGAATCTTGCAACAGGTAGCAATACCCGAATTTGTTACGGTGCATATGGGTACGCCCGATTCTGATGCAAGAAATATAAAGGTTAGGTTTACGGATTATTTAAAAAACGTTGCATCAAGTGAAATATACCCTACATGGCCGCAAAATTCCTTGGTTGCCAATATTCTGTGTCAAATATCTCTGGTGCTCAACAGAATTTATACAGAATGGTATCCCAGCCGCGGCTATCCCTTTGACATCACCAATTCTACCAGATACGACCAAGCTTATGTATACGGAAGAAATATTTTCGACAGCGTAAGCGTTGTTGTGGATAATATTTTCAATTCTTATGTAAGGCTGAAAAACAGCATTGCACCTTATTTTACTTCTTATTGCAACGGTTCTACGGTTACCTGCGAAGGGCTTTCCCAATGGGGTACGGTTTATTTTGCCAATCAGGGAAAGACACCTCTTGAAATTCTTCAATACTACTACGGACCCAATATAGAAATAACCACAACCAACAACATAGGCGGTGTGCAGGAATCCTATCCGGGTGCGCCGCTAAAGCTTAACGACAGAGGAGAAAATGTTCGAATTATCCAACGGCAATTAAATCGCATCGGTCAGAACTTCCCGTTAATTCCCAGGGTAATAGTTGATGGGGTATATCAACAACGTACCGCCACGGCTGTAAAAGTATTCCAAGGCGTATTTAAACTACCCCAAACCGGAGAGGTAGACAAGGCAACCTGGTATAAAATTTCAAATGTATATTCCGCTGTTACAAAGCTGGGCGAGTTAGATGCCGAGGCAGAAACCGAAGATCTGGGCACAAGACCACCTACCACCACCATCAGACGCGGCTCTACCGGTCCCTTGGTAAAAGACCTACAATTTCTGTTAAATTATATTGGTGACTTTTATCCAAGCATACCTGATGTAAGAGAAAGCGGCACCTTCGACGAAGCAACGGAAAGAGCCGTTATGGAATTCCAAAAAACTTTTAAATTAACCCCGGACGGTGTTGTTGGAAGACAAACCTGGGATAAACTCTACAATGTATATTTCGGCATTATCAACAATGTTGATGAGCCCGGCAGTCCTAAACCGCCAAGTCCTACGCCCGGTACGCCGGCCTATCCCGGTACACTTTTGAAATTCGGCTCAACGGGCGAAAATGTACGTCTGATGCAACAATATCTAAACCAGATTAGCAATGCATATCCCTCAATACCCAAGCTGACAGCAGACGGAATTTTCGGTCAAAATACCAAAAATGCGGTAATAATCTTCCAGAACCTTTTCGGATTAAGCCCGGACGGAATTATAGGCAAACAAACCTGGGATAAAATTGTGGAGGTTTATAATCGAACCGGCAGTCAGGGCAAGCGTCCTTATCCCGGAACCGCACTGAGACTTGGCTCTCGTGGCGATAACGTAACCTATATTCAAAATCAGCTAAATAAAGTAGCAAAATTCCAACCCACAATCCCAACTCTGACAGCCGACGGTATTTTCGGTTCGGCAACAGAGCGGGCAGTAAAAACATTCCAAAATATTTACGGGCTTGTTCCCGACGGAATAGTAGGCAGATTAACATGGGATAAGTTAAATTCTTTGGTATAATCGGAGAGAGGGATAAAACACTTGGTTTTATCCCTCCTTGCTTTGATTAGGTTGGAATACTTATATCTTCAAAAGAAAATGCGATTCTGATATGCTACATTTTAAGCTTGACTTTTTTTTTATTCTTTGTTAAAATTACTAAGCTAAATTTAATAATTAATGCAAAACAGAATACATGGAGGCGTAGCTCAGTTGGTTAGAGTACCTGCTTGACATGCAGGGGGTCACCGGTTCAAGTCCAGTCGTCTTCATATAAAAAAACACGGTAAACTTAGGGTTTATCGTGTTTTTTGATTTCCGGAATTCCGGTTAAGGCTTTAAAACCACCTTTATACACTCCTCCTTCTTTTTCTCAAATATATCGTATCCGTGCTCCGCTTGATCCAGGGAAAGTCTGTGGGTAATAATGTCTGTTGCGGAGAATTTGCCTGATTTAATTAAATCCAGAATGGTGGGGATATAAGCGTGCGCAGGGGCTTGTCCCATTTTCAGCGTAATATTACGGCTGAATAGGTCGCCAAGAGGAAACATATTGTATCGGGCACCATAAACGCCAACTAACTGCACGGTTCCGCATTTGCGAACAGCTTGAGCGGCAAGCTCTATGGCGGATTTTGAGCCGCCTTGGAGTTTGAGAACAGTCTCAACCATTTCAAGAGGTGTCATTTTTCCGTCCATACCCACGCAGTCTATAACAACGTCTGCACCTCCGGAGGTTAATTCTTTAACCATATCCCCGGTGTGATCTTGGTGTTCTAAGTTTATTGGAGTTGCTCCAAATTCTTTTGCCTTTGCCAGCCTGTAATCAAGGCAATCTACGGCGATTACTTGCTTTGCTCCCTTAAATAAAGCCCATTTTATGCTTAAAAGTCCCACGGGACCGCAACCGAGGACTACAACTTTATCCCCGGACTTAACCCCGGCATTATCCACGCCCCAGTATGAGGTGGGCAAAATATCCGTTAAAAACAAGACCTCTTCATCACTCAGCTCCTCGGGAATCACCACAGGTCCAACGTTTGCATAAGGCACCCTGATAAGTTCTGCTTGACCGCCGTCATATCCGCCGTAAGTATCGCTGTAACCGAAAATTGCACCTATTTCAAAATTATCGTTTGAATTATCGCATTGACTGTAATGTTCATGCTCACAAAACCAACAATGACCACAGGATACGGGAAACGGAATAATTACCCTATCACCTTTCTTAACCTTGGTTACATTTTTACCGGCTTCAATGACTATACCCATTGTTTCATGCCCCAAAACAGTACCTTTCTTTAAATTTGGAACCATTCCGTGCAATAAATGTAAATCCGAACCGCAAATTGCTGTTGAGGTTACCTTGACCAGAATATCATCATCGTTTTGAATCTTTGGGTCTTCCACATTTTTAACCTTTACATTTTTCATTCCTTCAAATACCAAAGCTTTCAATAATCACACATCCCTTATTTTAATAAATATATCTTCTGCGGAATTATGTTAATTATTCTTGCTCATGTATTATAAACGAATGCATATTTATAAATATTTTTGACATAGTATGAGTTTCGTGTAAGAGTAGCTAATTAAATTTCCGAAGCAATTTTTGCGTTATTAGTAAGTTTTCATACGTTTAGTTAGGTGAAAATTTTTTTATCCCTCTTGCATAAAAAGTAAAAAAATAAATATTCCTATTTTAAAATATTGTAATGGTAAACTATTTGCTTTATAATAAATTATGTATTTTAGGAAGGAATGATGCTGATTTGACGTCCGAACCGAAGAATAACCCTTCAATTCAAATAAAGATCGTTCGAAATATTGCCATTGTATTTTTATGCATGTTTATATTGCTTTATGTGGTTTATTATATCAGTATGCAATCCATGCTTCTTCAAAGGGAAAACGATAACATAAGTTCCCATGCACAACTGGCTGAAAGTATTTTGGAATCTTCCGTAAATTATTTGCCTAACGTTACTCGTGATTGGTCAAGCTGGGACCTTACCTATGACTTTGTTGAAGGCAAGTACGACGAGTATATTGAAAATAATCTTTACGACTATCCATATCAGTTATATAGAATTAATTTTACTACCATCCTAGACACTAAACATGAAAGAATTTACGAACAGTTCTTTGATTTTAACTGTTTGGAGTTTATGAAAAAATATCCCGACTTATCCGAGCTTTATGAGATATTGGGTCCGATAACAGTCGATAGTTTTAAATCAGATGAAGAATTAAATTTAACCGATGCAACTCAAATAGGAACAGCGGGCTTTGTTCACCATAAAGGGATTGTATACTATGTAAGCTCCTATCCCATTATACACTCCGATGAAACCGGTCCCTGTGTGGGTTCATTTATTTTCGGTAGGATAATTGATGAAAAAGAAATTAATTACTTAACTGCCAATTCGGATATCAGCTTTTCGGTTGTTTCCTTGGAGAATACGGGATTAACAGACGATGAAGTTAAAACCCTACATAGCGAAAGAAAATTAGTTAAAACTTACGACGATCAAATAGTCTCCTATGCCGCTATGGATGACATCTTCGGCAATAAGAACCTGGCAGTGGCGTTTTCCTCGCCCAGAAACCTTTACCAAGACGGAAATAAGTTTATCGGTATTACCATAGGGGTTATAGCTTTATGCTGTTGTTTGGTGTTGATAATAATTCTGTTACAGCTTAACCGGATAATAGTTAAACCTCTGGGTGCTTTGGTGAATGAAGTAAATGAAATAGATTTGAAAAATGTATGCAGTGCTTTGGTTCCCAAAGGAAAAATACGGGAACTGGACAACTTAACTACGGCTATAAATGATATGCTCAATCGTATTAAAAGGTCTAGGGATACCATTGAGAAGAAGAACGAAGAATTGTTTTTCAGAGCGACTTTTGATATTTTGACCGGTTTAAGCAACCGATTCAGGGCTTTGACCCTTCTGGACGAAGAAATAACAAAGGCAAAGCAAAACTTGAACAGAATAAGCATATTTTATTTTGATTTAGACCGCTTTAAATTCATTAACGATACCCTGGGGCATAGTTCCGGAGACGGGTTAATATCGGCTTTATCGGACAGATTAAAGCTAACCTTCGGCAACGATTCTATCATAGCCCGTATGGGTGGTGATGAGTTTTTAATTATAAGTAATACCATACATGAACCGGCGGAAATTTATTTCTTTGCGGAAAAAATATTCTCCGTATTCAAACAGCCGTTTATAATAAAGCAAAGATCCATACAAATAGGAGTTTCCATAGGTTCCAGCACCTATCCCGAGGACGGTCAAGATGCGGAAACACTTATTAAAAACGCAGAAATCGCTATGTTCCGAGCCAAAGACATGGGTGCCGGGTTGTATGTTCCCTACCAACGAGAATTACACGCGGCTATGCAGCAGAGAATTTTCATCGAAAACAAATTACGCTCTGCCGTAAACGACAATTGCAGTGAGTTTAGTGCATATTTCCAACCGAAACTTTTATCGGCAACCGGTGAAATAATCAGTTGTGAAGCTCTAATGCGTTGGATTTCACCGGAGGGAATGATAAGTCCCGGGGAATTTTTACCCCAGGCAGAGGAATCCGGTTTGATTATACCCTTGAGTTGGTGGATGATTCGGGAATGCTGCAAACAAGCCAAAACCTTTACAGAAAGCGGCATAAACTGCACCGTTGCCATTAATGTTTCCGCTCAGGTTTTGCTTCATGACGACTTTATTCCCGTCTTGACAACAGCAGTGGAAACCTACGGGATAGCTTATTCCAAGCTGGATATAGAGATAGTTGAACAAACCTTGGTTAATGATTTGGAAAAGGTAAATAACATTATTAAAAGCCTTCATGTATTGGGGCTGGAAATATCCGTGGACGATTTCGGAACCGGTTATTCATCGCTAAGTTATCTAAACAAAATGTCCGTTGACAGAATAAAAATTGACCGTACTTTTATCTCCAGAATAAACAGCAGTGAAGAAGAACGGGCAATTGTCCGAGCAATACTTGCCATGGCTAAGAGTTTGCATATGGTAGTTACGGCAGAAGGCGTGGAGGACAAAGAGCAATACAAATTCTTAAAAGAAGCTTTGTGCGAAGAAATTCAAGGTTTCCTTATAAGTAAACCTTTGCCTGCTTCGGAATTTATAGAGTTTGTGAAGCGATGGAATCCGGATGAGTATAAAAAGTTGTAATATACTGATTCCATTTTAAACAGAGGACAAGAATAATTGATTTTTTCCAGCGGTTCAAGGAAAAAACGATTATTTTTGTCCTTCATCTTATATGGAATTAAAATAAAATAAACCCTACCGCCCGGTAGGGTTATAAGTTTGCAGACTTCTAAGTATACACTTATTGTAAATTTTTGTTGACGTTGAAATAACTTTATGTTATTTTGGTAATAAGTGTTAGAAATATTTAGAGGGGTTAAATCTGTGTTCTTACGTAGGAAATCAAAAGTACAACTTAGCAGTTATGAATTAGATGAGTATACGGAATATTTAAAACATTTGCCATACGATAAGATTAAGAATTATATTGAGAAAAGAGTTATTAATCAGATTATATGGTATGACAAAAAATCTATAATTAAACAAAATAAGTATAAATATTTAATGGTTACAACATTTATTTTAAATACATTAATACCTATCTTAACTATATTTTTTGCCTCTATAATACTTAATGATAATATTTCTAAATTTGTCGTTACAGCGCTAAGCGCTACATCATCTGCTATTTTATCCGTTTTGTCATTTTTTAATTACCACGATTTATGGGTGCAGTATAGAACAAATTGTGAGATATTAAAAAGCATTTTACATAGATATTTTACAGGAACGGGTGAGTTTGTTTCCGGCAGTGATGAAGATAATTTTAATACTCTCGTAGTACTTTGCGAAGATTATCTGACAAAAGAATTTGGAAATTGGGTTAGCACTGTAAACAAATTTAAATCGGAAAATAATTCTTATTCTTGTACCAAGTCGTAGGTTTGTTTAAAAATATCCGGCTTGCAAGGGTATTTTTCACCTTTTACACCGGTTATTATATAGTCACCTTCAGATGCTATCAATTCTCCTTCTAATGTGGGTATAATCAACACCTTATCTGTCTGATATGCCTCAATAACAATAGGTTTTTTTTGATATTTTCTTGTTTCTATATCCATTAAAAAACCCCCTTTAAGTTATTTTATGATAATAATTTTAGAAAGGATATAAAATATGGGAGACTATAATATTTTTATTAGTCATGCATGGAGATACGGAGATGATTATAACAGGTTGATTGCTTTACTTGACAAAGCAATCGATTTTTCTTATAAAAATTATTCCGCTCCTGAGCACAAACCGTTGCAAAATCTAGACAGCACAGATGCACGAACTCGCAAAGATATTGAAGAGGCGATAACAAGAAAAATTAGACCTTGCAGTTGTATATTAGTTATTTCAGGGATGTATGCTAATTACAGCTATTGGATGAAATATGAAATAGACGATGCTTACAAACAAAATAAACACATTATTAGCATTAAGCCATGGGGAAGCGAAAGAGTTCCTTCATATGTACAGGAAAAATCAAATGTTATTGTAGGTTGGAATACTTCTGTTATTGTAGAAGAAATCAGAAAGATTTAACTTTTGATCATTATACCATATTTTGCATTAACTGTAAAGCTAAATTGATTCTTAGAGTAGTAAATAAATCGAAACCCTACCGCCCGGTAGGGTTTTAGTTATATATAATATGTAAAAATTCATTTCATTAGCAACGCCATTTCATTAAAGGGAAACCATCGAAGCATTACAAATCCAACAATATCATTTCCGTCAAACGGGCCCATTTGCCTGCTGTCGCTGCTGAACAATCTGTTGTCTCCCATAAGAAAATATTGATTATCGCTAAGGGTTATATCTATATTGCCGTCGGTGTAATCATATTCCAAATATTCCTCATATAATTCCTTATTATTAAGATAAACTCTGCCGTCATTAATTTTCAGCTTGTCCCCGGGAACGGCGATAATACGCTTTATTATATCAATATTTTTCCCTTTTTCATTCATTTTGCAAATTACCAAATCCCCAAAAGACGGCTTTTTGAACCACAGTAAAAATCGGGAAATAATAATCCTGTCTCCGTTGTTTAGGGTTGGATTCATAGAAGAGCCTTCGATAGACGCCGGCCAGAAGGAAAAGAACAAAATTATAACAATTGATAAGGTGATAATTATATCTTTGAGCAATCTGATTTTTTTGGATTCCGAATTCGAGCCAAGATCCCTAAACATAATACACCTCATTCAAAAATTGCAAGTTTTATTACATAATGCAGGAAGTTTTTATTTCATAAGCGTACATTAATCTATATAATAGTCTACTATAAAATGAGAAATATTTCAATTTAGATTAGATTAAATTTATATTAATATTTCCTTGAAAATAAATCGGTTAAAAAGCCGGATTGAAATAAAATGTGTGAAACAAAAAAAAGCCTTTGAACCGGAGTTCAAAAGCCTTTTATATAGAGAATTTTAAACAGGCATTAACCAGTAACCGTAGTCTCCGTCTTGTGGAGCTTTGTCATCATCGCTTTTAAATTGGATAAAGCCAAGGCGGTAAGCGGTTTGTTTCAAGTCGGAGGAATATTTATCCGGCACACCGAGATAGTACCCGTACTTATCTTTTTCGGTTTTGTCCTCTATCATTCCCAGGATTAGGTGGTTATATTTTTTCTCTGCGGAAATGACAAAGGGATGGTTCATAAGTTTCCAGTGGTCTATATTCAGCAATGCAAGCTCTTTTATAGTAATGCGTACCCAGTTAACAGGTCGGCGTTGTTTTTGAAAGGGCTTCATTACGGGATTATTCAGGAAGATGTATTCAATGTTTTTACCGGTTATGTCGTTGTCGGTAATGGTTTCGCCGGTTTGGGGTTGGGCGGTTGTATGTTCTTCCAACTCTTTCAGATGGAGATTTAATTTGTTTGCCATGTTTAAAAAACTCTCATGCAAATCCGAACCGGAGGGTTTATTCTTTTCGTCGGTTTGTTGAGGAACAGTAGGATTTAAGCTGTCTGCATCCCGAGAGTTATCCTGCCAAGGAGAGACTAGCCCGCTGTTATCTGATTGCAGATTACTGCCTTGAGGGCTATCTTCCGCTTCCTCATCGGTTTCCTCTGCTTCCTTTTCCAACACAGCACCTATGGATTGTATACGAGGTTGGGATGATTTATTGTCGTCAGGCTTATCAAATAATTCCTCGTCTAAGAATTTTTCTGTTTGGCTTTCCTTTTCGGAAAATTCTTGGTCCGGTTCCTCATTAAAAGGTTGGTTTTCCTTAGGTTTGCAACCGCAATTGTCTTTGGGTTTTTTAGCCTGTTGACTATCTAAGGTGTTTTCAGGTAAATCACTTGATTGTTCGTAGACTCCCGGTATTAGAGGTTCGGTAACTATGGGCACGGTTCCCGGCTGATTTATAAAGGGTGTCTCTATAATAGGTGTCTCAATTAACGGAGGTTCCGTAATGGGTGTTTCTATAAACGGCGTTGGTGTTTCAATAAAAGGCGGTCTTACGGGCACAGGGGTAATGGGTACGACGGGTATAGGGGTTATGAACGGTTGAGGTACTATGGGTACCGGGATAACCCTACCGGGTACAATAATCGGGTTCGGCGAAGTCTCTGCGTTGACTGTATCCGGGTTTTCAACCGAATCCAAGATTCCTTGGAAAAAGTCCTCTTGGGTAGCGTTACGATCTTCTTGTTTGTTGTTTTTGTCAAGCTCCCGGAAATTGTTCCGCCAAAGGATTTCTTCTTTCTTATAGCCCACAAGAGGAGATGTGGGTTCCGATGTACCGGATACCAAGATAGCGAATACATTAAAATCCGATAAAGGTATTCCGGCTATATTGTAAGGGTCAAGTTCTATGCGTTGTTCAGCCTTTCCTTTGGCATCCAACTTTAAATTGCCTATGCAAACGGCATTAGAGCTTTGCCCTGTGGCATTAATCAGATAAATTTTATAGTAATGCTGAGGATTAAGCCCCATGGTAACAACCGTTACCTTTGCGGAATCCCCTTTTTTTTCTATGATACAACGCCCGGAAGGCTCTCTGCCCATGTTTCCGTAACCCGGTCTGTCTTGTTTTAAGGTGATGAAATCACGAGTATATTGATCAGACATTAAAAAATCCCCCTTGAAAATACCTGACAATTCTAATAATAATTCTATAAAAACCTACCGGTTTTACTGTAATCAAGTATTAAAATAGTGAGTTCGATAACATATTTAATTGAACTATCCTTGTGCAGTCGAATAAGCAATTATGTATAATGATTCCATTTTAAACAGAGGATAAAAATAATTTTTTTCCTACGGTTCATGGAAAAACGATTATTTTGTCCTTTATTTTAAATGGAATTAGTATATAACGTAAGCCTGTGATAAAAAGGTGCAAAAACCTACAAATTTCAATGATTTTTTTATACATTGAACCCACATTAATTTATATTCAAAGGGGTAGTGATTTATGAATGAAAATTATTTGAACAAATAACAAAGGGAAACTTTTCATCAAAAAGTTTCCCTTTGTATATTTAATTAATTTATGCCAGTAAATTTGCCAATCTTGCAAATTCTTCAAGACCCAGAGTTTCGCCTCTTACAGAAACATCAAGACCGCAATTTATCAGGATTTCTTCCAGATGTGTCTTGTCACAATTCAGATAATCGGCATTGTACAGACAATTTAACAGAGTTTTTCGACGTTGACCGAAGGCTGACTTTATAATTCTAAAGAACAGCTTTTCGTTTTCCAAACTAACCGGCGGCTCTTTTCGCACAGTCAGGCTGATTACCGAGGAATCTACCCTTGGTCTTGGAATAAACGAATTTACGGGTACATTTGCCACGATTTCGGGCATGGAATAATATTGTACCATTAAGGAAAGAGCGCCGTAATCCGCTGTGCCGGGAGCTGCCTTCATACGAAGGGCAACCTCCTTTTGTACCATGACCACGATTTTTTCCAAGGGTACTCGACCTTCCAACAATTGAGCCACTATGGGAGTGGTTATATAGTAAGGAAGATTGGCTATAAGTTTTGCGGAACCAAAGCCCAGTTCCTTGATTTTAGCTCCCAGATCCACCTTTAAAACGTCCTCGTTTAAGAGTATGACGTTATCAAAATCAGCCAGAGTTTCTTCCAAGACGGGAATAAGTTGCTTATCAATCTCCACCGCAAGAAGGGTTTTGCAGCTTTCCGCAAGCTTCTGACTTAGGGCACCGATTCCCGGGCCGATTTCTATAACCAAGTCGTCCTTTGTAATGTCCGCGGCTGTGGTGATTTTATTTAACACATGGGTATCGACCAAAAAATTCTGTCCGTAGCTTTTTTTTGTGTGGAAACCGTATTTCTGTATTATTTTCTTGGTATATGCATGGGTCGCGACAGTTTCCATTGAGTTCCTCCGTTTATGGGACTACTTTCGCCGATAAAATTAGGCTTTAAAAGGCGTCTATTTGGTGACATCAAGA
Source organism: uncultured Defluviitaleaceae bacterium (assembly GCA_964468805.1). Classification (GTDB taxonomy): domain Bacteria; phylum Bacillota; class Clostridia; order Lachnospirales; family WRBF01; genus CAYXWM01. The sequence continues at coordinate 18,739 of CAYXWM010000043.1, forward strand.
TATTCTCCGATCTCCATGATAATATGACCGGACTCGTATCTTTTTCCGTCTATGGTGATTTGTACTTTGTCTGTTTCATAGAATTTGCCAAGGGTATCAGTTATATTTTGCAGGAGATTTTGCTCAACCCCGGAACCGGCAACCATTTCCGATAAAAACTCCGACGATAAATCCAAAAGAAGCAGAGATTCTTTGCGGGATATTTCCAGGGAATTTATTTTTGTATTGGGAGTAAACAGGGATTTGACGCCCTTTTTCAGTTCGGATTCCAGTAATTTGGGTATGTCGGTGTTGGTGTTAAGGTTTAATGCCCTAGGTTCGGATTTGACTTCGTCGGCAACCGGGTCATACCAAAAGAATTGCGGATTCACGGTTAGGCTTGTACCTTCTTTTATTTCCTTTAAACCGTAAGAATCTTCTTGTCCGTTGGCTCTTTGGTCAACGGTTTTTACCAAGCCTATGTCTTTAGCATAATAAAACTTTTTAACACTGCCGTCAGTAACGTTGGCGGTAACTTCAAGGGCATCAAGTTTGCCGTAAGGCACTTCCACAGGCACGTTTATTCCCGTAACTTCGCATTGGATATTGGTGTTCATAAACCATTTTGCACCCTTATCCAAGGGTTCTTGCAATAAAATATCGTTGCGATTATACAATTCCGTTGGGATTTGTTCAAAGTAGTTAAATTGAGGGTCTGCAAAAATCAAGACTATTTTGCCGTCTTTGTAAGTAATTAATTCCGTAGGATTATAAATTCCGTAAGAATAGCGACGTTGGATAGTATCGTCGTTTAGGTATGTGGCATAAATAGAATGCCTCGATTCTCGACCGGTTATGGTTTCGTATTCGTATTGTGTATCCGCTTTCATAGGGAAGTAATCTTTTACGGTACCGGCTTTGCCTACAGCATCTGCCGTGGGTGTAGGTGAATTATCAGGTGTGGTTTCGGGTTTCTTTTCACCGCAGCTTACCAAAAAGAATACTGCCAATAAAACAAACAACAGACGTTTCATTTTATCACTCCAACTTTTGTAATTTATCAAGTTCATTTATCATAAAGGGTTTGGGGTTTCTTACTTTTGCTAGGTTATGCAAGACGGATTTCACTGTTCTTGACATTATTCCGGTAATTAAAAGCGCCGCAATTCCCGTGAGGACTATGGTTCCGCCGGGCTTTGTATTCATATAAAACGAAGAAATCACCCCGGAAACGGTAATAACCAGTCCGTATAAAACGGAAATAATCATGTTGCTTTTGTAACTGTGGCTGATTTGCATGGCACAGGCCACAGGCAAGACCATCAGAGAAGAAATTATCAACGCTCCTACGGTTTGAGCCGAGATTGAAACCACTATGGCTGTAAGCAAGGTAAATACAAAATTACAGCGTTTAACCGGAACGCCGGACAAAACGGCTGCTTCTTCATCGAAGGTAATATAAAGAAATTCATTGTAATAATATAGCATAACCAAGATTACCGTAACGCTTAACAATAATATTATCAACAATTCCTCCGGCTTTACAACCATAATACTGCCGAAAAGAAAATTATTGAAATCGGTTTTGTTGCCTGCAAGACCGGAAAACAAAGCCGCCAGACCGATTCCCAAAGACATAATAACGGAGGTTGAGATCTCTGCGTATTTTGAGAATACGGAACGAAAATATTCTATGCCGTAAGCCGCAAAAACAGCGGCTACTATTGCTCCCACTATGGGATTAAACCCGAAAAACAGCCCTATGGCAACCCCGGCAAGGCAGCTGTGGGACAGGGTTTCACCCAAATTTGACAATCGCTTCAATACAATTACCGTACCCATTAAAGGCGACATTATCGAAATTAGTATGGCAACGATAACAGCACGTTGCATAAAACCATAGCTAAATATATCCATGCAACACCTCTAACTATTAAAGCCCGTAGACCCTTTTGGGTTTCTTAGGCAAATGGGATTAAATTTTTCTTTGCTGTCTTAAAACAAGATTAAGTATATTTTTCATAGGAATTATCGGTAAAAGTAAACAGGCGAATTTAACCGGTAGCTGTATAGCTGTTTAAAACTACACCGGTTTGCAGGAAAATATTAATCAACGGATACTGCTGCACAATTCTGTATCTATGGTGCCGCCTTTGTTGAATTTAAGGATTTTTGTTGCGTGATTATGTATGGAGTTTAGGTCGTGGGTGACCATAAGTACGGTTAAACCCAATTTTTTGTTTAACTCACCCAAGGAACAGCAAATTGAGTCTGCCATGCCGGAGTCTATGCCGGTTGTGGGTTCATCCAGAAACACCAGTTTAGGCTCGTTTACCAAGGCCTTTGCGATAAAAACCCTTTGCTGTTGACCGCCGGACAGCTTACCCAAAAGAGACCTTGCCTTATCCTCCATACCCACGGATTTTAATGCCTTTTCCACGGCGATTTTTGCTTCTTTTTTATTCTTGCCAAGCTTGGTGCCGTATAGACCCAGTTTTACGGTTTCTTCTACGGTAGCCGGGAAGTTTTGGTTAAAGCCGGTGGATTTTTGGGATACGTAGGATATTTTTTTGTCTTGCTTGCTTTTTGCCAAGGGTATGCCCTCAAAGAGGATTTCTCCTTGTTGGGGAGTAAGTAAATTCAGCATTAATTTCAACAGGGTGCTTTTTCCGCAACCGTTGGCACCGGTCAAACAGACAAATTCGCCGGCATTTATGGAAATGTTCACATTTTTTAATATGTACGTCTCCTCATAGGAAAACCAAAGGTTTTTCAGCCTGATAAGTTCCATGCACCGAATTTCCTCTCTACCGCCGGGGTGATTAAGACCTTGCGGAAAACTATTTCCGGAGAACCGGTTTTCCGCAAACCCCTTCAAAAAGACTTTAATATTAAATTGACTTAACTGAAGCTACTTTATTTCAGGGATTGGATGGCATCAGGGCTTTTTCCAAGTTGACTAAGTTTTGTTCCATTACCGAGAAATAATCTTCTCCGTTTTGTACCTGTTGGATGGTTAGGCCTTCAAAAGGGTTCAAGGGAAGCATTTCCGTATTGGTTTCCGCTGCTATGGTAGATAGGGATTTTGTTCCCGAAAGTTCCTCGTAAAATATACAGGTTACGTTATTTAGACGAATGTAATCAACGATTTGTGCCATATCCGCAGGGGTGGGTTCATGTTCGGAGTACATTCCCTGTAAACTTTTTTGTTCCAGCCCGTAGGCTTGGCAAAGGTAACCGTAGGCGGCATGGGAAACCACGATAGTTTTATCTTGGAATTTTGCTACACTTTCCTTGTACTTTTCATCCAACTCATCAATTTTTTTTGAGACAGTTTCGTAGTTTTGAGTGTAATAATCGTAATTGGTGGGGTCTTTTTCCGAGAAAATATTTTTTATGGCTTCCAGTTGTTTTTTAGCGTTTTGGGGATTAAGCCAAACGTGAGGGTCAGCCGATTCATTTGTATCTGTATATGCGGAAAGCTCCACATAGACCAAATCCGGATTGTTTATGCCGGATTTAATTTTTTCTGTCCAATTTTCCATACCCAGACCATTGTATAACAAAATGTCGGCATTTTCAAGTTCTGCAAGCATACCGGCGGTAGGTTCCCAAGAATGAGCCTCCGTTCCGCCGGGTATAAGGTTTACAAGGTCGATTTTGTCTCCGCCGATTTTTTTTGCGAAATCCCACATGGCATGGAAACTTGTGTATACTTTTAATTTCCCTTGGGTTTTAAGGCTTGCGGGGTTGGAGGTACAGCCGCACAGTAAAAACGTAATCAAAATTACCTTAAAAATTTTCATGCCCGGTCCTCTTTTTTGATAAACGTCGTTTAGCCGAGTTTATTTTTAGTAAACTCATTAATTATTCTGCAAACTTCTGAAACGGAGTCCTTTATTTGGGAATCCTCCATAGCCTTAACATAGGATTGGCGATTTTCCCATAAATCCCATACCTCATTGAGCAGTGAGCCGGGTGTCATATTTTCTTCCGGCAAAACCTTGCTGAAACCTTGTTTTTCAAAGGATTCCGCATTTAAAATTTGGTCGCCCCGGCTGGCTGAAAGGGGTAAGGGTATAAGCAGGTTGGGTTTTTTTAATGCCAAAAACTCCGAGATTGCGTTGGCACCTGCCCTTGATACTATTATATCCGTGGCTGCAAAAATATGAGGCAATTCCTTGCTTACAAATTCAAATTGTTTGTAAGAAGGATGGTTTATGTTATTTAAATTTCCTTTACCAACTATATGGACAATATTAAATCTTTCCGTAAGTTTCTCATAGGCTTTGCAAAGACATTCGTTAATGCGTTGCGCTCCCAAACTGCCGCCCATTACCAAAAGCACCGGTTTATCGCTTTTAAAACCGCAAATTTTCAAGCCCTTATCTTTGTTGCCGGCGAAAAGTTCGCTGCGAATGGGAGTACCGGTAAGGTAGCTTTTTTTCTTGGGTATGGCTTTGATTGTTTCGGGAAATGTTACGCAAACTGCCGTTGCAAAAGGCAGGCTGATTTTATTTGCCAGACCGGGTGTAATATCCGATTCGTGGATTATAACGGGGATTCGTTTCCATCTTGCAGCCAAAACCACCGGAACGGTCACAAAACCGCCTTTTGAAAAAACAATATCCGGCTTTTCTTTTCTCAATACTGACAAAGCGTCTCCAAAACCCTTAACCACACGCAAAGCATCGGTAAAATTCTTCAAATTAAAATAGCGGCGAAGCTTTCCCGCGGAAATGCCGTGGTAAGGAATGTTGCAGGCCTTGATTAAATCTTTTTCCATACCTTCTTTACTGCCTATATAAACAACATTGAAACCTTGTTTTTGTAACATGGGCAATAGGGCTATATTGGGTATAACGTGCCCTGCCGTACCGCCGCCTGTCAATACTATCTTATTCAAAAGCTCAACTCCCGTAAATTATGTCGTAAGTCAAATAAGAAAAGGTATTCTTATTAATTCTATTTTTACAATTGCATATTATTCATAAAGTAAAAATCGGATGCTTAAAAATTCCGATTTAAATGCAATAGGTTTATTACTTGTTAATGGTTTTTGTTTACAAAAGGACTGTAATGTGTTAATTATAATATTACGATAATATAATTACAACTATATTCTTCCGGGAGTTGATTTTATGAGGATAGAGGGTTTTCAAAACAATTATCAAACACTTAACGACCCTATAAATATTCTAAATACCGACCCAAACGTAGACAGAAACGTTAAAAACGAAAATGTGTCCGGTGAAAAGAACAAAAAATTAAACGAAGTCAAAGAGTGCGAAACTTGCAAAAATCGCCGTTATCAGGACGTTTCCGACGACCCGGGCGTTTCTTTCAAGTCACCCACCAAAGTCAATCCTTCTACTGCCGCGTCAGCGGTTATGTCCCATGAACGCGAGCATTATTCCAGAGAAACCTCAAAGGCAGCTCAAGAGGATAAAGACGTTCTTTCCGCAAGCATTCGTATTTTTACGGCAATCTGCCCGGAATGCGGAAAGACCTACGTTTCAGGTGGAGAAACCCGCACAGTTACGGCAACCAAGAAAGATAAAGAAGAAAATAAAAATTCTAAAAATTCCTTTGAAAAGGGATTTGATATAAAGATTTAATAAACAGGATAAAGCAAACAAAAAACAGGTTCTCCGGTCAGTGCGGAACCTGTTTTTTTCAACGCAATAAAGTATAGCATTTTTTCTTTTCACCTATTATTAAAGTATAGAAATTCTAAATTTACACCCTGTTTCCGAAATAAAACTTACTTAAATCATAAAGGCTTTGATATAGGGCGGAAAGTTTATGGAAGTACTCATCGTAATTGGATAAACCGGCTGACAAATGTCCTATGGTATCCAACAATAAGGTAGTTGCGTTGTAAATCTTATTTTGTTCTATATAAATTGATATAAGGGTAAGTGAATCGGTGACAAAGTCTTCGGAGTCATTGCCCAGCAGTTTCTTTTCCAATCTTATACATTTTCTAAGGAGCTTTTCTGCGTTCGAATAATCCCCTTGGGCATAATATAGCATTGCCGCATCTCTCAAGCAAAAGGCATATTGAACATAGGATTCTCCGAAATTGGTTTTCATATGAGATAGGGTGAGTAATTTATATTCAAGGGCTTTTTCGGGTATCTCCATTTTTTTGCAGAGGTTGGAGATACGGTTTTCGCATGAAATTGTGTGTTGATGGGATTTTCCGACTACAGCCTTTAGCAAGGTATAAGCCTCTTCGTAAAAATGTAAGGCCAAATTATGGCTTTCGTTTTTTTCATATACTTGAGCCAGAAAATATACGGTTCTGAGCAATTCGTTAACGTCTATGGGAGTAATTTTACGCTGTTCATCCAAACCCAGAGTACAATTAAGAACGGCACGTTTATAATCACCCATGGAATAATAAACATATGCAAGAGAAATGCATATATCAACATAGTCCATATGTGTTTTGGTTTTGGATTTATTCTTGGCAAGCTCCAGAGTTTCTATTGCATCCGCAAACATTCCCAATTCCGCGTAAGTATTTCCCATATTATAAAGAGAAAGCAAATGACCGGGTCCGTAAGGATTGGTTTTTTCGTATATTTCGGCTGACTTGGTTATAGCTTTTAAACCGGATTCATAATCTCCCATTTTATTGTAGGCACCTGCCAGATTATTTAATCTGTCGGCGTAGGCTTCGTTCTCTTTGAAGTGCTTATTAACAACACGAGAAGATTCTTCATAAAGCTCCGTTGCCCTGTGAAAGTTTCCTCTTTGTTCAAATGCTATTGCCAGATTAAACAAATCATTTGCATAATCCATGGAAATATTATCTTGCCTTAATTGATAAAATCTCAATATTTCTTTGCTTAGGGTTACTGCCTTGTCGTATTGATTTCTGTTACAATAATTGGCAAGCTTTTTTCGCACGGAATTAAAGTTGTTTTGCATCTTCACCACCCTATCTATTCTTACCCGTAACCGAAATACTAAATAAAATTTAATGGGTATCTATGGGAAATTTCGTAATTCTAAAGCCTATCCCAACCGGGCGGTATAGCCGGTTAAGGTTAACCGACTGCCGGCAGTTTGGGATAAGCTGTTAATATAATATATTAATGTTATTGCGTTTTAGTACATAGGTTGAATAAAGCTTTGTTATTGAATATTACTCTTCTTCAATAATTAAATCGTCCAAGTCGTCAAACTCGTCAAGAAGGGATAAATCGTCTGAGGTATTGGAAGCGGCGGCATCGGATGATGTTGCTGTACCGGTTTCCTCAACGGGGGTATCTTCCTTTGATTTTCCCTTACCTTTTTTGCCTTTTTCCTGCTTTTCGGGCTTTTCTTCTTCAACTTCCTCAAAGGTTTGGTTGGCTATGGTTTCCAAGTCCGGAAGGTTATAATGCTTGCGTATCATATTTTCCAAAAGGACGAGGAATTCTTTGTTTTCATGCAAATAGACCTTAGCGTTTTCCCTACCTTGACCCAGGCGTGTTCCTTCGTAGGAATACCAAGAGCCGCTCTTGTTGACTATATTCAAATCCACTGCCAAGTCAAGCACATCTCCGGTTCGGGAAATACCCTGACCGTACATAATGTCAAACTCGCATACTCTAAATGGCGGAGCAACTTTATTTTTCGCTATTTTGGCACGGGTACGATTACCTACAAATTCATCGTTAATTTTTATTGTCTCAATTCTTCTTATATCTATTCTTACGGAAGCATAAAATTTTAATGCACGACCGCCGGTTGTGGTTTCGTTACCGCCGCCGGCAAAAATATTTCCGATTTTATCACGCAACTGGTTGATGAATATAACCGTACAACCGGTTTTGTTGGCTACTGCGGTTAATTTACGCAAGGCTTGAGACATCAATCGGGCTTGCAGACCCATATGGGAATCGCCCATATCGCCTTCGATTTCCGCACGGGGCGTTAAAGCCGCAACAGAGTCTATAATTACTATTTCTAT
>CAYXWM010000044.1:0-26329 GCA_964468805.1 uncultured Defluviitaleaceae bacterium
GGACTTAAAATCCTTCGGGGGCAACCCCGTGCCGGTTCGAGTCCGGCTTCGGGCACATATTGAAAATCGTCTTGAGAAAGGCGATTTTTTTTGTTGTGTTTAGAAATGTATATAAGGCAACGGTAAATCAAAATTATAATTTTTTTACTTTATTAACAGTAACTATATAGATAAAGAAATATATATATGTTACAATATAACATATTTGGTAATTGACAAATTATTTTTAGTTAAAAGTCTTTAAAATCTATATTGTTGAGGATTAATACGATGGTAGATTCTAACCCTAGGAAGCGTAAAAACAACAACAAACCACCTTTGATTGTTTTTACTAAGACATATATCATTATAAATAAACAGATATGTTATAATTTTTTTAAATATTTTATTAGTATACTTATAATTCCGTCAGTACTATGTTTATTTACGTATATTCTTTATTACCCAAATTATAATTCAATAGAACAAATGTTTAGCTTACTAATCATTGGTACTTTAGTCAATGGTTTTATTAGTATTTTGGTGCACTCTCTATCCTTACTCTTCTACTGTATAAAGTGCAAGCCGGGAAAAGGGCACTTTCCTAAATTTCTTTACCCGGAAAACTTTTTCATAATTTCTTCTATTCTTGTAATACTTTTTTTGTGCCTACTGCATTCTAATATGATTCCGGATACTTTAAATATTTTGGATACGAGAACCTACAATTCAAATTTGGTACTTATTTCATTGATATCAATAGTCATACTTATCATAACAATTACCCGTAATCTTCATATAAATTATAAATTTGACTTTTGGTTTTTTAGAGTACCGTTTTTAAGTTATGATGTTTATTTAAGTAAAAGAATCAAGGAAACAGTTAGAATAAATGATAGTGAATTAGCCTTAAAACAGAAGAATACGGGAATTGTAGTAAAAATAATGAATCTTGCCAATTTAATAACATCAATTATTATTTTTGCAGTTTTTACACTAATGGCAGACAAGGATATGGTTCGAACAAACAGTTTGTTTTTTATAGTTATCAGTTTTATTATTGTTAGAACTATATCCAGATGTTCTGAGATTATTTATGCTTTTTACATAGATACAATGTATCCCAAGAAAGATCATGATAAAAACACGAATTTGCGCCCTGTGGAGCGTGTTGGGCTTGCAATACTATCTATGATTGAGATAACGTTTTTGTTTGCACCTATATATCTTTATTTCTATTTACTTTTACCTGAAAACAATAAAGCACTTAAATTTGGACACAACATAATATCTTTATTTTATAGCTTCGGAATTACTACATATAAATCAATAGATTTTACTAAGCTTAGTCGAAGTGTCTGTATTGTAATAGTTTTACATGTTATTACAAGTATGACTTTAACAGTATTCACACTAGCAAGATATATATCTGAGATTAAATCGGGAAACGAAAAATAAAAATAGAATTTCTCTTGATTGCATAATTGTGATTAAATTATCACCAACAAATCATTACCCCAACCACCAACAAAAAACACTTGACAACAACCCCCAATTGTTATAATCTATATAAGCATTAAAGTAAAAATACTTTATACTTTAAAAACACCCAAATACGGTCTTTGTTTCAAACAAAGCCTACAAAAGTGATTTATCCCTCAATACGGGTGTTAAAGAGAGTATTAATGGCACACCAACAAAAATATCGGTTAGGATTGAACCATGGATAAATTGAGGCTGACCTTATTGTTCGATTTTTATTCGGCGTTATTAACCGAGAAACAGAGTTTATTTTTCGAACTTTACTTTTTCAACGACCTTTCCTTAAATGAAATCGCCGAGCAATACGGTATTTCACCCCAGGCGGTAAGCGATTTGCTGAAAAGAACCGCAAAGTTGCTGGAGGATTACGAAGGGAAGTTGAATCTTTTGGAAAAACACAATTTCCGTCTGGAAAAGGTTAGGGAATTGACGGTTTTTCTTGATAAACAATCCCGGGATACGGAATCCCAAAATCATATAAAAGAATTATTGGCGGAAATATCGGAATAAACAAACAGGAAGTGTTAATATGGCATTTGAAGCTTTAACCTCAAAACTATCCGAAGTCTTTAAAAACCTAAAAAGCAAAGGCAGGTTAACCGAAAAGGACGTAACAGTTGCAATGCGAGAGGTTAAGCTTGCCTTATTGGAAGCGGACGTTAACTTTAAAATCGTTAAGGATTTTATAAAACGTGTCAGCGACAAGGCTGTGGGCGAATCGGTGTTGCAGGGCTTAAATCCGGCTCAACAGGTTATCAAGGTAGTTAACGACGAATTGATAGACCTGCTGGGAACGGCTCAAAGTAAGCTGACCTTTTCCCAAAAACCGCCCACCGTTTACATTATGGTCGGTTTGCAAGGTGCCGGTAAAACCACCACCACCGGAAAATTGGCGGCAATGTTGAAAAAACAGGGCAAAAACCCCTTGTTAGTAGCCTGTGACGTTTACAGACCTGCGGCTATAAAACAGCTTCAAATTGTCGGCTCTGCTTGCTCCGTGCCGGTTTTTGAAATGAGCGACACCAACAAGCCGGTGGATATAGCCAAGGCAGCCCTAGCCAACGCTCAACGCAACCAAAACGACATAGTTATCATAGACACCGCCGGTCGTCTGCATATAGACTCGGACTTGATGCAGGAGTTAAACGATATAAAAACAGCGGTAAGACCCCAGGAAATCCTTCTGGTGGCGGATGCTATGACCGGTCAGGATGCGGTAACCGTTGCTGAATCCTTTAATGAACAACTGGGTATAGACGGCATTATCCTAACCAAGCTGGACGGCGACGCCAGAGGCGGTTGTGCCTTGAGCATTAGAGCCATTACCCAAAAGCCTATAAAATTTGTAGGTATGGGCGAAAAGCAATCCGAATTGGAACCCTTCTTCCCGGACAGAATGGCATCCCGTATTTTGGGCATGGGTGACGTGCTTTCCCTTATCGAAAAGGCACAGGACATCTATGACGAAAAAGAAGCCCGTGAACTGGAAGCCAAAATTCGTAAAAATGACTTTACCCTCAACGATTTCCTAACCCAAATGCAACAGGTCAAAAAAATGGGACCTCTTAAAAATATGCTGGGAATGTTACCGGGTGTAGGCAATAAACTGAATCTGGATGATGTGGAAGTGGACGACAAGCTGTTGGCTCATGTAGAAGCGATTATCCTCTCCATGACGCCCTCAGAAAGAGAGAACCCGGAAATACTAAACGGCTCTCGTAAAAAACGCATAGCCCTCGGTTCCGGCAGGAATATACAAGAGGTAAATCGTTTGCTGAAACAATTCGAAGAAATGAAAAAGGTCATGAAACAATTCTCCGACATGACCAAGGGTAAAAAAGGTAAGATGAATCTGCCCTTCTTTAAATAATAACAGCCTGTATATAAACTTCGCCGTGCCGGCAAGGTCGGCGAAGTAATATAAATTACAACTTAACAAAGGAAGTGTATTTAACATGATTAAAATCAGATTAAAACGTATGGGAATGAAAAAAGCACCTTTCTATAGAATAGTAGTTGCTGACGCCAGAGCTCCCCGTGACGGCAAATTCATCGAAGAAATCGGTTACTATGATCCCTTGAAAGAACCCTCGGTTTTACAATTGGACGAAGAAGCAGCCAAAAAGTGGATTAAAAACGGAGCCCAACCTTCCGACACTGTAAGGTCCTTACTTAAAAGAGCAGGTATCCTTAACTAATTTCCTTATTCAAAAAAGCAAGCTTATTTTTGACCCTTACTCATCAAAAATAAGCTTTTGGGCGTATTTTTAAACTACTTAATTTTTTGGAGGATAATATGAAAGATTTATTGAAATTAATTGCCGGAAATTTAGTAGACAAGCCTGAAGAAGTAAAAGTTACAGAAACCATAGACGAAGCCAATAAATCCGTACTGCTTGTTTTAAGCGTGGCACCGGAAGATATGGGCAAAGTCATAGGAAAACAAGGTCGTATAGCCAAAGCTATCCGCACCGTCATGAAAGCCGCCGCCATCCACGAAAACAAACACGTTACCATCGAAATTTCCTGAAAGGTAACCCAAACGGCGTCTTTAAACCAAAATAATCGAGGGAGCAGAGCCATAAAACATTTACTTAAATGTTTTGCTCTCTCCCTTTTTTTAAAATGTTAAAGTCTTTTTGAAAGGGGTTTGGGGAAAACTTTTTCTTCAGAAAAAGTTTTCCCCAAGGTCTTGCTCTTTCCTGCCTTTAACAACACACAAGGAGGCTTTTTTGAAATACTTAGAAGTAGGTAAAATAGTAAATACCCAAGGTCTAAAAGGCGAGGTAAGAATTATCTCCTTTTCGGATAACCCTAAACGCTTCGAACTGTTGGATAAGGTAGAAGCGGTCTTGGGCAACAAAACTGCGGAACTGACCGTGGAAAAAGTTTGGTACAACAAAAACTTCGTTATCGTAAAATTCGCGGAATTTATGGATATCAACGCCGCAGAAAAATATAAAAACGCTCTGTTGCGTATACCCTTCGACCAAGCCTTGCCCTTGGACACCGACGAATACTATATAGGCGATTTGTATGATATGCGTGTAGAAACGGAAGAGGGCGAGTTTCTGGGCGAAATCAGCGATATAATTTTCACCGGTGCAAACGACGTTTATGTAGTCTCCCAACCCGGTCAAAAGGATATTTTACTGCCTGCAATTAAGTCCTGCATAATCAAGGTAGACGTTGCAAACAAAACCATGACCGTTCGCCTGCCGGAGGGCTTATTATAATGGATTTTCATATACTTACCCTTTTTCCCGAAATGATAGATACCGGTCTGGATCACAGCATAATCAAAAGAGGCAGAGACAGCGGTATAATCAATATAAACTGCGTAAACATTCGCGACTTTTCAGGCAACAAACACGGTCAGGTAGACGATTATCCCTACGGCGGCGGTGTGGGTATGGTCATGAAACCCCAACCAATATACGATGCCTATATGTCCGTAAAAGCCGGGCTTAAAACCTCCGCACCGGTTATCTACATGAGCCCACAGGGCAGAACCTTCGACCAGGAATGTGCAAGAGAACTTGCCCTTCTGCCGGAAGCGGTAATACTTTGCGGTCATTATGAGGGCGTAGACCAACGTGTGCTGGACGAAATAGTTACCCATGAGATTTCCATAGGCGATTATGTACTTACCGGCGGAGAATTGGCGGCAATGGTGGTTATAGACGCGGTTTCTCGCTTAATACCGGGTGTTTTAAGCAAAGCCGAAGCCACACAAGAGGAAAGCTTTACCCAAAACCTCCTGGAATACCCCCAATACACAAGACCCCCGGTTTTCCTGGACAGACCCGTTCCGGAAATACTCCTGTCCGGTCACCACGAGAACATAAAAAAATGGCGTGACCGCCAATCTTATTTAACAACAAAACGAAAACGCCCGGATTTGCTGGGTTAAACACAAATATGCTTTTATCTTTTATATTCAGCTTTTTTAAAAAAGAAAGCTTGAGGTAGAACCCATTCTCTCGTTAGAAAAAAGGTTTTCTGTCTCAAGCTCTTTTTTGTTTAATATAAAAATACAAATAACTTCCCTGACCCCTTGAGATTGTTAACCATTACTGAAATATTAATGTTAATGTCTTTGTCGGAGCCTTTCAGTCGATAACGCCACTCCCCGCGGCTTGCTGTAGATGCCGCGTCTTGTATGCATTTCTTTAGCTCGTCTTCGTTTTCAAAGAATGAATACAAGGGCAATCCGGTTATGTTTTCGCTGTTAAGTATGTTACAGGCATTGCCGTTAGCCATCTCTATTATTCCGTTCTCATCGGCAAAAATCAAGGCACGGGAACTGCTGTCCAACACTTTCAAAGAAAATTCCTTTTCAAACCAAAGTGCCGTTTCCACGTTTTTAAGGGTGGTTATATCCTTGGTAACGTTGGTCATGCCTATAACTTCGCCGTTAAGGTCATATCTGGCAAAAAGTATCATTTCCGCAAAATAAGGGGACCCGTCCTTCTTAAAACGCCAACCGCTCTCTGTGAATTTACCTTCTTTTAAGGCAGTTTCCAGACGTTTGCGTAACTTTCCGGACTTGATTTCATCTTCGGAATTAACCATCTCTATGTTCTTGCCCAAAACTTCGTCCGCCGTATAGCCCAAAAGCAATTCAGCACCCTTGTTCCATGTAACAACAGTGCCGTCCTTATCCATGGCGTAAATGGCGTAATCTTTGATACTGTCTATAATGTCGTTTAAGAAGCGGGTACGCTCCTGTACCTTTTTTTCCAAGTCGTCGTTAAGGTTTTGTATAAGCCGATTTTGGAACTTTAATTCGTTGGTAAGGCGTTTGGTCTTTTCGTAGGTTATACCGTTACCCACCGCAACGCCCACATAATATTTAATAAGCTCTATCATGTCTGTTTGTTCAGAAGAATAGTGGTATATACTGGCGAAAACCAAGGTGCCTATAATTTGGTCGCGGTTCATAATGGGCACTATCATAATGCTTCGGGGCTTGATTTTACCCAAGAAAGTACGGATAACGTAAACCGTATCGTCCGGTATGTCGTTAAGAATTTGCACCTGTTTCTTAACCAGTGCCGTGCCCACCAAACCTTCACCCAGCACTAGGTCAAATTCCGAATAAAGGTTCTTTGAAAAACCCAAAGAATGCTTGATTTCAAGCTTTCCGCTTAACTGATTAACTAAATAAAAAGCGCCGCAATTGCTCTTGGTAACGTCAATCAGCTTGGGCATCAAATCTTCCAGCAGTTTATCAAGTTCCATATTTACCGCAACCGAATTAACTATATTAAGTATCTCACTGCGGTTTTTTTCCTTGAGGTTGAGTGCTTCTTTGATGTCGTCTATTTTTTTGTATAGGACTTGGAATCGCTCGTTATCATGTTGATGAACGGTACAGTCGGCTTGTTCGTTTAGCAGGCTGTCCAGAAAACGGGTAAGGGTTGCTATGTGTTGTTGGGTTCTCATATTGCAGAAATATTTGCAAGCAAAGTACACAAAAGCCGAGGCGGTAACTATGCAAAAGGCAAATGAAATCAGTTTTTCTTCGAAGGAAACGAATAAAACTAACCCAAGAACAGACATCAGCAGCAATACCAGCACCAAAGCAATACGAATGATAATTTCCTTAGTGTGATTTGTCATATTAAAACCCTTTCAGGCTAAAAATCATTGGACGTTAGGGATATTTGGGAACTGCTTTTTATTATAATACAAACAATAAGGATTAAAGTTGCCCGTTTTGTTGAAAAAACCTTTGAAAGGTTGGACTTTTCTCAAAAAAACGGACTTTAAATATAATTAAACTTGCAATGCAAGATAGCTTTCAAGCGTGATAATTAATTATTTCAGTCACTGTTTTAAGTACATGATTTTGCGTGGGAGCAAAAATATAAGCAATGTTACGTTTTTTACAAAACTCGGAGATGTTGTTTTTGAAATTATCCAGTTCTTTTTTATATGCTTCAAGTATGCCCGGGGTTAAATCCAGGTCCAAAAAGTCCCGGTTTTCCGAATCAAGGAGACGGATTTTTTGAGAATAAGTTGGCTCTGTTTCTTCCGGGGACAGAATGTGTATCAAATAAACAGATTGACGTCTGTTTTGCAGTAACTTTAGGCAGTCTTTAAAATCGTCTGTAAAAAAGTCGGAAATAATAAAGGAAACTCCGCTGCCCAAGTTTTTGTCGGCTATCATAGAGGGCGTTAATCGGGATTGTTCTGCGGGTTCCAGGGAATCCAAAAATTTTACGGTCTGTGGGAACAGACCCTTGGAGGAAACGCCGGTTTTCAGCCGGTCTATTTTATTGTCAAAAGCAAAAATATTAACCCGGTCGGAGTTTTTCAAGGCTATAAATGCCAAAGAAGCGGCTATAAGCTTGGCGTGAAGGAACTTGTCTCCGAAATCCATGGATTTGCTTTTGTCCAAAAATATATTGAAGGTAGCCTGTTTTTCTTCGGAATACAGTTTTAAAAACAAGCGGTTTAAGCGGCCGTAAGAATTCCAATCTATACGGCGAAGGTCATCCCCGGGGGTATAGTTGCGATAGTCGGAAAATTCCTGTGAATTTCCCTTGGACTTTGCGGTTCTTATACCCGAATAGCCGGAGTTTACGGGATTTTTCAAGGATAGATTAAGTATTTCAAGCTTAGAGAGAAATTCGTGGGTTAGGGCTTCCGAAACCGTGCTCATAAAATCAACTCGTTTATAACCGTATCCGGAGAAATATCGTCCGCTAGGGCTTCAAAGTTTAAAAACAGTCTGTGTCGCAGGGTAGGCAGGGCTGCTTTTTTTATGTCGTCAAATGCCACATTAAAACGTCCGTCCAAAAGAGCGTAAATCCTTGCCACGGTAATGATCGCCTGGGCTGCTCTGGGGCTTGCACCGTAACGGACGTATTTTTTGGTGATTTCCGGGCTGTTGTCTGTTTTGGGATGGGTTTTAAGTATCAGCTCCATGGCGTATTCGCCTACAGGGCGTGAAATGGGTACGCCTTTGGCTATTTCGCCCATTTGCAACAACTCCTCGGCGTTGGCAACCCGGGAAACTTGGACTTTCTCCAAACCGGTGGTTTGCTCCACTATGGTGTAAAGCTGTTCCTTGTCGGGAAATTCTATATGCAGTTTCATTAAAAAACGGTCAAGTTGAGCCTCCGGTAAAGGGTATGTACCCTCCAGTTCCAAGGGGTTTTGGGTAGCGATTACAAAAAAGGGCTTGGGTAAATTATGGGAAATACCGCCTACGGTAACGGTCTTTTCCTGCATGGCCTCCAACAAAGCGGATTGGGTTTTGGGAGTAGCCCTGTTAATTTCGTCGGCAAGGACTATATTGGCAAAAACCGGTCCGGGACGAAATTTGAATTGGGTAGAGTTATCTTCCTTGGTTAAAATATCCGTGCCGGTAATGTCAGCCGGCATTAAATCCGGAGTAAACTGTATTCTGGAAAACTCCATGTCCAGAACTTGGCTTAATGTTTTAACCAATTCCGTCTTTCCCAACCCGGGCAAGCCCTCCAGCAAAACATTGCCGGAAGCAGTAATAGCAGCCAATACATTGTCAACAATGTCCGACTGACCTATTATAACCTTCTTTATTTCGCCGCTTATCTTATTAAACCTGTCCGCAAAGCCGGTTATATCCTGTTGGCTAAAGTCCATACTATCACCCGATTGTTTGTATTATAAGACCTTGAGGGAAACTTTTTCTGAAGAAAAAGTTTCCCTCAAACTCCCTTCAAAAAGACTTTAATATAAAGATTAATTTCTTAATGCCGTTTAAAAAAGGTTCTTTTCCCAAGGTTTTAATTTTTACTCTTTTGCTTGTATTATCTTTAAGCCCAGCTCCGCAAGTTGCTTTTCGTCTACTGTTCCGGGAGCATCGGTCATGGGGCATGAAGCGTCTTTTACTTTGGGGAACGCGATAACGTCTCTGATGGAATCCGCACCTGTCATAAGCATTACTATACGGTCAAGCCCGTAAGCCAGTCCGCCATGTGGCGGTGCCCCGTATTGGAAAGCATCCATCATGAACCCAAATCGTGTTTCCGCTTCTTCCGGTGTAAAGCCCAGTACTTGGAACATTTTCTTTTGCAGGTCACGTTGATATATACGCACACTGCCGCCGCCGATCTCTACGCCGTTAAGTACAACGTCGTATGCTTTGGCACGAACCGCTCCGGGGTCGGATTCCAGAAGGTGTATGTCCTCGTCCATGGGTGCGGTAAAGGGATGATGTTTGGCGTAGAAACGGTTATCGTCCTCGGACCATTCCAAAAGCGGGAACTCGGTAACCCAAAGGAAATCGAATTTACCGCTTAAATCAAGCTTTTTGGCTAGCTCAAGACGTAAAGCACCCAAAGCATCAAATACTATACTGTCTTTATCGGCACAAATCAGTATTAAATCCCCGGCTTTGGCGTTAAAAGCCGCAACAATTTCCGCCAATTTCTCGGGAGAGAAAAATTTAGTCAGGCTTGTTTTTAGTTCGCCGCCCTCAAGAACGCTGATCCAAGCCAAGCCTTTCGCCTTATAAGTTTTTGCACATTCAACCAAGGCATCGATTTGCTTACGGGGCATGGTTGCGTTGCCTTGTGAACAAATACCGCGTACACTGCCGCCGTTATCTATGGCGTCTTGGAACATTTTAAATTCCGAATTGTTTACCACATCCGTAATATTAACCAGTTCCATACCGAAACGGGTATCCGGCTTGTCGGAGCCGTAGCGTTCCATGGCTTCTTTGTAGGGTATGCGTTTGAAAGGCAGTTCAAGGTCCATATCCATAACTTCTTTGAATACCTTTTGAAGCATACGCTCGTTAACGTCCAAAACGTCGTCAACTTCCACAAAGGAAAGCTCCATATCTATTTGGGTAAATTCCGGTTGACGGTCGGCACGAAGGTCCTCGTCACGGAAACATTTAACTATTTGGAAATACCTGTCCAAACCGGCAACCATCAAAAGCTGTTTGAAGATCTGCGGTGATTGGGGCAGGGCGTAGAAGGAGCCGGGATAAACACGGCTGGGAACAAGGTAGTCTCTTGCACCTTCCGGGGTGCTTTTGGTGAGTACCGGGGTTTCCACGTCTATAAAGCCTTCTTCCGCTAGGAATTGGCGAACGGAATTGGTTAATTTATGACGTAAAATCAAGTTTGAGAGCAGTTCCGGGCGTCTTAAATCCAGATAGCGATATTTTAAGCGTAAATCGTTGGCTACGCCGGTATCCATAACTTGGAACGGCGGAACCTGTGCTTGTGAAAAGAGACGTAATTCATGGACTTCAAGTTCCACTTTGCCGGTTTTCATATTGGGGTTAATGTCTTTTTCCGTACGAGGTATAATTACGCCGGTTACGCCGATTACATATTCGCCGCGGAGAGATTCGGCTTTTTCGAAGATTTCCGGGCTGACTTTGTTGCCGTCTATTATAATTTGCAAAAGGCCGCTGCGGTCACGAAGGGCGATAAATATTAATTTGCCCAAGTCACGGCGTTTGTTTATCCAGCCCATTACTGTTACTGTTTTGCCTATAAGATTTTCGTTTACGTCGCCGCAATAGTGGCTGCGTTTCATTCCGGATAATAATTCTTGCATTTTCTCAATCCTTTTTATGCAGAGAGTGTTTGCGCAGAGAAAGAAGAAGACATTGAGGGAAACTTTGCCTTTTGGTAAGGAAAAACCATTGAAGCGTTCAGTTTCTCCTTACCAAGAAGTTTATATTACAGTTAATTTACCTACCTCAAACTCACTTCAAAAAGACTTTAATATGGATGTTGGAATTGCTTTATATATTAAGGGCAAACACTGTCTTCTTTGGTAATATTTTATTTTACAATACTTTGGATATATAATCAATTAAATTAGTATGCGGATTGTTACGGTTTGGTTAAATTCATATGTTATTTGTATGATTAATACTATTTATCACATTGAATACGAAAATTATTAAAAAGGGCTTCGGCGGTTAGGGGAACTTGGTTTTGTTCGCCGGTTTTCATGTTTTTGACGTTAATTGTGCCGGTTTCAAGCTCTTGGTCGCCTATTATCATGGCATATGCCGCATGGATTTTGTCGGCGTATTTAAACTGGGCTTTAACGGAGCGTTGCAGGGTATCGCCTTCTACGCTTAAACCCTGTTGACGCAGGCGATAAATTAAGTCCTGTGCCTTGATAAAGCCTTTGTCGCCGCTTGAGCCTATGAAGACAAGGTTTTTTTCAGGCGATTTTAATTCGTTGTCTTGGTTGGCAAGGGCTTTTAAAAGGCGTTCCATGCCCAGACCGAAACCTATACCGCCCACTTTTGGGCCGCCGTAGCCTTCGATCAGATTGTCATAACGACCACCTCCGCATATTGTAGATTGTGCCCCCAAATCGGAGCAGACAAACTCAAACACGGTACGAGTGTAATAATCCAAGCCGCGGACTATACGAGGGTCTACGGTGAAAGGGATTTCCATGGCGGTAAGGATGCTTTTCAAGGTCTTGAAATGCTCGGTGCATTCTTCGCCAAGGCAATCCAAAACAGAGGGTGCGTTTTCTATGATTTTTTTGCAGGAGTCTACCTTGCAGTCCAGAACGCGAAGGGTGTTGCGTTCGAAGCGGTCTTTGCAAAGAGGGCAGAGTTGGTCTAAATTTTGGGCTAAGAATTCCTTGACCTTGGTGTTGTAAACTTTGCGGCATTGTTCACCGCCAAGGCTGTTTATGTGCAGTTCGGTGTTTTTCACGCCAAGGCGACGGAACAGCTCGTAGGCAAGGGAGATTACCTCAGCATCGGCGGCGGGGCTGTAGGAACCGAAACATTCTATGCCGAACTGGTGGAACTGGCGTTGGCGACCGTCTTGGGGTTGTTCGTATCTGAAACAGGGTGAGATATAGTACAGTTTCGTGGGTTGTACGCCGGCGTAGAGTTTGTTCACAAGAAAAGCTCTGGCAACGCCGGGTGTAACTTCCGGTTTAAGGGTGATGCTGCGGTTGCCCTTGTCTGTAAAGGTGTACATCTCTTTTTGGACTATATCCGTGGTATCGCCGGAGCCTTTTGTGAATATTTCCGTATGTTCGAAAATAGGTGTGCGGATTTCGCCTATATGGAACTGGCCGCATAGTTTTCTGATTTCGGTCTCTAAAAGTTGCCAGGACTCAACCTCAGAGCCGAATATGTCCTTGGTGCCCTTGGGTGTTGATATATTCATAATGACCTCCGTAAGTAAAAAAGGATAAAACCTTGAGGGAAACTTTTCTGAAGAAAAAGTTTCCCTCAAACTCCCTTCAAAAAGACTTTAATATAAAATAATCGGGTTTCGGAGATAGGAGGTTCTTTCCTCCGAGGTTTTAGATTTTTTTCCTCTCCGTCATTTCGTCTATACGCTTGATGTATTCTTCAACATTCTTGACATTCTCGGTGCGTTCGATACGGTTTGATGCAAAGTCCACGATTTTCGTGACGGCGCCGGCGCCCAGAGCAAGAATGGATTGTTTTTCTTCCATAATTTGCACATTGTAAATACCTTCGAAACCGGGTTTACAATAGCCCACGTTTTCGAAGTTTCCGAGGCTGTTTTTTTGGCGGTACATATAGTAGGGTTTATAGCCGGCGGCTGTTACGTATCGGTTGGCAAGGGAAAGCATTTCTTCCGTATTCCTGATTAAATCCGTAAGGGAATATTGCTCCTTCATAAGAGAGGCACGTTTTACCGCCAGGGTATGGATAGTTATGGATTCCGGGTTAAGGTGGATTATACCCTCCATGGTCTTGCGAACGTGACGGGTATCTTCGCCGGGCAGACCTATAATCAAATCGGCATTAATATTGTCATGCCCGCAGTCCCTAGCCAGCCGGAAAGCCCTGTAAAAGTCCTCAACGCTGTGTCGGCGACCTATGGTTATGAGGGTTTCGTCGTTTAGGGTCTGGGGATTTACGGATATGCGAGATACGGAGTATTCCTTTAAAATCTCCATTTTTTCCTTGGTAACGGTATCCGCTCGACCGGCTTCCACGGTGTATTCCACGGCTTGTTCCGCGGGAAAATATTTTTTTATCATGGATAACAGGGTAGCAAGTTGATTTTCGTTTAGGGAGCTTGGAGTACCGCCGCCTACGTATATGGTTTTAAGGTTATGGGACTTTATATAATCCCGGCATTTTTCAGCCTCCAAAGCCAAACATTCCAAATATTGTTCAACCAACCCGGCGTATTTGCTTATGGGGTAGGAGGTAAAGGAACAATAATGACATTGGGTTGGGCAGAACGGGATACCGATGTAAAGGCTGTAATCCTTGGGACTGTTGTCCTTAATGACAGCTACTTCTTCCTTGGCAACCTCTAGGCAAAGCTTGGATTTTTGGGGTGTAATGAAATAAATATCCCGTAACACATCCAAAACTTCCTCATCGCTTCGACCCTGTTCCCAAAGCTGATGGGCGATTTTGGTGGGACGTATGCCCGTTAAAGCTCCCCAAGGCGGATTAATGCCCGTAGCATCTTTTAAAGCCAGATACAGCACCTGTTTTACGGTAACTTTTTGGTTTTTCACACTGTCAGGAAAAAAGTCGGTAACGGTGAGTTCCTTGCGGACTTGCAGAATGCCGTCCTTATAAACCTCGCCTGTACAAACTTGTCCCGAAAGTTCCGAAAGTACGGTATAGCCCTCTTGGCTGATTTCGTCGTTTTTTACAAAGCCTTGGTGTTGGAAAAAAACTTGGGTTGCGGTTTGTACCTCGTTGATGAAATTATGACCTTTCAGTATGCAGTTCATCTTAAACCGTGGCGTCCCACATAGGGATTTCTTGCTATTTCATGACCTATAGTGGTCTTGGGGCCGTGACCGGGAAAGGCGATAACGTCTTCCGGCAGTTTATAAATTACGTTGACTATGGAAGCCAATTCATCTTCCGGGTCAGAGTATTCAAAGTCGGTTCTGCCAACGGATTCGTGGAATAAGGTGTCCCCGGTAAAAAGGATTTTTTCGGCTTCGTCGTAATAGCATACTCCGCCCGGAGTGTGCCCGGGGGTATGGAGGACCTTTAAAGTTGTGTTTGCCACAGGGATAATATCGCCGGCTTTCAGAAAGGTGTCTACCTTAATATCAGAACGGATTTCGGCGGCGAACATTTGCAGCAGTTCGGACTCGGCTTGGTGGACGGCGACTTTTGCACCGGTTTTTTCGGCAAGTTTTTCCACAGCACCGATATGGTCCCAATGGCCGTGAGTTAGGAGTATATGGGTTATTTTCAAGCCGTTGTTTTCGATGGCGGTATATATTTTATCCGGTTCGGCACCGGGGTCTATGATTACGCCTACGGAGCTTGTATCGTCGAAGTAGATATAGGTGTTTTCTTGCAGGTAGGATACTGCCAAAGTAATGAGTTTCATTAAAAAACCCCCTGTGTGGATTTGTTTTGGGACGAACCTTTTCGGGTCAAGTAACCACTTTTTCCCTTGGGGCAAATAAGTTTTCTTTGCCTAACCATATATTTCCAAAAGGTCAATAATACTTATTGAATTGAGTTGATTATAAAGGTTCATCTTGTATTAGTATAAAACGAAAGGGAAACTTTTGTAAAGCTTCCCCAATGCAATGAAATATGCCTTAATTAAATTAAGGCGGATAAGTGCCAAGATTTTTACGGCATTTAAATAGATTATTATTTGGTAACCCTGTCTACGGTTTTTACGCCTTTAAGGTTGGAGAGTTTCTTTGTTATTTTTTCCAGTTGGTCTTTGGCATCTATGATGATAATGGCTGTGAAAATAGCAACGCCGTCTACAACTTGGGCGGTAAAGTCCATAACGGGGATTTTTTCTTCGGAAAACATTTTTGAAACGTCAAAGAGTAAGCCAACCCTGTCTGTGCCGGTAATTCGGATATGGGCGTTGTAACGGTTGTTGCGGTCTTTCAGGGATTCTTGGTGCCATTCCGTATCTACCAGACGGTGACGGCTGATGTCGTCCAGCATAAGGATATTTATGCAGTCTGTACGATGGATGGAAACCCCGCGACCTTTGGTTACAAAGCCTATAATTTCGTCACCCGGAACCGGACAGCAACATTTAGAGAACCTGACACTTACATCGTCCACACCGTTAACCACTATGCCGGATTTACCCGGGTTTTGTTTTTGGTGGTGGCAGTCGTGGGTACCGATTTTAATTTCAGGCGGATTGATGCGTTCCTGTTCTTTAACGTAATCCTCTTTAAGACGGTTAATAACTTGGGCTTCTTTTATACCCCCGTGACCTACCGCCGCGCAGAGAGAGTTCCAATCGGCAAAGCCGAATTTGTCCAGCACAAGGTTTTTGCGTTGGGTTGTAAGAAGTTCGCTTAGATTAAGACCTTTTTTCTTGGCTTCTTTATCCAGAATCTCTTTGCCCCGGGCTATATTTTCTTCTTTGTTTTCTTTTTTGAACCACTGATTGATTTTGGTTCTGGCTTGGTTGGTTTTGACTATATTCAACCAATCTCGGCTGGGACCCTTGCAGTTCTGGCTGGTCATAATGGTGATACGGTCGCCGGAAAGGAGAGTGTAGTCAAAGGGAACTATAATACCGTTTACCCTGCAACCCACCATGCGGTTACCCACGGCGGTGTGTATGGCGTAGGCAAAGTCTATGGGTGTTGCACCTCGTAACAGAGGAATAATTTCGCCTTTGGGAGTGAAGCAATAAACCTGGTCCGAGTATACGTCAAGGTCGGTTTTCAAGGCGGTTAGGAATTCCTTGTTGTCCGAAAGGTCCCGTTGCCATTCCAAAATTTGTCTTAGCCAAGCCAACTTGGCTTCTTCGGAAGTGGGGTCGGCTATGCCGCCTTTACCCTCTTTGTATTTCCAGTGAGCCGCAATACCGTATTCGGCGGTGCGGTGCATATCCCAGGTACGGATTTGTATTTCTATAGGCTCGCCCTCCGAGTCTATAACAACCGTATGCAGGGATTGATACATATTGGGTTTGGGCATACCTATATAGTCCTTAAAGCGACCCGGCATGGGCTTATACATATCGTGAACCAAACCCAGCACTTCATAACAGTCTATGGGAACGTCAACTATAACTCTGACGGCGAATATATCTAAGATCTGGTCAAGGGTTTTGTCTTGGTTGACCATTTTTTTGTAGATGCTGAAAAGGTGCTTGGAACGCCCTTCGACGTGGACATTCATGCCCCTTTGGGCTATTTTTTCTTTCAGTTCCGCAACCAAGGAGTTAATATAGGCTTGGCGGTCGGCACTTTTCAGCTCTATTTTATTGGCAAGGTCAAAATAGGCATCTTCGTGCAGGTATCTGAAAGAAAGATCCTCCAACTCGTAACGCAATTTGGAAATACCCAAACGGTGAGCAAGTGGGGCGTAAATATCCAAGGTTTCCTGTGCCTTTTCCTTTTGCTTTTCCGGACGCATAAATTGCAAAGTACGCATATTATGCAGGCGGTCGGCTATTTTTATAAGGATAACACGAATGTCCTTTGCCATGGCAATGAACATTTTACGGTAGTTTTCTGCCTGGAGTTCCTGCTTGTCTTTTATATGGTGAACATGGTGAGAGGAGTCCTTGGAGTCTTTTGATTTATCCTCTTTTAAACTGTCCTCTATATTGTCCAGCTTGGTTACCCCAACAACAATTTCGGTTATTTCTTTGCCGAAATCCTTAATCATCTCTTCTTCGCCGTAGGGTGTATCCTCCAGAACATCATGAAGTATCCCGGAAACTACGGATTCCATGTCCAATTCCAAATCAGCAAGAATATAGGCGACCCACATAGGATGGATGATATAAGGTTCGCCTGACTTGCGGATTTGGGGGCCGTGGAATTCCGCGGCGAGCTTGTAAGCCTTGTCTATAAGTGAAAAGTCCTTAGAAGGGTGATATTCCTTCATGCGGTTTATTAGGTTTTCATATATTTCTTGATGAGTCATAAATATCATCCTTTTGATACAGTGGGCCGATTATCCTATTCGCTGTGAATGGGCGTGAATCGGCAAATAAAACTCCGCTGTCGGTTTGTCTTAAAATATATGCATTAAGATGTAATATTGACATAATAATTTAACATGAAATTAACCCGGTTCAAAGGTTTGCTTGAATTACCAAGGTGTTTCCACGTTAAAATAACATTATCCAAAAATTTATGCATATTATTTTATATAATTTCCCGTTTTAAGACAAAGCGTAAATTTTGGAATGTTGTGAATTTATGTGGTGAAGAAATTAAAATTTTCCAAACTTATACTAAATAGATTCCGCCGGGTTTTCTTTTTCTTCTTCTTCAAGCATTCTGAGGCGTTCCATACGGCGAGAATAGTAGCGAGTAAGGAACAGTTTTATTATGGCACAGGTAGGAACGGCAATAACCATACCGACTATGCCGAATAAGCTTCCGCCTACGGTAAGAGAGATTAATACCAGTGCCGGGCCAAGTTCCACGGATTTGCCCACAACACGGGGAGCGATAAACATACCGTCGATTTGTTGGAGAACCAATATACCTATACCGGCGTAGACCGCTTGCATGGGGTCTCCGCTTAAAAGGGCGGCGATAATGGTTAAGAAGAAGGCTATTATGGCTCCAAAGTAGGGTATAAGGTTTGCTATACCGGAAAGGATACCTATAAATACGGAAAACTGAACCCCAACCACAGTAAGCCAAACGCTGATTAAGCAAGCCATAATGGAAGCATCGGCAAGCTGACCTCTGATATAGCCGGAGAAAACGGCGTTAATATCGCCTATAATATTGCGGAAAGTGTTGTAAATCTTCGTGGGCAGATAGGAATGAGCCACCGAAGAAGATGTTTTAAGGATGACATCTTTATCCAGCAAAATATAAGCCGACAGGATGATACCCAGCAAGAAATTCAAAATACCCGTGCCTGCGGAGGAGATGGTTTCGGACAGACCCTTGATAAAACCGGAGGCGGTGAGGGTAATGGACTGCAAAAACTCGGTAATAAAACCGCTGAAATATTCGGAAACGCCCCAGTCCAGCAGGTTTATTTGTATGGTGTTTACGGCCTCGGAGAAGCTGTTGAAAACGCCCATAATGTTGTTTACCACATTGCGGACGAAATCGTCATTGTTACTGCTTATAAGCTTACCGAAGAAGGACCAAAACAGGATAAAGAAAAACAAAAAAACGGACAGATAGGCAAGAGTAACCCCGGCCACACGTTTTTGCGGTTTTTCTTTCTTTTTTTTGTGTTTCTTTATCCAATTTGGGCGGCGAAAGGTGTCTTTCAAATACCTTTCGTAGAATACAAAATAACCCCGTTCCAAAAAATCCACAAAGGGATCAAGGAGATAGGCAAGTATTAAAGCTATAATCAAAGGAGCAAATACGGAGGATAACTTTGAGAAAAAGTTATCAAAGAAAGCTCCCGTTTCGTTAACGTTAACCAATACATAGGCAACGGAATCAACGGCAAGTTTCAAAATATAAATCAAGCCGAAGGCAACAACTACATATAAGCAAATTTTAAAATATTTCTCATCCCACCATTTTTTCATAAGTAACCTCACTCGTGCGACAGCATTATTGGGTTATTGAACAGATAAGTATCGGAGTTGAGTATACACCTAACAACTCCGTTTATTCAAAACTATGCTTAAAAGATTTAAGATCCCTATAATAAACAACAAGTTTTCAACCAATATTTTAAAAATTATAACAGCAATAATTGTAAATATTATCTTATAAAACTTTTTTATTTTTTTAGGGTTCATAGGCATTAAAGTTGTTTTGTTTTTTGTAAAAGGTTCAATAGTACGGTATAAACTCTGCCAACGGATTCTATGCTTACCCGTTCCTCCGGGGAATGAATGTCATACATATTGGGTCCGAAGGAGACTATGTCCAAATCTTGCAGTTTATCCGCAAATACACAACATTCCAAACCGGCATGGATGGCGGTAACTTTGGGTATAATGTTGACTTCCTTATAAGATTCCACCAGCAAATCCCTTAGCTTTGAGTTTTGTCTGAATTTCCAAGAGGGATATTCCGCTGTTTGGTCGTATTTGCCGCCGGCAAGCCTTGCAAGTCGTTTTATAACGTTACCGTAATATTGCTTTTTGGTTCCGTAATTGGAACGTATGTCGCATTTTATAAGAATCTTGTCTTGCTCTGTTCTTAAAACCCCTACGTTATTGGAGGTATCGGGCAGTCCCGGTATATCTCGGCTCATGTCCAAAACTCCGTTGGGTATAAGCATTATTAAATCCAAGATTTTTTCTTTTAAATCATGGGTAAAGGCTTTTAAGGGCTTTTCGGTGTTTTCGGCGAGTTTCAAATTGATATTCGGCTCAAGCTCACCGTATTCATCTTTTAAGATTTCCAAAAGAGCCTTTAGGTCAGTTTCTAATTCATCTTTTAAGGAAGGCTCAAAGGCAAGGGTTGCGTTGGCTTCCCTGGGAATGGCGTTGGCTTTTTCGCCGCCTCTTACGGAGCATAGGTAGTAATTGTATTTTTCCGAGAGAGTTGAAAGCACTCTTGCAAGGGTACGAATGGCGTTGCCTCTGCCTTTGTCTATGTCCTCGCCGGAGTGACCGCCTTTCAAGCCGGATACATATAAATTATAAAGTGACACGGTTTCCGGCAGTTGGGTTATCTCCATAGGCAGTTCTACGAAACTTTTAACCCCACCGCAGCAGCCGGCTATGATTTGGTTTTCGGAGCCTGTGTCCAAATTTATCAAAACCGAGCCTTGGAGCAATTTCATGTCTAGGGCTATGGCACCCTCCATACCGGTTTCTTCGGAAGCGGTAAACAAGGCCTCCAAGGAGGGATGCTGTAAATCCGTGCTGTCCAAGACAGACATTATCATGGCTACGCCTATGCCGTTATCGGCACCGAGAGTAGTGCCGACGGCTTTGATAAAGTCACCTTCAAAGACCAATTTTATGGGGTCTATAAGGAAGTCGTGGTTTATGTCGGAATTTTTTTCACAGACCATGTCAAGATGAGCCTGTAAAATTAAAGTTGGGGCGGTTTCGAAACCGGAAGTTGCCGGTTTTTTTATTATGACGTTATAGGAGGAATCTTGAAAGACCCAAAGGTTGCGAGCCTTGGCAAACTCCACCAAATAATCGCTTAAAGCTTTTTCGTTACCGGAGCCTCTGGGAAAGGCACTTATGTTTTCAAAAAATGAGATTACTCGTTCTTTCATCAAATAAGCCTCCGAACTGTGGGACTTTTTTCTAAATATAACATTATAGCACAATAAATTTTTGGTAGCAAACAAAATATGATGGTTTTTGTCGAAATTTAGAGGGTTACGGACGTAAGTTTAAAAAAAGAAAAACCCGGAGGGAGAAAACCTTTTTTCAGACGGCGAAGAAGGGTTTTCTCCCTCATACTAATTCCGTTTAAATAGTAAGCAGAGTATGGAATTAGTCATAAACTCCCTCTTTCCCAAAAAGCCGAATATAAATTTATAAATTTCCGAATATGTTTAGACTTTCGTCTTTGTGGGACGAAAGTCTAATGTATCGGATAAATAAGCTTGTTTTAATACAGATAGCGGTTTATGTCATCTGTATCTATACCCGGATGCAAAGATATGTTCAGTGCGTTACCTATGATATTTGAGAGACGCTCTATTACAGCATCTACTTCTTTTGGGGTAACAAACATATTTTGGTAGGGGTTTAAGATTTCTGCTATAAGATTATATTTTTCTTCGTCCTGCAAGTTTTTCAGGGTGTTGTAGAAATCGCTGCCTTGTTGGGTTTGTCGGAGCATATCGTCAAGGATGCGGTTAATGGTGTCGTTAGTTAGGGTAGCTGCATCTACCACAGTGGGAACTCCTATGGCTATAACGGGAACGCCCAGATTTTCTTCGTTCAGAGCCTTGCGTTTGTTTCCTATGCCGCCGCCGGGTGTAACACCGGTGTTTGAAATTTGTATGGTGGTATTGATACGGCTTGTTTTACGAGCGGCTAGGGCATCTATGGCTATAATCAGCTTGGGTTGGATTTTATCCACTATGCCTTTGACTATTTCGCTTGTCTCTATACCGGTCAGACCCAAAACGCCGGGAGATACGGCGGCAACGCTTCTTACGTTATTTTCTATTTCGTCCGGAAGGATTTTCTTTTGGGCTATGTGACGGGTTACCAGCAGTTTGGAGACGGTTTTGGGGCCCAAAGCGTCGGGGGTAACCTGCCAATTACCCAGCCCTACAATCAGCACCGAGTCATCTTTGTTTAAGTTATGCAGCTTGCCAATTGTTTGAGACAGTATTTCAATAATCTTTTCATGGGTGCAAACGTCGTTATCTTTCAGGGCTTGGGACTCTATGGTTATATAGGTACCTATGGGTTTTCCGATACGTTCGGCACCTTTTTCGTCCTTTACCTCCACGGTGGTGATTAAAATATCGTCCGACTCATCTGTGCTGACTTCCACACCTTCAAAGTCTTGAGACACGTTAGGGCTTGTTAACAAAGCAACGTCTGTTCGTGTTTCGTGTGCTTCTATTGCTAAATCGGTGTAGATTTGTAGTTTCTGCATAATTACCTCCATGATTGGCGTTAAAAGGGCAAAATTAATTGCTGTATACCCTATTTTTGCCACATATCGTATAATTATACATTAAGCACTTTAAGGATTTATGGTATAGTGACTTAACTTAAATGCTGATTAAGTATGATACTGATTCCATTTTAAACAAAGGACAAAAATAATTGATGTTTTCCGATGGTCTTTCATCTTATTTGGAATCAGTAAAATAAAAAAAATTGAGGGAGAAAACCTTTTTCTTAGGTCTTCTCCCACAAACGTCCTCTTTCGAAAAACCGGGGCATAAATAATATATTGGATTTAGAGTAGAGTTATTTTATTTATGAAATAGCTGTATGTTTCTTTCTTCGGTTGTATATTATCATTACTATGCCCAAAACAGCGAGGCAAAGGGATAAAACCAAGGATACGGGTATGTTTGTTCCCCAGATAAGGAGTTGGTCTTGGCGTAAGGATTCTATCCAAGAACGACCTATACCGTAACCAACGAAGTAAATCCAGAAAATTTCGCCGTCGAATTTCTTGCGGCGTTTAAAAAACATCATTATTAGGAAGATACCCAAATTCCAAAGGGATTCGTAAAGAAAGGTAGGATGAACTTGGATGTATTCACCTATACTGTTATTTAAAATTTCTGTGGGGATAAAATCAACCTGTGCGATTTTGTATTGCATGGCAAATAAGTTATCCGAGGAAGCAAAACCGCCGAAGGCTTCTCGGTTAAAAAAGTTGCCCCAGCGACCTATCATCTGACCGAGAATCAGCCCCGGAGCGGCTGTATCCGCAAAGGTCCAAAAGTTGATTTTTTTCCTTTTGGAATAGATAACAGCGGTAATAACAGCGGCTATAACAGCACCGTAAATTGCCAATCCGCCTTTTCTCAGGTTAAATATATCCAAGAGGTTGTCCTTGTAATTATCCCAAGAAAAGATAACAAAATACAGTCTTGCACCGATAATACAGGTTACAATAGCAATAAGTAAGAAGTTTGAATACAGGGCAGGGTCTTGACCGGTTTTTCTTGCTTCCCTGTCCGCATAAAACAGTCCCGCCAGAACTCCTGTGGCAATAATAAGACCATACCAATAAATATCCAAGCCGAAAACGTTAAAAGCCACTCGTGACATTTCGTTTATTTGTATTCCCAGGTTGGGAAAAACAACATCAGGCATAAAAATCTCCCTTCGGTAAGTAGTAAAAAAGCAAATAATATACTGATTCCATTTTGTCCTCCATCTTATATGGAATCAGTATAAAACCTTTGGTTAAACTTTTTTTGAAAAAAGCTTTAAGTAAATTAAAGAAATAACTTCTGTAACGAAAAACCATAGAAATATAAATTCTTCCTTTACAAAAGTTCTTTATATAATTAATCTACCATACCCCAAAAACCTTTCAAAAAGACTTTCAAAAAAACCAACTCATATCAACCGACATGCCCGGTCGGTATATGAGTTGGTTTTATAAAATGTGGAATTTATTTAATTATACAAAGAAAATACGGAGTTTGTAAAGATTTTCTTTATTTAGAACCTTATATCATCTCAATTTGAAGTCGTTTATAAGCTGCTTTAAAATTTGGGCTTGAGAAGAAAGTTCTTGGCTGGAAGCGGCGGATTCTTCTGCGGTAGCGGAGTTTGACTGTATAACTTCGGAAATTTGAGTTATGCCTATGTTGATTTGATCCGTACCCTCTGCCTGTTCCTTGGTTGCTACAGCTATTTTTTCTACCAAAGAGCCGGTATTTTTTGTACCGTCTACAATTTGATTAAGGGTTTGAGCCGTTTCGGTTGCTATTTGGTTACCGCTTTGAACGGCGGCAATGGCTGTTTCTATAAGTTCTGTGGTACTCTTGGCTGCCTCTGTGGAACGAATGGAGAGGCTGCGAACTTCGTCTGCAACTACGGAGAAGCCTTTACCTGCCTGACCGGCACGAGCGGCTTCAACAGCGGCGTTAAGAGCCAGCAGGTTGGTTTGGAAAGCAATATCTTCGATGGTTTTAATGATTTTGGCGATTTCCTTGGAGGAATTATTGATTTTATCCATAGCCTCAACCATTTCCGCCATTTTTTGATTACCGGCTTCCACGTCTATAATGGCGTGTTCACTGATATTAATTGCAGTTTCGGCGTTATCTGAGTTTGCTTTAACCTGTTCCGCAATTTCGGAGGTGGTAGCGGAAAGTTGCTCAATGGAGCCTGCCTGTTGAATGGCACCGTGAGAAAGATTTTGTGCCGCCATAGAAATTTGGTTGGCACCCATAGCTACCTGATTTGCTGTTTCGTTTATATTGCTTAAAGTCATGTTCAATGAATCCAAAATTTGATTGAGAGAGGTGCCTAAAACGCTGTAATCTCCACGGAAATCAATTTTTGTTTTGACTGTTAAATCACCGTTTGCCATAGCGGAAAGTATACGGGTTATTTCTTCTATATACGACTTAATTGAAGCAACGGTAGCGTTTATGGAGGTCTTAATGGGCTGATAATCGCCCTTGTATTCCACATCTACCTTGGCAGAAAGATCGCCTTTTTCCAATTTGCCCATAACGCCGGAGATATTTTTAATGAATCTGTTCTGTATAATAACAGTGTCGTTGATGGCTTCTTTAAGTGCGTTGAAATCCCCGATAAATTCCATGTCGATTTTTTCCGAAAGGTTGCCTTCGGATATTAATTGCAACACACGGCCTACTTCTTGAATATAGGTTTTTAAGCGATACAAAGTAGCGTTTACGGATTCTTTGATGGGAGCAAAATCTCCTTTGTAATCCATGTCTACGGAAACGTCCAGATTACCCATGGACAGGGAGTTCATTACCGAAGAAATATTGTTTACATAAGCCTTGTTGGAGGATATCATGCTGTTCATACTCTTGGAAAACTCATCTTTGGCGGAGCGTTCCGTAAGGGTTACGGAAAAGTCGCCTACGGAAACCTTTTTCATGGTTTCTACCCATTCATTCATCATATCCGAAAGCTTGACAAAGGATATGAGAACCATACCGATTTCGTCATTTGGTATATCATTTGAATTTATATTTGTTGAAATATCGCCGGTTTGAACCATGTTGTCCGCAATGGATACCATACGATTAATGGGTTTGGTGGTTTTTGTAATAAGGAAAAGTATGAGCACCAGTGCTATAGCGGTCAGTATCAGAGATATTATTATCCCTATGAGTATACAAAGGTTATTTGTTGCGTCCAGTTCTTCGTTGGGAATTATTGCACCTATGGCCCAACGTGCTCCTTGGTCGCCTACGGCTACGGGTACTATGGTTAATTGTGCCGGTTTGCCCGTAATTATAGACTTATACTCCATCTGACCGACTTCACCGGTACTTAATGCTTTTTTGAGAGCACCGGCGGCATCTTCGGTATATACTTCGTCTATGGACTTCAGTATATCTTCTGATTTGGGATGGTAAGCCAGAACTCCCTCGTGGGTTATGATATACATATATCCGGTTTCATAAAGTTTTGCTTGGGAAACGATGTCCTCTATTACTTTATTTGGGATTTCTATACCTATTACGCCCAAAAATTTTCCGGAAGCATCGGTCATGGGAACAGCCGCCGCAACTACATTGGTTACGGCCCCGTTGGATTCGTATTTGTAGGTACTGGAGATATAAGCCTCTCCGGTTTGTTTTGGAACTGTGTAAAATGCTTGATTGTAATATTCGTTGGGAATATCGCTGACTACCGACTTGCCGTTTACATTTAGGATATGTTTTGCAAACCGTCCGCTGTCGTTACCCAGATTTGTGTTGCGATATTTAATGTCCATAAGGTCAAAGGCATTGGGTTCAAACATAATATAACTGCCCACGGAATTATTGTGTTTATCCAGGGTAAGTAGCTCCAGGGTAGCCAGAACATCCTCTCTGCTCCTTAAATCCGGCTGTTCTTTTAGGGTGTTTTGAAGATTAATGGCAAAACCGCGAGTAAGGCTAACCAGACCTTCCATGGTACCCTTAACAAGGTTGGCGTATTTGTAACCGCTTTCTTTAGCGTAATTACTACTGAGGGTTGATAAGGCGTTGCTGAATATTAGTATGGTAGAAATCAAAACGATGGCAACCCCTATGATAAATGTTCCCACAGTGGGAATGCCTATTTTCCATTTGATGCTCCTGTTATTTCTCATATTTCAGCCTCCGAAATTGTTGCTTTATTTTATATCTATTATTATGGTTATTTTTAAAGTAAAAATGTACTTTTCCAAGTCCATATGATTTTGAAAGGTGTTTATTTATGATGCCGATAGTTTTACCCAAAATAACCAAGATATGAATTAGGTATAGAATTTTAAAAAATTA
>CAYXWM010000045.1:0-25751 GCA_964468805.1 uncultured Defluviitaleaceae bacterium
GCGGATAACCGCCCATGTCATTGGCAAGTATAGAACCAAACACAGAGGGGTCTGCACCTATAGCAGTGCAAATAGGAATAATTACCCGACCTAAAACATTGGAGATAACAGGTGCAAGGCAAACAATGCCTACCATGCCCAAAGCCAAAGGACCCATAGCATTAAAACCTTCATCAAATTTTTCCCCAAGACCCAGCTTGTTTCCTATAATCTTGTCTAGGCCTCCAATTAAGATACCAATAGCCATAACCCACATAATTACCTGGTCAAAAGTCATTAAAATCCCCTTTCGTTTATAGATTTAAGCGTTTTATACCGATCCCGGATATGCACTGAATACAACGTAACCGGTATTATTCTTAATAGCAATTAATTCGGCCGCACTAAATGCTATTGGAAGAACAAAAGGATAAAGTGATATTTATTTTATTGCAGGTTTATGCAAATAATTTGTGTATTTGTTTGCATTGAAATAGTAACATTTGGATTATCCTGCCGTCAATACACATAGTTCCACGAAAATATTGTGTTGTTTATGTGCAATTTGACAGTCGATTTGGTATTATATACTGAAATCCACAAAAATCCACACTAATATAACAGCTATATATTTTTAACCTGTTTACCGGAATATGTTATAATATTATGATATACGGTTTTAACTTTAATAAAATAATTGCAAATTATTAATTATGAATGGTGATTTTATGTTGCATGAGAGACGAGCAAAGATAATACAAATGGTTTCGGAGGATAGAATAGTTAAGGTCAGTAATTTGGTGAATTTATTTAAAGTATCTATAGAAACTATTCGCAGAGACTTGGAATATTTAGAGAAAAAGGGATATGTGAACAGAGTATACGGCGGAGCGGTTGTCAAGTCTATGTATGGTGTTGAGCCGGAGTATTCTCTTAGAGAAATCAAGCATTTTACCGAAAAAGTAGCAATCGGGAAAGCAGCTGCAGATTTAATTGATGACGGTGACACAGTTATTATAGATGTGGGAACAACTACTTTGGAATTTGCCAAACATATAAAAGGTAAAAAAAAGATTACCGTTATAACAAATGCCATACAAATTGCTATGGAGCTTGTTGATGACAGCAATATCAGAGTAATAATGCTTGGCGGTGACGTAAGAAGCGGGGAATATTCAACCTCAGGCTTTTTAGCCGAAAGTTGTATTAACGGTTTTAATATTGATAAGGCAATTTTAGGTGTAGGAGGCTTAACGCCAAGCAAAGGAATTACGGATTATCATATTGAGGAAGGTAATTTAAGGCGCAGTTTTGTTGAAAGAAGTGAAACAATTATAGCTTTGGCTGATTACAGCAAGTTTGGGGTGACGGCAATGAATAATGTTTGTCCCACAAGCAGAATTAATACTATTGTTACCGACAGCAAAGCCCCACAAAAAATGTTATCGGAAATAAAAGCCCTGGGGGTTAATGTTATTGTTGTTGCCACGGAATAGGAATAATACCGGTAAGTTTTAAATCTTAATTTATTAATTACATATTGGAAGGTTCGGAAATCACTGATATTAAATCAGTGTTTTTAACAATTATCGGTGAAGAGAATTAATATATAGATGGTCCGAAAAACAACTGTCTTATCAAGTCTTTCTTTCTGTTTATACACATACCGCTTCTTATTTCTTTTATTACATAGTTGATTATATCGCTCCCGGCGGCGGAATAGAGAGTGAGGTTAAGCCGTATATCCAAAAATACATACAAGAAAAGCTGTTATCCTACGAAATCATTGAAAAGAACAATACGGATGCAAATACCTGTATAGTTACAGCAAGGGAAACCTATACGATACAAAACCACCAAGAGCCGCTACACGTAAGGGTTTTACCGGATAAATACAAGGTAATTAAAAGCAGCGACGATAAGTGGCGTTTGCCGGATAGCCGATAGATATAAGGTTTTGTTAAAAACTGCCCAATAACCTAAAGAATGATAAACACAGTCAATAAATTAAAAAAATCGGAGTGCATTGTGCATTCCGATTTTTGTAGGAAAAACCCCCGGCCTAGCCGGGAATAGTTTTTGACAACCTTATCATTTTAAATAACGGAAAAATATCTATGTTTTTGTTTATCTTTGAACTCTACCGCTGCCATCGCCACCTGCAAGCACTTTAACCTCATCCGTAGAAACAAGGTTAAAATCACCTTCGATAGTATGTTTCAAACAGCTGGCCGCAACTGCGAATTCAATTGTATCTTGCATATTGTAGTTGGAAATCAGAGAATATATTAGTCCTGCACCAAAGCTGTCGCCGCCACCTACTCTATCAACAATGTGGATTTTATAGTTTTTACTGAAATAATAATCGTTACCGTCATAGAGCATTGCAGCCCAATTGTTGTCACTGGCGGAAATACTGCCACGAAGGGTTATTGCAACTTTTTTAAAGCCGAATCTATCAGCAAGTTGTTTTGCAACATCTTTATAGCCATCATGGTTTACTAACCCGGCAGTAAGGTTTGTATCGGCAGCTTTTATTCCAAAAATATCGCTTGCGTCTTCTTCGTTGGCTATCAATACATCTACGTAAGGCATAAGTTTTGCCATAACCTCACCGGCTTTTTCACGGCTCCAAAGATTTTTGCGATAGTTAAGGTCACAGCTTACGGAAATACCCTTATCTTTTGCAACCTTAAGGGCTTCAAGACAAATCTCTGCTGCGCCATCGCCAAGAGCAGGGGTTATACCGGTAAAATGTAGCCATTCTGCCCCTTCTAAAATGCCGGTCCAGTTAAAATCTTCTTTTGCAGCTGTAGCAATTGCGGAATTTGCTCTGTCATATATTACTTTTGAAGGACGTTGGCTTGCACCTTTCTCTAAAAAGTAAATACCGATTCTATCTCCGCCTCTTACAATAGAGGAAGTATCAACCCCTAATTGACGTAGGGAGTTTACTGCCGCCTGGCCGATTTCGTGCTTAGGGAGTTTTGTAACAAAGGCTGCATCAATTCCGAAGTTAGCTAATGAAACCGCAACATTTGCTTCTCCACCGCCATATGTTGCACCAAAACCGGTGGCTTGTAAAAAACGATAATTGCCTTCCGGTGCCAGCCTTAACATAATTTCACCAAATGTAACAACTTTTTTACTCATGACGAACTCTCCTAACAATATCCATTGCTTCTTTTGACAAACGGGCAACTTCGTTTAAATCGCTATTAATCATAAAAGAGCCACCGCAGGCTACTATTTTATCAAAGCTTAGGTAAGTTTCCAAATTGTCCAAACCTATGCCGCCGGTTGGCATAAATGAAATATTAGAAAATGGCCCGGACAAGACCTTTATCATAGCCAAACCACCGGCCTGTTCGGCAGGAAAGAATTTAACTACAGAAAGACCGGCACTTATTGCCGCTTCAATTTCTGTAGGTGTAATACAGCCCGGTAAAATTGGCATATTTTTGTTTAAGCAAAACTCAACTGTTTTTAAATTAAAGCCCGGAGAAACAACAAATTCTGCTCCTGCAGTAATTGCAGCCTGTGCCTGCTCTGTAGTAAGTACAGTACCTGCACCAACAAGCATATCAGGATAAGCATTCTTGATGTTTGATATAGCCTTGTCGGCACCTTCGGCTCTAAATGTAATTTCTGCACAGTTAATACCGCCGTCTCGCAGAGCCTTGGCTAAGTCAGCCGCTTTTTCAGGCTGTTCTATTTTAACTACAGGTACAATGCCTGCTAATCTAAGTTTTTGGTATACGTTCACAATTAATCCTCCTACACACCTGAATAAGCTGAAAATCCGCCGTCAATGGGTATTACAACCCCTGTAACAAAGCCGGATGCATCTTTGCACAGAAGGTAAAGTACTGTTCCTATAAGTTCTTCAACTTCACCAAATCTACCCATAGGAGTATTGTTAAGGATTTTTTCTGTACGTGGAGTTTTTGTTCCGTCGGGGTTAAATAACAGGGCTTTGTTTTGCTCTGTGCTGAAAAAACCGGGAGCAATAGCGTTACAGCGAATGCCTGTTTTGGAGAAATATACGGCAAGCCATTGCGTAAAGTTGCTGATTGCAGCTTTTGCACCGCTGTAAGCAGGGATTTTTGTAAGAGGTGTAAAGGCATTCATGCTTGAGATGTTTAGTATGGAGGCATCATCTTTATTAAGCATATCCTTTGCAAACACTTGGGTAGGAAGGAGGGTTCCCATATAGTTTAGGTCAAAAACAAACCTGATTCCATCTTGGTCAAGGTCAAAAAAGGTTTTAACCGAATCCAAATCTCCATCTTTATAAAATTCATTTTCAGTGGTTGCCTTAGGATTGTTGCCACCTGCGCCATTTATTAGGATATCACAAGTGCCAAAATCTGTATGAATTTCTTTTTGAATATCTTCAATACAAGCTTTGTCCAAAACATTGCATTTATAAGCTTTTGCAACGCCACCACGCTTATTTATTTCATCAGCGTATTTTTGAGACGCTTCCAAATTTAAATCTAAAAGTGCAATTTTGGCTCCGCAAAGAGCAATAGCTTCTGCGATTTTGCTGCATAGAATGCCGCCGGCACCTGTTATTACTGCAACCTTACCGGATAAGTTCACTTCAAATGGCAAATTCATTTATTTACCTCCCAACTTAGTCAAGGTTTCCCAAATACCTGTTATATACATTGCACCTAGTGCTCTGTCGTAAAGACCATAGCCCGGTTTGCCTGTTTCGCCCCAAATC
The DNA here is from genome assembly GCA_964468805.1 of uncultured Defluviitaleaceae bacterium. Taxonomy (GTDB): domain Bacteria; phylum Bacillota; class Clostridia; order Lachnospirales; family WRBF01; genus CAYXWM01. Next base: position 4,712 of record CAYXWM010000045.1, read on the forward strand.
ATTCGCCCGTGGTCCGGCCGAATATATCCTTTATAGCCAATTTCATGATAAGCCTTCAAGATTTCAACCATATCCAGAGAACCGCATGATGAATAGTGAGCACTTTCTTCAAAAGAGCCGTCTTCAAGAAGTTTCACGTTTCGTAAGTGAGCGAAGTGTATTCTGCCAATACTTCCGTACTTTTTAACCATGCCTACATAGTCGTTAAAGCTTGCACAGCCCAGGCTTCCGCTGCAAAGGGTTAATCCGTTATGGCTGTCATCGTAAAGTTTTAAGAAACGGTCTAGGTTTTCCTCGTTTGTTATAATACGAGGTATGCCAAAAATCGACCATGGCGGGTCATCGGGGTGAATTGCCATATTTACATCGCAGGATTTTGCTACAGGTATTATTTCTTTTAAGAAATATTCAAGGTTAGCCCAAAGTCCCTCTTCGCCAAGCTGTTTATAAGCGTCTATAAGCTCTGTCATTTCATCTGTGGAGTATGAAGAATCCCAACCGGGCAAAGCCAACTTGGTAGGGTCCATTTTGTCTACGTGCTCCTTGTAATAGACAAGAGCAGTTGAACCGTCCTCCAACTCTTTATCAAGCTGAGAGCGTGTCCAATCAAAAACAGGCATAAAGTTATAGCAAATGCACTTTACTCCATGTTTGCTTAAACGCCTTATATTTTCCTTGTAGTTTTCAATGTAACGGGTATAATCGCCTCTTTTAAGCTTAATATCCTCATGAACAGGTACGCTTTCGATTACTTCCATTTCAAGCCCTTGCTCATTAATTTCTTTCTTAAGTTTTTCAATGCTTTCATCGCTCCAAATTTCGCCTACAGGTACGTCATAAATTGCTGTTACTACACCTGTCATAGCCGGAATTTGGCGTATATTTTGAAGTGTTACGGGGTCGCCTTTGCCGTACCACCTAAACGTCATTTTCATAAGATTTCTCCTTCATCGAAAATGGGAACCGGGGAACTTCCCGGTAAAGGATTCCCAAATGATTTTCGCTACTCACAAAACCATTTCTTCGCATTATAGTAGCAAATGTCTTGAACTATCTCTTTAAGATACTGTTCTCCCGAGAAATATTCTCCCCGTTCAACTATTTGTCCCAAATAGTTGCATAGCACCCGTCTATATAACTCATGACGAGGATATGATAAAAAGCTTCTGGAATCTGTTAGCATTCCAACGGACAATGCAACAGAATAAAGGTTTGATACGCTTTCGAATTGCTTATTTATGCCATAGGCTTGGTCGTTAAACCACCATGATGCTCCCAGTTGGACCTTTCCTTTAGTGCCGCCTTCACAAAAGGCAGCTGCTAAAATCGCAAAGGTTTCATATTGATTAATGTTTAGTGGATAAAGAATTGTTTTGGGTAGACTATTGGTTTTGCTCAAAGCATCCAACAGAGAACCTATAGATCGTACAGAGATTTTATCGTCGGCACAGTCATAGCCTGCATCCGCTCCTAAACGCTCAAACATAGCTGTGTTAACATTTCTGTAGCCACCGGCGTGTAGCTGCATTACAAACCCATGTTTAAAGTACAGTTTGCCCAGAGCAACTGAAAAAGCAGATTTATATTTGTTAATTTCTTTTTCTGTAAGGTTTTTGCCATTAATCCCTTTTTGGAAAATTGCCTCAGGTTCTTCTATTGAATAGTCTTCCCAAACAAAGTTATCAAGGCCTGCATCACTTAACATTGAACCCATTTCTTTAAAAAATACCAACCGTTTTTCAAGAGCATCTATTAAGCCGGTAAAGCTTTCAATTTTAGTTTTGCAGACTTTTTCCAATTGAGAAATGTAACAAGTAAACGTTTCCCTTTCCGGGCAGAATGCTTTATCAGGGCGTATAGCTGAAATCACTTTTGTTTTGAAGCTTGTGTCTTCTTGAAGCAACTTGTGGTATTCTAAGCTGTCGATGGGATCTTCTGTAGTACAAATCATTTCAACAGAAGATTTTTCAATAAGCTTTTTAGGGCTCATTTGATTTTTTTCTATAATTTCTTTAGTTTTCTTATAAATTTCATCAGCATTTTCTGCACACAAAGCTTCGTCAATTCCGAAATAACGCTTAAGCTCCAATGCACACCAAATATACATAGGGTTTCCTAAAAGTTTTGGGACAATTTCGGCAAAAGCCATAAATTTTTCATAAAAAGAAGCGTCACCCGTAATTAGTCTTTCATCGATGCCGAAAGTACGCATTGCACGCCATTTATAATGGTCATGGGCAAGCCAAATTTCTCCAAGATCCGAAAAGGTTTTATCTTCGTAAATTTCTTTGGCAATCAAATGACAGTGATAGTCAATGATAGGTAAATCCTTTGCATATCTATTATAAAGTCTTTTACCGGTTTCGTTGGTCAGATATAAATTTTCCGAAAACATAGGTTGCTCCTTATAGTTCTATTCTGTGGTTTTCTTCACCTGACCGGTATGCCGCATATAAAACTCTGGCTGTATCGTAAGCCACTTGAAAATCGGAAAGGGGTTTTCTGTTTTCAGCTACGCATTCCATAAAATCTTGGATTTCTCCTGCATACCCTCTTGCAATTTCTTCACTAATGCTTAAGTACTGCCAGCCTTGTTTTGTGCCTAGCTTCTCTGTGAAATAAACATTTTCCAAGTCGGTTTCGTTGCTGTGATAAGCAGTCATTGTATCATTAGGATTCATTTTGCAATGATATACAGACTCATTCGTATAAATGTCCAATCCGTTTACCATGCCACCTACAACCATGTCACCGGAGGTAATCAGAGCTTTTGTTCCATCTGAGAAGGTAAGGGTAATGTTAGCCAAATCTTCTACATCTACCGGATGAGCGTCAATATACTTTCTTTCATGGTCTTTAAGGGATTCTGTAACTACGCCAAAGTCTGCCAAAACGGATTTAAGAGTAATATTTTCACCTCTGGCAGCTGCTTCAACTTGTTTAAGGTAAAGTACAGCAGAAATAGGATGGCAACCTTGCCTGATTAAAACACCGCCGCCTGTATACTTCCAGTTAGCTGCATGGAAGGCGTGAGAGCCGTTATGACTTTCTTCAGCTCGTAAAAACAAAATTTTGCTTTTTTTAGCTTTGATTAGCTCTGTACTTTTTTGAACAACAGGTGCATACACCCAGTTTTCAGCATACATAAACAGCTTGCTGCTTTTTTCTACAGCTTCTTTGATTCTGTTTAAACGAGCCATAACTTTTTCATACATGACAGATTTTTTAACGGTAAGACCAACTTTTTCAACATCATCGCCTTCGTCAAAATATCCTGTCAAAGGTTTTTCACAAATTACGTGTTTACCTGCTTCCATTGCCTTTATTACCATATCCTCATGAAGAAATGGCGGAGTGCAAATGTCAATTACATCTATTTCAGCGTCTTTAAGCATTTCTTCATAATCTGTATATATATCAGGGATATTGTATTTTTTACAAAAAGCCCGGGTTTCTTCCATAGGTCCGTTTGAAGCCACAGCTTTAATAACAGGCTCAACACCATATGCTCTCATATATCCACCCATATGAAGACCTGATGCAAAACCACAGCCTATAAAACCAACTACTATTTTTTTCAAGCAGAACGCTCCTTTCGAAATTTTGCAACAATGCGTTTAAAGAATTTTAATTGAGAAATTACCAAGAAAGCAATTACAATAACGAAAAACAAACTTATAGGTCTTGTAAAAAATGGAGCAAGGCTACCTTCGCTAAGCTTTAAAGCACGTCTTAAGTTGGAGTCTGCCATATTACCTAAAACTACGCCCAACAAAAATGGTGCCGCCGGGAACTTGGCATAGCTCAACAAGAAACCTGCAATACCGAAAATAAACATTATATTTATATCGAAGAAGTTACCGCGAATAACATAAGAACCTATACCGCAAAAAACAAAAATAATAGGCATAAGAGCTTCTTTTTTTATTGATAAAATCTTTACGGTTATTTTAGAAACAAGCAGTGCAATGAAAAACATTGCCACTGAAGATATTAACAAGAAAACTGAAATCTGATATAAAAATTCAGGTGTTTCACGCATAAGTAAGGGACCCGGTCTGTAACCGTGCATCCAAAAAGCTGCCAGAAGAACAGCAGCGGAAGTGCTCCCGGGTACTGCAAGGGAAAGAACAGGAATAATTGCACCGCCTACACAGGCGTTATTACCGGCTTCCGATGAAATAACTCCTGTATAAGAGCCTTTTCCGAATTCCTCAGGTTTTTTGCTAACTGTCTTTGATGCCCAATATGAAAGCCAACCGCCAACGTCCTCTCCAACACCCGGAATAATACCTACAAACACACCCATAAGAGAAGAACGTATTATTGCGAAACCGTTTTTAAGTAATATAGGCAAACCCTCGGATATGTTTAGCTTTGTTGCAGGCATAACCTTTTTGGTTTCTTTTTTGAAGCTTCTTATTATTTCCGGGAAACCAAACAAAGCAATCATCATAGGTATCAATTGTATACCTGCCTTCAGATTTAAGATTCCGAAAGAAAAGCGAGGATATGCTCCTACAGTGTCTAAACCTACCTGTGATATAATAAGCCCTAAAAATCCTGACATCCAGCCTTTTAACGAATCTCCGCCCGAGGCTAAGTTGCCACAAATAACGATGCCGAATAATGCAAGAAGGAAAAATTCGTAGGTTTGGAAACTAAGACCGATTGTGCTTAAGAAAGGTGTAAGGGTTAAAACGCAAATAACGCTTATTATTGTGCCTAATGCGGAAGCACCGGCCGCTAAAAATATTGCTAACCCTGCCTTACCCTGCCGACTTAATGGATAACCGTCCATTGCTGTTGCCGCAGAAGCCGGTGTACCGGGAATATTAAGCAAAATGGCAGATTGGCATCCACCGGAAATAGAACCAACATAAACCCCAATTAATGAAACCAGAGCAGTCTCTTTTGAAAGGCTAAAAGTAAGCCCTGTTAATAACGCCACTGCCATTGTGGACGTAAGCCCGGGCAACATACCAACTAACAAACCAAAAAATACCGAAACAATAAGAGTAAGAAAATTAATTGGTTCAAAAGTAGTTGCTAACGCTTGAATCAAAAAGTCAAGAGCCATCTATCCCATTAACCCCCTTATAAATTCGGCAGGCTCCGGAAGCGGAACGCCAAAAATAACTTGAAACATAACATAAATTATAGCAACGGTGGAAGTTGAAAGAATTAATACCTTTAATATACTTCCTGCTTTTAAGAAAAGCATAAATACCATTAAGAAAATCCAAGTAGCAATTACAAAGCCTAAATAAGGAAGTAAGATATAAACATAAAGACCCATTAAAATAAGACCAACACAGGCCCTTTTAGCAACATCCGAAAATAAAAAGTCTTTAGAACCGTCTTTAACAGCAGTGAAAATTTCTTTTATATGAGTTCCGTTCAAGCTTCTCTTAAACAGCATAACAGAACAAATAAACAACCCAACGCCCATTATAAAAGACAGCAAACCGGGAGAATAATAAAATACGTCTCCGGAATCAAAATACATTCTTATACTTTCAACAATAACGAATATTGAAATGAAACCCATAATAAGCGAACTTATAAAGTCCACGTGATTACGTTTTTCCAAACAAGACACCTCCATACAGGCAATAAAACCGGTCTGCTTAAGCAAGGGTAAGCTTGAGGCTACAGACCGGTTTTAAATTAACAAACTATATTTTTTTATATTATGGACGTGGAATACCAACAGTTTCAGGAGAAATCTTTGCACTGCCTGTATCGAACAATGTCCAGCAAACAATTGAAGCTAATTTGTCAAGATATTCTTTAGTTTGCTCTATGCCATATCCAAAGATTACCATGCCTTTAGATTCTGCAAGAGCTTTAAATGAATCAGATTCAACTGCAACTTTATACGCTTCGTCTATTTTAGAAATTACATCTTCAGGAGTTTCTTTAGGAACAAGAATACCGAAAGATTCGCCAACAGGAAGTAACTTAGACATTTCAGGTGCTACGTTTTTAATTGAAGGAATAACGATTTCACCGTCAACACCATCGATTACAAGGTCGTTGTCACTAAGACAAGCAAGGCCTACTAAGTCACCGGAGCGAAGAAGATCAATCATTTCCATAGAAAGTTGAACGTTCATATCAACTTCACCTGAAAGGGTTGCTGTAATAGCAGGGTTACCACCTTCATAAGGAATATGTTCAAAAGTTACGCCAACGCCTTCTGCAAATACTGTTGCACCGATATGACCGCCTGTGCCTATACCTGCACTACCAACAGTAATTTTTCCGGGATTTGCTTTCATAGCTTCAATAAGTTCATCAATTGTTTTGTATGGTGAATCTTTTCTGACTGTAACAACGTTAGGTGAAAAAGCTGCGTCCCAAACAACCCAGTCTTTATAGCTGTTTTCTGTAAGACCCATAACTTGAGAGTTAGTAAAAGCCATCATACCATGGCCAAGAATTTTGTAGCCATCTCTTGATGAATCATAAACGTCTTGCATACCAACAGAACCACTGGCTCCGGGCATGTTTGTTACAGGCATTCTTTTACCTAAAACATTTGCCATTTCGTCAGTAAGAGCTCTAACAGTTAAGTCTGTACCACCGCCGGGATTCCAAGGAACAATAACGGAAATATCTTTGGTTGGATAGTTACTTGCAGTAGAGGGTTGTTGAGCATTTTGCCCGCCTTCAGCCGCAGTTGAAGGTGATGGTGAAGGTGTGGGGTTTGATTGTCCACAACCTGCCAATGCAGTTACTGTAAGACATACAGCTACACCTAAAGCAAGAGTTTTTCTGATTTTGTTAAGCATTGATACTCCTCCTAAATCTTGTATAATACGGATTCTTATAGGTATACTTAGTTGCGTTCCACTACGCTAACGGCAATCTTCTGGGCTTACCCATTCCTTGTTATAATCTACCTACACAAATTTGTTATGCGTCGAAGCTTATAACAAAGAATAGTAAAATAACAAGCTTAAAAATCCTGCCATTTTGTTAGTGGAACATATCCCGGTTAAGAACCTGTATAAGGCGTATTTTACCGCCTAATTAACTTGACGGATTCTCCTATATGGAGGGTACAGTCAAGTTTTGTTTGAATATAGTCTGACGGTTGTTGGGTAAGTTGGAGCTTGCTAAATAAAATTTCTGCTGCAAGTTTTCCCATTTCTTTACCCGGTTGGGACACACAAGTGTAGCAAATTTCATTCATTTCAATCCATTTTGGACGACCGAATATGGCAACCGATAATCTGTCGGGTATTTTTACATTTTGGGATTTTAAAAATTTAATACCACCTTCGGCTAATATATATTGTCCGAAAATAACGGCAGTAATGCTGTTATCTGACAGAATATCTTTAGTCAGCCTTGCACCTTCTTCGTGAGTTAATATATTAGCTATTTTTACAAGGTTTTCCTCATAAGGTAGGCCGTTGTCCATACAAGCCTTCTTAAAACCTTCATAACGCTCACCAAGGTTAGAAATAGGTGTATCCCAATATACAAGTGCAATTTTTCTGTGTCCGCAATCAATAATATGCTGGGTTAACTTATAGGCTGCGCTAAAGTTGTCACTGCTTATAAAGTCGTAATCAGATATACCGTCTAAAGGTCGTTCTATAGCCACAAAGGGTAATCCATGTTCACGTATATAAGTAGTGTTTTTCGTTCCCTCATGAGTAGGAATAATTAGATATCCATCTACCCTAAGAGCTGCCATGCGTTCTAAAATTTCCAGCTCACGCTTCGGCTCATCAAAGGTATTGCATATAGAAAGAACAAAGCTGTTTTCATTAACTGTCTTTTCAATATATGTAAATATGCTCACAAAAAAAGGATTTTCAAATTGTGGCGTTAAAACAGCAATAATTCCTCTTTTTTTGCCCTTTAAGCTGCTGGCGATTGCACTTTTTACATAATTCAGCTCTTTTGCAGCAGCCAAAACCTTTTTTCGTGTTTCGTTAGCTATGTAACGTTCCTTTGAATCGTTCAAAACGTATGAAACGGTAGCTATAGATGTGCCTGCAAGCTCTGCTACGTCACGTACCGTTGGGTGTTTAACCACCCTGGCTTGTCTTTGCTGTTTCACCTTAACAACTCCTTAGGTAAATTTTACTTGTTAATTATGTATGCTACGCATAATTGTCAAAAAAGTCAAGTAACATTTCCGAGAATAAAAGGAATTACGGCGAAAAGCATTCAATAATTACCATCTAAACGTTTACATATTTTGATAAAAAAAATACAATTACTTTGAAATCAGCTCAATTTATTTACACTTGGGTAAACGTTTACTTGTTAGCCATGTTACTCAATACTCATAAATTTGTCAAGTGTTTTTTAGAGATTACTAAGAAAATTTAAAATGAGAAAATAAATATGGCTTTTTTTTTATGGTACTAGTATAATAAGCAAGCATAAAAACAATTCGGAGGTGGCGTATGCAAAAAAGCGATGGAATGAATTATGCTCCAACAGGCAAATCACGCCCTGTAGTAGAGAAAGGCGAGTTTAATTTTGCCGTGACTGCCTTGGAGCATGGTCATATTTATGGAATGACTAACGGACTTTTGGAAGCCGGTGCAACACTTAAATATGTTTATGATAAGGATAGCGAAAAAGTAAAAAATTTTTGCAAAAGATATCCCGACGTAAAAATTGCATCCTGCCTTGATCAAATCTTACAAGACAAAGAAGTACAGCTTGTGGCGGCAGCCGATATAACCTCTGACCGATGGGCTTTGGGTAAAAATGTTATGGAGCATGGAAAAGACTATTTTACAGACAAGGCTCCTTTTACAACACTTGAACAAATAAGCCAAGCAAAATCCGCAGTTATATCAACAGGTCAGAAATATATGGTTTATTTCAGCGAAAGGCTTCATGTTGAGGGTGCAGTCTATGCCGGGCAGTTAATAAAAGACGGAGTAATAGGACAAGTTGTTCAAGTTTTGGGGCTTGGCCCTCACCGCCTTACACCGGAGGCCCGACCCGATTGGTTTTTCAAAAAAGAAAAATACGGCGGAATTTTATGCGATATCGGCAGCCATCAGATAGAGCAGTTCCTTTATTTTTCAGGGGCCAAAGATGCTAAAGTGCTTCACAGTAAGGTTGGTAATTATAATAATCCACAATATCCGGAACTTGAAGATTTCGGCGATGCTACACTTTTAGCTGATAACGGAGCAACCAATTATTTTAGAGTAGACTGGCTTAACCCTGATGGTTTAGGGGTTTGGGGTGATGGAAGGCTTTTTATCTTAGGCACAAAAGGTTACATTGAAGTAAGAAAGTATATTAACTTAGGGGTAGATACCCGGTCAGATAATGTATTCTTTGTAACTGATGAAAGGGAGCATAATGTAAACGTTTACGGAAAAATTGGTTTTCCTTTTTTTGGTGAAATGATCTTAGACTGCTTAAACAGAACTGAAAAGGCAATGACTCAGGAGCATATTTTTAAAGCATCAACCTTATGTATAGAAGCTCAGATGATGGCACAAAAAATTGAAAACGGGAAATTATAAAAAAATATTTAATTTTTATGTTAAAAATTTGTCAAGGTGCTTGTTAAGTAAAATTCTACAAGCAGAACCCTTTAGCACTCTTGTGTAATTGAAACAAAATAGCACCATGTATTTTGTGAAATTCTACAAATCTTTTATTTGCTAACTAACGTTTATTGACTTAAATATTGATAACGCATAAAATATTAACAAGTAAACGATTGCTTAAACTTTTCTATGTTATTAATAAGTGATTTTTAGTTTACACAAGTTGTCCAACTCCTTTAGTTTAATTAAACCGGGGAAGAGGTGAAAATTACATATAAAGTATAGTTTAGCGAAATAAGTAAACGTTTACCTAATTAAACCGGGAGGTATTTAATGAAAAGACTAGTTGTATATGCCTTAATTTCGACCATGCTTTTATCCAATACTATCTATGGCAATACAATTTCAGGTGAGAATAGCCAAGACACTGTAATTACAGATGACAGCTTTGTGCCTGAACAAGACGACCAACTCATTGATACAAGTGATGAGGATGTTGTTACAGAAGACGACCAAAACGAAGACAATTTTGATGATAGCAAAACCGAAGCAGATGAAGCACAGCAACCTACCGAAGAAGTAGCACAAGCAGAAGATGATGTTGCAATTATAAGCCTTTTAGCTGATGATGTAATTTCAGATACTGCTACTGTTGATTTTAATAATCGTATATTTACTTCCGGTAATATTGATGTTGTTGCAGAACTTCACGGCCAAATCATGCGTGACGTTTTGGGAACAATCCCTACAGATAAGCCTACAACAGCTGATCCTACCGCTATTGCAGGGTTAAAAAACCTCGTAATAACAAATTCAGCAGCCGTCGGAACAGGTACAACCTTATCTGCAGCACAACAAAAGGAAATTAACAAATATCGAAATTTGGAAACCTTCGAATTATCCGGTCTTGCTTCTTTTAACAGCAATACTGTAAGAAGCGGTGTTTTTGGAGACTATTATACTCCAAGTAACGCTATGGTTAATCTAAAGAGTGTTAAGATGCCTTCAATAACTTCCGTAATTAATGCCTTTGGATATTGCAGAAAATTGGAAACTATAGAAGTAGGCCCTTTAACTTCTGTTGGGGCGTGTGCTTTTGCCTACTTGGACTCATTAAAAGAAATCAATTTGCGAAATGCACGCTTTGCACCTATATTTACAGAAGCAGACGATGACCCGGCAGATTCTTGGTTCGAAGGAACGAATCATAAAGCCATTACTCTTTATGTTCCGAAGTATAAAATTGATGACGAAGTATATCCAAATGATGAAGAACGAGTAAATAGGCTGTTTTCTCAAGCTAATTACTTTAAAGACATGAATATCCTGTTCAATAATGACATAGTGGAATCAGACCCAACTTATGATTCTCCTACAGTAGAACTGACCATTGATTCTTTTACTACCGGTTCTTTAAATCAAGCAATTAAAACCGCGGCGTTAGCCCAAGGTATTGATTTGGGAATTAGAACGGGTGCAAGTAACACTTCCACCGGTAACCCAACTAACGTAAAAGAAATTGCAAAGATTAAATCTATCACTATAACAGGTGGTATATTAAGTAAAAATGACGCCTTATGCTTAGGTAAGTTTTTTCAATTGGAAGATTTAAGTATTATAGGCACAGCAACATTTAATGAGACTTATACAATTAGCCCGGGCATTGATGGACAGCCGGATTTCATCCCCGGTCAAGCTTCCGGACATGACAAAAATAGCTTAAATTATGTATGTATTCCAAGCTCGGCTTTCGAAAAACATCCTTCTCTTAAAAATGTTAAAATTGACAATGTTGAAATTGTTAACAACAAGGCTTTTTCGGAGGTTTCTACCCTTGAAACTTTAGACCTGCCAAATGTTGTTCAAATCAACCCTCAATCCTTCGCCATGACGAAATTCAGCGACAATAGCCAAATGAAAATAATTAAGCTTCCCAAGCTGGAGATTATGTGGCACAGAACATTCTACTACAATGTTCGTTTAGAGCATTTAGAGCTGGGTCATATTCCTCCTATAGTAACACGCCCACCGGGAAAAGAAGGGCTTTGGTTTAACTATGTAAGGGACGTAACTATTGACGTACCGGACTACGAAGCTTATGAAAAATACATTTCCGCAGATTATGTGACGGAAATTGACTGGTCAGTTTTCAACTTTAATATTTTAAATCCAAAAGATACTGACCCTGAACTTAAACCTCCGGTGTATGCTCCTGAATATAAAGATTCGGAATATAACAAATATCGTCATAAAATGAGCGGAGATTACTATGTAAAAGAGCTTTACCCTATCAGCTTAAATTTTTACTCATTTAATCAGCCTTTAAACCGAGCAAAAACTGCCGCCGACAAAAACGGCGGAAATTGGCTTCCGTCCAACGAAACCGATATTACGACTCCGGACTTAATCCGTTGGGCTAAAGACAACGGCTTTGACGCTGTTGACATTACCTTCTACTATATACCCGGCTACACCAACATCGGTATGCCCGATGCCGCTACTCAAGCCCTTATTCGTCGTCACTGCGAAGAATTGAGAGATCTTTGCGAAGAATTAGGTATTAGAATAAGTGGAACAGGCATACAAAACAGCTTTTCAGACAACAGTGCTTCTCGTGTAGCTGAAGACGTTGAACGTACAAAGTTTTACTTAGAAATGTCAGAACTTATGGGTTCACCTTGTATGCGTATTTTTACAGGCACAGCACCTGTTGATGCAAAACGCAAAGGCTGGCTTGCCATTATGAACGAACGTGTTTTCCCGGCTATAGAAGAGGTTCTGGAATATGGTAAAGAAAACGGTATCAACTGCAAAATAGGTATCCAAAACCACGGCGATATGCTGTCCACTGCAAATCAAGTCTTATTTACTATGCATCACCTGAGAGATGAACTTGGCTATGACAATGTGGGTATAGTTAACGATACAGGTTATTATCGTGAATACGGCAACGTCGCATACCCACTTGCCTCTACAGTTTATAATGAAATTGCTCGTGTATTGCCTGCAACCATAAACTTCCAATTGAAGAAAAAACCCCGTGGTGCTGAAAGCGGCAACGCTCCTGAAGATATGATGGACTTAACACAAATCTTCAGAATGATTCGCTCCTCCGACTTTGGTTCAGGCAATGCAAAAGACTTAACAGGTGGTAACGGATTTATTCCATGTGAAGTACTTTGGGCAACCAACGACTTTGATAATCCTGAAAAAGATGCGAAAAGCATTGGAATTTTAGAAGATTATAAAGAGCAGGTAATTGCATTTAAGAAAAAAGTTGATGCAGCCAACCTTGCTACTAAAAATATGACAAAAGAACAAGGCTTTATACGTTGGGAAGGTGCAGTAATTGAAGGCGAAGAAGAGCAGGAAAAGCCAACTCCAACTCCGCCGGTAGGTGATAAAAACAAACCCGGTTCATCTTCTTCAAGACCGGTAACTTATACTCAAAACATATCTAAAGATTTAATGGATAAAATTAACTCTACAGATAATAAAGTATCGGTTAGTTTAACAGGAAACAGTGCAACTCTGACAGGCGAAAGCTTAAATAAAGTTGGCCAAGCTCAGAAAGATATACAAATCATATCAAAAGATGGAACTTCAATAACATTTACTCCTTCAGTTGTATCCGAACTTAAAGTTAAAGGCAGCGATAATGTTACCATTGTAATTAAAAGTTTTTCTCCTGTGTTAAATGTAGAAAAAGGCAGTACTAATGAAAGCCTTTTAAAACTTTCAAGAAGTGTTACCTTAACTGTTAACAATAAAACTGTTACAAGTTTTAAAACTCCGTTAAAACTTACATTCCCTATTAGCGCTAAACTTAACGATGGTCAAAAAGAAATGATGACAGGTGTGCGTTTCATGGCAGACGGCAAGACTGTCAACCGATTAGGCGGGGAATTTAACACCAAAGGTGAGTTTGAATTCTATACAAAAAGCCTTAGTAATTATGGAGTTATGGTTTCAGATAAATTAACAAAAATTAAATTGACTATAGGTAATAATGACCTAACAATCAACGGCGAAACTAAACGCTCTGATGTTGCACCAATTATTATGAACGACAGAACCATGCTTCCGCTACGTGTACTTGCTGAAGCCTTAGGTGCGGAAGTAGGATGGGATGACAATACTAAGACTGTAACAATGGTTTTAGACGGCAAAACTATCAATCTTAAAATCGGCGACCCATCTATCAGTACAGAAGGAGCTTGCGTAATTCTTAATGAACGCACCATGGCTCCCGTATCATACGTTTCGGTACTTTTCGGAGCTAATGTACTTTGGGACGATAATACAAAAAGTGTAACTATATATAACTGATTTTTTAGAACCGACAAAATTATAGGTATTAAGGGGCTGATGAATATTTCACAGCCCCTTAATTATGTCCAATTATAAAACTTCTTTACCGGATTACTAAACTACCACCTGCAAAAGCAGGTGCGTTTTGTTTCCACCTGAAAGGTGGCTAAAGAAAAAAATCAAGTGTTTAAAAGAAATTGCTTAAAGCTCTCCGCATCACGCTATTTTTATGGCAATATATAGAAAAAGCTTCTGAGCTTGCATTGCTCCGGAAGCTTTTAGTCTACAATCAAAACGCCCACAAATTGCGAGCGTTTTGACCTGAATCTTTATTTTTTATCGAACTCGGGATTAAATGCGTAGAAGTTCTTAGAGTTTAAGCGACTTTTAACAATTTCCAAAGACTCACCGAATCGTTGGAAATGCACAACTTCACGGGCTCTAAGGAATTTAATGGGGTCTTGAATGTCAGGGTCGGGACACAAACGTAAAATATTATCATATGTTATCCGGGCTTTCTGTTCTGCAGCCATATCCTCCACTAAATCCGTAATGGCATCGCCTTTGGAGGCAAAGCATAAGGAGGAAAACGGTATACCCGAAGCAGCTGTAGGCCACAGACCAACGGTATGGTCAACAAAATATGTGTCAAATCCTGCCTTTTTGATTTCCTCGATGCTTAGGTTTCGCGTCAATTGGTGAACAATGGCGCAAACGATTTCCATATGAGCTAGTTCTTCGGTGCCTATATCAGTAAGAATAGCAGCTACCTCTTTATAAGGCATTGAATATCTTTGTGACAGATAACGCATTGATGCAGCTAATTCACCGTCCGGACCGCCAAACTGCGTAATAATAATTTTAGCGGCATGAGCATCGGGTCTTTTAATTTTCACAGGATACTGCAACTTTTTTTCATAGCTCCACATAAGAAAACCCTCCTTATTCCCAAGGCCACGGATTATTTACCCAAGACCATTCGTTACAAACCATAACGTCGTCGGCATTAATCGGGCCGAATCTTGAGACGTACTCTCTCTCGCATTCATCCTTCATGTCCTTGAATTGTCGGTAATAATCCAGTGCTATAGGGTCTGTCGGATGGGTATCCAAATAGAGAATGATGTCGTCCAGGTAAAAACACAGGACTTGCAGCTCATACATTAAGTTTTCGCGACCGTAAGCGTTCATAGACATATGTTTACCCCCTACCTGTAAATGGCAAATCCAATTCCTTGAATATGGTTCCTTTCGCAAGCGCAACATCGGGTCTGAACGTTTCACCCCACATCTGAAAGGGAACGTAGGGGATTGCAAGCGGAAAATTACACTCACAGGTGTGTTGGTGTTCTCTCCGCTTGTGATGCTCCGGCTGACAATTCATCGGAGGTCTACAGCAGTTAGAATCATGACCTTTGAAATTTTGGGTATACATCGCTTTGCTCCTTTCGTAGTGCATGTTTATCCCTTTGTTAGTACATTCTATGCTTAGTCAAAAAAATTGTTACAATACTTGGTCGATAATATCATTATGTGTTTAATATGTAAGTATAAGGGGAAATTCCGTTTTTCTCTCGGTTTATTTTATTCCTTCATTTAGCGATACAAAAATTTATATTTTAAAGTCCATTAACTGCTCGACCCGTTTGCAGTTCTTAATTATAAAACCCCAAAACCACTCCTTATCAAAAAATGCTCATAGGTACGAAACATAGTAAGTTTTGCAGGAATATCTACATAATAAACGCCAATGAGCAAAGGCGAAGCTTGCTTGCTTGAATAAGGATTAGTATAAAGTTGACACACATAGCAAGATGTTATAATATAAAGTTGAAAAAATCGAATAAATGATACACATTAACCGAACCGACCTATAATATGCGCTTTCAGCCCGTTGTCCGGCTTGTGGTTAGGACATATGTGTACAAATAAGACAAAAACGGACGGAGACTGTAATGGCTCAAAATACCGGCGGACTCGCCATAAGAGAATTCAACAGAAACAGAATATATAGATATTTATACGACAACGGACAATCCTCCAAACAGGATATTGCCCAAGCATTGAAAATAAGTCTGCCAACGGTGACGCAAAATATAAAAGAGCTGTTACAGATGGAGTTAATAGAAGAAAACGGGACTTTCGAATCTACCGGAGGGCGAAAGGCCAGGGCTATAGTCATTAAAAATGATTCCCGTTTTGCCGTGGGTTTGGATGTAACCAAGAATCACTTGGGTATTGTGGCGGTTGATGTAAAAGGAAACGTCATTCGCAATGAAAGAATCAGATTTCCCTTTGTTAACGAGCTAAGATATTTCCGTGAAGTTGGAGAGATAATTAAGCGGTTCACAAAGGATTGTGCCATAGACAGCAAAAAAATCCTGGGTGTGGGTATTGCTGTACCCGCAATAGTTTCACAGGACGGAGGGGTTCTGACTTATTCACCTATTTTGGGGTTTACCGGCGGTACTTTGCAAAGTTTCTCACAATTTATTTCCTATCCCTGTAAACTTTGCAACGATGCCAACGCTGCCGGTAAAGCAGAGCTTTGGAATACAGCCCAAATAAAAGATATGGTCTATTTACTTTTAAACAACAGCGTGGGCGGTGCTGTGCTGGTAGACGGCAGTCTTTGTTTCGGAAAGAATCAAAGAACCGGCGAATTTGGTCATATAACCGTAATACCTGAAGGAGAATTGTGTTATTGCGGTCAAAAAGGCTGCGTGGATGCGTATTGCAATTCTCGTATCCTTTCGGACAGTGCCGGCGGAAAGTTGGAATACTTCTTTGAATTGCTTAAACAAGGAAGCGCACTTCATACAGAAATATGGAAAAAGTACCTTTATCATCTCACACTGGCTATTAATAATCTTCGCATGGTTTTCGATTGCGATATTATCCTGGGTGGCTACGTGGGTTCGTATATGGATGATTATATTGATGTTTTAAGAGGCTTGGTAGCCAAAAAGAATACCTTTGAATACGACGGTACATATCTGAAAGCCTGTCAATATAAATTGGAAGCTACCGCTGTGGGTTCTGCATTAATGTTTATATCATCCTTTTTGGGTGAAACATAAAATAATATGAAATACGCTAAGATTTAGATATTTTAGGCAAGACTTTTGTTCATTGAGCAAAAGTCTTTTTTATTTTGCGAAGCTCAACAATACCAATAAAAAATGTAACCGTTTACATTAATAGTTACATCACTATTCTACTCGATACTTACTTTAAATTATACGGGATTATTTTTTTATACAAATATTTCATAGATTAAAGAATTGTATATTGACTTTTCAACAACAGGACTATATACTTATAGAAAATCATTTGCAAAAGTATTTAATTTAATTTACATCGTTCGACCGGGTTAAACAAAAAAAGTTCGAGAGAATTTTCGCGTTATTGTTCGTATCTATTAGGTCTTATTTAACGTGCGAAAATGTAATTGTATCTTAATTCAATCCGTTATTTTTTATGCAAATGCAATCTCATTGAAATTAACGTTTCAAAGGGAAGTATATACTTAATTGCATAAGGAATAGTAAAAAAAGCTATTCTTCGTAAACGGTTCGCTCTTGCGTTTTTATGAAAAAAATCACCGGTCGCTCACCACTACGAATATACGCTTTTGTTACTACTTAACTCAAAATTAAGTATAATTATTAATTATCGAACTCTGATTATTTTAGAAGGAGGCGGCCATGAATCGGAATATAAAACTGAGAGTTGCGGGCGTAGAAAAGTCGTTTCCCGGGGTTAAGGCATTGGATAAGATTGACTTTGCCGTAAGAAAAGGTACGGTACACGTACTTTGCGGTGAAAACGGTGCCGGTAAATCTACTTTGATGAAAATTATCAACGGAATTTATCAACCGGACGCCGGGCAAATTTTTATAGACGAAAAGCCGGCGCGTGTCAATAATCCCATTCAAGCTCGAAATCTGGGTATCTCCATGATTTTTCAGGAACTAAACTATGTACCGGAAATGACTGTAGAGGAAAATCTCTTTTTGGGAAACCTTCCCGTAACGAAATCCGGCAGAGTTGATTGGAAACAGGTCAGAGAGCGTACTCTGGATTTATTACGAAAAGAAAACCTGAATTATCCACCGGATTTACAATTAAAGTATCTAACCGTCTCCGACATACAAATGCTGGAAATAATTAAAGCTATTTCTCACAAGAGCGATATTATTATAATGGATGAACCCACTTCAGCCATTACTCAACGTGAGGTAGAATTTCTCTTTGAAAAAATTCGCTCTCTTAAAGAAAGAGGCGTAAGTATAATATACATATCCCACAAGTTGGACGAAGTATTTAGAATTGCCGACGACATTACCATTCTTCGAGACGGAACGGTTGTAGAGAGCCATCCGGCAGAAGAATTGGACATAGAAACCGTAATCTCTCTTATGGTAGGCAGAAAGCTGGAAAATACCTATCCTAAAGAAGAAATTTCAATAGGGGAAAAAATGTTGGAAGTATCCCAACTTTCCGGAAAAGGATTTTCAGATATAAGTTTTCATGTTAAAAAGGGCGAAATTTTAGGGTTTGCAGGCCTAATGGGTGCCGGAAGAACGGAAGTTATGCGAAGTCTTTTCGGGCTTGATCCTATGGACCGAGGCAAAGTTACCTTAAAAGGTAAGCAGGTAAACATTAAAAAAGTAAAAGACAGCATAAAAAACGGCATGGTTATGCTTTCCGAGGACAGACGCCGTTACGGAATTATTCCCATGAGAAGCGTTAAGGAAAACTGCACCGTTTCAAGCCTTGAGCAGATATTTTATGGCGGTAGGCTTCATGCCAAAAAAGAAATATCCATGGTAAGAAAATTATTCGATCGTATGCGTGTTAAAACGCCCGGTTTGGATACACCCATTCAATCACTGTCCGGCGGAAATCAGCAAAAGGTGTTGCTGGCAAAATGGATTAATCGTAACCCCGATGTAATGATATTGGACGAACCCACCAGGGGCATAGACGTAGGTGCAAAATTTGAAATATATAAGCTTATGTCAGAGCTTGCCAAGGACAATAGGGCAATTATTATGGTTTCTTCAGAATTGCCGGAGTTGTTGGGGATGTGTGACAGAATCTACGTAATGCATAAGGGAGAAATTACCGGCGAACTGAGACGAGATGAGTTCAGCCAGGAATTAATAATGAAATATGCCACCGGCACCATGACAACAAATTAAACAAGATAAAAATCTTAGGTTGCATAAAATACTAAGTTACGTATGCTCTATAAAAATTTGTAAATTTACACCCTATCTATCAGACAAAACTAAACCGAGGTGATTTCCATTAACACTACAATAAATCGTTTATCGGAAACCATGAAAAAATACAGCATATTCATTGTGCTTGTTGTTTTATTTATTATTTGCTGTTTTATAAACAAAAACTTTTTGACGATTGAAAACCTTATTAATATTTCAAGGCAGTTATCCGTAACCACCATTCTGGCATTCGGAGCCACAATTTTGATAATAAGCGGTATGTTAGATCTTTCCGCGGGTTCTGTACTTGCCCTGTCGGGAGTATTTTCGGTTTTTATTTATAAGGCAACAGATAACCTGATTTTGGCTTTCTTTGCCGGAATAATTGTGGCGGTTATATGTAATGTTTTAAACGCTATGATGGTTACCACCTTTAAAGCACCGCCCTTTATCGCTACTCTGGCTATGTTAACTGTGGCAAGAGGTGTGGCATTGCATTTTACCGACGGGCAAAATATCTATCAAATCGGGGATTATGTTACCTTCGGTCAAGGGTATACCCTTGGAATACCCACTCCGGTTGTATTCTTGGCTGTGGTATTTGCAATAACTTGGTATACCTTAAAGCATACTCGCTTCGGTCGTTCCCTTTATGCAATAGGCGGTAATGAAGAAGCGGCTGTGGCATCAGGCATAAACGTAGGCAAAAATAAGTATATGGCTTACATATTTAACGGCATTTTGGTTGGTATTGCAGGCGTTTTGTTTATGAGCCGTGTTAACGCGGGTTTGCCAAACGGAGCCATTGGCTTCGAATTTACAGCTTTAACCGCCGCAATTATAGGCGGAACAAGCTTTTCCGGCGGTGTCGGTACTGCCCTGGGAACCTTGGCAGGTGCTTTCATCGTAGGTTTCCTTGACAATATCATGAATCTTATGGGCGTAAATTCATATATGCAGTCCATCGTACGCGGTTCAATAATTGCTCTTGCCGTTATTTACGACATTTGGGCTAAAAACAGAAAATCCAAAGCCAATCAAATTAAAACCAAATCCGAAAAGCCTGAAGAAGCAAAAACGGTTAGAGTTTAAAAACTAAGGCTGAACTACTTCTCCATAATAATTTCTTATACATATTTATTTTTTCATACAATAGGTTATAATGGTTACCGTATGTATTTTTTGGGACTTATAAATTGGATTAAGTCATTACTTGTGTATACAGTTTTTAAGATTGTATATTTATTAAAAGGTTACAAAGGACAGTTTTTAAGTTAATTTCAATACATATTTATTAAACTTCCGTTATTGTAAGTTTTCTGCTTATTTTGTATTAGACCGCGAGATTGCAGAAAGTTGCGTTTATGCGGTTTAAAATAAAAATTGAAAGGAAGTAACATATGAAAAAAATACTGTCTTCAATTTCTGCACTTTTAATGACTATGGTTTTGCTGGCTGCCTGTTCAGCTCCCGCTCAACCGTCGGCTTCTCCGGAGCAAAGCCCCGCTGCTCCAACAGCTAACGCAAATGACGGTCAAAACGCCGGCGACAATCAAGAGGCAGACAAAACTTACAGAGTAGCTTACGTTGCCAGAGCTCAAGCGGACTCTTTTGCCGCTTGGTTGGCTAATGCAATTAAAGCCGAAGCCGAAAAGTATCCCAACATCACTCTTGACGTTTTTGACGGCGAAGCCAATGACGAAAAAGAAAATACTCTTATTGAAAACTGCATCACCAACAAATATGATGCTATTATCGTTCAACCCAACAACGGCGAAGCTCAACGTCCTTATGTAGAAAAAATCGTTCAAGCCGGAATCATCGCCATTACCACCAACGCTCGTATTTCAGGCATTGACGGTTCTTCTTCCGTAGACGCCGACCCTTATCAACAAGCTAAAGTAAACTGTGACTTGGCATTAACTCAAGTTCCTCAAAACGCTAAAGTTGTAG
>CAYXWM010000046.1:0-24154 GCA_964468805.1 uncultured Defluviitaleaceae bacterium
ATAAGGAGCATTTATGTTAGCCTGTAGAATAGATGAAAGCCAAGTTAAAGATTTTATGAACAAGCTGTTAAAGGAATCGGTGTTTGATGATTTTCAGGTTCGGGGTATAGAGTTAACAAGTTATACTCGGTTCGAAATATCCGGTGCTGTTCAAAAGGAATACTTTGAGGAAACCGGGTTGAGAAGATATTGTACTTGGGAAGAGTTAAGACCGGTTGTGTTTTTTTTGATAAAGAGTTATAAGCGACCCAAATCTTTGAAAATTATATTTTCCCTAGCCGGCACGGACCTTGAAAAAATCCATCCAAACGCCACCGCCTGTTTTCTGAATATTTTATATGAAGGAAACCAAATTCAATTTACCGCAACCGCCACGGAAAAAAGCTTTTCCATGGATAAAACCGTGGAAATACGCTGGTCGGAATATATAAAAGAGTTTTTTAACAAGAATAATATTTTTATTAGCACTCTTGATTAATGAGTGCTAAAATCCTCTTGACTTTTGGTTTGAACCTTATTATACTGATTTTGTTAAATTTAATGCGAGCATTAAAAACATTGGCCGTAAAACTCCCTACAAAATAATAAAGTCTTTTTGAAGGGAGTTTGAGGGAAACTTTTTCTCCGGAAAAAGCTTCCCTCAAGGTCTTACTCTTTTAAATTTATTTACAAACCACACACGGGAGGTATGACTGTGGAAAAAGGCAACTTATCCATTAACTCTGACAATATCTTACCAATTATAAAAAAATGGCTGTATTCCGATACCGATATATTTTTGAGAGAATTGGTATCCAATGCAACCGACGCTATTACAAAACTGAAAGTTTTGCAAGGCGATGAAAACAAAAAATTCGAAATACGCGTTATCCTGGACAAGGAAAACAGCATAATTAAAGTAACCGACAACGGCATCGGTATGACAGCCGATGAAATTAAAAAATATATAAACGAAATAGCCTTTTCCGGTGCAAATGAATTCGTAAATAAATATGCAGACCAAAACAGTACAGCCGGAGAAATTATCGGGCATTTCGGTTTGGGTTTCTATTCCACATTTATGGTGGCGGATAAGGTTCAAATAGACTCTTTGTCCTATGTTGAAGGAGCAAAAGCCGCTCGTTGGATTTGTGAAGGCGGCGTGGAATTTGAATTATATGATTCCGATAAAGACAGCGTAGGTACAACCATCACTTTGTACGTAGGCGAACACGGCAAGGAATTTTTGGACGAATACAAACTCAGCAATATTTTAAGAAAATATTGCAGCTTTATGCCTGTGGAGATATACTTCGAAACCGTTAAACCGGCGAAAGAAGACGACGCGGCAGAGGCGAAGGACGATATTATTGATCTGCCCGAAGCCGGAGAAACCGAAGCCAAAGAAGAAGAAAAAGAAATCCCCATCAACGACCCCAATCCTCTTTGGATTAAACAGGCAAAGGACTGTACAGACGAAGAATACAAAGCCTTTTATCAAAAGGTATTCATGGACTTTAACGAGCCTTTGTTCTGGATACATCTGAACATGGACTATCCTTTCAGACTGAAAGGTATACTTTACTTCCCGAAACTCAAACATGAGTTGGAGTCCATAGAGGGTCAAGTTAAGCTGTTTAACAACCAAGTATTCATAGCCGATAATATAAAAGAAGTAATCCCGGAATTTTTACTGTTGCTTAAAGGTGCCTTGGACTGCCCTGATTTACCCCTTAACGTTTCCCGCAGCTTCCTGCAAAACGACCAATACGTAACCAAATTATCCGGTTATATTACCAAAAAAGTAGCGGACAAGTTAAACTCCTTATTTAACAAAGACCGTGAAAGCTTTAACGGTTACTGGGACGACATTGCACCCTTTATTAAATACGGCTGTATTAAAGACCGTGATTTCTATGATAAAATTAAGGACAGCGTTCTTTACAAAACCACAGCCGGAGATTACGCAACTCTTCCCGAATTCCTTGAACGCAACAAAGAAAAAACCGACAAAACCGTATTCTACGTATCCAACGAACAACAACAGGCACAGTATATTTCCATGTTTAAGGACAACGGCCTTGAAGCCACAGTACTTACAACCAAGCTGGACAATCCCTTTATTTCCTACATCGAATCCTACGAAATGGGTAAAGCCGGTGCCCAATTTAAACGCATAGACGCCGACATTACCGGTGCCTTGAAGGACGATCAAGAAAGCCAAGTTGATGCGGAAAAAATGCAGGAATTGTTCCGTACGGTGCTTGAAAAGGATAATCTTAACGTAAAGACCGAAAATCTCAAATCCGATAAGGTTTGTGCCATAATCCTACTTTCCGAACAAGCTCGTCGTATGCAGGAAATGAGCATTATGTTCGGCAATATGGATAATATGTTTGCCGGCGAAGAAAGCTTGGTATTGAACGCAAACAATAAGCTGGTAAAAACCTTGGCTGAAATCAAGGATGATACCCAACGTACTGACGACATTAAGCTTATATGCGAACAAATTTATGACCTTGCAATGTTAAGCCACAAACCCCTTGATGCGGAATCCATGACGAAGTTTATGGAACGCAGTAACTTGATTTTGGAAAGACTTGCAGTGGGTTGATAGCCTGCCGCTTTATTACTTAATAATTTTTAAACGGCAGAAGCTTATGTTTCTGCCGTTTTATTTAGCCGTTAAATTTCTAACCGGGAGAAGTATATATGATAAAAGGATTAATTATAATTGATGTGCAAAATGATTATTTTAAGGGCGGCAAATGTGAATTGTTTCAGCCGGAAAAGGCTTTGGGCAATATCGAAAAAGTATTGAATATGTTTAGAAAAGAAAACCTGCCTGTAATTCATGTACAGCATGTTAATATTCGTGAAGGCGCTACTTTCTTCTTGCCTGATACCCACGGGGTTTTAATTCACGAAAATTTAACCCCCATTGACAATGAACTTTTGATAATAAAGCACGCTCCAAACAGTTTTTTGGGAACAAATTTATTGGCTGAAATAAAAGAAGCCGGTTTGACGGAAGTAGTTATTTGCGGAATGATGAGCCATATGTGCATAGACACCACAACAAGAGCTTGTATGGATTACGGAATAAAGGTCACTTTGTTAGAAGATGCCTGTGCTACAAAAGACCTTTCATTTAACGGGCAAATACATCCCGCCGAAACGGTTCACAGTGTATTTATGGCATCATTAAACGGAATGTTTGCACAAGTAATACGCACAAATGAGTTGATGGTTTAATGGGGCAATCCATTTTAATTGATATATGGTTGACCTTAAACCAATTTGAGAAAATGGGTCAGAAATATGTTAAAGTTCCGCTCATACGGTAAATAAACATAAAAAAACCTGTTTAAAACCTCAAACTACGTCTTTTAGTCAGATTTATCTTCTGTATCGCCGCCATCTTCGGTGGCTGATATATCTTACGTAAAATTAATTATGTAGGAGGTTTTAAACAGGCTGTTATTTTATTCGGCTGTTAATCAACTATTAATCACCGATAGGGTTTTCAATAAGTGTGGCAAATTGAAACTCATGGCGATGTTCGTCGCTTACTGTAGTTTGTCCGACTACATAGTGAATGTGTCTGCCATTGCCTACGCAAATTGCCGGACCTGTTTTGTCTGCAACAATATGAAAATGGTCTTCATAAAAATCTGTATTGCCTTCAAGAACATGGTAATGATTTTTGTAGCATGAATATATTTCTTGTCCGGTTACGCCTGCGAAACGATGATTATGAGGATCTTCACGTCTTTCGGCTATTTTTACGCTACCCAAATATTCATGGGTATGTCTTTGTTTATGACAATGACCGGCAGCAACAGCTTCTTCACCAACTTGTTGATCTTGAGTTTGAGCAAATTTTCCATAGATGTCCTCAATGATTTCTTGTTTGTTTCTCATTATATATCTCACCTCCTTCTCTAATATACTATGCAAGCTTAAAATTTGTGTGACAAGCTATGGCTTAACTTTGTATTCAATATAAACGCAGGGAGTAATGATCCGGATTCGGTGTTTTTCTGTTTCAACTACAGTTTGTACACAATTTGAGCAATTTTTGTTTAAAAGTATAGATTCAGTCAATTTTTGCTGCGGCATTTAGAAATTTTTGGTGAAAGTTATACTAATTTACAATTACATTATTATTAACGATACATAAAAAGCATTGACAGTATCTGATAATTTGCATATTATTAATGGTAAGGAGGGATAATATGTTAGCTTCAGGTGCTTATGCACTTACTGCATTAATGGCGGTACAACCAATACCGGCTGCCACAACCACTCAAACAGCTCAGGTGCTGTATCAGCAACCACCCACCATGACAGACCCTATTTATCAAGAATTTATTACAGACGATACAGTTAATAACACAGAAGAAACGCCCATAGAAACTCCCGTAGAAACTCCCTATTTACCCGAACAATCTTATACAGATACAGACTTACCCCTTATTCCCGAGGCACCCCCGGTAATTAAACCGGTTCAAACCCCAACTCAAGCTAACGATGTAGGGAAAACCTTAGAGTACGTCAGTATTCGAGAAACACCGTCTGTGGCAGGGAAAATAATCCGAAAGTTGCCCAAAGGCACTGCGGTTAAAATTATAGACGCTGTGGGAGCTTATTATAAAGTTCAAGAACCGGATATGGTCGGTTACATATACAAAGACCAAATAAAGACCGAATATGTTAAACCCTTGGGCTATGATTTAAGTAAAGCAAAGGTTTTGGCAACCTACACCACCAAGTTCTCCAAGGGCGATATAAACCGCAACCACAACATGGAAAAGGCGGCCGTATCAGCCTCGGGCTTATTAAAAGCCGGCGAAACTTTTTCTTATTTAAAACGCGTGGGACGTGCCGGAAAGGCTGACGGATATTTACCGGCAGGCGTTATTTCCGGAGGAAAATTGGTTACCGGTTACGGCGGAGGTATATGCCAGCCCTCATCTACTCTTTACGCCGCTTTATTGCAAGATAAAACCAAGAAACTTACAGTCATCGAACGTCATGCTCACTCATTAAAGGTGGGTTATGTACCGAAAGGAATGGATGCAACGGTTTCCAATCCCTCCGCCGATTTCCGATTCCGCAACGATACCGGCTCGGATATTTACGTTGACGTGGTGACTAACGCATATAAAGGAACAGTAACAGCTACATACTATGTCTTGGGCTAGAGAAATAAAATACATATAATTCCGATAAAAACATAATATAGTATGTGTCCGAGAAAAAAACATAAATATAAAACGCACAGAGGAATTTTTCATAACCCCGGAAAATTCCTCTCTCCTTTAGGGTCGGCGTAAACCGCCCCGGAGCGATTACTGCCGTCCCAATTCAAGGAAAGGTGAAATAATGAATATTTCTGTTGAAAGTATTTACAATGACATAATCACCAATCTTCAAGCAAATTTAACCATTCCCACATATTTTGACAGAGTACCGTCCCGAACAACGGGCGGAGATTTGCAAACCGATCAAGATACCAAAAGTTTTTCTGATGTTCTGACGGATTATATCAAGGCTAACCCGGCTTTACAGGCAGAAAAAATCGATTCTGACCTGCCGGAAATGATAGAGAATGCCATAAGCAAGGCTTCCTCCAAATATAACATAGATCCGGCTTTGATAAAGGCGGTTATTAAGCAGGAGAGTAACTTCAATCCCAATGCAAAATCTCATGCCGGTGCCATGGGACTGATGCAGCTTATGCCGGGAACGGCAAAATATCTGGGTGTTGATAATCCCTATAACCCTGAAGAAAATATTGCCGGCGGAACAAAGTACTTAAAAGAAATGCTGGATAAATTCGGGCAAAACACAAGCCTTGCGTTGGCGGCATACAACGCCGGGCCCGGAGCGGTAAAACAATACGGCGGAATACCTCCGTATAAAGAAACACAAAATTACGTTCCCAAAGTAATGGCGTATAAGGAGCAATATATGCTGGAACAGTATGCCAACGCTAAAAAGAAATAATTAAATTTATCTTGGGTGTAAATAACCTAATTGAATATAAAAAAGTAGGGGCGACTAAATTCGCCCCTACTTTTTTTAAAACCTGCTAAAACAATTTATTTAATTTAAAGTAGAGTTTCTGTAAATTTTTTTATAAATAGATAAATTATTATTTATGATAGGGCAGATTATTGATTATGGAAAAAGCTCTGTAGATTTGTTCCAAGAGCATTACTCTCATCAGTTGGTGAGGAAAGGTCATGGGCGAAAAGCTTAGGGAAAAGTTGGCTCTCTTTAAAACATCTTCATGCAGACCCAAACTGCCTCCTATAATAAAGGCAATATTGCTACTTCGGGTAAGAGTATCTTGGATAAAAGAAGCCAAGCCCTCGGAACTTAAAGATTTGCCCTTTATGTCCAAAGCTATAACAAAATCCGTATCCGAAATTTTGTCCAGAATACGCTTGCCTTCGGTTTGTTTAATTTTGGTCATTAAGGCATCGCTTAAATTTTGCGGTGCCTTTTCATGTTGCAAAGAAAAAATTTCCGGTTTGGAAAAATGCCGCAGGCGTTTTAAATACTCGGCTATGGCGTCTGACAAATACTTTTCTTTTATTGAACCTATGGCTATGATTTTTATGTTCATTTTCTATAAATTAACCGGCTCGCTTACAGTTCCTCTTAAAGCGATTTGCAGTTTTAAATCCTTTCCCACATTGATTTTATTGGAAGATAAAATGCTTGAAACTGTGTTTAGGGCGATTAAGGGTCTATTGTTTTCTTCGCTTAGATGCCCCAAATAAACGTGTTTCAACCGGTTGCACATTACCTCCGAAAGTAACATACCTGTTGCCGCGTTGGATAAATGACCCATTTTGCTTAAAACTCTCTGTTTCAAAGCCAAGGGATAGGGACCGTTTTTAAGCATTTCCTCATCGTGGTTGCTTTCTATAAGGATAAGGTCACTTCCCGAGATATGATGTTTAACCTCGTCTGTGACGAAACCTATGTCTGTTGCCACGGAAATTTTATGTGCCTTATGCTTTATCACATATCCCACCGGTTCGGCACCGTCATGTAAAACGGAAAAGGGCATAATTTTCATGTCCTTAACCTCTGTTTCCTGTTCCGGTTCCAGGATTTTGCGGTTTTTTTCCGCTATTTTGCCTATGGTGCTGTGCCTTTCGAAGAAACGCCAAGTTTTAGGGGTTGCGTATATGGGTATATCAAAACGTCGGGACATAACTCCCAAACCTTGAATATGGTCGGAATGTTCATGGGTTACGAAAATGGCATCAAGGTTCTCCGCCTTTACCGCCAGAGAATTTAACCCTGCTTCTATTTTTCTGCCGCTGAGACCGGCATCTATTAAGATATGAGTATTTTCCGCTCCTATGTAAATACAATTGCCGTTGGAACCGCTGGCAATGGGACAAAATTTCATGGTTTACCTGCTTTCAAAGCTTACGTAGGGCGACGAAGCTTGTAGATTTTAAAGTTGGTTGTACTGTAAATATAATAAATAAAACATACACCAAATCCAACGGAATTGCAAACTTTTTTATTTTCCTAAAATAATAAAACTCGTTCTTAAACTCTTTAGGCAAAAATTTCTTGAATGTTAAGTAAATAAATATTATAATATAGAATTGTAAATTGGTAAAACGGGTCGTAAGCCCATGTAATTAACCAAAACCTTCCGTAGTACTTTAATTATACCTTATTTACGAATTATTATATTACGGTAAATTTTTTGTCAACAAATAAAATTATTTAAGTATTACATATAGTTTACTTAATTGTTACCGGTGTGATATACTGATTTCATAATCCGGTAATATGTTTGGCACAGAGAGGAGGAAAACAATGTTTAATATAAAAACTTCCAGAAAAGCGGATACCGAAACTATGGGTACTGTAATAGGCGAAGGTATAGAGTTTAGCAATGGTATTATTAAGGGCTGTGGCAATGTAATGGTTAACGGGTTGATATTTGGGGATGTTGATATTGAAGGGCATTTGTTTGTGGACGAGGCAGGCTATATAAAGGGTAATGTAAACGCTACCTCATCTACCGTTGCCGGAAGATTGGAAGGCGATATTTCGGTTACCGGATTGTTGCATCTTACCAAATGTTGCAATATTCAAGGAAACATAGAATGTGCCACCATCAGTATTGAAGAAGATGCCGTATTCTGCGGCAGATGCCATATGACCGGTAAAAACGAACAACGTAAATTAAAACATGAAATCCTTCCGGAACCTGATATGGAGCCGGGAGCGTAAAAATGTTTATTACATCAAGAAAACGCCAAAAGGTGGTCACCCGGGCGTTTTTTTGATTTTAATGAGATTATACGCTATATTGCTTTTTTATTTAAAAATGTCGATTACATATCAAGGTGTTTTCCTTAACATATATAAAAAAACTCAAAGTTACAACCGAAAAGAATATACGCTTTTGCAGCTGCTTAAGTTTAAATATTTTTCACTGATAATTTTAATGAAAGCAAGCAAAATAATAAAAACAACAAAAATCGACCGTCAAGGTTTTAAGATACAGAAAGGAAGTTACCCATGAACCTAAAGCAGGTAGAAACGAGGTATTTCGACGAAATAAAGTCCCAGGCGACTTATTATATGCATCCAAGCGGTGCCAGAATTATACACATGCAAAATGAGGATGAAAACAAGGTGTTTTCCGTTAGCTTCAGAACCCCTGTTTGGGACAATACCGGCGTTGCCCATATCCTGGAACACAGCATTTTATGCGGTTCAAAAAAATATCCCATCAAAGACCCATTTAACGAGATGTGTAAAAGCTCTCTGTACACCTATCTAAACGCCATGACCTTTACGGACAAAACCGTTTACCCCATAGCAAGCTGCAACAAAAAGGACTTTTTTAACTTAATGGACGTTTATCTGGACGCTGTATTTAATCCCCTGATCAGACGCAGAGAAATATTTATGCAGGAAGGCATACTTTACAACCCCGAAGAAAAATCTTTCGGCGGTATAGTTTACAATGAAATGCAAGGCGTATATTCCGATCCCTTGGAATATTTACGCTACGAAACCTCTATAGGTCTGTTTCCGGATACACAAAACGCCTACGATGCCGGCGGTAAACCGGACAGCATAGAAACCCTGACCTTTGATCAGTTGCTTGCCTTTTACGATAAGCATTACAAACCGTCCAACGCTTATGTATTTTTATACGGAGATATGGACTTTGATGAATGCATGAAGCATATAGAACCCTATCTTGCCGGGGAATCGTCCACAGAAACTATAGAAATAAAATACCAGCCGGCCTTTGACAAGCCAAAATTTTTATCCAAAACCTATCCGGCTACAGAAAACAAAGAGGAACTTCTTGCCGCAAATTATATAATAGAAAACCCCGACGACAGCAAGTATGTCATGGGATTAATGCTTATAAATCAATATTTGTTCGGGACGAACACCTCTCCTTTAAAACAATTGCTTATGGACGAGGGCTTTGGGAAAGAGATTTTTTCAAGCTTAAATATGCATCTTTGCCAGCCGGTTTACCATATTACCGTTAAACACGCCGAAAAATCCATAGAGGAATTGTATTTTACTCTGTTTAAATACTTTAACGAGCTTCTTACCAACGGTTTTGACCAAGCCCAGCTTACCGCCGCCGTTAATATTCTGGAATTTGATATAAGAGAAGAAAAAAGCGGCTCGTATCCCAAAGGCTTGAATATTAACATAGGCATACTGACCAACTGGCTTTACGGTCATGACCCCTTTGAAAAGGTAAATAAACTGGAGCCTTTTTTGGCTGCCGCCGAAGACAAGGAATTTTTGTTCAGCATAATACGAAATACCTTTATTTCAAACAAGCATGTTTTGTTTATAGACATCAGACCGGAAAGCCCTGTCACCATACCCGTTAACTTTACCCCGGAACAGCTTGAGAATTTCCAAAAGGACAGAATGTGCTTAGAGTTGTTCCAAAGCAAAGAGGACAAAAAAGAGGATATAGATAAGATTCCCGTTTTGCATATAAGTGATATAGACAAAACCATAGAATCCTTTCCCTTACATGAAGAAAGCGGCAACGGCTTAACTATGTTCAGCTATTACCAGGATACCGCGGACATAGGATATATGCAGTTGATGTTTGACATCAGTGCCTTGACTTGGGATGAAATACCCTATATAGGAATTTTGTGCAACCTTTTGGGTAGAATAGACACAAAAAATTACAAACAAAAGGACTTGACCACGGAAATAAACACCTATTTGGGCGGTTTAAGACCCATGTTCTCCAACTACACAAATGTAATCACCGGAGAATATATTCCCGTTTTGGCTTACAAGTCCAAGGCTTTGCTTGAAAACAGCGACAAAATGTTTAAATTAATACAAGAAATAACTCAAAACACGGTGTTTTCTACGGCTCAAATACTGCCCCTGCTCAACGAACAGCTTTCCGCCTTGGAAAGTGCTCTTCGCAGCAACGGAATGGGTTTTGCAAGCGGTAGAAGCTTGGCATATATAGATTTGGGCGGTCGTTATGAGGATGCCGTATACGGAATAGAGTATTATCAATTCCTGAAAAAAATCCTGTCTGCCCCGGAAGCCTTACCGGAAAAATTAAAGGACGTTGCGGGAAAAATCTTTGAGGGTTATGTAAGAGTTTATGTAAGTGCCAAGGAAAATCAATGCAGAGACTTGCTTAAAAAGGCAAATTCTTATTATGCATCCCAAAAAAATCCCGGGCAATTTCCCAAACCCACTCCTATTCCCGTTAATGAAGGAATAATCAGCGGAGCCAATGTTCAAAACGTGGCATACAGCTTTGATTTCGGTAAAGCAGGCTTTAATTTTAACGGCGAAACCTCTGTTATAACCACCATATTAAATCGCTCCTATTTAATGTCGGAGGTACGGTTAAAGGGCGGTGCCTATGGCTGTAATTGCGTTGCTTACAAGAAAGGGCTTTTCAGTGTATGCTCTTACCGTGACCCTCATTTGCAACGTACCTTGGATGTATATCAAGGTATAAGCCGGTATTTGGCGGATTTCCAAGCCACTCAAGAGGATATGAACAAATTCCTCATAGGTACAATCAATCGTTATTTACGTCCCAAAAAAGTAATAGACAGAGTGGAGTTTGCCATAGCCGCTCATCTAAACGCAATTTCACACAGTACTCTTGAAAAAGAATGCGAAGAAATATTAGCCATGCAACCGGCACAAGTTAAAAAATACGCCGAAATGTTTGAAAAATGTCACCAAGCTCATGTATTTTCCGTTGTTGGCGGCAAGGAGCAAATTACCAAAAGCAAGGATATATTTTCGGCTATATACTGAGACAGTAAAGAATAAACCAAAAAAAGAAAGGGTATTTTTCAACTTGAAAAATACCCTTTCTTTCCTTATTGTTAATTAGAAACAGCATTACATAAATATGTCCATATCGGGCTCTATACTGTCTGCTATATCCATTCCGCAGTTTCTGGAGGAAAAGTATACGCAATCTTTGCAATTTCCTTCGTTTAAGCGTTTTGTGGGAAAGGCAATATCTTGGTCTACGCTTCTGAAATTGGTGCAATTTTTTACTTTCTTTGTGTTATACATAACATCACCCCGGTTTTCATTTGCATTCGGTTATAATATTTATTATTTCCGTGAAAAAGCAATATATTCTTAGAGGATGATTTTAACCGGGTCGAAAACTCGTTTTGCATTGATTCTTCTTTAAAAACTTTAGGATACTTTCAACAAATGAAACAAAGGGTCTGAAGTTGATTTACTGTAAATTGCACTTTTAATATTAAAATTTTAATCGTACTTTTATTATTGCATATACAGGGTAATTTTGTTATTATAACCGGAGACGTGAATTTCCGGAATTATGTAAATACCCTTAAAGGGACAGTAGGTGTTGTTATGGGCGAAAGTATACACAAAGACCACAGAAAGCGAGTAAGAACACGTTACATAGACCACGGCTTGGATGGTTTTGACGACCATCAAGTACTGGAGCTGCTATTGTTTTATGCTGTACCTAGAAGAGACACCAACGAATTGGCTCATAAGATGATAAACGAATTCGGTTCGCTTCATGACCTGTTTGAAGCCAACCCCTTGGAAATCTCCAAGCGTTGTAATGTAAGTGAAAGCGTGGCTGTTTTGGTTTCCCTTATTCCGCCGGTTTCCCGTCGATATTTATACAGCAAAATGAAAGAAACTCCCTCAATTAAATCCACAAAAACCGCCGGTGAGTTGGCTATTTCTCTGTTCCTGGGAAAAACCACCGAAAGCCTTTACATAATCTGCCTGAACAAACATCAGGGCTTTATAAAAGCCGAATGTGTAACCACCGGTAATTCCGGTCAGGCACCTATTTATCCCGAAGAAATAGCAAAAGCAGCTTTAAGACACAACGCCGCCTTTGTTATCCTTACCCATAACCATCCGGGCGGATTACTGGAGCCGTCCAAAGAGGACATTATCGCCACCCGTAAAATAATGAAATCTCTGAGTGCTGTGGGTATAATGGTATTGGATCATATTATAGTATCCCAAAATAAATTTTTCAGTTTTACCGAAAAGAAGGTTATGCCCAACAATGTTTGAGAGTATGGAATATTATAATTCGCCGCTTGGCTTAATTGAAATAAAGGCACGAAACAACAGAATAGTCCTGGTAAAGTTTAGGGATAAACCGGCTTTCCAACCGGAAAATCCCTGTGAAATCACGAAGCTCTGCAAAAAAGAACTGCAAGACTACTTTTCCGGAGAATTGCAAAAGTTCACCGTAAATATAGATTTACAAGGAACAGAATTTCAAAAATCCGTTTGGAACAGTCTTTTGGAAACAGAATACGGCTCTACTCACAGTTACAAGGACATAGCCGTGAAAATAAACCGACCGAAAGCGGTACGGGCAGTGGGAAACGCCAACGGCAAAAATCCCATTCATATAATCGTACCCTGCCACAGAATCATAGCCTCTGACGGAAAATATTCCGGTTACGCCGCCGGAACCGAACGAAAAATACGGCTCTTGGAACACGAAAGAAGGCTGAAAGATGTATTGGGATAAGGCGAAGAACATCGTTATTATTTTTTTGTTGCTAATAAACGTTGTTTTGGCAGTATTGGTTTATACTCATATGGATAACTATACTTTGAATGCCACTCAACTTGAGAATATCAATAAGGTTCTGTCGGCAAACAATGTTATGCTGTATACTCCTGTTCTTAAAGAATACAAGCCCATGAAAGCCATAAATATGCTACCCTATGCTTACTCCAACGATGATTTGATTGGATATTTTTTCTCTGACCCGAAACAAGTCAAACCGGTAATAGAATACGGACGAGACATTTTTACGGATAATATTTCCAAACTTACCGTGGAGAACGGGACGGTCACCTTTGAAACTCAGACAACTCCGTCCGAGAATCCTTTAAACGAAGACGACTGCAAAAAAACATACAATGAAGTTATACAATCAAACCAATCCATGTTCCCCGGTTTTGTCTTTGACAAGCTGTGGGAAACCGATTCGGGATTTAGTTTAAGATATATACAAAACTATCGGGGAGAGCTTATCTACAGCAACTATGTTTTGTTTGAAACCAATTCCGGCGGTTTGTCTCGAGTAGAGTTTTCCTATTCAAAAATTAACGGATTCGACGATAAAGTTCGGGAAATCTGCCCTGTGGACGAGGCACTGTTTGTATTTATGCAATATTTCAGAAATAACTTCGGGGAGAAAGAAGTTTTTATAGACCATATGGATATAGTATACTACCAAGAACAGGTTTCCGACGAAACAGGTTCTGCTTTAAAGGCTACGCCCTGTTACAGATTTTATGTTTCGGATATTACCGAGCCTTTTTTGGTGGATGCTTATTCCACGGTGGTGAAGTGAAGTAGCTATATTGATTCCATTTTAAACAGAGGGCAAAAATAATTGATTTTTTCCAACTGTTCAAGGAAAAAACGATTATTTTTGTCCTACATCTTTTTTGGAATTAGGATATTTAAAAGCATTAATGGAGAAACCTTTTTTTCGGCGAAGCATACAAAAAGCCTGTGTACATCAAGAATATTGATATACACAGGCTTCTTTTACATATTCAAAAGATAAAACTGCCAACCGGGTAACCATTTAAGAAATTCTATATATTCTTTTTGAACCGGTATTCCTGTAATGACCGGGAAAAACAAGGCAAACAGTAAAACAGTAGCCCCGGCAAAGGCTATCATGTAATACTTTCTGTATTTAAGATTGCTGTTGGCAAACAGGAAGGCAATCATAAATACCAGAAAGGGTACAGCAGGGAAATAGTGGTATATATAAGTTATTCTGGGGATTAGCACCCAAGGTAAATATTGAGACGCAAAACCTATCAAAAGGAACTGAGCGATCCTATCTTTTCTGTATTTAAAGATACAGATAATCAATGCTGCCAATCCAAACCACCATACCGCCGGATTACCCATGGTACTGATACCTGATTTTAGCTCGTTAGGAAAGTTTTGGGCATAGTAGAACACCGGTCGAATAATCAAGGGCCATTCATACCATGGCGATGCAAAGTGGTGGGTTTCCCTTAGACCGGAATGATAGTTAAACATATACGATTGCTGATTTAAAAGAAACTCAACGGTATCTCCAAAACCCTTAACGCCCTTAGCCTCTAAAAAGGGTATATAAGAAAGGCAATAAATTATCAAGGGCACTGCAATAAAAAATACCACACAACTTAATAAGGTTAAGCTGACTTTCTTGGGAAAATCTCCATGAACCCTTTTTAACTTTTTATATTCCTTATTCCTAAGGTACAGCGTATAAAAAAATATTACTCCCAAACCGAGAGCCGCATATACACCCTGCCATTTGGAAGCCACGGCAAAACCCATGGATAAACCCGATAATCCCAAGGGTATTAGGGTTCTCCTAAGGGATTCTTTGTTGAAATCCATCTTATAGAACAGGTACATAAAGAAATACATGGCAATGATAAAAAAGGTTACGTAGGTATCAATGGTGGAAATCCTTGTTTGAGTAAAATGCATAAAATCAAAACTGAAGATAACAGATGCAAAGGCAGCCCATAAGGTTGATGAACCCCATTTAGTTTGGGTAAACAAAGCCTTTGCAAACAGGTAAATAAGCGGTATCATCAAAATTCCGAAAAGGGTACCGAAAAATCTCCAACCGAAAGGCGTCATTCCAAACATCTTGATTCCAAGAGCAATAATAACCTTGCCTAAGGGCGGATGCGTGGTTTCGTAGACTTCTTCTTTGTTTACAAATTCATAGCCTGTCCTTGCGT
Organism: uncultured Defluviitaleaceae bacterium; assembly: GCA_964468805.1. Taxonomy (GTDB): domain Bacteria; phylum Bacillota; class Clostridia; order Lachnospirales; family WRBF01; genus CAYXWM01. The sequence continues at coordinate 15,307 of CAYXWM010000046.1, forward strand.
GGTATATCTCGTCGAAGTAGGTGCTGTTCATATATGTGGAAATTAGCGGAGCAAGGTTTTGTTCGTCAAACAAAGCGGTGTCTTCCGGATCGCATTCGGCTACTGGTATTATTCCGTTTTCGTTGAAAAACGCCATCTCCAAAATTTCTGTGTTTTTGGACATATTAAGCAGACGTACAAATTTAGCCGGTTGATTTACCTTAATTTCGTGCCATTTAAATACGCTTGTCAAATTTATAGATTGATCCAGAAACCATTCTTCTCCGTCTTTGGAAACAAACAAGTCCAAGCTTTTGTCATGATCACTGCCCAAAAGGATTGACAGTTGTGTTAATTGTTCTTCGGCAGCAAAACTTACGTTTATCTTTTTAAATTCATCGCCCCTCCACATAGTTTGTGGATATGCTGTATCTCCCAGCTGATAAAAAGCTATGCTCCCGTAAATCAGCATTATTAAAATCAGCAGGAGATAATCCAATCTTTTCATGCTTAACAAAGGTTGAACTTTGGTTTTGGTATCCATGTGTTCCTCCTCTTTATCTTTTGTAGGATAAAAATAGGGAGAAAACTTTTGAAAAAGCTCTCTCCCCATTTCTCTTTCAAAACTTATTTAACGAACTTCATTCCGTCTCGGTATATGAAAAATTCACTTTTTACTTAATTTCGAGTTAAGTAGTAACAAAAGCGTATTTTCATAGTGGTGAGCGACCGATGTTTTTTTATAAAAACGCAGAGCTAACCGTTTACGAAGAATAGCTTTTGTAACTATTCCTTATAAAATTAAGTATAAACCGTTTCTTTTTCAAAGTCCTTTAGTCTTGATATAAAGCTTTATAATGATTCCATTTTAAACAGAGGAGAAAAATAATTGATTATTTCCAACGGTTCAAGGAAAAACGAATATTTTTGTCCTTCATCTTATTTGGAATTAGTATAGAAAATTATTCAACTGTTACGGATTTTGCCAAGTTTCTCGGTTTGTCTACATCACAGCCGCGTAAGGCGGAAATATAGTAGGCAATAAGTTGCAATGGCACTACTCCCAATAAGGGCAGAAGTTGGTCTGCAATTTTAGGTATTTTAATAATGTAGTCGGATTCGTTTTCTATTTCGGCACTGCTTTCGTTATCCAAAGTAAGGGAGATTATTGTTGCTCCTCTTGCCTTAACTTCACGAATATTGCTTAACATTTTTTCCATAAGGCGTTCTTGGGTAGCTACGGCGAATACCGGGGTTCCATCTTCCACAAGTGAGATAGTGCCGTGTTTCAGCTCGCCGGCGGGATATGCTTCTGAGTGTATATAGGAGATTTCCTTGAGTTTTAAGGAACCCTCCATAGCCAGTGCATAATCAACACCTCTGCCTATAAAGAACAAATCCTTGGAATTTTGAAATTTAGAGGCTATGTATTGATATTTATCATGAGTTTTTAAGATTTCTTCCAGATAATCCGGAACGGTATTCATTTGTTCCAGCAAAGCGGCGGTTTCTTCGGAAGTAAGCAGACCCCTTGTCTTTGCAATATGAATGATTAATAAGGTAAGCAAAGCCAATTGGGTAAGGTAAGCCTTGGTGGTTGCAACGGCAATTTCGGGCCCTGCCCAAGTGTACAGCACATAATCGGATTCACGGGCTATGGTGCTTCCCAAAACGTTTACCACAGAGAGAACTTTTACACCCTTTGATTTTGCTTCACGCAAGGCCGCCAAAGAATCGGCTGTTTCGCCGGATTGGCTGATTATGATACAAAGGTCATCCTTGGATAAAATGGGGTTTCTGTAACGGAATTCGGAAGCCAAATCAATATCCGTGGGGATACGGGTCAGTTCTTCCATTAAATATTTACCCACAACACCCACATGGTTAGCAGAACCACAGGCTACAATGTGAATTTTGTTGATATTTTTAATAAAATCCTCATCAAGTCCGAGATTTTCAAAGTATGGCTCGCCGTTTTGTATTCTGGGATTAATGGTTTTTCTGAAAGCATCCGGCTGTTCTGTCATTTCCTTGAGCATAAAGTGCTCATAGCCGCCTTTTTCTGCGGCGTTTACGTCCCAGTTTACGGTGAAAACAGATTTGTCTATAAGTTCCTTATCCGGGTTGTATACTTGGACGCCGTTTGTGGTTAAAACAGCTATTTCTCCGTCCTCAACCAAATAATAATCCTTGGTATATTCCAAAACCGCAGGTATATCGGAGGCAATGAAGTTTTCTCCGGAACCCAAGCCGATAATCAGCGGACTGTCTTTTCTCACGGCGTAAATGGTATCCGGCTCATCGGTGGAAAGTATGCCCAGGGCGTAGGAGCCTTTCATTTTTTCCATGACCTTAATGAGGGTATCCAACATATCGCCTTTGTAGTAATACTCCACCAAGTGTACTATAACTTCCGTATCCGTATCGGAAAGAAATTTGTAGCCTTTATCGGTTAATTTTTCTTTGAGTTTAGCATAGTTTTCAATAATTCCGTTATGAACAACGGCAAAATTTCCGTCGTTGCTTAAATGAGGATGAGAGTTAACATCAGACGGCTCTCCGTGGGTTGCCCAACGGGTGTGACCGATACCGCATTGAAACATGGGCAGATTGGCGGTACTGATTTTTTCTTCAAGATTAACCAAACGTCCCTTTGTTTTAACTATATCTATATTTTTTTCGGACATAAGAGCCACACCGGCAGAGTCATACCCTCTGTATTCCAGCTTTTTCAGACCGTTTATCAAGACATCTGTGGCTTGGGAATTACCCACGTATCCAACTATTCCGCACATAAGACCTCCTATTTGTGACACCGTACTCCGGCGTAGTCATGGTTTATAGCGGTTTGAACTTAATTGCATAAAAAACAGTAACAAAAGCTATTCACCGTAAACGATTCGCTCTTGCGTAAAACCGCTCGCTCACCACTGCGAATATACAATTTTGTTATCGGTTAACGGCAATTAAGTATACATTAATCGCTATATTAATGTTAAGGTGTCTGTTCAAAACAAATCCCCGGAATTAAACGCAGGGATTGTTTCTTTAAGTATAGTACATATTATACCTATTCCGGACTAATTGTGTAAAAAATTTCCGGAAAAACAACATTTGAAATTATGAATATCCGGGCTGTGGATGGTTGCCAAAATATTATTTATCTCAAACATGATAACAAAAAACAAGGGCAATTCCGAATGCAGTTCTGCCCCTAAAGAAGCAGGGTTTCCTATGCACTCAATAAAAGCCCGGAAGAAACTTTATACGAAAGTCTCCTCAAACAAAAGATAAAATTTTCCTATATTAATGTAAGTTGAACGAAACTAAAATTTCATCCAACTTCTGATAGTAATCGCACATTTTTGCATGAAACTATGCAAAAACGTACTTATAACGTTAAATTCCTCCGGAATTTAATTTGCTTCGCAAATTGTTCGACTTCGTCGAACTCACGTTATATTATTATACATGTTTTCCGACAAAAAGCAATGAGCGGATATTATAGTATTATTAAATTACTTTAGATTTTACTGAAAAAAGTTAAGACATAGAGCAAAAAATTACGAAAGAAAAGCTATTCATACCCTTTTGAAAAAATCTGTCACGCTATTTTAAACAATTGGTCAAACTTATTAAGCATTACAAAATTGCCTCTCACCTTTAATTTGCCCACCAAAAAAGCCTTTTGAGCCGTTAGTTTACCTTTGAGTATATCGCCCCAGATTCCGCAATCCGCCAATACAGTCAAGTCCGGAGTGGCATGGTTTCCTTCGGTGTAGGTACATTCCGTATTGTTTATACTTATATATGCGGAGATGGATTCGTCCCCGGAAATATTCAATTGAATAATTGCGTTTAATCCGCCTGAAAGCTGAGGTTGGAAATAATGGGGCAGACTTTGGGTCATTTGGCGTATGGTTTTTGTTCTGGGAGCCGAAGTTTTTTCCGGTGTTATTTCGTTGGAAAATAAAATATCGGCTTTTTTTGGTTCTATATTCATTTTGGAAGAAAAAAATTGAGTAAGCTCGTTTATATCTTCTTCTTGGCTATCGTTTATTTGGTCAAGAGAAAGTTTTTTGTAAATTTCGTTTACGGAAATCTTGGGTTTAACATTGCCCATGAGCATTTCGGATTCTTCCAAGGTTAAAAATTCCGATGCTTCCGTAACCGGTTGGGGATTGGCACATTGGGGAATAAAGAATTTACGCTCTCTGTTTATGGTGCGGTAAAAGTCCTCCGCTTGGCGTTCGATAATTTCCCTTATTGTATCGTCGGTAAGAGCTTTATAGGCACGTTCGCTTTCCAGTCCTATTCGAACGGAGTCATAGCCGCCAAAATGATTAAGTACAGCCGAATAGTTTTCTATGCTCCTACGGGCAAATGAATTTTCAGAAACCACTACTATCAAGCAGTTTTTATTTTCCAGAACATTTTCGTATCCCGGACCGGAAAGATGTTCCATAAAGGTTTGCATTATACCGGAGGGAGCAATAAGACCGCTTGCGTCAAAAAAAATCACACCTCTTGCGGTTTTAATATCCTCCGCAATTTCCGCCACGATAGAATTGGGCTCGTTTATATAGGGTTCAAGCCCTTTGCCTGACAATTCATGAGTTACTACCTCAACACCCAATTCCGTCAGGGTGTCCATAACAATTTTTATTATTTTGCTCAGTCCGTAATCTATTATTGAATTGGAAGCAGTTAATGCTGTTACTTTCATTAAGACACCACCATTATCAGAGTTATTGTAATTTTACCGGCGTTTCAAGGAGTATTGTATTTATTTGTACTTTTTTATAATCGGTTTTATTGCTGTATTTCATCATAAATACACAAAAAATTCCATAAACTGATAAAATGTTTAAAAAAATACTAAGAAGTATTTATTATTTAAAAAAAACCGGTATAATGGAATTGAATTATTTAAACGTGAACATTTTTTATAACTATCAAAAGTCCGATAAAATTTTCTTTCATCGAACTCACACTATTAAAGATAGCATAACAGTCTCCCAAAATCAACAGCATTAGTTAAAACGCTTAATAATATTTCCAAAGTTTAGCATAATATTAGAGAAGTATAAATTTTGCCGAAAGGAGCTTAGACGGTGTCATTGATAAAAGCATTGGATTTGAACCTTAAACGAAAGGCTTTGATAGCCGTTGTGGGTTCGGGCGGAAAAACCACTCTTATGTACAAGCTGGCAGAAGAGCTTGCAAAAGAGGGCAAAAAGGTTTTGGTTACCACTTCCACAAAAATATTTATACCCAAAGAATACCCGGTTTTGATGACTAATAATCCCTCGGAAATAAAAGAAGTTTTTGAGCGTGAAAATATCATCGTCACCGGGCAACCTTATAAACCGGATATGCTTGAATCGCCCAACCCGGCTTTTTTCGTTGAATTTAAAAAGATAGCCGATTTTGTTTTGGTTGAGGCGGACGGTTCCAGAAACAAGCCCTTGAAGGCTCACGCTCCCCATGAACCCGTAATACCCGAGGGCACTGATTTGGTCATTGGAGTATTGGGATTTTCAGCATACGGCAAAGAAATCGGAAATGTTTGTCACAGACCCGAGCTTGCCGCAAGAACCTTGGGAGTAGACTTAGATTATAAATTGACCACCCGGGACATTGCGGAAATCTTTATGCATCCTCACGGAGTAACCAAAAAGATTCCCGGTAAAGACAGCTTTGTTGCTATAATCAACCAAGCCGAAACCCACTTGCCAAAGGCCCTGGAATGTGCGGACTATTTATTAAGTTTGGGTGCAGAAAAGGTAGCTGTGACTGAATTACAAGCAGAGCATCCCATAAAAGCAGTGCGTACCCCTTCCGGTTAAAAACTTATTTTAAGTCTTGACAGTATTAATTTTTTTTATATATTATTGAAACGATTAAAGCCTTGAACGTTTTGCAGAAAACCGGAAAAACGTACTTAATAACGTGAAAAAAACTAACGTTAAATGCCATATCAAGTTTTCGACTTATGCGAAGGAGACTGAGATGATAGATTTATTGGGTCGGCTTGACCTATTGAAATATGACGGTATGTATAAGGGAGATTTTTTGTTGACTTGGGAAAAAACCGTAGATGAGTTGCAAGCTGTATTTACGGTGGCAGGCATTTTAAAAAATTTCCGTGAAAGAAATATTTCTTGCAAAGTTTTCGAAACGGGATTGGCAGTATCCTTATTTAAGGATTATTCGCCGGAAGAAGACTTTGCTTTTAATGCTGCCTGCAATATGCTTGGTCTGTGTGTTAAGGACTTAAATCCGGAAAAACTTCAAAACCCCGGTTTATTTATTAATGATCATGCAAATCTGCTGTTGCCGGACGTTGTGGGAATTAAGGCTTCACGGTTAATAGGCAAGGGGAATTCCTTGATACGAGAAATTTCATCGGGGTTTTCCAAATCAGCCGACGAAGGTATATTGCCACAGGGACCCTCTGTTTTAAATCTGGGATGCGAAATAGACCGGCCGGTTCAAGCCATGGCAGATATGCTTCATATCCTTAACAAATACGGAGGAACGGAAAATATCAAAGGCAAAAAAATCGCCGTCACTTGGGAATATTCCCCGGAGAGTTTTGTTCCGCTTTCTGCTGTACAAGGTACTTTGGGATTAATGTCACGCTTTGGAACTGATATACATTTCGCTCATCCCGAAGGTTACGAAATTATGCAAGAAATCGAAGCCATTGCGGACAGAAACGCAAGAATATCCGGGGGTTCCTTTACCAAGTCAAATTCCCGTGAGGATGCCTTGCAAGAAGCGGATATTATTTATCCCATGTATTGGACTCCCTTCTCCGTTATGGAGCAATATACGCAACTTACCCATGATAATGACACGGAGGGCATTACTTCTCTAGAGAATACCTTAAAACAACAGAACGCCGAGCATAACTCTTGGATTTACGGTAAGGATAATGTAGATTGGGACGAAATTCTTTTTATGCACGGATTGATGCAGGAATATGATAATGCCCCTGAATACGAATTGTATCACAGAAACTTAACGAATATAAGAAAACAAGCCGGCTTAAAGCCGTATATAATGGCGGCTGTAATAATGCTGACCAAGTTTGACAATGTGGGCGAAGTTTTGAATACTATTAATGAAGCTAAGGGAAAATAGGAATTTACGGTTGCTCTTGCGTTTTCTCAAAAACCCCTTGGAAAATATGCCTTTGTTCCTGCTTAACCTGCATTTAAGAATAAGTATTTAATCATGATTTACATTTCCCGCATTTTGTTGTATAATTCAACCGCAAATATTATCGTGCCCCAAAATTTGATATTTTGAATATTTTATCGCAACAGAACGCGATAATTTATATAAGTAAACGAGGAAAGGTTTAATATAAATCAAATCTATCGGATAAAGGCGTACCTTTGGTTGCCTCTCGGCGGATTGGTTTTATTGACTTAACCTGCGTTTACCAAACAATATACAAAGGAGAATCGAGATGGAAAACCTATTCAAGCTAAAGGAGAATAAGACCTCTGTTTCCACAGAATTCTACGCCGGCTTGACCACTTTCATGACTATGGCTTACATTCTCGTAGTCAACCCCACTATTTTAAAAGACGCCGGAATGGATTGGGGCGGCGTTTTTACCGCTACGGCTGTTGCCTCTTTTATTGCCTGTCTTACCATGGCATTATTGGCAAATTACCCCTTTGCATTGGCACCCGGTATGGGGCTAAACGCCTTCTTTGCCTATACTATCGGTATAGCCCACGGTTGGCAAATTGCACTTTTGGCTGTATTGGTTGAAGGTATAATATTTATTTTGCTTTCTGCGGTTAATTTCAGAGAGGCAATTTTTGACGCTATTCCACAGAATTTAAAGTACGCCGTCAGCGTAGGTATAGGTCTGTTTATCGCCTTTATAGGCTTGAGTAATTCCGGCTTGGTTGTAAGCAACCCTGCCACTATAGTTGGTTTTGGTGACGTTACCGACATCAGAGTCGTATTGACATTAATAGGTTTGGTTATCACCGTTGTGCTTCTGTTTAAGAAAATAAAAGGTGCCTTATTCTGGGGCATACTTATTACTTATATTATAGGCGTGGTCTGCCAGTTGACCGGTATTTATACGGTTGCACCCGAGTTAGGTCGCTTTACGCTTATCCCCGAAGGGCTTGTAAATTTACCGCCATCAGTTGATAAGGTTAATATATTCGCGGCTATGTCCGGCTTTAGTTTCGAAAACTTTGATGTTTGGTTGTTTATCACCGTAGTTATTTCCTTCCTTTTCGTTGATGTTTTCGATACTATCGGAACCTTGATCGGCGTTGCAAGCAAGGCAGACTTTTTGACCAAGGAAGGTAAACTTCCCAGACTTAAACAAACACTTATGGCTGATGCTGTGGGTACTACTGTTGGTGCGGTTTTGGGTACTTCTACAGTTACCACCTATGTTGAATCGGCGGCAGGTGTTGCCGAAGGCGGCAGAACAGGTCTGACTGCGGTTGTTTGCGGTGGTTTATTCCTTCTGTCACTGTTCTTTGCACCAATTTTCCAAGTAATCCCTGCATTTGCAACAGCTCCTGCGTTGATTATCGTTGGTCTGTTTATTATGGAATCCGTTGTTAAAATCGACTTTACCGACATTACCGAAGGTTTCCCGGCGTTCCTTGCCATTATCATGATGCCTCTTACCTATAATATTTCCGAAGGTTTGGTATTCGGCGTTATAGCATATGTAATTGTAAAATTACTGGCAGGAAAACGCAACGATGTAAGCATCGTAATGTACATTATTGCACTTGTATTTATGTTGAGGTTGTTCTGGCCTTTAATCGACAATATGTTAAAGATTGTTCAATAATTGGGCAAAACAAAAGAGAGC
>CAYXWM010000047.1:0-23685 GCA_964468805.1 uncultured Defluviitaleaceae bacterium
GCTCACCACTACGAATATACGCTTTTGTTACTACTTAACTCGAAATTAAGTATATTTTAAAATGGAATCATTATAGTTATGAAAAAAGAGCAACCGTACAATGGTTGCTCTTTTGATTTACGCCAGCTTTGCAACTGCAACATAAACATCCGATATTTTATACCAAGTGGAAAAGCCGACAATCCCGTCTGAACTTAGGTTGAAAATTTCTTGGAAAGTCTCAACGGCAACTCTAGTTTCCTGTCCGAATACGCCGTCAACCTTTACTTTTTTAATGGCAGGATAGTTTTTGGCAATGGTATTCAGTTGTTCTTGAATAGTTCTCACGTCTTTTCCGGTAGATCCCACTTGCAAGGGTTTACCCGGATAAGATGAAGGTATGCCGGATACCTTTTCTGCTTGTTGCAGGTAAATATCAGAGCCGTAATAGCGTTTTAAAATGTCTGTGTAATTATAGCCTTGGTCGCCCAGGTCTTTTGAACCCCATTGGCTCATCCAAGGACAGGTGGTTTTTATGCCGTCGCAGTATTGTGTCAAAAGAGGTTGTCGAATATTAGGTCTTGTAATGTAAGTAGTAAAGATTTCATCCACAACAGTTGAAATTTCTTGGAATATGTTTCTGCCGTAGGTAAACTTATGATCGAATTGGGTTGTGGCAGTTATGGTAAAGTTTTTGCCCTTGTTCCTGTACCATTCCGTGAAAACACGGTTAAGAGTAAAAGAAATAATGGCGAGGACGTTGGCTGTTATGGTATTTTTCGGCCAAGTAGGGTAGATTTCACAGGAGGCAACGTTTTTTATATAGTCGGCAAATTTTACATAATAATTCTTTGCTGAAGCATTATCCGGCAACCCGTCATGAACCACTATAAATTCGGGAATAACCGGCTTGTCAAGTACAACAAACCCCGTTTCCGGACCCAAGGGTTTTACTTCTTCTTCGGGGATTTTCGGAGGGTAAGTTGCCCAGAGAGTATTTTGTTGGATAACAATTAAGTTTTGTTGACGGGTTAACTGTTGCCGGGGTGTTAGAAATATTTGTTGATTGGCTAAGGTTTCGGCATAAAGGTCTATGCCTTGGATAAGCAACGGTTCATAATCCGGATTGTTAACTTCTATGGAATAATCGGCGAAGGGTTTATTTTCGGAGGGTGCTTGGGTGTATTCTATAGGTGGCGTATCCAAGACTATGGTAGCTGTCTTTCCCGAATCATTGGTAGTCAGTTCCTCCAAAACCTTTTCTTCGCCCAAGCGTCTTACTCTCACGGTTACATCTTGCAAAGGCTTACCGACAGTTTCGTCATAAACGTTAACCTCCAGCCGACCGTGGTCCGTAAAATCCGGCTCATACTCACCGACTTGCATTATATGCGGTTTTGCCATACTTTAACCTCCATTCATACCTACATAACGGTGTATAAAGATATATAATGATTCCATTTTAAACAGAGGACAAAAATAATTGAATTTTTCCAACGGTTCAAGGAAAAAACGATTATTTTTGTCCCTCATCTTATATGGAATTAGTATACTTAATTGCCGGTAAAGAAGTAACGAAAGCATAAATTCGCAGCAGATAGCAAACGCAATAGCGAACCGTTTACGAAGAATAGCTTTTGTTAGCGTTCCTTATGCAATTAAATATAACGACATACAAAAACGATTAATATAAGTTATGCAAATTCAAAATAGATGTTTAATGTTTTTTACGGTATCACTAATCTATACTTAATTTTGAGTTAAGCAGTAACAAAAGCGTATATTCGTAGTGGTGAGCGACCGGTGTTTTTTTCATAAAGTATAATGCCGGTTAACCGGTAACAAAAAAAGACCTTGAGCATAAGTTTACTCAAAGTCTCGGTAGGTTTTCTTTTAAGACATCCAAACAGTATTGGATTTCATCTTCTGTATTTAATTGTGAAAAACTGAATCTCACGGCAGTTATTGCGGATTTATCGTCAATTCCGTAGCTTTTTAAAATTGGGCTTACTGATTTTTTTGAGCCGCAGGCAGAGCCTGTGGAACAGAAAATGCCCTTGGATTCCAGTAAATTAACCAATATGGGGGCATTAACCTTATTGAAACTTAGGTTTAAAATATAGGGCGATGCGTTTTCCGGGTCACCGTTTATGGTGATAAAGGGAAAAGTATCAGTTAATTTAGCCAGTTTTGATTTCAGCGAAGAAACATGGCGGTAATTTTCTTCTATTCTATGGTAATTCATTTTAGCTGCTTCTGCAAAGCTAACCACGCCGGGAACATTTTCTGTACCGGGGCGTAACCCGGTTTGCTGCCCGCCGCCGTAAAATAAAGGGAGCAGGTAAAAGTCCTTTTTTACAAACAAGGCTCCAACACCTTTAAAAGCGTGAATTTTATGAGCGGAAACAGAATAGCAATCGACATTTTTTAGGTTAATTTTTATTTTTCCGAAGGCTTGAACCCCGTCAACATGTACACAGGTATTGGAATTAAGGCGTTTAACCGTCTCTGCAATTTCACTAATATTTTGAACGGTTCCTGTTTCACTGTTCACATGATGTATGCTTACCAGAGCAGTGTTGGCAGTAACGCAGTCTTTAAGTTGGTTTATGTCTGCGTAACCAAATTTATCTACATTCAAGTAGGTAACGTCAAAACCTTCTTTGGATAAATACTTAAACACTTCGGTTACCGAAGAATGCTCGGCGTTTGTTGTAATAATATGATTTGCCCTTTTTTTTCTTGATAAAGCGGTACCGAGTATAGCCATATTATTAGACTCGGTACCGCCGGAAGTATAGATTATATTATAATTATCAGCATTGAGCAGTTGCTTTAAAATATCCGCAGAGTTCTTTAAGGCTCTTTCCGCTTCAAGACCTAATTTATGAGGAGAAGAAGGGTTTGCGTATAACTCGGAATAAAGCTTTCCGGAATTTTCGATTAAGCTTGAAAAAGGAGGAGTTGATGCGGCGTTGTCAAAATAAACGGTTTTCATACGATACTTCTCACGTTATTTAGCACCTCAAGTATTTTATCATGTTTATAAGGCTTCATAATAACATCGTCAAAACCCAAGTTGTAGGCTATGGAGGGATTTTTTGCGGAAATAACGTCCAAAACCATTACGATTTTTACGAAGGGGTCTAAATTTTTTAGTTCTTTGATAATATCGGCAACAGACATGGTACCGGCTACGCCGGCTTCCAACATAACTATATTCGGGTTGACTTCATCAAACATAATTAATGCAGCAAGAGCAGAATCAGCCTCTCCTACCACTTCAAAATTTTCACTGCTTTCTATAATCCTCCTCAGCAAAATTCGTGCTGCCAAGGAATCGTCTACGATAAATATTTTGGACTTGTCCATTTTCTCACTCCCGATTTTATATCAAACAAAATGTTATGTTGTATTGCTGAAACAACTGTTTTCACATAGAAAGCCTTGCCACCTGCAGGTGTATACTTAATTTCCGGTTAAGTAGCATAAAAACGCAAGAGCGAACCTTTTACGAAGAATAGCTTTTGTTGCTATTTCTTATTAATTAAGTGTAAACAATTGTTTATTTAAATCAATAGCATTTTAAAAATCCGAGTTAAAAAAAAGTAATATTATCAATGCGGTAAAGCCCGCAGTTTCCGTTCTAAGGATACGATTACCCAAAGAGACTGTTTTTAAACCCTTTTCCATACAATATTCCGCTTCAGCTCCGGAGAATCCTCCTTCAGGACCCACAAATATACCGATTTCCTTTGCGGTATTCTCCAAAAGAACTTTTTTGTTTTCAGTGGGTGCATTCTCGTATAAAAAGAAGGATTGTTCCATTACTGCCATACGGTCCACCGCATCCTTGAAAGAAAGGGGTGCAGTAACCCGGGGAATAATCCCTCGTAGGCTTTGCTTGGCCGCAGCTTCACTGATTTTTGCATAGCGTTGAATTTTTGAAGCATCTACTTTCTTTACTATAGCGTGTTCGGTTATAACCGGTACTATTTCATGCACCCCAAGCTCAACGCATTTTTGAATTATTAAGTCCAGCTTGTTTGACTTTGGCATGCCTTGAAATAAAGTAACTTTAATATTGGGTTCGTTAACACAGGGATTGGAATCTATTACGGATAGGGTAACGCTGTCCCTGTTTATTGATTTAACAATACATTCAAAATCCGTACCTTGGCTGTCGCAAACTGTAATTCTGTCGTTTATATTGTGGCGTAAAACCTGTATATGTTTAGCGTTTTCACCTTTTAGCAAAATACTGTCTCCGGTAACGTCAGCCTTGTTGACAAAAAACTTTGGCATTTAACCCCTACTTTTTCTTTGATATAACACAAAACCAATTATCTTTTGAGTTGATGCTTATAATTTCCAATCCCAAACCGGTAATGGCATTAACTACATCATCTATACGTTCCTCGATTATGCCGGAGGCTATAAAAACGCCCTTGTCCGACAAACAATCCACAGCCAAATCACCCAATGCAATAATAACATCGGCAACTATATTGGCTAGAACCAAGTCGTATTTATTCTGTCGAATTTTATTGCATAACTTCTCGTCTCGCAACAAATCTCCGCAAATAACTTCATAATTATCGGGCAGAATATTGTTTAAAGCTGCGTTTTCGTAAGCTGTGGGAACAGCACCGGGGTCCAAATCCACGGCAAAAGCCGACTTGGCTCCCAGCATTTGTGCTATAACCGACAAAATGCCGCTGCCGCAACCCAAGTCCAACACGGTACAGTCCGGGGTCACGTATTCTTCCAGAGCACAAATACAAAGCTGGGTAGTTTGATGAAGGCCTGTACCGAAAACTTGACCGGGATTAATAGTGAAAACCACCTTGTCATGGGTTGATTCGTATTCTTCCCAAACCGGTTTGATTACAATTCTTTTTCCCAATTCCAGTGGCTTAAAAAACTTTTTCCAATTATTCAGCCAGGTTTCGTCGTCTACGTCAGTCAGTTCAAGTTCCGCTGATTCCAAGTAGGTTTTTAGGTCACTTACTCCGGCTTTGATATTAAGCAGAGTTTCGTTGCCGTGTATGTTGTTGGGCAGATAAAAAGTAACAGATGGTTGACTTGTATCATTCATCAGACTTTCGTCTATATAGTCCCACTGCTGTTTATTTTCTGACAGAAAGTTCTGCATATCTAAGCTGTCATCTATTTGCAGACCCTTAATTCCTCGGGCCAATAGCATTGCACAAACTGTATCTATATCCTCATGAGAAGTATAGATTTTTCCTTGAATCCATTCCATAAATAAGCCTCTCGTTAACAATTGGGTACTAATACGGTTTCTTGCCGAATGTATGGAAAGAAACAGTATAAGCCTAATAGTTCGGTATGTTTTGGTCAATTCTAATGCTTTACTTTACTATATTATAGCTAAATTTAATTAATTTCAAGTAAAATATTCTTTTGGTGGTACTTTTATGAAAAAGTGGATTTTATTCATTATAAAATTAGTTAAAGAAGTACAAAAAGATGACTTAATTGCTAAGGCCAATGAATTAACTTATAAGCTCCTGTTGGCACTTTTCCCTTTTATCATTTTTCTTATGACCTTATTGGGTTTTCTTAACATAGACGGGAATCTTTTTATAAAGCAGATGTCGGAATATATGCCCAAGGAAATTATGGGATTAATAGACGTTTTTGTGGTCGAAGTAATAAACACAAGAAATGTAAGCCTGCTTTCAACAAGCTTATTTATAAGTATTTTTGCAGCATCTTCGGGCTTCGATTCCGTAATCAGAGGTATCAACCAATGCTACGGCTGCAAGGAAACAAGGAATTATTTTCATGTTAAGCTGCTGAGTATAGTAATGGTATTTATATTTACCGCATCAATTATATTTTCATTGGTTTTAATTATTATTGACACCAATTTTATAAGCAATATAGACCCGGAACATTTCCCTAAGCTTACTTCAACCTTTTTTGGAGTGGTGCTTCTGGCTGTTTCAATATTTGTTCTGCTGATTACGGTTATGCTTATTTACAGACTTTCCGGATGCAAAAAGATAAGGTTTAAGTCACTTTTGCCCGGTGCTCTGTTTACGGTAATAATATGGGTAATAGGTTCAAAGGGTTTTAACATATATATAGAAAATTTCTCTCGGTTTTCTAAGGTTTACGGCAGTTTGGGTTCTATAGTTATACTGATGTTGTGGCTGAATATTATATCAATAGTCTTGCTTCTGGGCAGCGAAATAAATGCTTTACTGGATACGGAGACTATAGAAGCCAAAACATAAACAGGCGGAGATATTTTTTCTCCGCCGGATTTTTCTAATTAAGTTTATAAAGAAAAAAATTCTAAAACTACGCACCCAAAACCAAATATCTCAAGATGTTGTTCTCGTGGAAGAATTTAGCTATGGTTGAGGTTTGAAGCATTTGGAATAAATTTGCCACTTCTTTGTTGGAAATAAAACAAATCATCAAAATCAGCAATATCCAAATTATAATAGTACCCTGCAAAAAACCGAATATTAAGCCTACATATTTGTTTATGGCATTAAGGATGGGCAATTTTGTAAGTATGTTAAGGCTCCTTATAACTACACGCATAACTATCATTACAAGTAAAAATACCAATACCAAGGCAATAATATCTATGCAAATTCCAGCGATGGCGTTTACAAGATAATCCCTAATATTATCAACATTTAAAGCTCTATAATACTCCGGGTTGTTGTTGGCAAGGAGAGTGTCTGTTAAAAAGCCGGGCAAGGGCAAGGAGGTAATCATGTCGGTTTGGGCTTTTAAAGTATTCGGAGGAATTAGGCTTCCCAAATCCATACTTCTTGAAATAAAGTCCGTAATACCGGAGGAAAACCATTGCCAACTCCATAAAAATTTAGTTACAAAGGGATATAAGGCATAAGCCAAGACCAACGATAATACCCAAGAAACTAAGCCAAACAAGGAAAGAACAAATCCTCGATTAAAGGCTATAATCATGCAAATACCCAATATTGCCAAGACCGCAATGTCTAATATATTCAATGCAACACCTCCATCAATGGGTTGTAAATCCCGGTGTATAAAATATTAAAGTTGAAATAAAGTATCAAAACAAAAATATTGGGGATACATTACAAAAGCCATTCCGGAAAGAGTGGCTTTTGTGTTGTTCATTTGCGTAGTTTTAATGCCTTTTTCAATCCTTTAATATATTGGTTCTTTACCCCGTTTTCAGTTTCTGTTTCACATATTTGAGTTAATTTATCAAAAAGAGGGCTGTTTGCAAAACAAGGCAAAACTATGATTCTTGCAAAGGCATAGGCACTTCCCCAACGGACTACGGTTCCCTCATTTGTTGTATTTTCAAGTAGCTTGCGAATAGATACATCAAGATTATTTTCGAAAAGATGTGCTACGTTACCTATAATTCTCGACGCTTCTCTTTTAAGGTTGTTTGATTTTGAGTCAATATGGGTTTCAGCAAATTGCAACCATTCAATAGTTGCAATATTTGGATCTTTTCCGGTTACTTCCTCCATTGCTTCCAAAACAGTAGCAATGCTCTTATCGTCTGAGTCAGAAGCAATTTTGATTATTTCTTCAATGCTAATCGTTCCCATTCTTAATGCTTCGGCTATTTTTAAACGCCTTTCTACAGCCTTAAGCTCTTTAGTGCATAAAATATTTGCCAAGTCCATGTTTATCTCCACGTCAAGCATCTTTATAATCATTGCCGAAAAATTCGTTTCTTAAAATAGAGTAGTATAATCTGTCTACATATTTACCGTCCATAAAAAAGTAATCTCTAAGAGTACCCTCGTATGTACAACCGCTTTTTTCTATAACTCGTTTAGAAGGAATATTTATAGATTTATGACAGATTTGTACTTTATGTAGGTTTATTTTGTTAAACCCATAAGCAATCACAGCTTTTGTAGCCTCGGTAGCAAGCCCTTTGCATTGAAAATCCGAACCGATACAATATTCAATTTCAGCAAAATTATTTTTGCTGTCTACGGAGAAAAAGGCTATTTGCCCAATACATTCGTTGATTTCTTTTGAGATTATTGCCCAACGATAATAGTCGCTCTTTTCATAGGATTGAATGTATTTATCCAATAACTCCTTAACAGCCGCTTTTGTTGTATAAACGGGTTCGGAGTATAAGGATTGTACTTTTTCATCCGCTACCCAATACTTTAACATGGCATCATCATCTTGATAATTAAACTGCCTTAAAATCAGCCTGTGGGTTTCAATTGTTTGGGTTCCTATGTGTGTTAGCATAGCTAATCTCCATGTGTACAAAGTTTAGGAAACAGGTGTATTCCCACTAAGTCGGTAGGAACACACCCAACAAAAGTGTTTTATGCTCAAAACTTAACTTTTCAATAGAAAAATTATCAAAACATAGGAATAATTTCTCCGGTATCAATATCTACTTGATACCAATTACTTGTTGCTGTATGTCCCGCTCCTGTTTTAGGGTTATCAACTACAAATTCATACTCATGAATTAAATGATATTGATCATCTAATTTCCCGTCGTACTGTATCATATAATTACTGTCTTTAAATTTGTAGGTAAGAGATACAGAATCAAGCGGTTCAAACACCGAATTATCACTGCCTGCAATATAATTCTTTACTAAATTTAGGGCAACCAGTTCCGGGCTTTCAGTTTTAATGCCGCCGTTTTTATCGTTTAAAGAAAGGTTGATAGAACTGTCTTTTGGGTTCCATTCCACTACATAATTCATGAATTCCAACAATTCTCTCATAGGCATATACGTTTGAGCGTTTGTTTCTCCGTACTTAACAATTGAAACCAATGAATTTTTGAGAGGGATTTCTTTGCCATTTAGATAAACTCTCGATGGACTATATGTGGCAGATTTTATATTGCTTGCTGCAAACACCGTTGATAAACCTATCGTACCAATAAAAACTCCCACAATCAAACTTTTCAAATCAAACTTTTTCATATTTATAACCTCCATAAATAATCAAAATATTTATTGAATTGGGGCTTATTATAATAATTTAAACGGTGATTAATACTGATTTCATTTTAAACAGAGTACAAAAATAATTGATTTTTTCCAACGGTTCAAGGAAAAAACGACTATTTTTGTCATCTATCTTATATGGAATTAGTATAAGTAAAAATTGAAAAATGCAGAAGTAATTTTTCGTTTTATTACGCCTGTTTTTTAACCAACATAGCTTGGCTTTCATTTACTATAAGTAAATTGTCGCCGTTATTCAAACGAGCGGCGTTTTCTATATGTTGCAAAGAATTATATTCCCAAATGATTTTTCCCTTTTCGTTAAGAGCGTAAACCGTTTTTCCTACACCCACCAAACAATTTCCGTAATTAAGGTTAATGAATGAAGGAATTTTCTCAAGCTTGGCGGTTCCGGTTAAAACACCTTTCGAATTATAGATCTGTACGGTACCTGTGGGTTCCGGTTGCTTGTTAATAAGTCCGCTACCCAAAGCCAGAGCAAATCTGTCGCCGTAATAATCAATAATTTCTACCTTATTGGTTAAAGGTATCTCCCAGGCGTATTTAACTTCGTTATTACTTTCTAAAGTTATTCCGCAGACCTCTTTTTCCGATAAGGAAATCAGGGTTCCGTCGTCCAAAAAGTTTAAGGAGGCTATGACTTGGTCTTGTTTTATTTTGCTTGCAAATACCGAGTCTGTGTAACCCTTTGCTTCCTCGGGATTTAGATAACAAAAGGTCAGTTCCGAGACTACTGACAGATCACGCAAATCCAGCAAATTCAGAGCAATTATCCTGTTGTCTTGGGAAATGTCTGCCGATACGGGGTAAACGTTTGCCACCAGATGCATCATTGTCCAGATTTGAGTACCGGAGTTGTCGTAAACATGAGTCTCGTAACGGTTGTCTCCTTTTAGAATTACGGAAAGATAGCCGTTTTTGTTTAGGCTGTAAGACAAAACCGAGGCGTCCTCAAAAACCGTTCGATACAGTTCGCCTTTGTTGTCGTAAACGGTGATCATATTTCCGTTGGGTTCTCCCACAGCCGCAATTTTGCCTTCGCCTATCATAACAGGCTCACGAAAAGCAAAATCCGCAAGCCACTCCGTCTCTCCGGATAGGTTGGTATAAGCTATACCGTCATTGGTAGAATAAAAAAATCTGTCGTCCCCGGAAGAATAAAAAGAGGCATGACTTTCAGGAGTCAGCTCCAGGCTCACTCCGGTTTCCGCAAATGTTGCGACTGTATCTTGATTAGAGTCCGCTTTCCATATTATTCCTTCATTATAAAGCATATAAACGGAAGCAGCTAAAAGAACCGTAATGGTTAAAAATAAGGTCACGCGTTTCAAAGAAACCATTCCTTAACAGGCTTTAAAGGTAAAACGAATAAAACATTAAATATCCTAACGATTAATCCTTATGATGTAGCCCGATTTTATAAAATACTGCAATAATCATAATAATTTCAATAAGCCCCACAATTCCGAAAACGGGATAAACCTTGCTTACAAAATTTGAAAATCCGGCATAAGAAGTTGCGGCGGCTGCTGCAACCACCAAAAGTTTTAGTGTTGTTGGCTTAATACTGACGAATTTTTGAATCCAACTGATAAAACCGTAGCCGTTAGCCACGGCAGTGGTAAATATGGCACACAATAATATAAGTAGGTATAGGTAGTAAAAAAATCGGTCTTGACCCTCCAGTATTTTTAGCAGTGGTATATCCACCTTTGCTATGGCTGTATAATTTAAAAACAAAGGCAGGAAAATACACAAGGCAAGGAAAGTCATAGCCAAACCGCCGAGAATACCGCTGAAAAAGGCTACTCTCTTTGTGGTTATCATATTGCCCATATCGCAAAGTACCGTAACGGCGGTTACTATGTTATAGGAGGCATAGACTACGGCTGATGTAAACCAATTCATACGTAACTGAGCAAATGCCGGG
Organism: uncultured Defluviitaleaceae bacterium; assembly: GCA_964468805.1. Lineage (GTDB taxonomy): Bacteria > Bacillota > Clostridia > Lachnospirales > WRBF01 > CAYXWM01. The sequence goes on from CAYXWM010000047.1 coordinate 10,918, forward strand.
GTTGATTGTTGAAAGTAGCTGTATAACCCTACGCAAATACCGCCCATTACCATAAGCGGAGCGAGAACTGTGTTTATTTTTACTATTCCGTCTATACCGTAGAGAAAGGACAAAAAACACAGAAAGCCCACTATAATTACGCCGGCGGAAAAATCCAGGTTAAAGGCTTGTTTTAAAGCCGCTCCCGATGCCGCCAGCATGGTTGCGAAAAGTATAAATAAAAAAAAGGCTACCACATATTCAATAAACTTGGACATGCGGTTTCCGAACAGTAAATGCAGCAATTCACTGTGTCTGCTGATTTTTTTGGCTTTACATATGTAAAGTAGGGCATAGCCCACAAAGGCAAAAATCAGCCCCGAAACAAATAAACCCCAAATTCCTTTAACATCATACTTAACAAAAAAATGCAACAACTCTTGCCCGGAAGCAAATCCGGCACCTAGGATTATTGCTGTATAAACAGATGCTATTTTAATAACCTTGCTCCATGAATGCAAAAAAATACCCCCATTAGGGCGTTGAAACCTGCTTAGGATTCAACTGTCCCAAAGATACTTAGTTAAGTATATGAGGGTTGTGTTTTTTTCATGTTTCAAGGTTAAATTAAGAATACGGAAAGTACAAGCCGGTGGGTTTGTACAGAAAAATAAAAGCTTCTGTACAAACCGGTTAGTAATAAATATTGTGATTATAATAATAAAGAATAGCTATATTTAAAGCAGGACAGTTAAAATAAACTCTTTATCCCTTTATTATCCCTTTAGTTTAAGATACAGGTCTATGTATTTTTGGGCGGATTTATTCCAGGAAAAGTCCGATTCCATAGCATTTTTTACTATGGGGTTCCAATATTCACGTCCCTTGTTAAATACATTTAAGGCTTCTCTTACAGCCCACATCATTCCGTTGGCAACGTAATCGTTGAAAACAAAGCCGTTGCCGGTTTGATTTTCGGGGTTGTAATGGGTTACGGTATCTGCCAAACCGCCTGTTTTTCTGACTATAGGCACTGTTCCGTAACGCATGGCAAAAAGCTGACCCAATCCGCAGGGTTCAAATAGGGATGGCATTAAAAACATATCAGAGCCGGCATAAATTTTCCGAGCCAAATCTTCATTAAAGAAAATATTTGCACTTATCTTTTCGGGGCATCTCCAAGCCATATGTCTGAACATATGCTCATAACTTCCCTGCCCGGTACCCAGCACTACCAGTTGTATATCCATAGACAGCAATTCTTCTATGGCTACGCCTATTAAATCAAAGCCTTTTTGGTCTGCCAAACGGGAGATAATGCTAATCATGGGAACGTCTCGTTGAGGCAGATTAAGATGCTGTTGAAGTTGAGTCTTGTTTTTCAGCTTTAAATCCAAGGTGTCTTTGCTGAAATTGGTATATATTTTTTTATCTGTTTCAGGGTCGTATTGCTCTGTATCGATTCCGTTTAAAATACCTTGCAGTTTATAGGATTTTTCACGCAATACACCGTCCATACCGAAACCGTATTGAGGAGTTTGAATTTCGTGGGCATAAGTTTCGCTTACTGTGCTTATGGCATCTGCGTAAACCAAAGCCGCTTTCATATAGCTGATGTTATTGTAAAATTCCAACTTGTCCCCGGTAAAGTATCCGTCGTTAAGCCCAACGGAACCCAGAACATCTCGTGAAAAAAGACCTTGATACTGCAAGTTGTGTACGGTATACAAGGTTTTAATATTGCCGAAATCCACAAATCCGCCCAATTCATCACGCAAAAACAGAGGACCCAATCCGGTTTGCCAATCATTGAAATGAATTACGTCCGGAATAAAGTCTATCAAATTCATCATTAACAGAGCCGCTTTTGAGAAGAAAGCGAAACGCTCAAAGTCGTCTCCGTATCCGTAAAACATGTCACGACTGAAATAATAGTCGTTGCTGATCATATATGTGGGTATGGTATTTTCAACTTTATAAACCGCTGCCCTTTGGTTTCGCCAGCCCAAGGTAACCTGCAACGTACCCAAATATTCCGGCTCACCCAAGGACTCGGTATTTAAACGCTCGTATTTGGGAAACACCACTCTGGCATCGACACCCATTTCACGCAGTGCCTTTGGCAAAGACCCGATTACATCGCCCAGTCCGCCGCTTTTTGCATAAGGCGTTATCTCTGATGACACAAACAATACCTTTAAATCACTTAAACCAGACATGTTTCACCCCGATTATTTTATAAAGCCCCCTTAGGGGGCTCTGTGCAAATATATATTTTATTAGGAAAAGAATAATACTAAAATTACTTTACTGCTGTTGGCTTAAATTTATATCATTTAATAATAATGTTTATTGAACTATTTATCTTTAAAAGTCTAACACATTATGTTTTTAATGTCAATACATCGGCTTTTTCTAACATATTTTATATAACGGCTTCCCGGGACAATTTTAATCCTCAGTTAATCCCGCTAAGTCAAGCGGAAAAATTTATAGAAAAAAATAAAAAAAGTGCTTGACTAATTTCTTGTTCCGGTGTACAATTCTCCATGTTGTAAATATCCCCAATAACATTGGGCTGTCGCCAAGCGGTAAGGCACAGGACTTTGACTCCTGCATTCGAAGGTTCGAATCCTTCCAGCCCAGCTAGTATAAACCTTGCAAACTTTGAGTTTGTGGGGTTTTTTGTTTTTGCAAATCAGTGTGTTTTGCATAATTACAATGAAGTTTAACAATTGATTTATTCCGGAATTAATGCAAGCAATAAGCCCTGTTATTTTAAATAAATTTAATACTAAGGTGCTACACAGACAATATGAAGGTAACAAACGATAAAGAAACCGACCGGAAAATCAAAACCTGTAAAAAGCCTTATGCGTAGGTTTTTTACAGGTTTTTTTGTGATTTACCACAGCTAAGCTATTTACATTTTTTGCAGTATAATATGCCAACCTTAACGTAGGCAATATGAATTTAGATTATTTTTTTGAATGTGTTATTTAAACATACCGGATTATTCGGAAACTGTTTCATAAGGGTACGACAGTATACCGCCAAAATCATAGACGTTTGTATATCCCTGTGAAACCAGTATTTTTGCGGCAGTCTTACTGCGATGGCCGCTACGGCAGTAAATCAAAATTAAAGAATCTTTTTGGGGTAATTCTTCTTCTGCTCTGTCCTTGATTTCGTGATGGGGTATAAGGATAGAGCCTTCAATTCTTCGTGTTTGAAATTCTTCATCTGTTCTAACGTCAAGTAAAATGGCGTCAGGGTTTTCGTCCAGCATTATTCTTGCTTCTTCAGCTGTAATATTGTGATATTCTGCTTCTTTCATCGGGAGTTCCTTTCAGTAATTAAACTTATGCCTTTTAGTAAAGTTTCTTCGTCTATTGCACCCTCAACACCGGCGGCAACGTATCCGTCTCTATCAATAAAGACGGTTGTGGGTAGTGACCATATGCCGTAGGTATAGGCGGCGTCTTGATTGCTGTCATACAGAACAGGGAAAGAAAATTTGTTGTCTGCAACATACTTTTTGCCCTTTGCTTCGGTCTCCTTTGCGCCGTCAACCATATCTACCATGAGGAACAGCACCTCGTCCTTTACTTCGCTGTAAACCTTGTCAAAATGCGGCATTTCGCTTTTACATGGCGGACACCAAGATGCCCAAAAGTTCAACACAATGGGCTTGCCTATATAATCGGACAGTTTTACAATATTGCCCTCGCTGTCATACGCCGTAAAATCGGGTGCTTTTATGGGTGCTTTTTCTTCTTCGGTGCCTCCGGGCGAATTTTCCGGGTTGTTGGAACCGGGAGTATTTTCGGGAGTTTCATTTGTAGCGGGAACTTCAGCAGTATCAAGCCTTATCTCCGGCTTAAAACGCCCGGACAATTCCTTATAGGCAAATACAGCCATATTCAAAAATACTGCAAAAATCACTATTCCCAGTATTGTTTTCGTTTTATTATTCATATTTCACCCCTAAAATATAAGCAATGTTAAAAAATATCCCATCATGCCGGTTGCCATTAAAATACCCACTACAATAAGCATACCTCCGGAAATGATGTTTATAATTCTATAGTTCTTCTTAATAAAGTCAAAGGTTCCTTTCATCCTGTCAATCAAAAGGGCACAAACCAAAAACGGTATGCCCAGCCCAAGGGAAAAGCACAGCAGCATAAGAATTCCACGCAGGCTTTCTCCGCTTTGAGCGGCAAGCATAAGTGCCGAGCCGAGAAATACGCCGGTACAGGGTGTCCAGCCTACGGCAAAAATAACCCCGAATAAAAGCGATGTTAAAAAGCCCATGTTTAAAAGTTTAAGCTGTATTTGTCGGTTTGTATTCAAAAATGGTATGCGAATCACTTCCAGAAAGTTAAGCCCGAATAATATTACAATCAAGCCGCTGATAATATTAAAAGGGGTGTTATACTCTCTCAAAAATTTGCCCACACTGCCTGCAAAAGCTCCCAAAATAACGAACACCACTGTAAACCCAAGCACAAAGCCCAGTGCATTAACCGCCGTCCTCTGCTTTTTCCCGGCTATGTTTTGTCCGGCAAAGTATGAAATATAAATAGGCAACATTGGTAGCAAACAGGGCGAAACAAAGGTAAATATGCCCTCTAAAAACGATAAAATGTATTCCATAAAAACGTCCTTACTTCGTTTTATTGTGTTCATGTTAAGTTGAATGATATGGATAGTTTAGCATAGGGGTGATGGGTAGGCAAGGGGTGAAATGGGGAAAAAAATAACCGACCCGGTGGGGTCGGTTGGGGTTTGAATGTATTGTCATAAAGCAATAGGAATCTATTGTAATATAAAGTCTAAAACTGGTTTTTACGATTGTTATAACGCTGTTGTAAAATATTATTAGAAATAAACGAAAGTAAACTTCGGAGTAAGGTAACAGCTTCGCAAAACTTAAATCAAAGATAGCAAAGTAAGATTGCTCTAATATTTAAAACTTTCATAAAACTGTGCAACTTTTGATTTTCCAAGTGAAATTTCATCTATGCCACTTTTGAAATAATATAATTGGCTAATTTGCTCAACCTCACCTGTCTTAATATCTTTAAAGTTAATGAATTCAAGCTTAAAGCCCACCTGGTTTAAGGTATTTGTATGATTTAAAATAGTTCGTCTGGATTCAACAATTGCGCAAACTTCCATATTTGTATTAAGCTTCAGCCCAATATCTGCAGGTAGAAAAACTGTATCTTTATATATCTCTTGGAATATCTTTGCAATCTCAATTCTATATCCGCTGAACTCTTCTCCAAATTCTGATATAATACATAGACTTGGGGATAGTATTTCAACAAGCCTTGCTACTCCCAATCTTCCTAAGTGGTTTTTGTAAAAGATCTCTTTTTTATTTGGTGCACCATTATAATACATTTTTTCTGAATCCTTGAATCCACCTATGTTTGCAAGTAACGCAATCTTTTTATTATTCAACTTTGTTTTTAGATTCTCATAAAACTCTTCTATTTCTAAAATGCCCGTGTCACCTGAATAAACAAGGGCAAATTCCCCATACTCAAAGCAAAATCCTACAGAGGAATTGTCGGACATAATATCATCATGACTTGCACGAATAACGTTAATCCTTAAACCGTCAATTTCGATCGTATTGGTGATTTCTGCATCTATTATGATTACTTTATAATTTATACTTTTTTTTAAAGCAAAGAAACTGGCAAACTTTTTAAATGTTCCGGATGTTATGTATAGTGTAATTACCTTTTTGCTTTCTGAGTAGCGTTTATTAACTTTATTTTCGACGTCTTCTTTCTTAGAAGGATCTGTTCTTAAATCTTCTCTGGAGTATCCATATGACTCTAAAACCTTATCCACTATGCTATCTTTTTTTTCTTCGAAATAAGAGCCTAATAAATCATCATTATATTTATGAAGAAGTGTTAACAATGAATCCAAATCGGCAGTATGATCATTATGTGCGTGGGTTATTAAGATAGCATCTATTTCAATGAACTTATGGCCTTCCAACATAAAGTTTTCTATAAAGTTAAATCCCGGATCGATAACAATGCCCTTGTTACCAACCTTAAAAAAATAGCCTCCACCCTTGCTTGATCTGAACCCGCTTCCTATAATAGGAGTAAATGAATTCCATTTCCGCAATACTGTAAATACAGGAATATCAACTGAATTTAATATTGCATTATGACTATAAAAATCATTTTGTCTTTTTTTGTTTATAGAAATACTACTACTGATATTTTCTGTATTTTCAATTACCATACTGAGATTGTCTTTCACTTTTCTTGCTTCTAATCGAGCTTCAATAAATTTAATTTTATCATTAATAACACTTTTTAAATATGCATCACTATTAAACTTTTCTGACTCCTTATAATCACGTAAAGCTTCTTTTAATTGATTTTTTTTATTATAAATAATAGCACGACTAAAATATGCATCTGTGCTAGTTGGATTAAGCTCAATTGCCTTATTGATACTTGTCAAAGCGTCGTCAAACTTGTTTTGATCTGCGTATAACATTCCACGGTTGATGTAAAGAGTTGCTAAATAAGGATTAAGCTCAATTGCTTTATTATATTCTTCTAAAGCTTCTACATACTGTTTTTGATCAGCATAAACAACTCCACGGTTGTTATAAGCATCCACGTAATTAGGATCAAGCTCAATTGCTTTACAATATTCTTTCAAAGCTTGTTCATACTGCTTTAGATTTGAATAAACATCTCCGCGGCAGTTGTAAGCAGTTACTAAATTAGGATCAAGCTCAATTGCTTTATTAAAATTCTCTATAGCCTTGTCATATTCCATCTTTTCATTAAAAGTAATACCTAAGGCAATATAAGGTAATGGTGAAGTATTACATTCTTCTATTTCTTTTTGACACTTATCTATTAATTCTTTAAAATGTTTTTGTTTTATATAAATTTCTGATAAAAGGCAATAACAATGTTGATGATTTGCATCAAGTTTTAGGCCCTCATTACAATCGTGCAAAGCTAAATCTAATTTATTTTGACTATAATAAATCATGGCCCTTTCATAAAATAAATTAGGAGTTGAGGCAGTTTTAATTTTTTCCGATAATTCCTTTAATTTTTCAACCATAGATTTTCTCCTGCAATTTTGTCATTTACCGCTTGATTTCCAATTGTTGCTATTAAAAGTACTAATGAATTATTATTCTATGATTAAAATCTTAACAGTTACAAGGCGAACCTCAAAAATTTTCCAGTAAATTTTAACATAACATACTCTAATTTGTCAATAAGTTTCAACAAAATATTACAATATATGTCAATTAAGAAAGCATATCCATCCTTCTTTATACTCATTAATTAGATCACCCCCAACCTCACATTTTTCCGAATCCACTCACAAATCTTTTACAAAAAAAATATGTATTCTAACCACCGTTAATGTTATAATACAATAAATACTTATACAGTAAAAATATGACTGCAGAATTTTGTGTTTATACTCAAAGAAATTTATTAAACTAAATATTTGCTTAAAAACGGCCTGTGTTCCGACAAATAAATTGAGCAAAATTCTTAACTGTGGTATAAGTTGTATATTAAAAAGGTGGTGAAACGATGTACAGTGCAGAAAAAAAATTCAACGAGGATAAATTGCGTTATTTGGAATTGCTTTCCGAGTCCTATCCCACAAAGGCTTCCGCCTGCACGGAGATTATCAACTTAAAAGCAATTCTCAATCTGCCCAAAGGCACGGAACATTTCATTTCCGACGTACATGGGGAGTTTGAGTCTTTTAACCATGTTATTCGCAACGCATCCGGTATTATAAAAGAATACATAAACGAAATCTTCGGAAATTCCTTGCGAGAAAGTGAAAAAAGAGGTCTGGCGACCTTGATTTACTATCCGGAACAAAAAATCGAAATTGCTACGCAAACCGAGGAAGATTTGGCGGATTGGTATAAAATAAACCTTTTCAGAATTATTCAGGTTTTACGCCGAACCAGCTCAAAATACACCCGTTCAAAGGTTCGTAAGGCAATGAACAAGGATTTTGCCTATATTCTTGAGGAGTTGCTCAACGAAAATTCCGAATTACGCAACAAGCGGGATTATTATAATGAAATAATCGATACTATTATTAAATTAAACAGGGCATCAAATTTCGTTGTGGCAATTTCTAAGGTTATTCACAGGTTGGCTGTGGATAAATTGCATATTATCGGGGATATTTATGACAGAGGGCCTCATGCAGATAAAATATTGGATGCCTTGCTGTCTCATCATTCTCTGGATATTCAATGGGGTAACCACGATATTTCTTGGATGGGTGCCGCGGCCGGTTCCTTAGCCTGTATTTGTAACGTAATCAGAATTAGTGCAAAATACAATAATCTGGACGTTATAGAGGAAAGCTACGGTATAAATCTTGTTCCGCTGGTAAGCTTTGTTATGGAGCATTATAAGGACGACCCTTGCGAGCGTTTCATACCGGAATTATCGGAAAAAGACCCCTTCAACGACAGGGAAACCATATTGGTTGCAATGATACACAAGGCAATAACCATTATGCAATTTAAAGTAGAAGCGGCATTAATACAAAGACGCCCGGAATACCATATGCAGGACAGAATACTGCTGGATAAAGTGGATTTTGAGCGTGGTGTGGTTAAAATCGATGGTGTGGAGTACGAGCTGACAGATAAAAGTTTCCCAACAGTTAATCCCAAAGAACCCTTAATTTTAACTCCTCAGGAAAAAGAGGTTTTAAGCAAACTGAAATTCAGCTTTATGAATTCGGAAAAATTGCAAAGTCATGCAATTCTGCTGTTTAACAAGGGAAGTATGTACAAGGCTTTTAACTCAAACTTGCTTTTCCACGGCTGTATACCTTTAAACGAGGACGGAACTTTAAAACGTATTTGTATTGAGGGCAAAGAGTATTCCGGCAAAAGCTATCTGGATAAAATTGAGCGTTTGGTCAGAAGCGGCTATTTCAGCCCAAGACACACTCCCGAACGCAGAAACGGGCTGGACTTAATGTGGTACTTATGGTGCGGTCCGGATTCACCGTTGTTCGGAAAAGAACGCATGGCTACCTTCGAACGCTATTTCGTTGCCGATAAGACTACTCATACGGAGAAAAAAGACCCCTATTACGAATATAGGGACAACGAAAGCGTTTGCGAACTTATACTTAAAGATTTCGGGCTTGACCCAACAAAGGCACATATAGTAAACGGTCATGTTCCCGTAAAGGTTAAAAAAGGCGAAAGTCCGGTAAAAGCCAACGGTCGTCTTATAGTTATTGACGGCGGCTTTGCAAAGGCGTATCAAGCCGAAACCGGTATAGCCGGGTATACTTTGATTTTCAATTCTCACGGGTTGATACTTGCGGCACATGAGCCTTTCGAATCCACAAAAGATGCCATAGAAAACGAAAAAGACATAGTTTCCCAAACCATGCTTGTTGAGTTTAACCAAAGCAGAATTACGGTTATGCAGACAGACATAGGCGTTGAAATACAGAACAAAATCAAACGACTGGAAGATTTGTTGACGGCTTATAACAAAGGCTGGGTACTTGAAAAAGAAGTGTACTAAGGTATATACTTTAATTACTACATTTTAGGAGGGTTCTTATGTTATTAACAACCACAGAATATTTGGACGGAAAAGAATTGAAAATTTTGGGTATGGTAACCGGTTCAACCGTTCATTCCAAGCACATAGGCAAGGATTTTATGAGCGGTCTTAAAACCATTGTAGGCGGAGAGCTTAAAGGTTACACCGAAATGATGAACGACGCAAGGGACGTTGCCATTCAACGAATGACAGAACAGGCTAAACAAATGGGAGCCGATGCTGTAATTTCCATACGTTTTTCTTCAAGTGCCATTATGGCAAGTGCAGCGGAAATTATGGCTTATGGTACTGCCGTAAAATTTAAGTAATAATTTAAGAGAGGAACCGGTAGGTTTTATTTATTTAAATATAAAATAAACCTATCGTTTCCTTTCGTTTATACAGCTTTAAAGTAGGGACTGATATTTCTGGAAAGAATTAAAGAACTGGTAGAATTTTTAAACAAAGCTTCCCAAGCTTATTATTCGGAAAATCGTGAGATAATAAGCGATTGGGAATATGACAGATTATATGACGAACTTTTGGAACTGGAAGAAAAAACAGGAATAGTGTTAAGCAACAGTCCCACAAGGCAGGTAGGGCATGAGGTTTTGCAGAGCCTTGAAAAGGTAGAACACGAAACCCCTATGCTCAGTCTGGACAAAACCAAGGATATAGACAGGCTAAAATCATTTTTGGACGATAAGGTGGGCTTGCTTACCCCAAAATTGGACGGGCTGACTTTGGTTTTACATTATGCAAAAGGTAAGCTTGTTCGTGCGGTTACCCGGGGTAACGGTACTATAGGCGAAAACGTAACCCATAACGTAAACGTATTTAAAAATGTTCCCGTAAAAATAGAATTTCCGGGTGCTTTGGTTATACGAGGAGAAGCGGTAATTTCTTTTTCGGAGTTTAAGAAAATCAACGAAAAAGAAGGACAGGTTTATAAAAACCCAAGAAATTTATGTTCCGGAACCGTAAGACAACTGGATAACAAGGCTGTCTCCGACAGAAACGTAAATTTCGTTGCCTTTTCCTTGGTTAGCAGCGATAAAACGGATTTTGAAAATTCCAAGCATAATCAAATCATATGGTTAAGAGATTTGGGCTTTCAAGTTGTGGAAACCAAAATTGTAACTGCCGAAACTGTTGCAAAGGCTGTGGAGGAACTGACGGATGCGGCTGTTCACAGTGACTTTGCTTCGGACGGGTTGGTTTTAACTTTGGACGATATAGCTTTTTCCGATTCTCTTGGACGTACTTCGAAATTTCCCAAAGATTCCGTTGCTTTTAAATGGGCTGATGAAATTGCCGAAACAAGGTTGGAAAATATAGAATGGTCCGTATCCAGAACCGGGCTTATTAACCCCATAGCTATATTTAAGCCGGTGGAACTGGAAGGAACCACAGTTTCCAAGGCAAGTTTGCATAATGTGGGAATCTTGGAGAATTTGGAGCTGGGTATAGGAGACACCATTACAGTTTACAAAGCGAATATGATTATTCCTCAAGTGGCTCAAAATCTTAGCCGTTCAGGTACGGCAACCTTGCCGGAGCATTGTCCGGTTTGCGGCGAGGAGACAGAGATAATACAGCAAGCAGAAGGAAAAAGTCTCTGTTGTCCCAACCCCAATTGTAAGGCACAGACGGTACAAAGCATTTCTCATTTTTGTTCCCGAGATGCCATGAATATTCAAGGTCTGTCCGAAATGACCATAGAGAAGTTTGTGGAAGAGAATTTTATTGAAAACTATACAAGTTTATGGGGTCTTCAACAATTCGAATCTGAAATTACCTCATTAAAAGGTTTTGGACGGAAGTCTTACGATAAGCTTATAAAAGCCATAGAAGCCTCAAAGGATGTTAAGTTGCCCAATTTTATTTATTCGTTGGGCATAAATCACGTGGGTTTAAGTAACGCCAAAAGGCTTTGTGAGCATTTTAATTATTCGCCCCAAAAAATTGCCGAGGCGGAATATGAAGATTTGCTGACTATAGAAGGGTTCGGAGATGTTATAGCTTCTTCATTGGTCAAATATTTTTCCAAACCGGAAAACAGGGAGCTGTTTGATTACTCTTTAAGTCAAATAAGATTGATTGCTGTTGAAAGCTCAACTAACCTGATGTTGGCAGGAAGAACCTTTGTAATCACCGGGGATTTGGAGACTTTCGAAAACAGAAAAGAATTGCAGGAGCTTATAGAAAAGCTTGGAGGAAAGGTTACCGGCAGCGTTACGTCCAAGACCAATTTTCTCATAAACAACAACCCGACCTCTACCTCAGGAAAAAACAAAAAAGCCAACGAACTGAATATTCCTATAATAAATGAAAAAGAATTTTTGAATCTAGTGGAAAAAGGGGAATATAATGAGTGAGACAGGGGTAGTTATCTCTAAGGACGGAGATAACGTGGAAATAAAAATGAAACGCTCTCCGGCCTGCGAAAAATGTAAGGCATGTATAGCTTTGACTTCAAGTTCCAACGAAATGGTCTTACATGCCAAGAATATTTGCAATGCCGTTGTGGGCGACACAGTCACCGTTGAATTGCAACAAAGCGGATTTTTTAAAGCTATAGCCATAATGTACGCCATACCGTTGGCGGCGTTAATTTTGGGATTTATGGTAGGATACTACGGAGCATTGGCTTTAGCCTTTGAAAATATTAAAGAAATTGCCGGCTTTTTGCTGGGAGCGGCATTAACCGCCATAACTTATTTAATAATAAATAAAAAAGAAGAGCATTGGAAACAAACAATGCCAAAACCCTATGCAACCTCTGTGGTTGAGATAAATAATATAACTGAAAATTAAAATCACGTATTAAGGGAAGCTTTTAAAAGTTTCCCTGTAATTTTGTCTATACGGGAAAGAGCATAGCAAAAGTATAGTTAAAGGTTATTTTTTAAGCCCATCGGCATTAGTCTCATGACAGCTTGACATTTTCCCGGTTATGTGTTATAAATATTACTGCATTTGCGGATATGGCGGAATTGGCAGACGCGCGGGACTTAGAATCCCGTTCGAAAGAGTGCAGGTTCAAGTCCTGTTATCCGCATTTTTTATTGGTGATTATATAATGCAACAAAAAAAACAGCCTCTGTCAGTTATGAAGTGACCCCAGTTCATCGGACAGGAAAAAAACACCCTATCGCAGAATAAC
>CAYXWM010000048.1:0-21981 GCA_964468805.1 uncultured Defluviitaleaceae bacterium
CCTGCGTTCTTTTCCGGTGTGTGGTTTTGTAAATCCGGTAACACCTCTGCAAGATTTCTGAACGGCTATCATGAGCCCATTTGCAGATAATATGGTCGCGGTTAAATAACCGACCCTTTTGGGGTTTAAAATTTTGTAATTGTTTCGGCAACCGACCTTTTGCAGTTACCGAATACTATTTCTTTTTAAAAGCTGAGAAATAGTATAAGAACTTAATATGCCGCATATCCCTACTTCATACTATCTTCGTTTAATGGCAGGTAAATTTTAAAGGAAGAATAGTATCACCTGTTTTGCAAACACCCTTTTAAGTTATTTTGCTATAGTTATATGTATATTACCGGCGGACATATTATAGAAGTCGGAAATTATTTTTTTTATGTTGGAAACTTGGGTCTCGTCTGCTTTTTCCGCCTCCTCCTCGGACAGTTTAACCTTAAACGGCTCTATGCGAATAAAGGGCGTTGGTGTGGGAGTGACCTTTGATTCCGTAAGTACCAGTTTTAAGTTAAATATTTGACCGGTTGTCTCATCAAAATCCACTTGGGATTCCTTCACCGCGTAATTTTCTTCCTTTATTAAATTATTGATTTGGGTCACCACACCTGCTTTGTAAGTGCTGTTAATCATGTCCTGTTGCAAAAGCTCGTAATCCTCCGGGTTTAAGGCAGATTGCTCCTCCGTACCGCTTAAAGCACTGTTTACGGACAGGAGAAATTTATCCAGAGGGTTTTGTTTGCTGTATAAGGCGGAAGCTATGGGAGTAATCACAACTATTATTAAAATAAACCCCAATAAAATATTTATATAACTTTTATATTTTGAACTTGGGATGATTATTCCGATAAAAGACATAAATATTAAAAAAAATGCAATTGAACGTACATATTCGGAAATGGCTTGTATCACAGTATGCACCTTCTAAAAATATGGTTAGAACGAAAGCATTATCATTATGGCAAACAAAAACATAACCACCACAGTCACCGAGGAACCGGTAAGAAGCATGGTAAATGAGCCTATGGAATCTATACATTTAACTATGCGTTCGTCGCAGACCGGTTGAACCAACGCCGCTATCATCTTATAAATAAACACCATAGCCAGCAGTTTTATTACCGGAACGGCACAGATTATAATAATAATCAATATGAGGGCGACCAATGCACCGCTTTTTGCGGCTTGTCCCCAAAAAATAACGGTATCCGTTGCCCCTGAAATCAAGTTGCCAACCACCGGTATGGATTTTAAGGTAGCCTTGGCGGTTTTTACGGCAAAGGTGTTAAGAATGGGTGCGGAAATTCGTTGCAGGGTCAATACGGTGAGAAACACCAAGGTTATGCCGGTAATGCTGACGGTTACGGATTTTTTTATAAGCTCGGAAAACTTTGAGAGTATGTCCTTTTCTGTTAGGTAATTTACTATTTGTAGGGTAGCTCCCAAGATTAAAACCGGCAGAAGTACGTATGTAACAAACATGGCAATCAGATTTATAACCAGCACTACTATTGGATGAAAGGCATAAGCACTTGCCACAGAGCCGGACATAATAAGCATTCCTACCATTAAGGGCAGCGAAGCCTGCATTATAGACGAAACAGCATGAACCAAATCCGAACCCACGTCCACCGCCAATTTAAATGAGGCAAACAACACCAAAATCAGTACCACATAACATACATAAAAGCCCAAGGTCGATACGGTTTTGTTACTGAAGGACTCGGTAAATATTCTCAAAACCGCTGAAATCATGGCTATGAGCAAAAGGTCCCTTATGAGCCTGCCGTTTACAAAGATTTCGTGGAACAAAATATTAAAAAACTCATTGATAATGTTTTGCGGAGACAGGTCAAGCTGTCCGTTAACGGCTTGTACCAGTAAATCGCTGAAACTTACTTTTTTGGTGTATTCGGATTGGTTGATAGCCTTATCTATGGATTGTATGTCAAAGGGCTTCAGTTGTTCGGTTAAGTTTTCTCCGCTTAACAAATCCTCTGTGAGGCTTTGTTCCGAAGGAATTTCGGCCGCAAAAACGGTTACGGGGCATATTAGCAGCATGAATATAAGAACCAAAATTTTCATGTTAACCCCCATATCAAGGCAGCAGTCCCAAAATTGTCTCTGTAAGAGAGATTAGGACCGGTGCGGATATAAGCATTATCAGTACCTTTCCTGCCAACTCTATTTTGGATGCTATGGCCGATTCGTTTGCATCGTTGCAAATCTGTGCCCCAAACTCCGCCAAATATGCTATACCCACCACCTTTAAAACCAACATAACGTAGGAGGAGTCTATTTTGGTTTCGTCGGTTAATTTTGTAATCACGTTTATAACCGAACCAAGACTTGGCAGTATTAATACAAATATCAAAACCGAGCCGCCTATGGCTATAAGCAAGCTGAAATCCGGGCTTTGCCGCTTTACCGTCATGGAAAGAACCGCTGTGACCAATCCTATGGCTACTATTTGTACTATGTTCATATTCTCACCTTTTTCCCCGGGGATTCTTGCCGGTTGGGGAAACTCTTATGTATGATTTAAAAAAATCCCTATAGGTTAAATATATTTTGTACTGCCGAGAAAAGGTCTGAAATATAGCGTATTATCCAAAACAAAACCACAACCAGACCTGCCAAGGTGGTCATCATTGCCTGTTCTTCTCTCCCGGCACTCATAAGCACCTGGTTTAGCACAGCAACCAATATTCCCACAGCCGCTATCTGAAACACTATACTGATATCCACGTACCTAACCCCCGTTTCTTGCTTTGGTAGAATGTTAAATCCTTGAGAGAAACTTTGCTGAAGTTAAAGTATCCCTCAAACTCCCTTCAAAAAGACTTTATTGAATCTATTAACCGGTTTAAATCAGATTAATACC
Source organism: uncultured Defluviitaleaceae bacterium (assembly GCA_964468805.1). GTDB lineage: Bacteria > Bacillota > Clostridia > Lachnospirales > WRBF01 > CAYXWM01. The sequence goes on from CAYXWM010000048.1 coordinate 2,882, forward strand.
ACTACCACCAACACTCCGCCCAATATGCCCAGACTTTGAAACATTTTTCTGTTTTTCATTCTGCCTTCGTTTAGGGCAGAAATTTTATTGTCTATGTAATCGGTGGTAAGGCGTATGCTGTTAAATTGCATGGACTTGTCAAGATAACCCAAGGTACTGCCCAAAGATGCAAAGTGTTCCAAATCCTCGGCATCAAAATAGGAATTGTTTAAACAACTCATAACCGCATCTTCCCAGAGGGTGGCTATGCTTTCATTTTTAAGCTGTTGGGTATCCTTGACCAACCGGGTAAAGAATTTGTTTATTGGCTGTTTTGTGCGGATAGCGATATTGCTTAGGGCTTGAGGCAACGGGTTTAAACAGAATTCTATTTCCGACAGCAATATGGACAGGGCACGTTTCATTTCGTTTAGTTCGTTTATTTTAAACGTGTTTATACTGCCGTAATATATGCCTGCCAATACCGTGGAAACCATAACTAAGCCTATGCCCAGAATTTTTACTGCCAACATTTCTATACCTCCTTTAAAATATTAGGAGTTTACGCCTTGGTTTAAATTAACCGTAAGTTCGACCCGGTCAAAGAATTTACGAAGTAAATTAAATCAAATCACTGAAATTTAAATATCATCCAAATCACATTAAATCGATATGGGATTAAATAATTCATCGTATATTTTACTCACTGTTCCGCTACCCTTTAAAAATACAAAGCGTTGGAATATTTTTCGATCCAACAAATCCCTGAGAACAGGCTTGTTGTTTAAATCACTTAGGCCTGCTCCGTGTACCGTGCATAAAAGCACTATACCGGCGTTGACTATGTGTTCTATGGCTGTTATATCCTCGGTCTTGCCTATTTCGTCCACTGCTATAATTTTGGGGCACATGGAGCGTAGGAGCATCAGCATACCCTCTGCCTTTGGGCAGCCGTCCAGTACGTCTGTCCTTATGCCCAAATCGTTTTGGGCTACCCCTTCATAACAGCCGGCAAGCTCCGAGCGTTCGTCGCATACGCCTACTCCTTGTCCCTTTACAAGCCCCGGAACTCCGTTGCTCAAAAGGCGTATCATATCCCGTAAAAGAGTGGTTTTGCCACAGCCGGGTGCCGAGACTATCATGGTATGCAAAACCTTGCCGTCCTTGATAATATGGGGAATGACCGGCTTGGCACAGTCTTTGATTTCATGACTTATGCGAATGTTTATGCCGCTTATGTATTTTAGGGTCTTGACTCTATTATCCTCAATTACGGTCTTTCCGCTGATACCTATGCGGTGACCGCCGGGTATGGAAAGGAAACCGTTTCTGATTTCCTCCGCAAAGGCATATAATGAATAATTACCGCTTATCTCCATAATCTTGGCAATATCCGAAGCCGTGGGAATATAGGCTTCCCGAAAATCATCGGACAGGGTTCCTCTTGCGGTGAGAAAATACTCCTTGGATTTTGCATTTATAATCAAAGGCTTGCCGGTTCTGATACGTATTTCTTGTATGGTTTCAAAGAAATTCACCGGAATTTCATTGAACAAACGGCTTATATCATCGCTCATGTAACCGGTGATACGCGATTTAAGCTCCATATTTCCTCCTTTGTATTTATTTCAGTTTTAATCGGTTTTCTTAGACGGTTGTTTGAATTACAGAGGTTTAACTGTTTTACTTAACCTCTGTATCCCTTGGGACAAACCGTATGTTAATATATATGCCGGGAGTTTTATATATATGAGGAAAAAGTTTGCAACAAAAAAGCAACCCGGAAAAATCCGAATTGCTTAATAGATGTAAACTGCAGTTAATTATCTGTTAAAAAATATCCTTATAATAAAGCCCACGATAAATGCCACAAAACAAAATCCGCTGAATAAACCGGTTACAAAACGCCTCAGATTTGTTGATACCCAGTAGCCCCAAAGCTGACCCAAGCCGTCTACAGCCAATGCAGACACAGATACAGCAGCCCAAATAAAGAGCAAAGAAAGGCTTGCGTTTTTATAATATGCCACGCTTAACAGAGCCAAAAACTGCCCAACAGCTATACCGGTACATCTGGCACAGACAAAAAATTGACAGCCGAAAAAATGAAAGCTTCGTTCATATTTTTGGTGACAGCCGGTAAGGGCTCCCAGTTTCATAAGCCCTATCCAGATTTTAGTTTTCTTATCCAAATTGCCCTTATATTTATCAGCCAAATTTCCTGCCGCAATCAGAGCATACCCATAATATTGTGGTAACTGTAGTAGAACTGCCCTTACCCATGCCGCAAAGACCGCAAAGCCAGCCTATGGGACCGAAGATTATGGCACCAATAGCACCCTTGCAACAGCCGTATCCTTTATAATTTGTATATGACGTAACTTCCGAAACCGGCAAAACGTTATCGCTTCCGCAACTTGGGCACCTCATAATCCACTTCCTTTATATTTTCTTGTATTAAAGAAACTTGAGGGAGCAAACTCCCGCTTGTCAAAAAAACCGCATATAAACCTTATATAATGATTCCATTTTAAACAGAGGACAAAAATAATTGATTTTTTCCAACGGTTCAAGGAAAAAACGAATACTTTTGCCCTTCATCTTATTTGGAATCAGTATATTTTTTATTATATTATAATTCTACCGGAAACCCTATCCGCTGTAAATGTTATAAAGCTTGGAACAATAAAAAAGCAACCGAGGCGGTTTCTCGATTGCCTTAATTTATAATTATTCAACTTCCAATACTTTTACGCTTTCTACTTCTTGGCTTTGAAGTTTAACGGAAACTTTTGCACCTAATCTTAAAGAATAAATATCAACATTCTTGCTTAAAATTTCGTATTTCTTGACCACATTGTTAGCCATGGCAAGGCGAATATAACTACGTTCTTTGGAGATAAATATTTCTTCTACGGTGCCCTCTATGGTTGTAAGGGAGCCTTGGGCGTAGATAGTGACGATTTGGTTGTAATTAGCTTTGATGTTAACAAGGTCACCTATGCGGATTTGGTTTAAATCGGTGGTAATAACGCCGAAACGGGTGGCTATGGATTCGGGCATAAATTGCAGTTCAAATTCTTTACCTTCCGGGTTTTTTACCACAAACACAGGAGTTTCTTCGTCAAGTCGCTTATCCAAAACTATGCCGTTTTTAATTTCCAAGTCTCTTTCTTCCAAAATCAAGGATACAGCTTCATCGCCCACAACTGTTGCGGTTACTATTTCTCTGCTTGTAATTGTACTGAATTCCACATTATTTTTGCCTCGCTTAATTTCGGTATCAGCTTTAAGGCTATAAGTTCTGTTTTGGGAGATTATTTCTCCTCTCGGATTAAGATTTCTCAATTCTATGGTTATGGTGTTTACATCGCCGTCCTTATCTGTGCTGACTACATAACCTTCAAAGGTTTGAGGTTCTATGGGTTTTTGAGCCGCCTTGGTTTGGGCTTTTATGTCGGTAATTTCGTCCGAAATAACGATACCTATTATATCCATACCCTCTTGCAAGTCATCAACAGTTTTAAGGAAATTATCGATATAAACGGAAACCATTGAAGAAAGCTTGTAAATTTTCTTCTCACCGTCCGGTGTTACTATTTGTATGCCTTTTAATTGAGGATAAATGTTATCTATGGTACCGGATATAGTTTGCAGTTTGATTAAATCGTTGGGTTTTTCCACCGGCTTAGTTGAGGGTTTTACATAGTATTTCAAGGATTTGTCCAACATCACCGCAAACATTGCTCTGGTAACAGCACTTCTGGGGTTATAGTTGTTATTGTTGTCCCCGGTGACTATATTCAGCTCTTTCAAATAGTAGATATAGGGTTTATAAATCAAGTTCATTGCCGAATCGTCTTTAAATTTAAAGCTTGAATTAAAATTCAATGCCTCTGTTTTTTTCTTTATAAGACGAATAATGAAAACCGCCGCTTCTTCCTTTGAAAGGGCACGAAGACGTTCGCTGTCGCTTTGATCCTTTACCACAAATTGGTTTAAATCTTCAGCCGTAAGTATTTCTTGTTCCAAAAGAAAGGCTATTTCCTTATCTGCTGCAGAGTTCCAACGGGTATAAAGGGATGCGTATTTATTGATAAAAGCCTTGTTTTTTTCATAGGCTCTGTTGTAATAGGTCTGTTCTTCCTCGGTAGCTCCGGTGTATTTGTAGCCGGCTATCCTTGAAAGAATTTTGCAGGTCTCGAATTTATCCAAGAGTGCATCCGGTCGGAAATTCCCGGCGGCGTCTCCTACCATATATTGTTTATCTGCCATGGAAACAATGGCGGAATAAGCCCAATGAGACGAAGTTACATCCTTATATGTAGGTGCTGCAAAAACAGTTGTTATTGATAAGGCTACCAATATTAAAGTAAAGGTCAGGATCTTAATATAACGCATTACACAACCTCCCAAATTGTATTTATAATTAATTTATAGCAGTTTAAGATAAATTGGACAAAAATCAATTACAATTAATCCTTGAAGCGTTGGCTGAATTGTAATTCATTTTAATTCATTAAAGTTAAGCCGCTATATATAATATAAAATTATTTTGCACCTTTGAAACCTGTTTAAACATGAAGATATTATCAAAAGAACCGGGAATAACTTTATATTATAAAGAACATGGAATTAATTACATTATAGTTACATATACACATATTTGCAATATATTTTAAAAGGACATTTCGACAGGTGCTTGGCAAAAACATACATAATCCAAAAAAATACCCGGCAAAATTCACAACATTCTTGAGATTTGAATAAATTTGAAAAAACTGTTGATAACTTTTGGAAAACTCCTGAATTTTACGTAAAATATTTACGTAAAATACTGCAAATTTCGACAAAACGGAAAATGTAAATTTGTTGATAACAATGTTAATAAGTATTATTGTAAATAAAAAAGAAAAGCTTGTCTTTTCAAGATTATTTCCCAAGCCAAAAAATCAATCCTTTTCCGGTAATAACCGGAAAAGAAAAAAGCCCGTAATTTAGGGCTTTTTTCGAGTAAAAAAACTGTTAGTATTGTTGATAATGTTTAAATTTATTTCCTAAAAATCTGTGGATAATGTGGATACCTCTGTGGATAATATGTTTTCTCCTATTAAATGCACGTCTCCGGCACCCATAGTTATCAACAGGTCGTTGGGGATACATTTTTTTATTAATTCTTTCTTAGCTTCTTCAAAACTTGGCAAATAACTGACTTTCTTGCCTTTTGCTTGCAATTTTTCCACAAGACCCAGAGAGTGAATGTCGCCTTTGTTGTCCTCTCTGGCGGAATAGATGTCAAGGATATAAATGTCATCTGCCAGGTCAAAGGCATTGGCAAAATCGTCCAGAAGTTTCAAGGTGCGTGAATAGGTATGGGGTTGGAAAACGCAGTGAATTTTGTTGTGTTTTAAATTTACCGCCGCTTGGAGAGTTGCTTTGATTTCTGTGGGATGGTGGGCATAGTCGTCTATTACGGTTACGCCTTTTACATTGCCCTTGATTTCAAAACGTCTCAAAGCACCGGTAAAGTTGCTTAACCCGGCAACTATTTTATCTACAGGCACTCCTATCCAGTGAGCCGCGGCAAACGCCGCAATGCTGTTTTGTACATTATGTAGCCCCGGGGCTTTTAATGACAACCTTGCTATGCTTTTCCCCATAAATACCACTTCGAAATTGGGGTAACCCTTTTCATCGTATCTTATTTTATCAGCATACCAATGAGCATCCGGATTTCCGTAGGTTATTACGGAGCAACGCAGACCTTCGGTTATGGTTTGGCGTCCGACTATGTCATAATTGATTATCAGAGCACCCTCTTTGCGTATATTTCCGGCAAACTTTTTAAAGGACTGTTCTATATGGCTTAAATCCTTGAAATAATCCAAGTGGTCGGCTTCTACATTAAGTATAACGCCCACATAGGGATAAAACTTCAAAAAGCTGTCAAAATACTCACAGGATTCAACCACCATATATTTGTTTCCGCCAAGTCTGAAACTGCTGTTAATGGAAGGAATAATACCGCCTGCGGTAACTGTGGGGTTTTGCCTTGCGTTCATGAGTATTTCGGTAATCATGGCTGTGGTGGTGGTTTTACCGTGGGTTCCGGAAACGCAGACCGGCATTTCATATTCCTTAATCAGCATACCCAGCAAACCGGCTCTGTCCATAATTTTAAGATTCCGCTCTTTAGCCGCAATCATTTCCGGGTTATCCTGTTTAATGGCGGCGGTATAAACCACCAAATCTATATTTTTGTCTATGTTATTGTAATCGTGAGGTACATATGTCCTTATGCCCAATTCGTTCAGTTTATCCAACACTTCCGAATGCTTTATATCAGACCCGGAAACGTTATATCCCTTGCTTTGCAGTATGCGGGCCAAACCGCTCATGCTGATTCCGCCGATACCTATAAAGTAAACGTTTTTGATATTATCCCCTTGCAAAGTGATTTCGGCTTCTTTTATGTCCATATTTCATACCTCTATTCTATTGTATTGATAATAATTTACTATAAGTTTCCAAAACTTGCAAGCCAAATTTACCGCAGCAAATGACTGTATAAACTCATTTGCAAGAAAAACACAGAACCTTGTTACTTAAAGACTTTTAATAATTTATACTTAATTTCCGGTTGGGAGTAACTAAAGCGTATATTTGTAGTGGTGAGCGACCGGTGTTCTTTTCATAAAAACGCAAGAGCGATCCGTTTACGAAGAATAGCTTCTGCTACTATTCCTTATGCAATTAAGTTTAACAACAAGGTTTAACATTTTTCAAGACGAACTGTAATTTAATCTAAATCATGTAAAAAATGCAGTTAATATTCTCTTGACAGGGTATTTCTTTTGTCGTATACTGATAGCTATTAATGATAATTCTGTAAAAAACGCAGTATTTCGGCGGATTTTCGCAACATAAGACCGGTTACCTTCGGTCAAAATTACCGCCCAATCAATAAGCATGAATTCCCGATTTCTATATCAAGTTTTTCTGACTTGGGTGATATTGCGGGTGATACTCGTCCCAAATTTGGGGCGTTTTTTTATTTAACAACGATTTTTTTATTAACCGTTTGCCAACTCGGGTGTTTTTTACACCCCAAATATACACTTGGAGGGATAATATGCAGAACAATTCTCAAATAGCCGAAATTGCCCAACGAATTTTTGCCCTCAGAGATATTATGGGTATCTCCGAACAAGAAATGGCAGATTGCTGTGGCATGAGCCTTGAAGATTATAAAAGCCAAGAATCCGGAACTGTGGATTTTTCGCTTACTTTTTTGCTAAACTGCTCCAAAAGATTCGGCGTTGAACTCGTTGAGTTAATGACCGGAGAAACTCCCCATTTGAAACAGTACTCCATAGTCCGCAAGGGTAAGGGTCTGGATGTTATTCGCCGTAAAACTTTTAAATACGAACACTTGGCTTTTTCTTTTAAAAACAAAACAGCCGAGCCATTTTACGTGGTAGCTCCTTTTGAACCGGATGCGGAAAACAAACCCATACTCCTCTCCGTCCACGAAGGACAGGAAATGGACTATATTATAGAAGGCAAACTGAAAGTACAAATCGACGGACACACCGAATATTTATCCCAAGGAGATTGCATATATTACGACTCCAAAACACCTCACGGTATGATAGCCGTTGACGGTGAAGACTGTAAATTCTTAGCTATAGTAATGAAGCCCCAAAAAAAGGAAAATTAATCCTTTCTGAAATATATCCGAAATTCTGTCATATATACATTTTTGCCTTATAAATCTTGTAAAAGACAGCAAATATATATTTGATAAACAACCGATGCACCGGAATTTATTCTTAAAAACAGCTTCTCGGCTTTGGATAAGAAGTTGTTTAATGACAGCTTATTTCATACATCAGAGGAATAGCTATACAACAGGAGGTTATGATGGAATCTTTACATCTTAAATATTGCAAAGAAACTTATGACGAACAAGGCATATTAAGTTCCTTTGTTCCTACACCCACTTCTAATTTCAACTTTGCATATGACTGCGTAGACTTTATAGCCCAAAACGAACCCAACCGCCGAGCCATGCAATGGTGCAATTTAAGGGGCGACGAACGCACCTTTACCTTCGGAGAAATGAAATATTATTCCGATAAAGCCGCAAATGTATTCCGCTCTTTGGGTATAGGCAAGGGCGATTCGGTTATGTTGGTTTTGAAACGCCATTATCAATTTTGGTTTGCTGTTTTGGGATTACATAAATTAGGAGCAATAGCAATCCCCGGAACCAATTTATTAACTAAAAAAGACTTTATTTACCGCTTTAATTTTGCAAAGGTAAAGGCATTGGTTTGCACAGCCGACGGTGATGTTGCCGGCTATGCTGAAGAAGCCTTTCCCGAATGTAAAAGTGTAGAAATACGTATGATTGCCAACGGAGAAAGAGAAGGCTGGCTGAATTTCGATCAGATGCTGGAAGAAGCCTCCGAAAGCTTCCCGGAACGTGTGGAAAACACAGCTACCGAACCCATGTTGGGCTATTTCACCTCCGGAACTACCGGCTATCCCAAATTGGTACGTCATAATTTTGCCTATCCTCTTGCTCATATAGTAACAGCAAAATACTGGCAAAACGTAGACCCCAAAGGACTGCATTTAACCCTTGCGGAAACCGGCTGGGCAAAAGCCGCTTGGGGCAAAATTTACGGTCAATGGCTCCTGGGTGCCGGAATTTTCGTTTGTGATTTGGACAAGTTTGCTCCGGCAGATTTACTTCCTTTATTTGGAAGATACAAAATTACAACTTTCTGTGCTCCGCCGACCATTTTCCGTATGTTTATAAAGGAAGATTTATCCAAGTTTGATTTATCCTCTCTCCAACACGCTACCATAGCCGGCGAAGCCTTAAACGCCGAGGTATTTAACCAATTTAAAAAAGCTACCGGTCTTGCACTTATGGAGGGCTTCGGACAAACAGAAACCACGCTTTTCGCCTTTACAGCTAAAGGAACAGAACCTAAACCCGGCTCTATGGGAAAACCTTCAGCTCAATATAGAGTTGACATTCTTGACGAAAACGGCGAAAGGGTGGATAATGGTGTAGTGGGAGAAATTTGTGCCTTTGTAAACGATGAAGATAACAACGGTCTGTTTATAGATTACTACAACGACCCGGCCTTAACCGAATCCGTTCGCTCCGGCGGTATCTATCATACCGGGGACACCGCTTGGCGTGACGAGGACGGCTACTTCTGGTATGTAGGTCGTATGGATGATATTATAAAATCCTCCGGCTACCGCATCGGCCCCTTCGAAATAGAATCCGTGCTTATGGAACATCCCTGCGTTTTGGAATGTGCCGTAACGGGAGCTCCGGATCCTATACGCGGTCAGGTCGTAAAGGCCAGCGTAGTTTTGGCGAAGGGCTTTGAGGCTTCGGAGGAACTTAAAATCGAACTTCAAGAACACGTAAAATCACAAACCGCTCCCTACAAATATCCGAGAATTATTGAATTTCTTCCCGAACTGCCCAAAACAATTTCCGGAAAAATCCGTCGTGTTGAAATAAGGGGTTCGGATAATAAAGACAATCCAAGCACAAACTAATCTTAGACAAAACCGTAACATAATCCGGCTTTGTCTGTACCATATACAGTAATTATACTATTCCATATAAGATGAAGGACAAAAATAATCGTTTTTTCCTTAACTGTCGGAAAAAATCAAATATTTTTGTCCTCTGTTTAAAATGGAATCAGTATTATACTTTACTCGGATTGAATTAAAGTATAAAGATATTAGGAGATGCTATTTTTGACTAAACACCCCAAAGATTCACGTACAGAAATAACCCAAGTAGTACACGGCGAGCATATGAACGGCAGACATATGCTATTCGGCGGCCAGCTTGCTTCATGGATAGACCTGGCAGGAGCCGTAGCCGCAAGACGCCATTGCGAAACAATCGTTACCACCGCTTGCATAGACACCGTTCGTTTTATAAAACCCATACCCATAGGTGCTTTCTTGGTACTTGATGCAAGGGTAACCTATGTGGGTAAATCTTCCATGGAATTAAAGGTAGACACATATTCTGAAAACTATGACGGAAGCAGGGAACTGGTAAGTCAAGCTTACATGGTTTGCGTTGCCTTGCACGAGGACGGAAAACCGGCTCAAGTACCGGAACTTATACCCGAAACCGAAGAAGAAAAAGCAGAGTATGAAAAAGCAATAAAACGCAACGAACTGCGTAAAAAACGTATGATTGAGGATTTTTGAGTGAGTAAAATAACCGACTGTATTTTAAATTTGCCGCCTATTATTATCATCTGCGGTTACTACGGCGTGGGTAAGACTAATCTGTCTTTAAACCTAGCCCATATTTTGGCAAACAACGGCAAAAAGACAGCCTTGGTTGACTTGGACATCGTCAACCCTTATTTCACAAGCTCCGAACACATTAATTCGGAGGACTTTTCAGCCGTGAAATTTATTACACCCCGCTACGCCGCAACCAATGTTGAAGTTCCGTCAATTCCGCCGGAAATAAACAGTATTTTCACCAATGCCTATGACAACGTAATTATAGATTGCGGAGGAGACGACGCCGGGGCGGCAGTTTTGGGCGGTTTCGCCAGCCGTATAATTAACAAGGGCTATGCCATGTTTTATACGGTTAACCGCTATCGCCGCAACACCACAGACCCTAAGGAAACCTACGAAAAATTACTCGAAATCCAGACCGCCTGTCGCCTGAAAGCTACGGCAGTTATAAATAATTCCCATTTAACAAACGAGACCACCGAAAAACATATTTTATCCTCATTGGATTACGCAAAAGAAGTTGCCAATACAGCAGGTTTACCGCTTGCCTTCTCAACGGCTCCGGTATCCGTAATGGCTCAACTTAATAACAGCGAGGATATTTTACCTATAGAAGTGTTTGTAAAGAAACCTTGGGAATAAACCGTTTCTTAAAATTATTTAAGGGAGTTTGAGGGAAGCTTTTTCTTCACAAAAAGTTTCCCTCAAGGTCTTGCTTTTCGCTTTCTATTTTTTACATATAAAGGAGGTCGCCATGCCAAATATAAGCGTGATAACCGAAAAATGCAAAGGCTGTGAACTTTGTGCGGATGCTTGTCCCAAAAAAATCATCGGTTTTGATATGGATTATATCAACAGCAAAGGCTTTCATCCCGCAAAACAGTTGAACCCCGAGGATTGCATCGGCTGCGCAATGTGTGCAACCATGTGTCCGGATTGTGCCATTATAGTGGAAAGGTAGTGTGTTGTATGTCCGAACGTATCTTAATGAAGGGTAACGAGGCTCTTGCCGAGGCAGCAATCCAAGCCGGTTGTCGCCTGTTCTTCGGTTACCCCATTACTCCCCAAACCGAAGTCGCCGCTTATATGTCTAAACGTATGCCCCAGGTGGGCGGTGTTTATCTGCAAGCCGAAAGCGAAGTTGCCGCAATCAACATGGTTCTGGGTGCAGCAGCAACCGGCAACCGTGTATTGACATCATCCTCCAGCCCGGGTATCAGCTTAAAAGCCGAGGGTATTTCCTACATAGCCGCTTCCGATTTGCCTGCCGTTATTATCAATATCCAACGTGCCGGCCCGGGTCTTGGCGGTATTCAACCATCCCAAGCGGACTACTGGCAAGCCACAAAATCCACCGGTCACGGCGATTTCCATATGCTGGTTTTCGCTCCTTCAACCGTTCAGGAAATGGTGGACGTTATGCACCAAGCCTTTGATTTGTCCGACAATTATCGTATGCCTGCCATGATTCTGGCTGACGGTATGTTGGGTCAAATGATGGAACCTGTGGAGTTTAAGCCCGTAAATACAGATCTGCCCGAAAAAACTTGGGCGTTGACCGGTCACAAGGACAAACGCAAACAAAACATTATCAACTCACTTTACATACAACCACCTGTTCTTGAAGAAATAATTGCAAAACGTTATAAAAAATACGAAGAAATTAAGGCAAACCACCAACAAGCCGAAGAATTTATGACCGACGATGCAGACGTAATAATCGTAGCCTACGGTGCCTCTGCCAGAATCGCCGTATCCGCTATAAAATCAGCCCGTGCCGAAGGCATCAAAGCCGGCTTGATTCGCCCCATAACTCTTTGGCCTTTCCCGGAAAAAGTTATATCCAAAGCGGCAGAAACCGCAAAAGTATTCTTAACCGTTGAAATGAATACCGGTCAAATGGTTGACGACGTTAAGCTTTGTGTAAACGGTCGTAAACCTGTGGAATTTTTCGGGCGTACCGGCGGTGCCATGCCTGAACCGGCTCAAATTCTCAGCGAAATTAAGAAGTTAGGAGGTGTACAATAGTGGCTGTTGTATTCCAAAAACCCAAGGCGTTAAATGACGTTACTTTAAGCTACTGCCCCGGCTGTACTCACGGTATTATTCATCGTCTTGTTGCCGAAGTTATGGACGAACTGGAAATAGAAGGACGTACTGTGGGTGTTGCTCCCGTTGGTTGTGCCGTTTTTGCATACGACTTCTTTGCCTGCGATATGGCACAAGCTCCTCACGGCAGGGCTCAGGCGGTTGCAACCGGTATTAAACGTGCAAACCCCGAAAATATAGTGTTTACCTACCAAGGCGACGGCGATTTGGCGGCTATCGGTACTGCCGAAACTGTCCATGCTGCCTGCCGCGGTGAAAATATAACCGTTATCTTCGTTAACAACGTAATTTACGGTATGACCGGCGGACAAATGGCTCCCACCTCTTTGCCGGGACAAATTACCCAAACCACACCCTACGGTCGTTCCAAAAGCGACGGAAACCCCATTAAGGTTTGCGAAATGCTCTCTACCTTAGACGGCGTTACCTTTGCCCAACGTGTTTCCGTGGACTGCGTTAAAAACGTAAAAGAGACCAAAAGAGCTATCAAAAAGGCGTTTGAATATCAAATGAAGGGGCTTGGCTACTCCATAGTGGAAGTTCTCTCTACCTGTCCCACAAACTGGGGCGTTACTCCCGTTGAGGCTTTAAGCTGGCTTAGGGAAAATATGATGCCTCACTTCCCATTGGGAGTTTTTAAAGACGTGGAGGTGGCTGAATAATGTCCAAAAATTTTGATATGTTGATTGCCGGCTTCGGCGGACAGGGTATTTTGTTTGCCGGAAAAATAGCCGCTTACGCAGGTTTGTTTGAAGGTTATCAAGTATCCTGGCTTCCCTCCTACGGCCCCGAAATGCGTGGAGGTACCGCAAGCTGTTCAGTTAGCCTTTCTTCCGAAACCATAGGCTCACCTCAAGTTCTTAACCCCAACATACTTGTAGCCATGAATCTGCCCTCTTTTGACAAATTTATAGGGTCAGTCCAACCCGGTTCTTTGGTGGTAGTAGACAGCAGTCTTGTTCAAAAACAAAGCGACCGTACAGACATCAAAGCCTTTTACATACCTGCCACAGCCCTTGCGGAAGAGCATAATTTAAAGGGATTGGCAAATATTATCCTTGTGGGAAAAGTACTTGCCGAAACCGGATTTGCCACCTTGGAATCCGTCGAAAAAGCCATAGAAAAAAGCGTTCCGGCTCGTAAGTCGGATATGAAGCTTAACAATATTGCAGCTATTAAGCTGGGAATGAGTCTGTAAAAAAGCAAAATAACCTTGAGAAGATTAGCACAACACTACCTTATCTTCTCAAGGTTATTGTTTTTTTTGAACAGTTATAGTAAAATTACTATGAAATAATAGCATTCACAGAAATTAGTATAAGTTAAAAGAATACACCGGATGAAGGGATTATATATGACACATTTTTTAACCACACCTATCAGCGACGAAGCTTTGCAAAACATAAAAATAGGTGACACCGTGTATCTGGACGGGATTATAATGACCGGCAGAGATTCGGCTCATAAACGTTGTTTAAGCGGCACAGAATTGCCCTTTGATATAGCCGGAGCCGGTATATTCCATGCCGGACCCATAGTAGAAACCACAGACGGAAGCCATAATGTAGTTGCCGCCGGTCCTACCACCAGTATGCGTATGGAAAAATTTCAGCATGATTTTGTTGAGAGAACAGGCGTAAAACTCATAATCGGCAAGGGCGGAATGGGTGAAAAAACTGCAGAAGCCTGCAAAAAGTTCAAGGCTTTGCATACCCTTTATCCGGGCGGTTGCGGAGTTTTGGCGGCTGATTCCATTACGGAAGTTGTTGACGTACAATGGTTGGATTTGGGTATGCCGGAGGCACTGTGGCTGTTGCGTGTGAAAAATTTCGGTCCGCTGATTGTAACCATAGATTCCCAGGGCAACAATCTTTTCGAATACAACAAAACCGTATTCAATCAAAGAAAAGACCGGGCGTTCGAGAGCCTCAGCGAAAAGTTATTCGCTTAAATAAAGGAAGTAATGCTTATGGATTCCGTTAAATCAAAAGTAGTTACCTTTATAGGTTATTTTTACTTATTTGGCGTTGCTGTGTTGTTGATTACCCTCGGAACGGCTCAATCCGTTCCTTTTAACATAAGGCTTGGTATACCACAAGTACCGGAGCTTTTGGCGAGAATATTACTTGCGGTTGTTACGGCGGTTATAACTTATGGTTATTTGAAGCGTCGCAAATGGGGTTATTGGGGTATGATTATATATTCTGCCTTATTCCTTGCCATAAGCCTAACCATAATGAAAGAAAACAATGTTCAACCTTTTATTAGCAACGCTTTATTTTCCTTGTTTGTCTTGATTTATACAAGTGTTAAACGTAAAGAGTTTGTTTAGGTAAAACAAAAATCCCACAACTTTAAAATTGTGGGATTTTTGTTGTTCAGAATTATTCCTTTGCCCAACCTTCCTTAAAAGCCTCGGAAATTAACAACAGCATATCAGCCATTGAAGGTATCCTTGCCTGTCCTCGTGCCGGTTGTAAAGTGCCGTCCGGTCTGCACCATATGTATCGATAGCCCATATCCGTTTCATTATTTCCGTAAACGTATTCACACCATTGCAGACAAAGCTTCCAACCGCTTTCCTTAACTGTGGATACCTCGTTGATAACACGAACTCGAGTTTGCTCCATATTTTTACTCCTTTTTTATAGTATAATGATTCCATTTTAAGCAACGGACAAAAATAATTGATTACAAGGAAAAACGGTTATTTTTGTCCTTCATCGTATATGGAATTAGTATATTATTTATACTATGACACCAAAGAGAAAAATAATAAAATACTTACAGGTCACGATACTTGCTACTGTCATTAAAAGCCAAGGCGGCTCCTACGGCTGTTGCATATTCGGAGTTTTCGGGTATAACAAAATTCACCTTGAAAATCTGACCCAGAGTATCGAAAATATGATGGGAGAGTTTTATGGTGGAGAGGTTGCCTATAAGGATAATGTCCTTTAATTCGGAATTACGTACAGCGAAAACGGCGTTCATGCCTATGGTTTGGAATACCAGATTTATAATGCCCAGAGCGATGTCACCTTGTTCGGCAATGTCGCTGATTTTACCGAAATTGGAGGCAGTGGTATCCGGCGGAAGACTGGGCAGCATGATGTTTGTTAAATCACAAACCATTAGGTCTATGTTTTTTAGGTTGCCGGATTCCGCCTTTTGGATTATGTGTTCGATGCTGCGAATGTTCAACATACGGTCGGCCAGACCTATTATGGTGCCGCCGCCTACGCCCGTACCGCCTATGTGTTCTATGGCGTTCCTATCGGCCCTTACAAGTGAGGTGCCCGTACCCATGCTGACTATGAGAGCCGCTTCCAAACCGGTAATGTAGAGACCGCCGAGACCGTTTGCTTGGAACTCATCCACACGGCCGGTGGGTATGCCGTAGATGGGTCGGTCTATATATGTGGAGCCGACGCCGGTAATCATTATTTTCTCTATGTCCTGTAACATTATATTGTTGGAGGATAAAAATTTACCGAAGGCACCGAATATGGAGGTTACCGGATCCGTTGCTTTTACACGCATTGGGGTTATTAACTTGTCCTTTTTCAGGCCTATAATTTTAGTAGTACTTCCGCCAATATCTATTCCCACGAGCAATTTCACCGGCGATCACTCCTTTGTAAAAAAACCTTGGGGAAAACTTTTTCTGAAGAAAAAGTTTTCCCCAAACCCCTTTCAAAAAGACTTTAAAATTTTGAAAGGGTATATTGGTGTAAGTATTGTAATTAATATTCCACGGAATAGTTTGGTGCTTCTTTTGTTATTTGAACGTCGTGAGGATGGCTTTCACGGAGACCTGCGGGGGTTATTTTCATGAAGCGAGCGTTTTCACGCAATTCGTCTATGGTTGCACAACCGCAGTAGCCCATACCGGCACGAAGCCCGCCCATTAATTGGTAGATAGTGTCGGCTACAAGACCTTTGTATGCTATACGTCCTTCTACGCCTTCGGGAACGAGTTTTGCGTTATCGTCTTGGAAATATCTGTCCTTGCTGCCTTCTTCCATTGCCGCAAGAGAACCCATGCCACGGTAGACTTTGTATTTACGACCTTGGAAAAGCTCTATGCTGCCGGGGCTTTCTTCACAGCCTGCAAAGATACTGCCCAACATACATACGGATGCACCGGCACCCATAGCCTTAGTAATATCTCCGGAGAATTTAATACCGCCGTCGGCGATAACCGGGATACCGTAGGGTTTTGCAGCTTCAGCACAGTCGTAGATGGCTGTAATTTGGGGTACACCTATACCGGCAACCACACGGGTGGTACAGATAGAACCGGGTCCTATACCCACTTTAATTGCATCTGCTCCTGCCTCAATCAATTCAACGGTAGCCTTTGCTGTAGCAACGTTACCGGCAATAATTTGAACTTTGTCGTTAAACAAGGAGCGTAATTGTTTTACGGCGTTGATTACGTTAATGGAATGTCCGTGAGCGGAATCAACAACGATGGCATCTACCTTTGCTTTAACCAGTTGGGTAGCACGCTCCATAAAGTCTCCGGAAGCACCGATTGCCGCCGCAACCAAAAGACGGCTGTGTTTGTCTTTTGCGGAATTTGGGTATTTTATGGCTTTTTCTATGTCTTTTATGGTGATTAAGCCTTTGAGGTAGCCTTTTTCATCTACTATGGGGAGTTTTTCGATTTTATGGGTGGTGAGTAATTTTTTCGCTTCTTCAAGACTTGTGCCTTCACGGCAGGTTATGAGGTTTTCTCTGGTCATAACCTCGTAGATTTTTTTATTATGGTCGGTTTCGAAGCGTAAGTCTCTGTTTGTAATGATACCGATAAGTTTATCGTTTTCTGTTATGGGAACGCCGGAGATATGGTATTTTGCCATAAGCTCGTTGGCTTCATAAACATAATGGTTGGGAGAAAGGAAAAACGGGTCGGTAATTACGCCGTGTTCGGAGCGTTTTACCTTATCAACTTCAGTAACTTGTTGCTCTATAGACAGGTTTTTATGTATTACGCCAATACCGCCCTGTCTTGCCACTGCTATAGCCATGGTTGCAGTTGTAACCGTATCCATGCCGGCACTCATTATAGGTGCATTTAAACGAATGGTCTTGGTTAAATTTGTGGTTAAATCCACCTTACTGGGTACTACGTGGGACTTTGCCGGTATTAACAATACGTCGTCAAAAGTCAAGCCTTCTTTTTCTAATTTATGCATATTTTCACTCCTGCCATTTACAGCATATATTTTACCGGATTACCGATTCCATGATAGTAGCGTAAAATAAACCTAGAGGAAACTTAAAAAAGTTTCCTCGAAATAATAAAATACCTTTTCCAATCGGTGTTCCTCAGCTATAGCGGTTTAAGTTATAATTAATTGCTAATTAAGTATAAAATGTATAAAATAAATTGCAATTAATCCTTGAAGCATTGGCGAATTGCAATTTATTTTGGTTTATTAAAGTTAAACCGCTATATTATCATTTGTAATTATTGTCTTTTTTAAACATACGCAATGTGTTCTCGTATGAAAGTATTCAATTTTATCTTACCAACATTTAAGGATATTGTCAATATAACAGGGCATTTAAAGAAAGTTTGCCCAAACAAAAAAGTATTGTCGGTTTCTGATAATGTTGGTAAAATTATAATAAAAAGCAGAGGTGCTGTTATGACTATGCATAAAATACTCCATCTTATTTCGTATTTGTTTGTATTTTTATTAATTGTTATAACCTGTGTTTCTGACGAATATGCAAACTTTCCGGTATCAACAAGCCCTAAGGTTGAATACAGCGACAAATTTGAAAGATTCTATGTAAACGAGAAAGATGAGGTCATTGGAATAGAAAAACCTCATGCAACGGGTTATCCTTCGGAATTTACCCGTTCAGTACAAGCCGAAGAAAATCTACCGCTTGTTTATCCAAAATCCAAATATTCCTACAAATACCTTGAAGATATAATGGACCTATTGTGCAAAGAATGGGAAGAAAATATGGAAAATCCCAATAGCATATGGACTCAAGTAACATGTATGGGAATAGGTGATGACTGTATTCAAGTTGATATACTACACATTGATGATACCAAAATAGAAGAATTTAAAACAGAAATATCCGGTATTTGTGACTTTGACGTTTTTGTATTTGAGAACTCTGACAGATTTTTTGAATTTATGTAGAGTACAAAAAAGGCTGTATCAAAACAAATTTGATACAGCCTTTTTTATTTATCTCAACGCATCTTTGATTTTATCAAAAAAGCCCTTTTTATGATCCTTGTAATCTTCGCCCATTTCGTCGGCAAATTCTTTTAACTTTGCTTTTTGGACTTCTGTAAGACTTGTGGGAACGGTAACTTTAAGGGTTACTATAAGGTCGCCCACTACCTTATTATTACGAACGCTGGGTACACCTTTGCCTTTTAAGGTAAAGACCGTACCGGTTTGAGTGCCCGGTTTAACGGTGTACTTTTCTTCGTTTTCCATGGTAGGGATAACTATTTCGTTACCCAAAGCCGCTTGAACAAAGGTTATGGGAACTTCCACGTAGAGATTATTTTCTCTGCGTATAAAGATTTTGTGAGCTTGAACGTAAACGGTAATAAGCAAGTCGCCGTTGGGACCGCCTTTTTGACCGGGTTCTCCTCTGCCGGAAAGACGAATGGTTTGACCGTTGTCTATTCCTCGGGGAATGTTTACTTGCAGGGT
>CAYXWM010000049.1:0-19369 GCA_964468805.1 uncultured Defluviitaleaceae bacterium
TATATTATTTCCGGTCGTTTAAAAATTCCAATGCCACTTCGAAATCATCAAAATGAATTGTTCTGTCAGGAAAAATTTGATAATTTTCGTGTCCCTTACCTGCAATTATAACGGAATCCTCCGGTTTGGCAATACTTATTGCGTGACCTATGGCTTCCTTGCGGTCTATTATTTTTACATATGGGCAGTCTGTTTTTACTGTTGCCGTCTCTATCTGATCCAAAATGCTTTGAGGGTCCTCTGTTCGGGGATTGTCGGAGGTGATTACACAGTAATCGGACAATCGCCCGGCGATTTCGCCCATAATGGGTCGTTTAGTTGGGTCTCTGTCACCGCCGCAACCGAATATGGTGATAACACGTCCTTTGGTAAAGCCGCGGACGGATTTAATGATATTGTCCAACCCGTCGGGAGTGTGGGCATAGTCTACTATTACGCTAAACCCCTTATCGTTTGGCACTGATTGTATACGTCCCGGAACGCCCTTCATATTTTTTAAACCATGTCTTATAACTTCCGCAGGTATTCCCAAACCACATGCACAAGATATAACACCCAAAGTATTATAAACCGTAAATTGACCTGCCACAGGTATTGTAAACCTAACTTTTTCGCCTTTAATAGTCAGGTCAAAGGCAACCCCGGAGTTGAGATATTCGATGTTTGTAGCTTGAAAATCCGAAGGGTTGTTTATGCTGAAGGTGGTAATTTTACAGGTTGCGTTTTGGATTATATATTCCGAGGCAGGGTCATCGGCGTTTACAAAGCCCAGGGTACACATTCTGAACAGTTTTGCTTTCTCTTTCAGATAGCTCTCCATATCGCCGTGTAAATCCAGATGGTCTTGGGTAAGATTGGTGAAAATGGCGGCATGGAAGTTAATTCCGTTAACCTTGTGTAAGGCCAAGGCATGGGAACTGACTTCCATTATAACGTGTTTTGCACGTTCCTGTTTAATAATTGACAAAATTTCATGCAGTTCGATAGTATCGGGAGTGGTACCGGCGTGTAAATCCATATTTTTTTCGCCTATACGGGCGCCTATGGTGCCGATTACACCGGATTTTAAGGCGTAGGTATCCAGTATCGCCTCCATAAAATATGTAGTCGAGGTCTTTCCGTTTGTACCGGTTACGCCGATTAAAGTTAAAAAGTCGGCAGGGTTGCCGTAAAAATTAGCCGCAACCGTAGCCATGGCTTTTCTGCAATTTTCTACTTGAATTACGGTTACGTGCTCCGGAACCTCCGGTACGTCCTCTACCAAAAGGGCAACGCAGCCCTGTTCTATAGCCGAAGCTATATATTTGTGGCCGTCGGTTCTAAAGCCTTTAATGCATATAAACAATGAATCCTTTTGTACTTTTCGTGAATCTATTGTAATTTGCTTAATGTCCTTTTCAAGGTCCGATTGCAGAAGATTAAATTTTGTGTCCTGCATTAATTCCAATAGTTTCATGCTTCACCTCTGTTTCGTCGCCGGTTCCGGTTGGGAATGTTGATAGGTTTGGGATATTTCCGATTAAATATGAACGAACGAGAAGTTTTTATCTTATTCGTCAAGATAAAGAACCACGGTTGTGCCTTTGTTTACAAGCTCTCCTGCCAAAGGGAATTGGCTTTTAACGTATTCTCCTTCGCCACGGTAAAAAGGCTCCAGCTCCAGTTCCTTAAACATCATTTCGGCTTCTTTTTTTGAACGCCCCACAAAATCGGGCAGGGAAATCATACCGACTTTTGGCATTTGTTGTTCCGCATCGGAATATATGGGTTCTATATTCAGATAAGGCAAAGTATTTTCGAACAATTTCTTCATGATGGGACCGGCCACTTGGCCGCCGAAATATGTACCTTTTGGTTCGTCTATAAGAACCAGTGCTATTACTTGGGGGTCTTCTGCCGGGGCAAAAGCAAGGAAGGAGGCTATGTACTTACCGCTGCGTCTGGGAAGTTTTTCGCTGGTTGCTGTTTTTCCGCCAACCCGGTAACCGGGAAGATATGTTTTGTTACCTGTACCGGTATAAACAACGCCCTCCAAAATCTCACGCATTTTGGCAGAGGTTTCTTGGGATATTACCTGCTTACCTTTATTATAGTCAAATGTCTCAACTATGTTCCCCTGAGAATCGATTAATTTGGTTGCAAAATGAGGAGTAACCAAATATCCGCCGTTGATTACCGCCGAACCGGCACGCATAAGCTGAATGGGCGTAATCTGGAAGGATTGCCCGAAACTCATGGTAGCCAATTCAACCGGACCGATTTTATCCGGTTTGTGAAGTATACCTGCGGCTTCGCCGGGAACGTCTATGCCTGTTTTTTCATCGAAGCCGAATTCATCAAGAAAATGATAAAAATCTTGGGCACCCAAACGCTCCGCCACTTCCATAAATACAGGGTTACAGGAGTTGTAAACCCCTTGGGCAAAGTTTTGACCGCCATGGCTTCTGGGCGACCGCCAACATTTTATCTGTCTGCCGGCAACAACTTTTGAACCGGAACAGAAAAATTGGTCATTAACTGTTACTACGCCTTTTTCCAAGCCTGCCGCTGAAGTAAATATTTTAAAAGTTGAGCCCGGCTCGTAGGAGTCGTTAATGCTGAAGTTACGCCACATTTGATTCAAATAATTGTTTTGTTCCTGAGGAGTGAAATAATCCCAGGTTGCTTCCAATTCGGGATTGTTTATTTTAAAGGGTTCGTTTAAATCAAAGTCGGGTTTGTTGGCAAGAGCGTAAATTTCGCCGTTTTGGGGGTTCATCAGAACTATAACGCCCCGTTTTGCACTTTTGGCTTCAATTATCTTTGCCAAGGTTTGCTCTGCGTATTGCTGCAAAACCACGTCCAAACCTGTTACCAGGTGGTAGCCCTGTTGAGGTTCTACCCTGTATTCTCTTGCACCGGCTTTTTCTCGACCGGCTACGTCGGTTTCTACCAGTATTTTACCGGGTTTGCCCTGTAGATAACTGTCATATTTTGCTTCCAACCCTATAATTCCTTGATTATCTTTTCCGACAAAACCTATAACTTGGGACGCCAAGGTAGAATAAGGATAAACACGCTTAATACCTTCATCCACAAGCACTCCCTTTAAATTCATGTCACGGATTTCGTCTGCAAGTTCCTTTGGTACTTTTGTTTGAATACGTTCCAGAGCTACTCTTTTGTTAACCTTTTCAAAAACCTTGTCATAGTCCATGTTAAGCTTTTCCGAAAGAACACGGGCAACTTCTTCTTTATCCTTGATTTGATTATGGATAACGCTGATAGAAGCCACTGTTTCTGTTTTTGCAATGCCTATCATGTTTCTGTCCAAGATGGAGCCGCGTTCCGGGGCAATCAAACGTTCTCTGGTTTGTTGATAAAAAGCCTTTTCCTGAAAAGGCTCTCCCTTAAAATATTGTATATAAAAAACCCTTATGCCCAATAAGGTCAAAGCACAGACGCTGAACGTCAATAGGAACAACAGCTTTTTTTTAGTGAGAATTGTAAGCTTAGACATTTATATTCTCTCCATTTTTGCATTGTATAAACCGCTGTGCCAAACGAAGTTTACCGCCGGTTAGAGTGGGCTAAAATTCGTTTTGATATTGGAGCTACCCTTTCGAAAACGAAAGGGTAGCGGATATACAATACGTCCGAGTGATATATAATAGTTTATTAAAGCCTTAAATTCTCTATGACTTGTTTTTAGGCATCCCTTGATTTTTTAATACATTTCTCAGCTTCCCATAAAATCAAACATAAATCATGCATTCAATTTAAGAGATTACTGCAAAAGGCAGAACAAATTGTCTACTCCAAAATCAAGGTAATTTCAGCACCGCTTTGAAGCTTGGTATTGGGTTGGGGTATTTGGTGAATAACCGTTCTTAAAGCCTCTTCTTCCTCGGTTCTTTCCTTTGGTTGGGGGCCTCCTTCGGTTTGTTGAGGTTCTTGGGTTGGTTGAGATGCTTCGGCTTGGGGTTGTTGGCTTTGCTTTACGAAAATTCCCAAGTCCAATTCGGTAAGCATAGATGTGGCGTCTGCCAGAGTATGCCCTGTAAGGTCGGGAACGGTGGTAAAGGGTACTTCTTCTCCGCCGGAGCCTATGTTTAAGATTATTTTTGTGTCGGAGGTAATAACGGTACCGCCTATGGGAACTTGATTGGTAACTACGTCACCGTCACCCACTACTTCATAATTCAAATCCAACCGGTTTAATTCTCTAAAAGACTCCGCAACACTTTTGCCTATATAATCGGGCAGGTCTATGGTGTTTACGTTATCAAAATAGATATTGTCCTCGGGATTTGTTTCGCTGCTGGGTTTTATGCCTTTGTTTTTAATAATTTTCATCAGCAATTCTCTCAAGATGGGAGCGGCTGTGGTGGAGCCTTGCATATATTCCTTGTAGTCTTTGGGGCGGTCTATTATTGCAATGGCTATGTATTCCGGCTTTTCAACGGTTAAGTAGGCTATAAAGGAAACAACGTGGGTTTTGCCGTCCCGTTTACCCTGCTCACCTGTACCGGTTTTACCGCCTATGTTATATCCTTTTATAACGGCTTTTTTTCCCGTACCCTCAGTGGAAACAACGTCTTTTAGCATATTTCTCATGAAGTTGGAGGTATCTTCAGATATAACTTTTTTACTGATGGTTTCGGTATTTTCCTTTACTATGCGTTTGTTGGAGTCCACAACTTGGGACACTATATAGGGCTTCATAAGCTTTCCGCCGTTTATAACCGCAGCAAAGGCATTTATTGATTGAATGGCGGTGGCGTTAAAGCTTTGACCCATACCGCTTGTTGCCAATTCAACCGGACCAAGCCTGTCCACAGTATACATAACAGAGGCTGAACCGGAGTATTCTTCGCCGGGTAAATCTATGCCGGTTTTTTCACCGTAACCAAAGTCGTGTTGATATTTGTAGAACTTTTCTCTGCCCATTTTTAAGGCTATTTCCATTGCCGCAACGTTGCAGGAGTTTGCCAGAAATTGGGATAAGGTTTGAACGCCGTGTCCCTGGGTATACCAACAACCGATTTCCTTATCTGCAACCTGTTTTTTACCGGTGCAAGTGAAGGTTGAGTTGGGAGTAATAACCCCTTCTTCCAAGGCGGCAGCTACCAAAATGGGCTTAAAAATGGAACCGGGTTCAAAGGTACTGGAAATATTGTAGTTTGCCCAAGTTCTGAAATATTGATCCATTCTTTCTTCTTCTGTCATGGCTTCCATTTGCTCTTTGGCATAATCCGTACCCAAAAAGTCCAAGTTCATTGGGTCGTTGGGATTAAAAGAAGGGTATTGAGCCATACCGAAAATTTCGCCGGTATTTGGATTCATTACTATAACAGCGGCGTTTTTGGGTAAATATTCTGTTCCTGCTTTCCGGACGGCTTCTTCGGCAAACTGCTGAATATCCAAATCCAGAGTAGTAATAATGGAGTAACCCTCTTTTGCGGGAATTTGATTAAGCACGATATTGTTGTTTGCGTCATAAACCTTGCTTATTCTCCCGGCTACCCCGGACATATGTACATTATATTGCTTTTCCAAGCCGCTAAGGCTGTCTCCTCTTTTAAAACCCAAAACAGCGGCTCCCAAGGTATCAAAAACATATTGCCTCATGGAGTCGTCCTCAAAATAAACGCAGGGTAATTCCCGAGCCTTTATTTCCAGCATCAGGTTTTGAGGAATTTTACGAGCTATGAGCAACCAGTTGGTGTCGTATTTCAGCTTATCTTCCGATTCGGTTGAAATATAATCGTTTAGCTTATCAAAAGGAATATCCAAAAGTTCGTTAAGATTTTTAAATGTGTCTTCTATTACCTCTTTTTTTCTTTCAACCAAGGCTCTTACGTCCAAACGAACATTATAAACCGTATAGCTTATGGCAAGACTTTTTTGATTTCTGTCATAAATACTGCCCCGGTTTGGGTTTATGACAGTCTCCGTGTTTTTGTGGTTTAACTGTTGTTCTTTGGATTTTCTTTCATATTCTTCGCCGTTAATCTGCTTTTGAAAAAAAACCACACAAAGTAAGCCAATCAACATCAAACTTACTGTGTTTCCCAAAAACAAGAGACGATTTCTTCGGCTTTTGGCTTGCTTCATTTCTCTTGTTTTGCGAAGTTTCGGCTTTGGTTTATGCATTACACTCACCTTTTTTGTAGCATATATAATGATTCCATTTTAAACAGAGGACAAAAATAATTGATTTTTTTCAACGGTTCAAGGAAAAAACGATTATTTTTGTCCTTCATATTATTTGGAATTAGTATAATACTTTCTTTTCAGACATCGAACGAACGCCTACACAGCATTATCTATATTAATACAAGAGGATTTTGTCATATTCTTTTTGACAAAACCCGAAAATTACGGAATATTTTATAAGAGCTTATTTTGCATCCGGTTATTTTGATTTCATTACCACGTAATCTTGCTTGGGAACGCTGATATAAGTAATTTGATGAGGTTTGGGTCTGTCCATTCCCAGTCTGGTTTTGGCTATTTGCTCAATTTCTTTTAAGTCATAACCTTGGGCGATTTGAGCTTGGGTAATAAGGTTTGCCTCCTGCAATTTCTTATGCATATTGCTCAAAGTGGAAATTTCCGACTGTTTTTCCGAAATTAAAGTGAAAAAGGAAGCTACGGACAATAATCCCGAAAAAATAAAAATAACCGTTAACATAGCCAAAAGACTGATTTTTTTGCCCTCGTTTACCAGCTTATAACGAACGATTTTTGCTCGACGAGGCAGAGGTCGCCTTCTCGGACGTAACTCCTCCTGTTGAACCGGGTCCACTGCAAATGCTTCCGATGTGGGTGAGTAATAGGGTAAAGAGCGTCTTTGTATGCGTTTTTTGTTGTAGTTACGGGTTGCCATAGTTCCACCTCACTTAATTTATTTATAATACTGTTACTATAAAAAATAAAATACAGAAAAGAATCGTATCTAACCGTCGATAAATATTACTCGGTTTCCGGTTCAAGTCTTTCGGCTATACGTAACTTAGCCGACCTTGCTCGGTGATTATTTTCCAACTCTGTTTCCCCGGGAATTATGGGTTTGCCGGTTATAACCTTGACTTTCGGCTTTCTGTTGCATTGGCAAACGTTAAGTTCCAAGGGGCAAATGCAGGGGTTAGCCATGGTACGGAAAGTGTTTTTAACTACTCTGTCCTCCAATGAATGGAAGGAAATAACGCAGATTCTGCCCTTACTGTCCAAATATTCTGTCATGTCGGATAAAGCTTGGCTTAATATGCTTAATTCAGCGTTAACCTCTATTCTTATTGCTTGAAAGGTTCGCTTGGCAGGATGAGGGCCGTCGAATCTGGCTCCTGCCGGGATGGCTTTTTTTATAACGGAAACCAGTTCAAAGGTAGTCTCAATGGGCTTGTCCTTACGCTCTGCAACTATAAATTTAGCTATACGTTTCGCCCAGCGTTCTTCGCCGTAATCGAAAATAATTTTGCTCAGTTGGTTTTCCGTATATTCGTTGACAACGCTGTAGGCTGAAATATCCCTTCGGACGTCCATTCTCATATCCAAAGGAGCGTCTGCCATATAAGAAAAGCCTCTGCTTGCCTCGTCAAGTTGATGAGAGGATACACCAAGGTCATATAAGGCACCGTTTATTTTGTTTATGCCCCGAACTTTTAAATCCTCCATTATTACATTAATATTCGAGAAATTATCGTTTACAAAGATTACGTTGGAGTAATCCGCCAGAACTGATTTTGCTTTGTTTATGGCATTTATATCTTGGTCTATGCCTATAAGCAAGCCGTTTTTCAATCTTTTGCAAATTTCGGCGGAGTGACCGCCACCGCCCAGCGTTGCATCAATATAAATACCGTCGGGATCAATATTTAATCCGTTTATACATTCCTCAAGCAACACCGACACATGATTAAAATTCAAATGCACACCTACTTTGTTTATGTTCGTTTACGCTATTATCGTAGAAACGAAGAAACAGCTTTCCATTCAGGGAAAATTCCTCCGGGTTCTCATGTTACTTCGTTGAAAAAGTTATAAATATCCAATATATTTTAATATAAACTTGACAATTATACAAGTATAATTAACTTATACCAATCTTCAATTAATGACAGATACATTACCCGTGCCCCTAGAGCCGGATTGACCTCATATTCCGGAAAACTTAAACATATTACAAAAAATTTACAATTAAAACATTAATATAAATTTCAATTATAACGATATATAAACCGGTAAAAAAATTATATTGTCATTAAATATATATCATGATAGAATTAACTATTATTTTATTACATAAGAGGGATAACAAATGAAAAACATCAACTCAAAGGTTACCGACAACGTAAATTTTTTTCAAGGAGTAAATCCTGTTAAACTCATCGAGCAATACGGTTCGCCGTTATATGTTTATAATGAAAGAATCATTCGTTCAAATTGCAGAGAAATGAAAAATCTTGTGGACTATCCGTCTTTCAGGGTGAATTATTCCGCAAAAGCCAACAGCAATCTTGCTTTCTTACAAATTGTAAAAGAAGAGGGCTTGGATGTGGATGCTATGTCTCCCGGAGAGCTTTTCATAGAAAGCAAAGCAGGTTTCCAACCGTCACAAATTCTGTACATCAGCAATAATGTATCTAAAGAGGAAATGCAATATGCCATAGATATGGGAGTAACCGTAAGCGTTGACTCCGTGGCACAATTAATCCAATACGGCGAACTCAATCCCGGCGGAAAAGTAGCTATTCGTTTTAACCCCGGTATAGGTGCCGGTCATTGCGACAAAGTAATTACTGCCGGCAAAAACACAAAATTTGCCGTAAATCCGGAATATATTCCGGAAGTTAAAGAAATTTTGAAAAAATACAATCTTAAATTGGTAGGTATAAATCAGCACATAGGTTCATTGTTTATGGAACCGGAAAGTTACGTGGAAGGTGCAAGAAACCTTTTGAGCATAGCCCAAAACTTCGAAGATTTGGATTTTATTGATTTGGGCGGCGGTTTCGGTATACCTTATCGCAAACAAGAAGACCAAGGCCGTTTGGATTTGAAGGCTCTGGGCTTGCAACTTTCCGAATTTATGCATGATTTCTCCAAAGCCTATGGCAAACAACTTCTGTTTAAAATAGAGCCGGGCAGATATATTTCCGCCGAAGCCGGCTTGCTCTTGGGTACGGTTCATGCGGTTAAATACAACGGTGACAACAAATATGTAGGTACTGACTTAGGCTTCAACGTTCTTGCAAGACCGGTTATGTACGATTCACATCACGATATAGAAATCTATCGTCCCAACGATACACCTTCAGACAAAAACGAAGTTGTTACCGTAGTTGGAAATATTTGCGAAACCGGCGATATTATTGCAAAAAATCGAGAATTGCCCGAAATATTCCAAGGCGACATCTTGGGCGTTTTGGATGCCGGTGCTTACGGTCACGTTATGAGTTCCAACTACAATAACCGTTTACGTCCTGCGGAAGTATTAATCAGAGAAAACGGAGAAGTTGTACTTGTACGTTCAAGAGACACTATGGAAGATTTGGCGAAACATTTTATTTCTCTGTAAATCAGCAAAATCGATTGATATAAAATATGCCGTATCCCAAGTAATGGGATATGCCTTTACAGCTAATGTATTTTCATAATGCAGTATTTACTTGGGGAGAAAATTTGATTATTTTCTCCCCAAGTAACGATTTTATAAAGGCCTCCGTCCGGGAGCCCTACGGGGATTTCGCCGGGCAATATATGCAATACATACCGGTTATTTATTATAAATCTTCCCGCATCATTTACCGGTATCTTTGGGAGGAATCTTATGCAGTACGATGCTTTTGACTTTTTGCCTTCGGGAGTTGTTGTAATAGATGCCGAGACGGGAAGGTTAATATATGCAAACCGAGCTCTGTTAAACCTTTTGCAGGTTGAACATCTGGACGAAGAAGCTACATGGTTTCCTTTTGTGGCTGAAGGGGTCATTGATGATATACGTCAAAGTGTATGGGAACAACTGGCCTATAACGGGGGTTTCAGAATAGAAGTAAATATCAGCCCAAAAGAAGACCTATCCTTATGGATTGTGGCAGAGGGCAACATAGATCGGGATACCCCAACTATTATAGTTTCCATATCGGAAATAACAGAGATAAAGCAATTACAGCAGGAACTCAGCCTCAAATCAAAACACCTTGAAATGATAAACGAGACTGTTCCGGGCGGCATACTGATTATGGAGCATGATCCGTTTTTGACTGTTACTTATGCTAACAACGGTTTCTATGAAATGCTTGGTTATACGAAAGAAGAATTTACCCAAAAGCTTAAAAACCGTTGCGTGGATTTAATACATCCCGACGATTTATCGCCGACGCTGGAATCTTTGGAAAGGCAAACGGAAATAGGCAATAAATTCGAGTTGCAGTTTAGAGTCAGAAAAAAAGATGACGGTATAATTTGGATAAGTTGCTCGGGAATAACCGTGTTTTCCCAAGAAAGATATGACCGTTTAAATTGTATTATACTTGATATTGATAAAAATATTAAGCTTCTTGATAAGCTGAACAAAGAACAGGAACTCAGCCGAACTATTTTCGACCTATCCGACGATATAATCTTTGATTACGATATAATTAACTCCACCGTCAGCCTTTCAGCAAATGTTTCTGCTAAATACAAGGCTCCTTCGTTTTTAACCGATTGTCCCAAATCCATAATTGATGCCGGGATAATTCATGAGGACGATGTGGAATTGTTTTTGCAGATTGTTGAGGCAATGCGGCTGGGTATATCCAATTTCAAGGGTGAAATAAGAGTAAAATTAGGGCCTGACCAAATAAGCTGGTTTTCAATAGATTATAAACTTATCTTTGACAACGAATTGTTTCCGGTGAAATCATTGGGGAAAATTACCGACGTAACCGCTCAAAGAGGGTTAATAGAAGATCTGCAAATTAAGGCTAAAACAGACCCGCTCACTAAAGTTTACAACAAAGAAGCCACCAACGAACTCATAAAAAAATCGCTTATTCAAAATTTCAATGTTAAAGCAGCTTTATTTGTAATAGATATAGATAACTTTAAAGGCGTAAATGATAATCTTGGTCATCAATTCGGAGATTCCGTCTTAAAAATTATAGCCGACAATATAAAAAATGAATTCAGAGAAAACGATATAGTGGGAAGAATAGGCGGCGATGAATTTGTGGTATTCATCAAAAGGATTCCCTCTATAGATGTAGTAACCCAAAAAGCAATAGCCCTTACCAATGCATTTCGAAGAACTTACTGCGGAGAAAAAAACGATTACAAAATATCCGGCAGTATAGGAATATCCATATACCCTCAAGACGGCACAAGCTTCGAAGAACTCTTTAAACACGCCGACTTGGCACTGTACGAATCAAAAAAACGAGGCAAAGATTGTTACAGCTTTTACGATGAAAGCCTATCCAACAAAAACAGTTCAGACACAAATCTTATGCTCTACGATGAGCGTCAAATTGCAAATTACTATAAAGATGACTTAATATACAATATTTTTGAAATGCTCTACGAAACCCAAGACCTATATACCACTATTAACATGGTTTTGGAGATAGTAGGCAAGCAATACGGCGTGGACAGATGTTATATATTCGAAAAATCCGAAAACGGGCTGTTCTACAGCAATACTTTTGAATGGTGCAATCAAGGAACTCAACCCTTAATCGACAAACTTCAAAATCTACCCGAAAGCTTGTTCCAAGGTCTTTTCTCACTGTATAGCACCGAAGGAATTTATTTTTCCAACCGAACAGAGGACTTCCAAAATATAGAATTGTATAGCCGTTTCCCAAAAGAAAATTTGCAATCTTTCTTACACTGTGCATTACTGAATAACGGCAAGGTTACCGGGTTCATAGGTTATCATGACTGCAAAAATCAAAGAATCTGGTCTATAGAAGAAATCTCCACGCTTTCCTATATTGCAAAAATTCTTTCTATTTTCCTGGTAAAGAAAAATATGTTCCAAGAACTTATAGCATCATTTAAAAATATGAAAACCATGCTGGACAACATGAAGTCATATATTTATGTTATAGATGAAAACACCCATGAAACTCTGTATGTTAATAAGGAATTGGCTAAACTGTTCCGGGAAGATTTCTTGGGTAACAAATGTCACTTAATTGCCTTCAGTCGCAACGAACCGTGCAAAAACTGCCCCAAAAACAAACTTACAGGCGGGCTGCTCTCCCATACAACCGAAGCTTACAATCCCTACTTAAAAATCCGGTCTTTAACCACAGCCTCAAGAATCATCTGGACAGGCGGAATCCCTGCTATACTTATATCCTGTATAGACATAACCGCATACAAAACCAAAGACGAAGACAAAGCGGGCGAAGAAGCAAAAAATTAATAACTTGCCTTTACTATAATATAATATGTAAAAATAAAATAGCGGTAAAAAATAAACCTTGGATAGCCCTGCGGTTTGTGGGAATTCTTAATTCATACAAACAACCGGGAAAATCCAAGGTTTATCTAATTTTTATGAAAGTCTAGCTATACTACTGTTATACAGTTATACTTAATTGTATAAGGAATCGCAACAAAAGCGATTCTTCCTAAACGGTTCGCTCTTGCGTTTTTATGAAAAAATACCCGTCGCTCACCACTAGGAATATACGCTTTTGTTACTACTTAACTAGAAATTAAGTATATATCTTTACAACCGCCGGTTATACACCTACAACCGTCAGAGGTCACCACAAATGTTTCCTCAACTCCTACCATACCTATACCTTCAAGTCCGCATTTTGGTTCCACGGATATAACCATGTTTTCTTCCAGGGGTTCGTTGAAGCCCTTTGCCAAAACCGGAAACTCGTCTATATGAAGTCCTACTCCGTGCCCCACGAATTTTACACTTTCTTCACCGCTGTTCATAAATATATCCCGTAATTCTTCAGGTACTTGGGCAAGAGCTTTTGTGTAAATCTCTGAGGGTATAGCACCGGGTTTAATTAAGTCCGTAATTTGTTTTTGTATTATCATACATTGTTTGTGAACATTTTGTATTTTTTCTTCCGGAGCGGCACCAAAGGAATACACTTGGGTTTTGTCCGTATGATAACCTCTTACTCCGAAGCCTATATCCACAAACACCAAGTCGCCCTTTTTCAGCACTCGTTCCCTGCTGCCTATAATAGACACAGCCGGATACATACCCTTCATACCGGCAGGTCCGTCAAAAGAGGTAGAGTACAGAGAACTTTCGCCAAAGCCCAATTGTCCCACCACCATTTCTGTTTGGAACATATTAAATCGGCTTACTCCCTGATAACCCAATTTTATCATCAGATTATAAATTTCTCCCGTAAGCTCCGCTTCCGTCATACCTTCCTTTAACAGACCGGGAATTTCATCAAACAGTTTTTCATGGCATTTTCCGGATTCCTCAATAATTTGCAATTCATAAGGGCTTTTTACGGCTCTAACGCTTTGCATAATTCTGTCTATGGGTTTTATTTCCGATAAATTGAAATATTTCTTTAGCCTGTCCAATGCTATTAATGGGAAAATATCCATGTCTATATAGGTTTTGCCCAAATCTTCGGGCAGACTTTGAAGCATATCCTTATAGCCCGACATTTTTCTCACTATTTCTACGGCGCATTCCGAACAGGCACGTCTGTAGCTTTTTCGTACGAAGTAATAAACATAGCCGTTGCGTCTGATAACCAAAACTCCGTCTTGCATGGTGCCTGTTAAATAAAATATGTTAACCCTGCCTATGAGTATTATCGTATCCCAGCTATCGTCCATAGCCGTCAGTTGAGAAATGAGTTTATTATGCCTTGCAAGAATTTCTTCCTTAGGGGTTGTGTAATTCAAGACTTTTCCTCCTTATACCGGTTTTAATTTTTATAAAAAAGAATCTTAAAGTATATGTACAAACAAATTGATAACAGTTTACATGAAATTTAAGTTTTAGGCAATATTTATATAAGAGGGATTTATCACCCATGGAAACAAATTAATCCGGCGTTTCATAAAGACCGAATAACAGGACGAGAACTCCTTAATTGACATACACTGACAATTTATGCTATGTTTACTTAAAGAAATTATGTTACTGTACATAGATATATTTATAGGTTGTAATTAGCCCAATTGAAGGTTTTTGCTTTTTTTACACCATAGAACAGCCATAAATATATCTCAAAAATCAAGGATTACCGTAAAACGGTTTGGAAGTCAAAATATTTGAATTATATTCTTTATTGCCAAGGTAATAGCAAAATATTACATTGGTCGACAGCCCATATCTTATGCATAATAATCCTTGTAATGTCAAATAATAGTCATAAACAATGTAACAATGTTAATCGGGTAAGTGCCTCGATTAAAAAGCATTTGTACGACGACAGAACGACGTTGCATATAACTGCTTTCTGCTATACACATTGATAAAATTGTTTGGGCACCGGATGTATATTTTTAAAGCCTACGGTCGGATTAGGCGGCTGTCTCTTGGGACGGTTCATTCAGCCTTACCAATCCTTATATAACCACAGATATTTTGCATCGTTGCATATATTACGGGAAGTTTGATGAAAATATTTTCATGGAGCTAACTTTGATGAAGGATTGATATAAGTGTATCTGTTCCGGCATATATCCCTGCCAAATAAAAAGGTCAGTACGGAAGCATTGTAAATATAATTCCGAAACGACATAACATGGCATAATATTCGAATAAAGTATAATTTTTTTATAATTTGCCAAGATTAATTACATTAAGTTCGAAAACATAACAGCACAAGGAGGAATTTTTTTGAAAGCTACCGGCATAGTCAGACGTATAGACGATTTGGGAAGGGTTGTTATTCCGAAGGAGATACGCAGAACTTTACGCATCAGAGAAGGAGATCCTCTCGAGATTTTTACCGACAGAGAGGGAGAAATCATATTAAAAAAATATTCTCCCATTGGAGAACTGGGAGCATTCGCAAAGGAATATGCTGAAAGTTTGGCTCAAAACAGCGGACATATAACCTGTATAGTAGATAAAGACCAAATCATAGCCGTTTCGGGCGGTGCCAAAAAGGAATTAATCGAGAAACATATTTCCATGGCATTGGAAAAAGCAATATCTCAACGTAATATGGTTGTAGCCACTCGCGACGAACAAGGCTTCGTTCCCATTCTTGAGGACGATGACCATACAATTTACAACCATGAACTTATCGCACCCATTATTTCCGAGGGCGACGTACTCGGTGCGGTTGTATTCCTCTCAACAGACAAGAAAATGGGCGAACTGGAAACAAAGTTGGCGCAAACTGCCTCCGGATTTTTGGGTAAACAAATGGAACAATGAAAAATCCCGTTTACACAGTCCGTTTTTTCAATACAAACGAAAGCCGGGCAAAATTATCGGAACAAACAAAAAATCACAGAGAATGTAATAGCGGATACCTTCAAACGCCGGGTATCCGCTTTTTGTTTTGTACTTTGTGATTTTTACTGTTTATTTAATCGGATAAAATATTTAATCTATTTTTTTTATCAACTGAGAAGTTTTAACATCAAAAATGCCAAGGATACACAGCCCACAATCAAACCGATATTCAGTATATAGTCTAACGTGGAATTTTTGCTTACCTTTTTTGGCTTGTAGCCGGGTGCAATGTTTATAACGGGTTTATTGTTGCTTCCCACCAAGGGCGTTATTTTGTTCTTTTGAAGATTTTGCAGGTTAAGATAATTTCCCACGATTTTTTCTGCTTCTTTTACCAAGTCTACAGGCGGTTTTGTTTCGGGTTTGTTTTTTAAAATAAAAATTATTTGATCATACCACTTGCTTTTATCCCCTTTTATAAGAATTACACGCTCGTTTTTCATAAAAGCCTCCTGTAAATAATTAGAATGATTCCATTTTAAACAGAGGACAAAAATAATTTATTTTTTTCCAACGGTTCAAGGGAAAAAAGATTAATTTTGTTCTCCATCTTATTTGGAATTAGTATAAATTCCGAAATGGTTCCTGTTTGATAGTTGAATTTTTGCCCATTATTTACCGGTTCATACCGGGCAAACAAAACTCCGGTAATTTTTTACAGTACAGTATTTTGACACAAATAAAAAAAGCAGAAACCGGTGATTTCTGCTTTTGCTGTTATCTCTGAAAATTATTATGGCTTTTCCCAAAACCTAGCCACCAAAACCGTCATATCGTCTCTTATTCTGTTGGGGCTGCGTTTTTGGGCTTCTTGTATTATAAAGTCCGCTATATCTTGGGGATTTACGCCGTTAAAGGTTGTCAATGCGTTAATCAGCCAAGTACTCTGATTTAGGAAGGTATCCGTCACATCCAAAATGCCATCCGTAATCATAACCACTATGTCTTTGTCCTGTAAGGTTCTTTGGGATACTTCCGGTTCTACGTCATTAAGTATACCCATAGGCAGACTGGAGGATTTAATTACGGATACGTCTTTGTCCCTTAAAATATAGCCGGAAACGGCACCCATTTTAATAAATTCCGCTTCACCGCTGTATAAATCTATACAGCAAATATCCATGGTGGAGAAAGTTTCATCGGAGCTTTTTAATACCAGCACGGAATTAATCAGCCGTATAGCAACCTCTTTTTCAAATCCCGATTCTATCAAATCTTCCAGCAACTCAACCGCAGCTACGCTTTCCTCTCGGGCGTAAGAGCCGGAGCCCATTCCGTCGGATAATACCAACAAGGCCTGTCCGTTATCCAATTCCATAAAGGAATAAGAATCCCCGGTTTCCAAACTGCCTGTTTTTGCTCGTCGTGCAACTCCGTATGTAACGGAAAATCTTTGTTCCTCCACCAGTCTTAATGTACAAAAGTCGCCTTTGCAGTCACAATCTTTTCCGGATTTTTTAAGCCTTTTGCCCAAAACCTTACCTACCGTTGGGGCTATGGTTTTTAAGCAGTTTTTCTTGCCCAAACAGGACTTGGTGTTAATGGTAACCTCGGCAAAGCCGTGTTTGTTTTCCATAAGTATTAAGCCCCGAACGTCAATTTTGTTTTTACGCAGTTCTTTTGTTATGGCGTTTTCCAACCCTTGATTGAAACTGAATGATAAATCCAATTCATCGGATAAATTTTTTATAATTCCCGCAACGCAAAGAAGTTGAGTGGAAACCAAGTCCCTGCTTTCGGCTATTTTATTGTGCCAAGACATATTCAGTTTATATATTTCGAAAAGCCTGTTGGTGGTCTCCACGAATTTATCTACATTAATACAACTGTCAATTAAGCTTTGTGGCACATCCTTTGTACTTACCGCACCTTTCTTTTCACATATCCCCAGCAAACCGAACACGGTTTGATAAGTTTCATAAAAGCGATCCTGCCAGCAAAAGGTTTTCATACTGCAATTGTAACAGGCTGATGTGCCTAATTCGTCTATAAGCCTTGCTATGTCCTTTTGAGTAAGAGAGGTCTTTTTTTCTGATATGCCTCTTAAAGTTTGGGATAACTTTGCAAAGGTATCGGAAAATTTATCCAGGCGGTTGGTGGTTATTTCTTTAAGTCTGGAAGTGTATTCTTCCGGGTTATCGCCGCCGGGGTTTATGGTGGAGTTTACATTAAAATAAAAATTGTTTGGTACCAATAAAAATAAACCGCCTCCAAAAAGAGAGGAATACAAAGATTCTAATGTAAATAAACTTCTATCCGTCAGTAATACAGCCACTATTCCCGAAGCCAAAAATCCAAACGCCGTAGCAAACTTTCCTTTTTCTTTGAGCAAGCCGGCACCCATGGCACTAAGGGCAAAAACCGTGGCTATGGATGGATTGGCTTGTCCCGTGGTGAAAAGGCAGACGCCCAAAAGTATACCCACTGTTGCCCCAAATGCAGGGCCGCCTTTGTAAGCCACTATTAGCAGCACACAACTTGAGAAAAACAATTTCAGCGATACCAACCCTATGTATATATCAGCCGAGCCGGCAACTATACCGCCCAGCAAAACTGCAATGCTAATCAATTCTTCCGTCGCAAGAGCTTTTCTGAAATGTATACCTGTAATAACGTCCGTTGCCCGTTTGAGTACATAGGTAACGCTGAATACAAAAAGCGATTCCAATACCGCCATAAATATAAAGTAAAAACCCATTTGGTTCATAGCGGCGATAAAGATTCCCGAAATAAAGGTACAAACTGCCGCCGATATTGATTTAAAAAGTATGCCCGGGCTGATTAATCGTTTTCTGCCCAGCACATTTATTCCCGTAATAAGCCCCAAACACAAAATATATTTCACAAGGTATATACCTTGAAATTTTGTCAGAAAACCCAGGCCGGTCAGCAAAGTTATAAAATACATCCTTGAACCGTTGCCCAGGAAGTTTGAAACATATCCTACGGCTATGGGATTAATGGCACCCAATACCATAACTCTTGCCGTAAAAAATCCAAACAGTGCCATAACGGCTCCTGCCGCATCTTGTTTTGTAAGTAACAGATTTCCCTTATGTAAGTTTTCTTTTGCAATAGCCTTGTCCATATAACCCCTCCTGTTTTTGATTATATTTATACGGAGCGGTTTTTTTTGTTGATTTGTGCTTGCCGGAGGGCATTTTTATAAGCAATTTATGACAAATGCATTACAATCCCATTACATTTATTAAAACCAAAAAGCGGTTTATATGCGAAACTGCTTAATATTTACATAATTTTATTGCGGTATTGGGCAAAGATAATATCATTGGCTAAGTAACATAAACCATTCCGCGAAAGTTTTACTTTCGGAAAATTATAGCGTGATTTTAAAATATTTCCTGTAAATAAAGCAAAAAATCAGGAAAAACGATTACATAATAATGCATATACTTTGTTTTCCTTCAATTATAAAGTGGGTTTCCGGTTTTACAGGAAAAAAATTCCTTAGTTAATTTACAATTTTGGTTAATAATAATTGTGTAGCAAAGCTATTACTCAGCCGGAAATGCTTATATTTCGGAACTTTTGGGTACTTTGAGCCCTCAGAAAACTTACGGACATGCCATGACGGGCATGAATGGGTTTCCCGGGGACTCAAATAAAATCTTCGAAAAGGGCAGGCTTTGGCAGAGGAATATAAATTAATCAATTTAATGGAGGAACGTTTATGAAGAAGAAATTAATTAAAACAGTAGCTATGTCAATTGCATCCGTGGTCGCATTGGGAACAGTTGCATTTGCTCAAGTATCTCAAACTCCCGAAGAGGTAGCGGCTCAAATTCTCGGTAAAAACGAAACAGAAATTACTCGTATGATTGAAAACGGCTTCTCCGTGGAAGACCAACTTCAAGCCATGGGCAAACTTGATGAATATAAAGAAGTATTTGCCGGCACAGGTGC
>CAYXWM010000050.1:0-17878 GCA_964468805.1 uncultured Defluviitaleaceae bacterium
TCGTTATGGAACAGCAATATAGAGCCGTTCTGCAACTTCTTATGATTAACCACTCGGTTTATCTCGAAATCAACGCCTTTGTTCATCCAATCCCAACTGTCCACATCCCATTGTATCGTATAATAACCCAGAGAATCGGCGGCTTCAACAACGGTATTGTTATATTCGCCAAAAGGCGGTCTGTATAAATCCATATCTATACCTAAGAGATTTTTAACTTTTTCATGAGCGTTTTTAATTTCTGCCACATTTTGCGAAAGGCTCAATTGTGCGCCG
This sequence comes from uncultured Defluviitaleaceae bacterium, assembly GCA_964468805.1. Lineage (GTDB taxonomy): Bacteria > Bacillota > Clostridia > Lachnospirales > WRBF01 > CAYXWM01. The sequence goes on from CAYXWM010000050.1 coordinate 277, forward strand.
TGGGCATGGGTGTTTCCGTGGTTTCCGATATCATGACCGGCTTCAAAAATTCGTTTGACTTCCTCGGGGTATTTATCAAGCCAGTAGCCGCATAAAAAGAATGTAGCCTTAATATCTTCTTCTTTTAAGATGGAAAGTAATTGGTCCGTATCATCGGCACCCCAGGCGGCATCAAAGGATAAGGATATTATTTTCTTGTCCGTTTCCACGGAATAAATGGGGATTTTTCGCTTTGTACCTGATGCCTTTGCAAAAGTCTCCAAGCTGTATGGATTTAGGGTCAGCACGCTGATTACCGCCAACAAAACCAAAACGGTGGCAGTCAGCATAATTTTCTTATTAATTAAATTATCGAACATAACAGTCCCTCCAAATTTTTTATGCATTATAATGTATACTATTGAATTTTGGATTATAGACTAGAGGGGCATAACAATTTCTCTACATCATCATATAGCAGATAGTAAATTGCTTTATAGAAATATTCTTTAATAAGTTTATGGATTAATACTGGTGTGATGAGTGGAAATAAGATCCTATTATGTATTTCAATCGGGTTCAATCTAAAAAAAATTTCTTATTGACATATTCAAAAATATGTGTTATGGTTTTGTTAGCAATCATTAAGCGTGAGTGCTAACAGTTTCTTCTTAGTATAATAGACTTTAATAAGTTGGTATTCATAGATTCAAGTTGCGAATAAATACGAAAGGGGGATTAATATGACAATACATACAGGCGGCAAGGTTGAACAATCAGGCATATATAAATGTACAAGATGTTCAAATGAAATTACGTGTGTTAAAGGTGAAACTGTACCACCTTGCAGGAAATGTAACAATACAACCTTTGTTCTAGTTAGAGCAACAAGATAGCAACAAAAACAGACAATTCGAATGATTTAGAATTGTCTGTTTTTGTTTTGGCTTATATACCCAAGACGGACGTCAAAGGTTAACCGGGGCAGTAATAATAGATAACTGAAAAAAAAGACCTTGGAACCTTCATTGATAAAGTTCACAAGGTCTTTCTTTTATTATTATACCAAAATATTTTCGCAGATTGCATTGCCCATTTCGCTTGTGCTTACCAATTTCATACCTTCGGACATGATGTCTTTGGTACGGATGTTTTGGTTAAGAACTTTGTTAACCGCATCTTCAATAACTTGAGCTTCGTCAAGGAGGTTGAAGGAATGGTTAAGCATCATTGCACAGGAAAGAATGGTGGCTATGGGGTTAGCAATACCTTTTCCTGCGATGTCGGGAGCAGAACCGTGGATAGGCTCGTACATACCCAATTTGGAAGCTCCCAAGCTAGCAGAAGGCAACATGCCGATAGAGCCGGTTAACATGCTTGTTTCGTCGGAGAGAATGTCACCAAACATATTGTTTGCAACGATAACGTCAAATTGTTTGGGGTCACGGATAAGTTGCATAGCAGCGTTGTCAACCAGCATATTGGAGTATTCCACGTCCGGGAAATCTTTTGCAAGTTTTTGCATAACTTCACGCCAAAGTCTGGAAGATTCCAAAACGTTTGCTTTGTCTATGCTGCAAAGTTTTTTCTTACGGTTTTGAGCGGCTTTAAAAGCAACCAGACCTATGCGTTCAACTTCTTCAACAGAGTATTGCTCGGTATCGTAGGCGGTTTGTCCGTCTTCGTAACGTCCGCGTTCACCGAAATAGATACCGCCGGTTAATTCACGAACGGTAAGTATATTAAAACCGCCGGCAACTATTTCTGCTTTCAAAGGACAGCCGTCAATTAAAGCAGGATAGAAAATGGCCGGGCGAAGATTAGCGTAAAGTTTAAGAGCGGAACGAATTTGGAGCAGAGCCTTTTCGGGTCTTAAATGACCGGGAAGAGTATCCCATTTTTCGCCGCCTACAGCACCCAAAAGAACGCTGTCGGATTTTAAGGCTGTTTCAAGGGTATGATCCGGAAGCGGAGTGCCGTATTGGTCGTAAGCACAACCGCCCATAGGTACTTCTGTAAAATTAAAGCTGTGATTAAAGCGTTTGCCCACAGCGTTTAAAACCTTAACACCTTCTGCTACTATCTCGGGGCCTATACCGTCGCCGGGAATTACAGTAATATTAAAATCCATAGTTAACCAACTTTCTATACCTATTGTTATTTTGGTAAACGCTGAAAAAAGTTAAGCAAGACAAGCGTTTACTTTATAATTATAACTTGAAACAAAACAAGCCGATTTTTGATTTCTAAACGGAACAGGTCTGTTTTAAAGTTAACCGGTTATATATTAATTATGTATTTAATCAAAGATTTAATCCCATATAACTACTCAACAAGGATTATGCCATAATGATTTTGTACTTCGCCTTTTTCCATGAGAGTTTGTATTTCATAGCCGTTTGCTCTGACGGTAGCGAAAACGTCAATACCGCAGGCTTCTGCTGAAGGAATAATCTGTCCTTGAAAATTACAGCGTTCCGGATTACATTTGGCACATTTTTGGCAAGGACCGCTGCCAAAGCCCATAACCTTATAATAACCGTCCAAAAACAAATCCCTTGCAATTTTGGAAACAAGCGGAGAGACTAGGCCCATTTCGTGGCAGCGAATAAGGATAGCGTATTCAAAACAGTTAATCATTTCTTGGGTTTCTTTCCAAGTAGGTGTCTTTGGTGGGCAGTAGTGACTTTTGCCATAAGCTGCGCAGCCGAATTGACAACGATAAACTGTCCATGGAGCCGTGGAAATTGTTTTTGCATCAATTTTAACGGCTAAATCGGAGCCATCTTCTTTTAGTTGTCTTAAATATTTTTCCATTCGACTTACCTCCTAAATAAATTCCCGTCCGTAAAACGTAATTGGGTTTTATTTTTAATGATATATCAGTTATATGGAGGGGTGAACGATAATGGAATTGCATTATACACGGACAAAAAACATTGGAAAATAGACCAATGTTTTTTGTTTTGCTTCGTAAGAAGCTAATTATTTATTTTGCAGGCTTTTGATTAAACCGCCGGCACGAATAATATCACGAACAAATTCCGGGAATTCGGTTGCTTGGAAAGTTTTGCCGGAGTTAACGAGGGTAATTGTAGCGTCAACAAGGTTTACTTTAACTTGTTCGCCGTCTGCAATTGCTTCTGCCGCTTCGGGGCATTCCAAGATGGGAAGACCGATATTGATAGCGTTGCGGTAGAAAATTCTGGCAAAGCTTTTTGCGATAACGCAGGAGATGCCGGAAGCTTTGATGGAGATGGGAGCGTGTTCACGGGAAGAACCGCAACCGAAGTTAAAGCCGGCAACCATAATGTCGCCTTCTTTTACACGGTTAACAAAGGTGTTGTCCAAATCCTCCATACAGTGAGCGGCCAATTCTTTTTCGTTTATAGTATTAAGGTAGCGTGCGGGGATAATAACGTCGGTGTCAACGTTGTCTCCGTACTTGAATACATTACCTGTAAATTCCATTTGAGTACCTCCTTATGGGTGTCCCGAAAGACCCGGGGCAGAAGCGAATCCTCTCACCCAATCTTTCGCTTATATCTTATAATAATTGATTTGTACATCCGTACATTCAAAATAAATTCAGGTATTACATTACATTATCGGGTGTGCAGATATATCCTGCGATTGCGGACGCAGCAGCTACTTCCGGAGAAGATAAGTATACTTTGGAATCAATATGACCCATACGGCCGATAAAGTTGCGGTTGGTTGTGGAAACGGCTACTTCGCCTTCTGCCAAAATACCCATGTGACCGCCCAAGCAGGGGCCGCAAGTAGGAGTGGAGATTACACATCCTGCATCAATGAAGATGTTGAATAATCCTTCATTAAGAGCTTGTTTGTAAATTTCCATGGAGGCAGGGAAGAAGATAACTCTTACGCCGTCGGCAACTTTTTTGCCTTTAAGGATTTCAGCCGCTCTGCGTAAGTCGGAAATTCTGCCGTTTGTACAGGAACCGATAACAACTTGGTCTACTTTAATTTTGGGTAAATTTTCAACCAATTCGGTGTTGTCCGGTAAGCTGGGCATGGAAACGGTAGCTTTGATGTCGCTTAAATTAATGTCGAATACTTGGTCGTAAACTGCATCCGGGTCTGCTGTGGAAGCAACATAGTCACGGTTTACACGGCCGGTAATGTATTCGATGGTTTTTTCGTCTACCGGGAAGATACCGTTTTTGGCACCGGCTTCGATAGCCATGTTTGCAATGGTGAAACGGTCGTCTATGCTAAGGGAGCTGACGCCTTCGCCCATGTATTCCATGGATTTGTATAAGGCACCGTCAACGCCGATTTTGCCGATTATATGAAGGATAACGTCTTTGCCGCCTATCCATTTGTTTAATTTGCCGGTAAGGTTGAATTTGATTGCAGAAGGAACTTTAAACCAAGCTTTGCCGGTAGCCATGCCTGCCGCCAAGTCAGTGGAACCCACGCCTGTTGAGAAAGTACCCAAAGCACCGTAAGTACAGGTATGAGAATCGGCTCCGATGCAAAGTTCGCCGGGAGCAACCAAGCCTTTTTCGGGTAACAGGGCGTGTTCTATACCCATTTGTCCTACGTCAAAGAAATTGGTAATGTTGTGTTTGTGTGCAAAATCACGGCTGATCTTGCATTGTTGAGCGGATTTGATGTCTTTGTTGGGTGTAAAGTGGTCAAGGACTATGGCAATACCGTCTTTGTTGTAAACGCTTTCAAAGCCTGCTTTTTCGAACTCGGAAATTGCAACCGGAGTTGTAACGTCGTTGCCCAGTGCCATATCTAAATTAGCCATGATTAATTGTCCGGCTTCTACTTTTTCCAGTCCTGCTTTTCGTGCCAAGATTTTTTGGCTCATTGTCATTCCCATGTAAGTTCTCCTTCCGTTTTGTTACGATGTGATATAAATTACATTGAGGGATATGGGATTCCCTCTTACTCCCTTTTAATATATATAAACAGTTGAGTTAAAAAGGATTTTTCATTTTAATAGGGTTCAAACTTAGAGGGATAAAACCTTTTTCATAGGCTGAAAAAAGGTTTTATCCCTCAAGTTCCCTCTCTCCAATAAAGCCTAACATAGAAATTACTTTGTTTACATTGAGTTGATTTAGCCCGCTTTTTTGTAAACAGCGGTTATTGTGCTCTGCATAATTATATAGACATTAATTTGTTTATACCGTTTAAGTATGCACGAATACTGGCTTCGATTATGTCGGTGGAAAGACCTCTGCCGGTTACGGTTTCGCCGCCGTTACGTAATTTAACGATAACTTCGCCCAGAGCGTCCTCGCCTTGAGTTATGGAGCGGATTTGATAGTCTTCCATGACCAATTCTTTGTTGACCATACGATTGATGGCGTTAAATGCCGCATCAATGGGACCGTCGCCCATACAGGCCTCTTCGGTTTCTTCGCCGTCTTTGGTTAATCTTACAACGGCGGTGGCAGGAATGGTATTGCCGGCTGTGGCGATAAAGCGAACAAAGTTGTATTGAGATGCAGTGATAACCTGTTCTTTACTGCCCACCAGAGCAACTATATCGTCGTCGGTAACGGTTTTTTTGCGGTCTGCCAGAGCTTTGAAGCGTTCAAACAATTTGGTGATTTTTTCCGGTGTCATGGTATAGCCCAGTTCGTTCAAGCGGTCTTCAAAGGCATGACGGCCGGAGTGTTTTCCCAGCACCATTTTGTTTTGAGGTATACCTATATCCTCAGGCGTCATGATTTCATAAGTACTCTTATTGGCCATTACCCCGTGTTGATGTATGCCGGACTCATGGGCAAAGGCGTTTGCACCGATAATGGGCTTGGTGGGAGCCGGTTGTTGACCGATAATGGAAGAAACCAATCTGCTTGTGGAGTAAATTTTTTGGGTCTTAATGTTTGTTTCTAATTTATAATAATCTTTTCTTGTGTTCAATGCCATAACAATTTCTTCCAATGCGGCATTACCTGCACGTTCGCCCAAACCGTTTACAGTACATTCAACCTGTCTTGCTCCCGCTTGGATTGCGGCAAGTGAATTGGCTACACCCATGCCCAAGTCGTTGTGGCAATGTACGGAGATATCAACCTTATCCGCATTTGGGATTCCGTTCTTTATGTATTCAACCAAGCTGAACATTTCCATGGGAGTGGCATAACCCACGGTGTCGGGAATATTGATAACGGTAGCACCGTTTTCGATGGCGGTTTTATAAGCACGCAACAAGAATTCGCGGTCACTCCTGGAAGCGTCTTCCGCGGAAAATTCAATGTCGTCGCATTTGCTTTTTGCTAACTTAATCAATTCGGCAATTCTGTCTAAAACTTGATCGCGGCTCATTTTAAGCTTGTATTCCATATGCAAATCGGATGTTGCGATAAAGGTATGAATTCTGGGATGGGCGGCTGTTTTTACCGCATCATAGGCTGTTAAAATGTCTTTATCGACCAAGCGTGCCAAACTTGCAACTTTAGCGTTTTTAATGGTGTCCGCAATGGAGCGAACTGATTCAAAATCGCCTTTTGATGAAATTGCAAAGCCGGCTTCTATAATATCAACTTGCAAGCTTTCCAACTTTCTTGCCACTTCCAGTTTTTCTTCTATATCCATACTGCAACCGGGAGACTGCTCGCCGTCACGCAGGGTCGTATCAAAGATTTTGATTTTCTCCATAATAACCTCCGTAAGTAGTATTTTACTGTCCTTTTTAAGCATAGATGTTCCGAAATTCTTTAGTTGTCGCCGCTTTACCGGCGGTGAATTATGCCAAAATAATTTGGTTTAAAGAAAGTGAATTAGGTTGCCGCCAATAAAGTTTAATTAACGTCGCAACTATCTTGATTTTTAAAAAGGAAAGTATAGCGGTCTAAATTAAAATGTACCAAAATCAAATGTAATCAGCCCTTGAAGCATTGGCTGAGTTATAATGGATTTTAGTTTTATTAAAGTTAAACCGATATATCAGGCAGTAAACAAGAACTTTGTACTGACTATAAAATTAGTAATACAGTATTATAACACATAAAACTTAATATCAAGAATAAAATCGGGGGCTTTGGGTTGATTATAAAAAAATCTTATAAATTTCAGTGGGTGAAGTGAAAAAAATACATATATGTTGTTAAGATTGCATAAAAAATAGTTAGAAACCTACGGCAGCTTGTGAAAATTTCGGAATATAGAATAAAATATAACCAAAAATCCAATGCAAATTAGCTTTAGGGTAAATAAGGAAAACTCGAATTGTAAAAATTAAAGTATAAAATTATAAAAATTTGCCGGCAGCAAATAAAATGTTAAAAATATAACAAATATGCACAACGAAAATCTATTTACCGTTACACCATTAGAAAGTTAATTATAACAATATAAGGAAAATAGATTTTTGCTATAAGCCACAAATTTTTCTTAAAAGTAGTTCAAACTCGCAAATGAAGCATATCAACCCGATTTTTCCGATACGTTTTGACAGGCAGTGCACATTCCATAGAAATAAAGTTGTTCATTAAGAATTAGAAATTCTGTTTGTTTTGCCACTTCGTCTCTTAGAGCCTGAACAGATTCCGGGACGGATAAATCAAAGACTTCATGACATTTGACACATATAATATGAGGGTGAGATTCGGTGTTTGCATCATAGCGGAAACTGTCCTCTCCCACATTGAGTTCTTGAATTAAGCCGGATTTCTTTAGGGTGTCCAATGTTTTGTAAACGGTTGCAAGGCTCATTGAAGGGTGGGACTCCTGCAACTCTTTGTAAATCATTTCTGCGGAAGGGTGTTTTTTTGTGCTGTAGAGCATTTGAAAAATTGCGAGTCTTTGGGGCGTTACTTTTAAGCTGTGAGACTTTAGTTGTTGAATTAAAAGTTTCAAAGCAATCACTCCCATCAATAATTATTAGATAATTATTATTATATAATAATATGTTTGAAGCTTCAGGTCAATAAGAAAATTGTGAAAATTATATTTTTTTATAAAGTTATTGTTAAAATTTACTTTAAAAATTCAAAACTGTTAACCTTTACTTATATTTTAACACAAAAGCACTTATAATAGGGTTAGTATTTGCATGATATGTTTCCCGTAGAATGTACAGAAAAAAAGTTATGTTCATGGGCGTCAGCATTATATCTGTTTAAAAAGAGGGTTATTCACATAACGTTTTTATGCATTTTTTCAATAATTTAAATTTAAATATAATAAATAAAATGTTCAAAAATCCCGATAATGAATATTATGAATAGTACTAAAAATATAGACATTATGCGGTCTTTCCAATAAGTAAAAATGTTGTTAAATATAAATAATGTATTATTCTTTAAATATGAAAAGGATAATTTTTGCTTGTTATATTTGGAAGTCTGTGCTAATATGTATCTTAGTTATTGCGTAAACACTGTTTTTTAATATAACTATATTATTCATATAAATTCTTCCCTTTTACTTACCGGTTTTTGGCTTCGCTTTTTCGGGGATAATATTAAGGCGTGCCTTGGAATTGGGTACTCCTTGATTCGGATTTTAAAATTCACCGGTTGTTTGGGGCTAAAAACCCGTTAAACAGTCTTGTATGATCTGTAGCCATAATAAATTCTGAGATTCAAAGTTCCGTGACTGTGTATGTCGGAAACTTTAGTTTGAATTATAAGGTGGTATTTGTTTATGAAAGCTGAAAACATTAATCCCTTTGTTGTCGGTGCACAAAAGATTCTAACCTCCGTATGCAATTCCGGTACAAGTCTCGGTAAACTTTATTTAAAACCACCGACGAATATTAACAATACCGTTGCGGTAGCGGTTGGAATAATCGGCGATTTAAAGGGCCATGTTGTTATAACAATGCAAAACGATACAGCCTGCTATGTAGCTTCAAAAATGATGTTTGGCATGGAAGTTACAACTTTGGACGCCATGTCTCAATCAGCCATTTCCGAGTTGGGAAACATGATTTCCGGCAACGCCGCCACTATTTTCTCGGTCAGCGGAAAAACCGTAGACATTACTCCGCCGGTCTGTACCCTAAACGCTACTCCTGCCGATGTTTCATTTATACCGGCAGACGAAAAATTTATATGTATCCCCATAATCTTTGAGAACGGATTGATATTGGAAATGAACGTGTCAGTAAAATGAATATAGTATTACATGAACCCGAGATTCCGCAAAATACAGGCAACATAGGAAGAACTTGCGTATCAACAGACACAAAACTGCATTTAATCAGACCCTTGGGCTTTGATATAGGTGAAAAGACTATAAAACGTGCAGGGCTGGATTATTGGCATAACCTTAATCTAACGGTTTATGACGATTTTGAAGATTTTTGTAAAAAAAATCCAAACATATTTATTTTCCCGGCTACCACAAAAGCCAAAAAGTTATATACGGAAGTAAATTATCCGTCGGATGCCTTTATTATGTTTGGAAAAGAATCTGCCGGATTGCCGGCTTATATCAGAGATCAATATTCGGATAACTGTATACGCATTCCTATGACGAAAGACAACCGCTCCTTGAACTTGGCCAATTCTGTGGCTATTGTTTTATACGAAGCATTAAGGCAAAATAATTTTCCTACATTAAATTGAATGTGAAAAATATCAAATAATATATAAATAAAAAATAAGCGAATTTTTTACCAAAAAAACTGCCGGTAATTCCTATTATAAAATTTCATATGCGGGCTATAATACTATTTGTAACACCAATAAATCAACTGAATTATCAGATGATTCGCCGCCTAAACGGTGGTAAAATAAAAAAATATTATGGCTTGAATATATCAATGTTTATAATAGGAGGTTGTTTTAAATGTCTAACAATAACAACAATAACACTAATCAAAAAGCAGTACCCGAGGCTCGTGAAGCTCTCAACCAATTCAAATTTGAGGTTGCCAACGAAATCGGCGTACCTTTGAAACAAGGTTACAACGGTGACCTTACTTCCGCTCAAAACGGTTACGTAGGCGGATATATGGTTAAAAAAATGATCGAGGCCCAAGAACGTCAAATGGCTAACGGAAATTATCCTTCCGGTAACATGAACAACGCTTCTCAAGGCCAAAACCAATAAGACAAAATATATTAGCGGATTTCAGCGAATATATTAACGCATACGAAAATATGAGGTGTTATGCCCATATATAGACTAAGCGAAAAAAAATTGAATATTGTAAGAACAAAATAATCGAATGTACGATTATTATATCATTATTTTATACAAAATAAAATAAAAACAGAGGCTATTACCGAATTTTTATAATTCGATTGCTTAACAAGGGGTGAATAACCCCTTGACCTATCTAAGAAATGGCGGCATGACGCTATTTTTTAGATAGGTCTTTTATTTTTGCGGGATTTTTAAATTTCATGAGTATAGCGGATAATAAAGGTTTTGGTAAAACTGAATTAATTGCATTAAAAAATTAATTGGTATATAATAAAGGTATACTTATCCAAATAAATGAAGTGCAATGGAATCATTATAAATATAACTAATCCCGATTTAAGGATAGTTTAAAACTTTGACAAAGGCTGATTAATTTGATTTCCTTTATTACCGGTACGGTTGAATATATATTTGAAAATTCTGTTATATTGCAAAATAACGGTATAGGTTATTCTATAAACGTAACCCCTGCTACCATAGCCAAATTGCCGGATTACGGAGCGGAAGTTCGTATATATACAAGGATGGCTGTTAAGGAGGACGGTATTTCTCTTTACGGCTTTTTAAGTGCTGATGAAACTTTTATGTTTGACCTGCTTTTAACCGTTTCGGGTATAGGTCCCAAGGCGGCGTTGGCTTTGCTGGGTTCGGCTACCCCAAGCCAATTAACCCAAGCAATTATTTCCGGAGACGTTATTACTCTCTCCAAAGCACCCGGTATAGGCAAAAAAACCGCCGGCAGATTGGTTTTGGAGTTGAAGGATAAGTTTGCGAAAACTATTGATAAATTACCGGTATACGAAGATTTTACTAATCTTGATGCCGAATCCGCACAAAGACAGGAAGCAACAGAGGCCTTAACCGCATTGGGATTCTCTCGTCTTGAAGCCGTTCGTGCCGTTATGGAAGTTACAGTGGACGGAATGAGCAGCGAACAAATTATCAAAGCCTCAATAAAAAGATTATCACAATAGATTTATTCACGTTAAATCGTTTCAATAAAATAATTAATGCCGGACACACTCAATATGAAGTCTTTTTGAAGGGAGTTTCCCTCAAGGTCTTTTACTTTTTTCCAAAGATGGTGAATTAATGGAGCAACGTCTGATAACTACAAGCCTGAAAAAGGAAGATTTCGAATTTGAGCCTAAGCTCAGACCTTGTAGTTTTAATGAATACATAGGTCAAGAACAGGTAAAAAATAATCTAAAAATATATATAGAAGCCGCCAAACAACGTAAAGAGCCTTTGGATCATGTTTTGCTTTACGGTCCTCCCGGCTTGGGAAAGACTACTCTGGCTAATATTATTGCCAAGGAAATGGAGGGCGAAATTAAGATAACCTCCGGTCCTGCCATTGAATATGCCAAGGATATGGCGTCTATTTTAAATACTCTCAGTTGGGGCGATATTTTATTTGTGGATGAAATACACCGCCTTAACAGGGTTGTAGAGGAAATGCTTTATCCTGCCATGGAGGATTTCGCCATGGACATAGTAATAGGCAAGGGCGGGCCCACAAAAAGCATACGCCTGGATTTGCCCAAGTTTACCTTGGTGGGTGCAACTACCAGAGTAGGCTTGTTAACCGCTCCTTTACGAGACAGATTTGGGGTTATTCAACGTCTGGAGCCGTATACCGTAGAAGAATTAAAACAAATTATAACCCGTTCCGCAAAGGTCTTGCAAACGGAAATAAACGACGAAGCCGCAGAAGAACTGGCTCGCCGCTCCAGAGGAACTCCTCGTATAGCCAACCGACTGCTAAAACGTATTCGTGATTACGCACAGGTAAAATTTGAAGGAGTAATTACTCACGAAATAGCAAAACTATCTTTGGATATGTTGGACGTTGATAATTTGGGTTTGGATATGACAGACAGAATCCTAATCAAAACAATTATAGAAAAGTTCAACGGCGGACCGGTGGGGTTAACCACCCTTGCCGTATCCATAGGAGAAGAAGCGGAAACCATAGAAGACGTTTACGAGCCATATCTAATACAACTGGGCTTAATTAAGCGTACTCCCCGAGGACGCATGGTTACGGAACTGTGCATGGAGAAGTTCGGGAAATAAGGAGAGCGGGATATGAAGCACGATAATATTCGAATAAAAGCCTCTAACCCATCACTTGAATCTAAAATTAACGTGGAAATAAATCAACCCACGGATACTGTCTATTGGTATATAAAGTTTAATATAGCATTGGACCCGGAAAGTGTCTCGGAAAAAACCATGAGCGTTACCGATACTATGGGCTATATAATGCGTACTTTTATAACCTACAACGAAAGCAGGCATATGATAGTAATTTCTCCCTTGGATACCTATGAGCAAAAACGATTTTATGTATTGAACATTTCAAAAAAGGTTCGTTCCGCAAAGGGACAGGAATTAAAACATGAGATTCATATACTCTTTAAACTTCTCAACGACGAAATTCAAGAGTTCGAAATTTTAAAATCCAACGTAAAACTACCCAAGCCAAAACCTCGTCCCAAGGATTATGACCAAAAGTATACCCGTTCAAAGGTTTACAGCTATGACGGTAAAAGTCTGGGAACGGTTTCTTCGGATAAATTGCCTTTTGCAGGTATTAGAATAAATCCCATATTGGGCGTTTTGGGCATAGGTATACTTATTTGGAGTTTGACCCGGGTACCTCTGTCGTTGGATTTAATGATAACGGCACTGATTATTTGCGGCGTGGGTCTTGCACATATAGTCTATCAAATGACCCGGCGAGAGTTTCGTGCCAATATGCTTTATAACAGGGGTGTAATGCAATTTAACTCCGGCAAATATCAGAAAGCGGATAAATTGTTTAACAAAGCACATGCTTTGGATGTAAATAATGAATTGGCGGAATATGCCGTAAATAAGGTAACTTTTTATAAATAAATCAAAACCGTTTTAAACAAACAAAAAGCTTTGGTAAAAGTTTCATACCAAAGCTTCTTTTATTTAGCGTATACTATATCTCAGTAAGTGTATAGATATATTTGCTACTGTGCATAAGCGTTCATTCACTATAAAACAAATATTAACTCATATAGTCTTCCAAAATCTTATGAAGTTGCTCATCGCCTGTAATTTCTATGCCTTTTATTAGATTCGCTTGCTCCTCTAGGGTAAGAGAGCTTACGGGTTTATCGGTTATTTCTTTTAAATTTGTGCCGTCTATGCTTTCTTTGTAAAATACCGCCACAAATCCGTCCTGTATACCCAAGATGTAATGCTGGGTGCTTTTACCGGGCATATTTTTACGCATAACTACTTTGTCATCCCCAAAATCCACAACCTCCCAGTCTGTAAACAACTCCGTCAGCATATCTTCAGTCATATCCATAAGGTAATAGGGCGGCTTCTCTTCTTCCGAAACCTCGGTACGTTTATCTTCTTCGTAAAGATATTCATAAATCATTTTGGTGTTGGCGCTGATTTTCGGTTGGGTTTGGGGCAGTTTTTCCGGTGCCGAGGTAGGGCTTGCCACGGCAACTTTATCCGGTTCTGCCGCTTTGACTTCGCTTTCCTCGGGTTTAAACAATACATATCCGGTTAATACTCCAAGCATTATTACCGCTACGCATCCCAATATTAAAAATACATACGTATACTTGTTATTCATTTTATTCAACTCCGTTTCCGCATGAAACTACAGACTTTATACGGTAAGTATTGCCGGAATACAAAATATTAATACATTTTTAAAATTTTACTTGAAAAGAGTTAATTATTGTGTTAGACTGTTTTAAACGTAATATTAATTAAGCAACTTTCAGGAAAACTAAGCTTTTTACATAATTTTTATTCACCCTCCGGAGAATTCCGGTTAAAAGAATAAAACCCGAGAGTCTTTGGGTAACGGTAAATATTTGTTTTAAATATAAATCCATCGGTGTTGGTGACAATAATGACAAGCTTATCCTCTATCATAAAAACAGCAAACGCATCCTTTTATTACTACTTTAGCCGCAGCTTTAGCTTCGGCTATTTTGCGTGGGGTAAAAAATGCGTTAGTTGTGGTGGAGTATAACATAAAGAATGAGACTGCATTCATTTATGGAAGATTCGCAACTAAGCGAATCTTCCTTTTTTTTTACCGGTGGAGCATCTTTTTCACAAAGTCTTGTTCAGAAATTTATGGACAGCAACAAAAGCTATATTCCGGTAAAGGTCTCACCGGCGTATTTCTAAAAAAACACCGGTCGCCCACTGATTGGACTATACGATTTTGTTACTGCCAAACCGGCATTTAAGTAAAGTAAAAAAATTTTAAGGAAGATTTTATGAAGAAAATAAGCATTATAGGCTTGGGTCTCATAGGAGGTTCCATTGCATACGGATTAAAGGATTACGGTGAAATCACGGGGTTTGATACTAAGGAAAGCGTACTGAAAAAAGCTGTTGAAAAGGCAGCGGTTCATAAGGTTTGCAACAATCCCCGGGAAGCCGTTTCAGATGCCGACATTGTCATACTTTGCATTTATCCGGAATCCATTTACGGTTTTTTAAAAGAAAATATGCCTTATATGAAACCAGGAGCGGTGATTACGGATGTTTGCGGTGTTAAGGCAGGTCTATACAAGCAATTGTCAGAGATTATCCCGGCTACCCTTGATTATGTGGGCATACATCCCATGGCGGGCAAAGAAGTTGATGGGTTCGACAATGCCGACCCTGCAATCTTCAAAAATACGGGTTTTTTGATTATACCCACAGAAAACTCCAAGCCGGAAAATATAGAGGAAATGAAAAACATTGCGACTCATTTGGGAGCAACAAAAATCGCCGTGACCTCCGCCGGAGAGCATGACGACATTATAGCCTATACCAGTGATTTAATGCATATTTCCGCCGCCTGTCTCTGCATGGATTATCACGAAAAAATGACACCTGCTTTTACAGCCGGTGCCTACAGAGATTGCACACGGATAGCCCGAATCAATCCTCAACTTTGGACGGAGCTGTTGCTTTCAAACCGGGACTTCATAAATATGCACTTAAAAAAATATATAAACAATCTCAATGCCGTACTTGAAGCACTGGAAACTCAAAACGCCTCTCAACTTTACAAGCTGCTTGAGCGTTCCGACAAAAACAAGGAGGAGATGTTGAAAAAATGAGAGAACTTGCCGTTAATCTTCCGGAAAAAAACTATAAAATTCAAATAGCCGGCAATATTTTGTCAACAACAGAAGAGGTTATAAATCAACTGTTTTCCAAAAGTAAAGCCGTAATAATAACAGACAAAAATGTTTGGGACTTATACGGAGCGGACTTTTTGGAATCCTTTGAAAACAAGCCGGATTTCATCATACTTCCTGCCGGTGAGCACACAAAAAGCTTGGAATACGCCCAAACGGTTTTTGAAAACCTTTCGGAAAGAGGACTACTGCGTGACGGCTTACTCATAGCCCTTGGCGGCGGAGTAATCGGGGACTTGACCGGTTTCGTTGCATCTGTATATTTACGGGGTATACCTTTTGTACAAATCCCCACAACTCTTTTGGCACAGGTAGACTCCTCTGTGGGCGGCAAAACAGGGGTGAATATTAAAAACGGAAAAAATCTGGTGGGAAGTTTTTATCAGCCCTCGGCGGTTATTTCCGATGTTAATGTTTTAAATACTCTGCCCGAAAGGGAATTTGCCTGCGGAATGGCAGAAATAATAAAGTACAGTATGATTTGGAAAGGTCCTTTGAGAGATTTATTAAAGGAATACGACCCGGCCGGCAAAGAAGCCGGGGAGAAATTACAGGAAATCATATATGTATGCTGTGATATTAAACGCCAGGTAGTAGAGCAAGACCGTTTTGACACAGGTTTAAGAATGATTTTAAATTTCGGTCATACTTTCGGTCATGCTATCGAGAATTATTATTCATATTCAAAATACAATCACGGCGAGGCTGTGGCTTTGGGAATGGTGCTTGCCTGCAATCTGGGAATTATGCTGGGAATAACTCCGGAATCGGCAAAGCTTGAATTGATTGATTATCTGACCCGATTTAATCTCCCGGTTACTGACCCGGTTAATGTTTCGGATTTGATTGCCGCTGTTTTCAATGACAAGAAAAATACTTCCGACGGAATTAACTTTGTTTTGGTTAACAAAGACAGCGTAGCGGTTATACACAAAATAAAATTTGATGAGTTAAATTCATCGGCTAAGGAGTTGACATTTTGAACAGAATTGTAAACGCCTTTCCCAAAGGTACAGTAACCGTTCCTCCATCAAAAAGCGTTGCACACAGAGCCTTAATTTGCAGTTTGCTTGCTGAAGGAAAATCAACGGTGAGAAATTTGGATTTCTCCCAAGACATAGCAGCCACTTGGGAATGTATACAAGCTATAGGTGCAAAATGCTCCAAAGAAGGCGACCTCTGTACCGTTGAAGGCGGACTGAAATTTGTGGGTAACGTATTAAACTGCAACGAATCCGGCTCAACATTAAGATTTTTTATACCCATAGCCGCTGTTTTGGGCGAAAATTTCTTGTTTACCGGCAAGGGCAGATTACTTTCCAGACCCTTGGATCCATATGTAGTTGCCTTGGGTGAACATGGGGTCCAGATGGATTTAACCGAAGAAGGGCTTAAAGTAAGCGGAAAACTCAGCTCCGGAACCTTTAAACTACCGGGAAATATCAGCTCCCAATTTATAACGGGATTGCTTTTCGCCTTGCCCTTGGTTGACGGAGACTCGGAAATTATTCTGGATCAAGAACCGGAATCGCGAAATTATATAGCCTTAACCCTTCAGGTTATGCAGAGTTTCGGAATAGAAATCAAGCATGAGAATTTTCAAAAGTTCTATATAAAGGGCAACTCAAAATATCAAGCCTGCGATTATTGTGTAGAGGCGGATTATTCCCAAGCGGCGTTTTTCTTAACCGCAAGTGCCCTGGGCTGTGATGTGGAATGTACCGGCTTGAACAGGGACTCTTTACAAGGCGATAAAGAATTTTTGGATATAATAAGAAACTGCGGTGGGGAAATAATTTATACGGAAACGGGAATAAATGTTAAAGCTGACGTATTAAAGCCCACTGTGGTAGACGCAAGACAAATACCCGATTTGGTGCCGATAACGGCGGTGTTGCTAAGTTTTTGCAAAGGCGAAAGCAAAATAATAAATGCCGGCCGTTTACGTATCAAAGAAAGCGACAGACTTTTCGCCATAGCCACAGAATTAAACAAACTGGGAGCAAAAGTTACGGAGCTGGAGGACGGTTTGATTATTCAAGGCGTGGACAAACTGAAGGGCGGTCAAACTGACGCTCATAACGACCACAGAATCGCCATGGCTCTAAGCGTTGCCGCAATTAAATGCACGGAAGAAGTAAGTATTTCCGGAGCGGAAAGCGTAAATAAATCTTATCCCGGATTTTTTGAGGATTTTTGCAAGACGGAGGAGAAAAATGGCTAACGTATGGGGTGAACGCATTAAACTCTCCATATTCGGAGAATCT
>CAYXWM010000051.1:0-17033 GCA_964468805.1 uncultured Defluviitaleaceae bacterium
CCCAAAGGTCGTAGGTTCAAATCCTGCTCCCGCAACTATGAAAAGCTTGTAAATTCAATATTTACAAGCTTTTACTTTTGTTCTTAGAAAGATTAGAGTTTACTATAAGGATTTGCACCTTAACTACACAAACTATAGCCTAATTACAAGTCAAAGTATGAAACTTCTGTTTTAATATATCAATAAAAAACGCTCTCACAAATGAGGGCGTATTTTTTGTGAATGATGCATCTAAATAACGAGACAATATAAACCCATGTATTACTCTATGGTTTGGTAATATGGGTGTAAAAACCTGAAATACCTAATACAAGCCCTAATTTTTGATAGCCTAAACAGACCGCTTAATCGTCTACAGGACGAAACTTACGCTGCATAGAAACCAACCAAGCAATTTTAGAAAAAGCATGGGTAATATCTTACAAGAACAATCAGTGATTTTTTGATAAGATAATAAAAACACTGAAAGGAGTTTTATGGTGCTACAAGAAGATCGACGAATCTATTATGACCGAGATTTAGAGGTAGAAGCCTATAATTTAATTGGGGTTGTTCAAAAGTTTCCCAATCACTTTCACGAACATTATGTAGTTGGCTTTATTGAAGGAGGCAAACGTCATCTACGCTGTAAAAGTGGTGAATATGAATTAATGCAGGGAGATTTAATATTATTTAATCCTCGTGATAACCATTATTGTACTCCTATCGACGATCAAGCATTGGATTACAGGGCAATTAACATCAGTATTACTGCAATGAAAAAAGCGGTTAAAGAAATTGTGGGCAAGGATTACATCCCTCATTTCAACCGAAACGTATTACACCGGAGCGATATTACCTGTACTCTCAGAGATGTGTACGATGCTGTAGTTAAGAATGCTCCGAAGCTACATAAAGAGGAAGCTTTCTTCTTTTTGATCGAACAATTACTGATAGAGTGTAGGGATTCTTCGGGTGAATCACAACAGTTAACTCAAAATACCCAGGTAAGAAGGCTCTGTGACTATATGGAAGAACATTTTTCGCAAAACATCACCTTAGATGAATTACTTTCAATGACAAATTTAAGTAAATCCTATCTCCTTCGTTCCTTTACCAAGCAAGTCGGTGTTTCGCCTTACCGTTACCTGCAATCCATACGTCTGAATAAGGCTAAGAAATTTTTAGAGGACGGCATGTCGCCGGTAAATGCTTCGCTTGCGGTAGGTTTTTCAGACCAAAGTCATTTTACAAATTATTTCAAGGAATTTATCGGCTTAACCCCTAAACAATATCAACGGATATTTACCGGCAGTATAAATTGCCAAGATTCGAAAAGGAGTGAACCTGATGAGAGGTAACGCCCTAAAAGGACATCTATCTGCCTTTGTTACGATTTTGATATGGGGAACAACCTTTGTTTCCACAAAACTGCTCCTTGCAGACTTTACACCCATAGAAATATTGGTGATTCGTTTTGTGATGGGGTATGCGGCTTTGTGGATTGTTTACCCTCGAAAGCAGGCGTTTGCCGGAAGTAAGCAAGAACTTACAATTGCAGCGGCAGGACTATGTGGTATAACGCTATACTATCTGCTTGAAAATATTGCCCTCAATTATACGACCGCCTCAAATGTCGGTGTAATTATTTCGGTTGCTCCATTTTTTACGGCAATATTCAGCACTATTTTTTTAAAAGCAGAACGCCCCCGAATTCGATTTTATTTGGGGTTTGTTCTTGCCATGATTGGTATTTGCTTTATCAGCTTTGGAAAAGGAACAATATTAGAATTAAATCCTTTTGGGGACGTGTTGGCTTTGGCATCCGCAATTGTTTGGGCTATGTATTCGGTGCTGACAAAAAAGGTTGCAAGCTTCGGGATTAAAACCATTGGGGTTACACGTCGCACATTTTTTTACGGACTCGTATTTATGCTTCCGGCCGTGTTTCTTACGGATTTTGAGATACAAACAGCAGAACTCATAAGCACTACCAACCTTATTAATCTGTTATTTTTAGGACTTGGCGCTTCTGCGGTTTGCTTTGCCACTTGGAATTTTGCAGTAAAGTGGCTGGGTTCTGTAAGGACAAGCGTTTATATTTATATGGTGCCGGTCATCACGACAGTGACCTCGGTAGTCGTCTTAAAGGAGAAGCTTGGTTTTACAGAAATTGTGGGGATTATATTAACCTTGGTTGGTTTATTTCTATCCGAAAGTAAAGGTAAACAAAAGAAGAACAATCTATGTGAATTAAAAAATGAAAGTGTGCTATCATCTTGATGAAAGGGCTTGATTAACGTATGTTGAAGCTTGTCCATGAAAATCCTCTGTAAGTATAAGCATCTTTGGTTACGGATCAGGTGATGAAATTCAATTATTGACATACATATTTTATTGTAACAGTATCCCATAACACTGAAAAACCCTATCGACTATTTGCCGATAGGGTAAACAAGCGGAATATATACCGGTTATTACTTACTCACCGATAATTTTTATTAAAACTCTTTTTTCTCTTTTTCCATCAAACTCACCGTAAAAAATTTGTTCCCAAGTACCAAAGTCCAGCTTACCCTCTGTAACGGCACATACGGCCTCTCTGCCCATCAAGGTTCGTTTTAAGTGAGCGTCTGCATTATCTTCGTAGCCGTTGTGGTCGTATTGATTGTAGGGCTTTTCAGGTGCAAGCTTCTCAAGCCAGCGTTCAAAGTCTCTGTGTAGACCGCTTTCGTTGTCATTGATAAATACACTTGCTGTAATGTTCATGGCATTAACCAGCACCAT
This sequence comes from uncultured Defluviitaleaceae bacterium, assembly GCA_964468805.1. GTDB lineage: Bacteria > Bacillota > Clostridia > Lachnospirales > WRBF01 > CAYXWM01. The sequence goes on from CAYXWM010000051.1 coordinate 2,767, forward strand.
GCCCTCTTTGATTCCGCTTTCTTTTAAGGCCTCCTCCACTTGAGGCGTAATGTTTATAAATGCTCTTCTTGTGTTGGTTTTAAAGGTCAAGACATTTCTGTATGATTTCAATTCAGAACCCCCTTTATTTTGTACTTTCTATAATACTATCCAATTGCCTGATAATAAAATTTTGCGCCTGTAGGTTATAAACGTTAACTTTAACAGGAGCGTTTCGGATTATTCTGTCTTGAGTTAAAATACCCAGTTCATGCCCTTTTTCGGTGGCTATTTTAAAACTTTGCCCGTCACGGTTGAATATTTGCAACAGCTCTGAACGGAGCAGCCAATCGTTTATTTTCGCTGCCGTAATTTTTTTATAGCCTTTTTGTATAAGTTCGCAGTTAATTCTGTCAGCTATTTGGCTTACCGAAATAGGCTCGTCTGATTTTTCGATATTTTCGGGGTCTATGGCATTATCTTGTACCGGTTTTTCATCTTCACTTGTTCTCTGTGCCTCTCCGGCATACTCCTTTATTGCCTTTAGGAAACGCAACCCGTACTTGTCCAGCTTAACTTGTCCAACACCGGAAACCTCCAACATAGCTTCTTCAGTGATGGGCATTTTCATGCACATATCTGTAAGGGTGCTTTCCGTAAAGATAACAAAGGGAGGTACCCGCTGTTCCTTTGCTATTTCCATACGCAGAGCCTTTAGCATACCCAACAAGGTTTTATCAACCGGTTTTAGAACGGTAGACTTTGATGAAGCCCTTTCTTCGATTTCTTTTGGAAGCTTCATTCCAATGGCTGTCTTATCTCGCAGAATTTCACCGGCTCGAGAGCCAAGTTTAAGCACAGGAAATTCATCATTTGTTGAATATAGATAGTTATTCAAAACCAGGTGATTAATTATATCTCTCAGCCTGTGTTCGGAATAGGTACTTATTCCGTAAGTAGACAGCTTGTCAAAGCCCAAGCTTTTAATTCTTTCGCTTTTAGAACCTCGCAGAACATCAACAATAATTTTAATGCCGTAATTTTCTTTTACCCTGGCTATGCAGGACAGAATTTTCTGAGCTTCCAAGGTTATGTCCAAGTTTTCGTAATTTGTATTACAGGAGCTGCAATTTCCACAATAGTTTTCGGGGCGTTCGCCAAAGTATTTCAATATGTAGGAACGAAGGCAGTCGTTGGTATGGCAGTACATAGTCATTTCCTTGAGACGTTGGCGGTCCAATTCTTTTAGCATTCTTTCCGTTTCAGGGTCGGGGTACTCCATGTCTTTGCTGTTTTCTATTAAAAAAGTATTGGTTCTGACGTCTCTTGCACTGTAGAGCAAAATACAGTCAGCGTTTTCTCCGTCTCTACCGGCACGACCGGCTTCTTGGTAATAGCTCTCGATATTTTTAGGCATATTGTAATGAACTACAAAAGCTACGTTGGATTTGTCTATACCCATGCCGAAAGCATTGGTAGCAACCATAATTTGCACCTTGTCGTACAGAAAAGCATCTTGGTTCTCATGACGTTCCCTATCGGACAAGCCGGCATGATAACGCAAGGCGTTGTAGCCTTTTTGCCTTAGGCTGTCACACACTTCCTCCACCGCATTCCTGGTAGAACAATAAACTATGCCCGATTTGTCACCAACACCTGTAAGGAACTGAAGCAAGGCGGAGAATTTGTCCTTGGGTTTCTGTACTTCGAAATACAAATTCTTTCTGTCAAAGCCGGTAACCAATATCTCGGGAGATTTCAAATCCAGCAAATCAATAATGTCTTCTTTGACTTTAGGTGTAGCCGTAGCTGTAAATGCGGAGACTATGGGTCGCCTTTTAAGCAGTTTAATAAAGCTTTCTATTTTTACATAGCTCGGACGAAAATCTTGACCCCATTGGGAAATACAGTGGGCCTCGTCTACCGTTACCATGGAGATATTACCCTTTACGGCAAAATCAATGAAGGAGCCTACCTCCAAGCGTTCCGGAGCCACGTAAATTATTTTATATATACCCTTTTTTGCGTTCTCTATGGCAAGCCATGTTTGACGTTCTGTCAGCGAGCTGTTTATATAAGCAGCTCTTACTCCTGCCTGGGTAAGGGCATTTACTTGGTCTTTCATTAAAGAGATAAGCGGCGAAACAACCAATGTTATGCCCTCTAAAACCAGGGCTGGAATTTGGTAACAAAGAGACTTTCCGGCACCTGTAGGCATTATCCCAAGAACATCTTTGCCCTTTAATATGCTGTCTATCAAATACTCCTGACCTTCACGAAAGTTATCATATCCAAAATATTGTTTTAAGACCTTGTACTTTGACTGCAAAAAAAACACCTCAAAAACTGCTGCAATTAAAATTATTAGTTAAGTTTACTTTATTACAAAAAGACAAAAAAAGCAAATGTTACGAAAGTTAATTTTTGATAATAAAAAACCCCTTTTTCAAGGGGATTCAAGTTATTATTTGAATTAAGCTCTGCCAAGATATTCGCCGTTACGAGTATCGATTTTGATAACATCCCCTATGGAAACGAAAAGAGGTACGTTAACGGTAGCACCGGTTTCAACGATAGCAGGCTTAGTTGCACCTTGAGCAGTATCGCCTTTAAAGCCGGGTTCTGTTTCGGTTACTTCCAGTTCAACGAATGTCGGAGGTTCTATACCGAAGATATTGCCGTTGTGAGCCAGAATTTTAATCATGTCGTTTTCTTTAACGAATTTAAGGTTATCCCCAATGTCTGATGCATCGATAGCGGTTTGGTCAAAAGTTTCGGGGTCCATGAAATGGTACAATTGACCGTCATTGTAAAGGTATTGCAATTCCTTGCGGTCTATATGAGCCTTAGGCATTTTTTCTGTGGGTCTGAAAGTACGTTCAACGATGCCGCCGTTAACCAGGTTTTTAAGTTTTGTTCTTACGAAAGCTGCACCTTTACCGGGTTTTACGTGTTGAAACTCTACAATAACATAAATTGAGTTGTCTACTTCTACGGTTACACCGTTTCTAAATTCACTTGCTGAAATCATTTAAATTCTCCTTGTGATTGTGATGAGATTTCTTTTGAATTATATTGCGATTAATTTGGTTAAAGATAAATCGCTGTACAATAAACACAAAGTGCGTAATTGTCCTTTATTAATTTTGAGATAATATCTCTTTCATAGCCGTTAGGGCCAACAAATAACTTGAAGCACCAAACCCGCTTATTTGTCCGATACAAGCAGGGGCAATGACCGATTTCTGCCTAAATTGCTCCCTTTTATGTATGTTGGAAATATGCACCTCGATTGTGGGTATACTAACCGAAGCAACAGCATCGAAAACAGCGTAGCTGTAGTGGGTTAAGGCACCGGGATTGATAATAATACCGTCTGTCTGCTTGTGATAACATTCTTGAAGGCGGTCTATTATTTCGCCTTCGCAATTGCTTTGAAAAAATTCCGTTTCAAAGCCCAAGGCTTGGGCTTGTTGCAGAATCATTTCGTTGATTTTATCCAAGCTCAGTTGACCGTAGATATTTTTTTCTCGTATTCCCAAAAAATTAAGGTTGGGACCGTGAATCACGCAGATTTTTTTCATGCGTTGTCCGCCTCGTCATGACGAGGAGCTTTGCTGACGATAGCCGATGCCTTGGTTATGGCAGAGATTACGTCCACGTCGAACTGCTGTTGCAAGCCGGACAGTTTGGTATAAAATTGACCCTTTTTGGTAACAACATATTTAGGCGGCAACGAATTAAGGGCAATTGCCATAGTGTCGAACACGCATTTATCACAAGTACAACAATTCATACGTTTCAGAATAGGCAATACCATATCCTTTACACAATCTTCCATATAATTCTTAATATCAGGCATTGTTGACCCCCTTGAAATATTTAAATATATTATCATATAAATAATTTGATATACCGGTATCAATTTTGGTTTCGGTCCAAATTTCATAAGATTTTACGGCTTGATAAATGAGCATGTCAAAGCCGTTGATACATACACAGCCGGCGTTTTTCGCCAGTTTTAAGAACTCGGTTTCCCAAGGTTTGTATATTATATCAAAGGCAACCTTAACTTTATTGAAAAAGTTTTGATCCTCAATGGGAGATACAGCTTTATCAAGACCTACAGATGTAGATTGGATTAAAAGTTCAAGTTCTGAAATTTTGTCAATATCATCGTAAGTCAAAATGTCTATGGGTATATTATAATATTTTTTGATTTGTTTAGCAATAGTATTTGCATTTTCGAGGGTGCGGTTTATTAAAAATATCCGGCAGGGGTTTTGCCCCGCAACGGCTGCCAAGGCGGATCTTGCTCCGCCGCCGGCTCCCACAACAGCAATAGGTCGGTCTTTAATAATTATATTGTATTTTTCCAAGGTCATTTGGATGCCGTGAACGTCTGTATTATAGCCTACATACCCGTCTTTCGAATACTTTAGCGTATTTACGGCTCCCACAAGCTCTGCCGAACGGTCCACAGAAGCCAAGAACGGAATAACTGCATTTTTATGAGGAACAGTAATATTAATTCCCAAAATATCAAGACAATATGCACTTTGTACAGATTGTTCCAAATTTTCTTCCAAGACTTTGAAGGGAATATAAACAAAGTTATTCCCCAGATGTTTTGAAAGACTGTTGTGGATAATTGGTGAAAGAGTGTGTTCTATGGGATTTCCGAAAATACCCAATTTTTTTGTGCTTCCGTTAACAAAATCCTGTAACATAGTTCACCTGGTTTTCTTTTGTATTCTTTTGTATTTTGCCATGACCGGTTTTTCCAGAAACCTTTTTAGGCGTATGAGGATTTCTTCCGTCACCGATAAAGGCTCCACCAATATGGTATGCATACCGATGCGATTACCGCACCACATATCCGTAAAAATTTGGTCGCCCACAAGAACCGTTTCGGTTACGGCGGTTTCCATTAATTTCAGAGCCTTTTCCATGCCGCTCAGACCCGGCTTGTTGGCGTTTGGTACGGTAAACAGGTTTAATTTTTTATTAAACAACTCCACTCTGCCCTCATGGTTGTTGGACAGGAGACAAATTTTATAGCCCAGCACCTTTAGACGGTTCATTAAATTAATGATTTCCTCCGTGGGTTCCGGAATATTGTTGGGAGATAAAGTATTGTCTATATCAAAAATCAAACCTCTGTAACCTTGCTCATAAAGCCGGTCAAAGGGGATTTCAAACACCGTGGGTTTATAATCTTTCGGTAAGAATCTTCTAAGCATAACAGCCTCTTTTGATTGTATTTTCTTTTGGTAAGAAATATGGGTTAATGTTCCTTTATAAAGACTTAAAACTGCAAGTCCTTGTTAATATCTATGCATAAATCTTTATGAAATAAATAAAGCAGGCTTTCTTTTACTTTTAATCCCGTACTGCGTTCTATGGCTTCTTTGTAAACTTGAAGTTGTATGGCGTATTTCTTTTTTATTCTTTCTATATGGCGTTTTTCGCCTACATAGTCCGACTTGTAGTCAACCAAAACAACGCCGTCCTTTTCTGTGAAAAAGCAATCTATTATCCCGTGTACCAAGATTTTTCCGGTTGCGTTTTGGAAAGGTTGTCGGCGGTATATATCCTGTGGATTTTTGCTGAGAACAAATTGAACCTCTCGGTTAACAAAGTCAGCCGATCTCATGCGTTTTGCCAATGGGGATTGAGTAAATGCATAAAGTTTTTGTACCGGTACTGCTTCTGCTATATGCGGAGCAATAATTTGTTTGGAAACCAGTTGGCTGATTAATTCTTTTATTGCCTCAACAGAGGTGTGCAAGTTTAAGTCAATATGCTCTACCGCAGTATGCAGAGCGGTTCCTATCTCTTGCTTGGAAACCCCTTGGATTTCTTTTAAAAATGAGGGCAAAACCTTGGGCTTTTCAATTCTGCGTTTTTTAACGCTGCGGAATTTATAGCCCATGTAATGCTGCAAAGACAACCTGCGTTTTTCCGGTGAATAAAACTCCACAGCATCCGGAATAAAAAGCTTTTGATTAATACGTTTAATTTCAGAAATACTTAGCTTTACGGGAATTAAGGTTTCTGAAGCAAAGGCATAATCCCTTTCAAACCGGGATTTTATATCATCAATTTCTTGAGAGTTACAAGATAATTCCTTGGATTCGTCGGTAGTTAATTTAGTTGGAGAGGCTGCCGTTTCCTCAAAGATTATGCCCTCGTCTTTTACCGTCAAGGTAAAGCGGCAGGGTAAATCCACGCTACCGCCTTCACAGCTTTTATGCTTTAACAAGGCCGGCATAATCCAATCCAAAAAAGTATTGGTTTTTAATAAATAAAACGGCGGTATCTCTAAGGATTCCTCTGACTGAAATTGTTTCCAAAATTCCTGTTTTTTATTTATGTTTGAAGCACTTGCGGTTAGGATTAGTTTTTCCTTTGCTCTGGTCAACGCCACATAAAGACAACGAAGTTCCTCAAAATAATTGTCTTTGTGTATTTGAGACTGTATGGCAGAATAGGCAAGTGTTCTTGTTTTTATTCGGTTTTCCGTGTCTATGTACACAGAACCCAAGCCGTATTCTTGGTGCATAAGAAGTTTTCGTCGTTGATCTTGTTTGTTAAACTGTTTGCCCAACATACTTACATATACCACCGGAAATTCCAAGCCCTTGCTTTTGTGTATGGTTAAGATTCTGACAACATCATCCGAACGGTCCGGAAGCGGAGCATCTCCGGCATCTTTACTTGATTTTTGCAATTTCTCAACGTAACCCATAAAATGAAACAGTCCCTTATAGCTTGTGGACTCATAGCGAGAAGCCATTTCAACCAAGGATCGCAAATTTCTTTGCCTTACCTGCCCCATGGTCATGGCTCCGGCATAATCGAAATAGGAAGTTTCCATATATATTTTAAATATTAATTGGCTAATGGGCGTAAATGTTGCGGTTTTTCGCCATTCTTTTAGGTGAGTGATAAAGCGTTGAAGCTTGTCCTTTAATTCCGGTGAAGTTTCGTTTTCCGGATTATCTTCCAAGGAAGCCGTAATACAATCATAAAAACAGCCGTTTTTGTTAACTTCTCGTATAGCCACCAATTCATCGGGCGTTATTCCGTAAATAGGAGAAAACAAAACGCAAATCAAATGAATGTCTTGCCTTGGATTATCAATAATCTGCAAAATGCTCAACATAGTCATAATTTCCGGGGTTTCGAAAAATCCGCCTTGGGTATTTACAAAGGCAGGAATATCGGCATTTTTAAGTTCTTCTTCAAATACGCCGGCGGTGTCCTGCAAGGAGCGTAATATTATAACTATGTCTCCGTAGCGTACCGGTCTGAGCGTGCCGGTTTCTTTATCGAGAACTTGTAAGGGTTGGGGTCCGTTAACTGTCTGGTTTATATGATTGGCTACTGCTTTTGCCTCAAGTTGAGCTGCTGTTAATTGAGCGATTTTATCTTCGCTTTCCTCCTCCGATTCCTCGGCGGATTTTCTTTCTATAAGCAGGACTTCAACATGCTTATCGTCTTCTTTGGAATAGTACTCCGCGCCGAAATAAAGCTTTGCACGGTCATCGTAAGGAATTTTTCCAAAGTCCGGCGTCATTAATTGCACAAAAATAAAGTTAATAAAGTCCAATACGTTTGCTCTCGACCTAAAGTTTTGAGAGAGGTCGATTTTACGAAACAGGCTTGTTTTATCATAGGAATAGGCGGTGTATTTCTCAATAAAAAGCTCCGGCTTGGCAAGACGGAATTTATAAATACTTTGCTTAATATCCCCAACCATAAAACGGTTAGGTGGATTTTCTCTTGCCACCAGTGACAGTATTGTTTCCTGAATGGGATTGCTGTCCTGATATTCGTCTATTAAGATTTCCTCAAAACGCTCCTTGTATTCCGCTGCCACAGATGATGGTTGACCGTTGTCGCTCAATATTTGCAGACAATAATGCTCCAAGTCGTTGAAATCCACTATATTTTTCTCAAGCTTTGCCCGGGTATATTTATGCTTGAAAGACAGTACCAAATCCGCAAAATTTTTCATTATGGGATAGAGTTTTTTTAAATCATCTTTCATGGCTTCCGGTGACTTAAAGAATACTTTGGTTTTATAATCCGTAATTATTGATTTAACGGTGTCTCTTATATCTGCTATCTGAGCTTTAAGCGGATTTTCGCCCTTGACCGAGGGCATACGCTTAAAACTTACCTTGGAAAACTCGTCAAAAGTACGGTTTATATCGAGTTTTAATGTTTCAAGTAAATTCAGTATCATTTCCCTGTCAGAATTTATAACGTCAGCATAGCCTTTTGGTGCATCGGGTAGGTATGTAAGCTTTAAAGCTCGGTTACATTCCCTTAAAGCCGATTCCAAACCTCGGCCTATATCTTCCTTGATAATTTCAAACCATTGGGGTTCCTTCCGGGAAATATTGTACCGTTCAATCTGCTCTGTCAACCAACTCTCCGGATTTGGAGAGGAATTGATAAAATCAAAGGTTTCCAGAACAAGGTTTTGCAATCCGTCATCATATAACTTATTGCCGAAGATTTCCACAAGTTCCGTAAAGCCCTCGTTGTTTTCTTTTGCATATTCTTCCTCGAAAAGGTCTTTCAGTACCTGTGATTTAAGAAGCCTAATTTCCCCGGCTTCACCGATAGTAAAAGCAGGGTCTACTTCCGTAAGATGAAAATTCTGTCTGATAACACTTAGGCAGAAGGAATGTATGGTGGTAATTGAAGCCTTGTGCAACAGTAGAGCTTGTTTTTGAAGATGCTGAATTTCATCGCCCTCGGCTTCGGTCATCTTTTGAGCCAAGGCTTGGGAAATACGCTGACGCATTTCGGAAGCGGCGGCATCGGTAAAGGTAACCACCAAAAGGCGATCTATATCTGTGGGATGGTTGCTGTCGGTTATTATCCCTATAATACGCTCTACCAACACAGCCGTCTTTCCCGAACCGGCAGCAGCCGATACCAAAATATCACGGTGACGTGTGGTTATTGCCTCTATTTGTTCTTTTGAAAATTCTATTCCCATGGGCGGCTCCAAACAGTTTATCGGTTATACTTAATTCCCGGTTAAGCAGTAACAAAAGCGTATATTCGCAGAGGTGAGCGACAGATGTTTTTTTCATAAAAAAACGCAAGAGCGAACCGTTTACGGAGTATAGCTTTTGTTACTATTTCTTATGCAATTAAGTATAATAAATTTTATTGCACTCAGAACCTGTATCCAAACAGGCAAACGCCATATTGAATACAGGTTCTCAAACAAAATATTCGATCGTATCAAAAAGGAAACTTAAATTCGCTGTACATTTCTTTTAATGCCTTACTTTCTCCTATAACTCTGGGATAAGAATGTTGGATATTTATATCCTTGATTTTTCTTAAAGTTATATGGAGTTTTAAATTCTTTAAGGGCATAACTTTCTTGTTAAATGGATTATGAGTATTTTCCAAAACCAATACAAACACATGGTTTTCCTCAATCTCAAAGGAAGAAAGTTGAGTTTCGTCGGTTTTGTTTGAATGTTTACCGGTTTTGGGCGGTAGATAACGGGTAAAAGGGTTTTCGGTGGTGTCTTTGTAAAATATATAATTATTTGTTATAGGAAGATTAAATTCATAACAAATTTCGTTATACAAATCGTGAAGGGTAAAGGTATCCGCCACATCTATTTTTATCCACAGGTTTTTTTGTTCATTAAAGGCAACTTTTAATTCCCATATTTTAAAAGCCGGTTTTGTTTCGCTGACCTTTTCCAAAATCAAGTCAAGATGTTTTTCTATGTGACTTTGGCTAACCAGCTTAGTTGTGGCGAGTTTGAATATTAAATCAAGGGAAGTATCGTCTTTTAAATTCAATACGCTTTTAATTTTGCTTTTTAATTGGAAATATTCATTGCCCAGTTCCGTAAGATGATAATTATAGCAAGGAGCAAACATGGAAACCTCTGCTTCGTCGTCCATCTTAAAGCTCTCTATTGCATAAGTTAAATCATCAGCTATATCATAAGGCAGCATATACTCCGGGCTGATAAGTTTTAAATAAAATCCGAACAAAGTATAAAAATATTTGTCTATTACTATACCCAAAAAAAATGTCGACGACATTATCAGTCCGTAAAATTCATCGGCACTGTCTTGAGGATCCAAATCAACTATACTTTCAAAGCTAAGACCGATGGATTCGTAAATTTCTTTGAAAATTTCGTCTGTGGTGGTAGGCTCTTTTAATTTTGTGAGTATATATTCTTTATTGAAATATTTCTTGTCCAAAGGTAATACTTGATTAATGAAGAAACCGGAAATTTCTGCGGAAGCTTCCACTATGGCTTTAAAAATTTCTTTTGGCTCTTTTTTATATAATTTTTTATAATTATCGGTTACTTGAGCTTTATTTGAATAAATAGAGGTAGAATTTTTCAATAATCTTAATTTTACAGCAAGCATACCTAAATACTCTACATAAAAAGGGTCATAAACCGAAACTTGGTCAAGCAGAGTATCAACGTGTTTTGAAGTTGGAATGCCGTTTTCTTTTAATTCCACGTCGGGATAACAGGATTCTATAAAGATTTCCAAATCTTTGATAACGGGATGAGTGTCGATGGTATAAACTCGTTTTAATACTTCCGGAAAGGATATTCTTTCATAGGAATTCAGGCTGATTATGGGATAGGTGCATAGGGGTTTGCCTTGGAGGCGATTTAATTCTGTTATTAAGTTGGCAGGCGAGATTAAGGTATCTTCGATTATGGCGGAATGGTACCAGCGTCTGTAAAAAGATACTATAAATTTAAGTATTTTGGTCTTGCCCTTCATTTTGTTGTTTTTATATGCTTTTAAAAACGTTTCTCCGAAGACGTTTATTATGCTCGTAAAGCTCTGTTCATAGTCCATAATTTCAGCTCTCTTTCCGATACAGCAAAGACATATCAAAAAATTTCGGTTGACTGTCTTTCCGGTATTAATAATAATGTGAGTTGAATAAAATTAAAATTTCATCCAACTTCTGTAAGTAATCGCACGTTTTTGAATAAAAACCATGCAAAAACGTACTCATAACGTGAAAATTCCACCGGAATTTAATTTGCTGTGCAAATTGTTCGACTGCGTTTGACTCACGTTATAATAATATGGCTTGATTGTACCGGAAAGTATCTGTTAAAATCAATAGATAAATTAAATAATCCAACACGCAGACCTAACTTTTTTACCGGTTTTTCACAATATCTTATAATATTTATAACAGTTAACAATACAACCCTATATTTATGGTAGAGTGTATTTTATTAACTGTTCACAAGGAGATTGGTTATGTCCACCCAACGTCAAATTGAACCGACCATAGATGCCGAATTATATGTACCCAAAATGTATACGGTTATTATGCACAACGATGATTTTACAACCATGGATTTCGTAACCTTGGTGCTTATGAAGGTATTTCATAAAGGAGCCCAAGAAGCAACTCAAATTATGATGGATATTCATGAAAAGGGCAATTCGCCCATAGGGGTTTATACCTATGACATTGCAATAACAAAAAAAATGCAAACCGATCAAATGTCAAAAGAAAAGGGGTATCCTCTTAAATTAACCATAGAGGAGGCTAAAGAATGAAACTGGATTCCATATGCAATCAAATATATATTGTGGCTTTAAACGAAGCAAAAATGCAAAATCACGAATACTTGACCCCGGAACATTTTCTTTACTCAGGGTTAATGTTTGACTGCGGCAGGGAGTTAATCGAGAGAAGCGGCGGTAACATTACCCAAATAAAAGCTGATTTACAAAAATTCTTTGCGGAAAGGATTCCTCAAAATTCCTCAGACAATCCCATAGATTCCTGTCTCTTTGTGCGTATGCTGGAAATGGCAACGGCTCAGGCACATTCATCAGGTAAAACCATAGTACATTTCGGCAATATAGTAGCCGCAATTTTCAATATACAGGAATGCTTTGCAGGATATATTCTCTTGAAAAACGGGGTAAACCGACTGTTGTTTTTAAAAATTGTTTCCCATGAAATGAAACCGGTCACAGAAGAAACTGCCGAAACCGAAAACAATACTCAAAACAAACCGTCCGATAAAGAATTTCTTCGTTTATATACGGTCAATTATACTGAAAAAGCACAAAAAAACCTACTTGACCCCTTAATAGGCAGAGAGAATATTTTAAAACGCACAACACAAGTTCTAAGCAGAAGGTTAAAAAACAATCCTATACACATAGGTGACCCCGGTGTGGGCAAAACAGCCATAGTTGAAGGTTTGGCACAGCAAATAGTCAAAGGCGAAGTCCCGGAGGATTTATTGGGCTCACAATTATATTATGTGGATATAGGAGCTGTGGTGGCAGGTACAAAATACAGAGGGGATTTTGAAGAAAGACTGATTAAACTTTTAGAAATCATAGGAAAGGTGAATAAACCTATAGTCTATCTGGACGAAATTCACACCATAGTAGGAGCCGGAGCGGTTTCCGGAGGCGGTATGGATGCAACCTCCATAATTAAACCCTATCTTTCCGACGGAAAAATCAAGTTTATCGGCTCCACAACTTTTGAAGAATATAAAAAATATTTCGAAAAAGACAGGGCTTTGTCCAGACGTTTCCAACGCATAGACGTTCCGGAGCCATCCGTAGAAGAATGCGTAAAAATTCTAAAAGGCATAAAACATAAATACGAAAGTTTTCATAACGTTATATATACAGATGAAGTTATAGAATCCGTATGCCAACTGACATCAAAATACATTCAGGACAGATTCCTGCCGGACAAAGCCATAGACGTTATGGATGAAACCGGTGCCTATGTAAAAACCGAAAATAAAAGCAATTTTACTAGGGTGATTTTACAAAAAGATATAGAACGAACCATAGCCCTTATGGCTAAAATCCCGGAAAATACAGTTTCCGTTTCCGAGTTGGACAAATTGTCCACTTTGAAAAACCGAATATCAGAGCAAATTTTCGGGCAAGATGAAGCTGTGACAAAAGTTGTCAACGCAATTAAGGCTTCCCGTTCCGGATTGAACGACACAGAGAAACCGGTGGCAAGCTTTCTGTTCGTGGGTCCCACGGGAGTGGGAAAAACCGAATTGGCAAGGCAACTGGCGGAGAATTTGGGTATTAAATTGCAACGTTTCGACATGAGCGAATACCAAGAAAAACACTCCGTAGCTCGATTAATAGGTTCTCCTCCGGGATATGTGGGATATGAAGAAGGCGGTCTTTTAACGGAAGCTATGCGTAAAAATCCTCATTCCGTGGTTTTGCTGGACGAAATAGAAAAAGCACACCCGGACATTTATAACGTACTCCTGCAAGTTATGGACTACGGCTTTTTAACCGATAACACAGGTAAAAAAGCCGACTTTCGCAATGCCGTTTTGATTATGACCTCCAACGCGGGAGCCTCTCAGATGAATAAGAGAATAGTGGGATACGAACAAAAAACTCATTCTCAACATGCTATAGACAAGGCTGTAGAAAATGCCTTTAGTCCCGAATTTCGAAATCGTTTGGACGAAATAGTTTTGTTTAACAACATAGACATTCCCTTGGCAAGAAAAATAGCCGAAAAATGCTTTAACAAACTGGCTAAACGACTGGAGGGCAAAAAAATCATCGTGAAGCCCTCAAAACGTGCCTTGGATTATTTGTCCCAACAAGGCTCTTTGGAAATGTACGGTGCCAGGGAAATAGTCCGCATAGTAGAAAAAGAAGTGAAGCAAAAATTGGTTGACGATGTACTCTTCGGGAAATTATCCCAAGGAGGTACGGCTATTGTTGATTATGTAAACGAAAAAATTACTGTGAAATGCCGCAAAGAAAAAAAAGAACCTGTTAAAGAATCCCCGGAATGCCTTTTGGCGGAAAATTAATATACAGTACTGAGTTCTTATGATTATTTTAAGGAAGCTCCATAGGAGTTTCTTTAATTTTTTAGGACATTTTGTCGATATGATGTTACAAAATCCGGCATTTTATTATAATTTTTATTTAACTTTATAAAAATAATTAAAAATATTATCACTTAATGAAATTTATGGTATAATGAAGTCCGTCCGGGTAAAATTAATGATATATCCGTTCCGATTATGGCAATAATTTCAAAAACAGGAAGCGTTAGTTATAGCGTTTGCCAAAGGAATTCACGATTCTTTTTTGAAAAGATTTTTGCCGAGATAGGCAAGATACGGCTTTTGCCGGTCGGCCGGTACATTAATTAACCGGAAAAATGTATAGGAGGGTTTTATAATGAGCAATAAATACGTGTATCTGTTTTC
>CAYXWM010000052.1:0-16881 GCA_964468805.1 uncultured Defluviitaleaceae bacterium
TGATTTCCCCGGGGCCTTGGAAATATCTTGAAGGGGAACCCCATCCTCTTGTTGACTTCGTAACTCTACCCATTAGTAAAACTCCCTTTCATATAATTTAAGTAAGTTCAATGATGATAATATCATCGAACGTTGACCGGCTTTATCGTAAGCTTGCATTATCTGTGCAAAACATACTACCTCACTATAATTTATATAAAAATACTTGTTTTCAGCACTGTTCCGGTATAACTTCCGAGCAAGATTCCCTTATGCAAAGCTGTGTTTGCAGTCTTTGCTCAGTAGGAAACATGTTTTTTCCCTTTTTGATTGCCTCTATTCTTTGGAGCAGTCTTTCAGCTGCTATACGACCGATTTCTTTATTGGGTCTTTTTAAAACTGTTATCGGTGGTGAAAGATGAGCCGAAAGAGAAAAATCATCAAATCCTACCAGAGAAATATCCTTGCCTATTTTAATATTGTTATCTATAAATGCTTTGTAGGCGCCCATGGTAGACAAGTTGTTGGAAGTAATAACGGCTGTGGGTCTTTTTTCAAGAGCAAGCAATTTTTCGACCGCTTTGTAAGACCCTTCTTCATTGAAATATCCGTTAATCACATATTCTTTCTTAACGGGAACACCAAGTTCTTTCATGGTCTTGCAAAACCCCGCAAGACGTTCCTCACCCGGAGTTATGGACAATGTTCCGTAAATCAGGGCTATGTCCCTATGCCCCAGATTGTAAAGATACTCCACAATTTGTTTCATGCCGCCGAAGTTGTCTATAAGGATGCAGTCATGTTCCAAGGTGTTTTTTGATTTTCTGTCTATACAAACTATCGGAATATTTAAATCTTTAAATTTACCTATGTCTTCGTTATCGGGATCAACAAATACAGCCAAAATTCCGTCTACCCTGTAACCCAAAAAGGTTTGAAGTGCTTTTTTTTCTCTTGCAAGATTTTCATTGGTATTTTCAAATATAATGTCGTAGCCTTTTTCGTAGCAGAGTTCTTCAAAACCTTCCAGTAACGAGGTAAAGAAGGGATTCTTGAGATCGGGTACTAAATAACCGATGATGTTGGTTGAAGAAGTTTTTAAGTTTTTAGCGGTTGCATTAGGCACATAACCGTATTCCTTAATAACCTTCAATACACGCTCTTTCGTTTTTGGAGCCACGAAAGCATCGTCATTAATAACCCTTGAGATTGTGGCCGAAGATACTCCGGCAATTTTAGCAATATCACGTTGATTCATTACTTACCACTTTCCGGTGCCAGAGATTGTATACGTATACATTTTAGTTAAAATAATAAGTCATTGTTAATTCCACAACAACTTTTCTCTTAGCAAATATGTACAAAAACAATGAATGGTAATTGTAAATATATACCAAGTTCAACATAACTCAATAACTTTAATGGAGGCATCGTATACTATATGTTCTATGTATACGTATACAGATATATTACTTTTGTATTGTATTAAATTTTAATCAGAATGTCAATAGGTTTTATCATTTTATTTATTAAAATACTTTTAAAAAAGCATTGTGCGCAGAAAATTAAACAAATACTAAATCCATACACATCATTTTCTAAATTTTGATAAAGAGCCAAACTCTACGGAACGTTTATTGATTTCACGTTAATAAAAGGTTAAACTAAGTCAGAGGTGAAGAAATGGATTGTGCAAAAGTAGGAAGATTAATACTGAAAATGCGAAAAGAAAAGGGTTTGACGCAATCACAGCTTGCGTCTGCATTGAATATCAGCGACAAAACAATTTCGAAATGGGAAAGAGGCTTGGGTTGCCCGGATGTAACCTTACTGGGTGATTTGTCACGAGTTTTAAATATTAATATAGAAAAAATATTGTCGGGCGAATTGGAGCCCAATGAAAACGATGGAGGAAATATGAGAAAATTAAAATTTTACAGCTGTCCCGAATGCGGAAATACACTTACAGCAACGGGAGAAGCCGAAATAAACTGTTGTGGAAGAAAAATTACTCCGCTTGTGCCGCAACAATCAGATGAAAAGCATTTTATAAATGTAGAACAAGTGGAAGATGATTATTATATTACTTTCAGCCATGAAATGGATAAGGCACATTATATAAGCTTTGTGGCATATGTAACATACGACAGGGTTCTATTTATAAAACTCTATCCGGAACAGGGCGGAGAAGTTCGCTTTCCCAAGTTTGGCAAAGGAAAGATTTATTTTGGATGTAATAAACATGGATTATGGGTGCATTAATTGTAATTGATTGGTTGGGTTTGCAACCGGCTGATTACCTTTAAGAACACATTCCTATTGATATCCCTTTGGAAATAAGTTATCATATTCTTAAAATAAGACGTATGGTTTTTATAAATTTAATATCAGGGGGATATATATGGATAACGGAACCGGAAGAAAAAAACTTGAAGTTCAAAGAATGGCTTTCGCCAATCCCTATTCAAAAATTTACTATTCTATTTTGGAAAACGCCTTGATAAATGAACCGTTTGATATACTTGTGGGTAAGGGTCTTGATGCAAAGGGCTATTCGGGAATAATGTACATGAACTCTGAAATAAGTAAAATTTACCGGCACTTTGCCAAAATCGAAGATGAGAATATAAAAAGAAAAGACATGGTTTTTATAGACGATATTTGGGTAGAACACCATAATCGCTTACAGGGTCACGGTACAAGGGGATTATCGGAATTTTTGGAATCGTTTACGGATTATTTTGTGGTAATGTGGTTTAAGCCCGTTTATGGCTGTGCAAAAACCTTAACACCGGAAAAGATGAAATCCCAGCAAGATGCCTTTAAAAGCTTCTGCGAAAAGAATAATTTCACCGATATTTCTCAATGGGTAGATAATCCCCAACAACCCTTTATGTATTACGTTTTGAATAATGAATCGGGTAAGATATTTTTAAATTCTTTGAAATAAAGTAGCGTAAAATTGTTATAAAATCACTGCTAAGTCACTCCGCGTCCGGAGTGACTATTTTACTTTCTGCAGGGTCTTTTAAAGGCTCAATCATACTGCTTTATTTAATCTATCTCCTATGATTAATAAAAAAGCCACATTTCGGAATTAACCGGAAATGCGGCATATCTGTTAATAAAGATGTAAATACAGTTATTAATTCTGTTTTAGAACCTTGATAAGCACAAAGATTATCTGTTCTTTTTAGGTACAACTTCCAGCCAGTATCCATCGGGATCCACTATAAAATAAATGCCCATGTCTTTATTTTCAAAGCAAACACAATTCATTTCCTTATGTTTTTTCAACGCACCTTCAAAATCATCGGTTTCGAAAGCAAGATGAAATTCATTTTCGCCCAAATTATATTTTTGCGGGTGATCGGCAAGAGCGGTCAGTTCCAATAAATGAGAGGAGATACCGTCGCCAAGATATACTATAGTGAATCCGTTACCGTCTTTTCTTCTTGTTTCTTTTAAACCGAGAGCCTCAGCATAAAATTTTAAGCTGTTTTCCATGTTTGAAACGTTAATGTTGTTGTGCACCATTTTAAATTCCATTATATATTCCTCCTGAGTTATTTTAACGTTAGTTCGTAGCAGTCGAACAATTTGCAAAGCAAATTAAATTCCGAAGGAATTTTTACGTTATGTGTAGGTTTGCAAGAGCTTGAATCAAAGTCTGTGTTTCAAAACTCATATTATTTTAGTATCGATTTTACAATCTTGTCAATTGTTTTTTATGACACGGCTAAGGCAAACTTTTATAGTTCTAGTCATGTTTTTTGGATAATTCTTTTAGTTTCAAGCCGTTACGCTTTGCTTCCAAACGCCAACTGTATTCTGCCGCCAATTTATAAAGAAATTTGGGCATATTATTGCTGATAAATAAAGGTTCGCCTTGAGAGCGGGAAGAAATGTCTCCCGCCAAAATTTTCAACGCCTTACCCAAATTTGTTTTTGGACCCTTTCCCATAGGCACTTTACCTAAAGAAGCCAACATAGGCCCCGCTCCTACGCCTATTCCGCGACCCCAACGCAATCCTGCTCGGTTACACCAATTTTCTGTCATTTTTAAGGCTACATGAGCTTGATGACCTTCGTATAGTCCGCAGTTTACTATTGCATATACCGTTTTTTCTTCTGACCGGACGGTCTTAAAGGCAGTTTCAAGAGCCATAAGAATACTTATAAAATGCGAAGGAATTCCGTCCACATATAAAGGGAAAGAAAATACCAAAACATCGCTTTCGATAATCTCGTTTATTTCCTTATCATTAAAACCGGGATTGGGAAAATTAAAATCTCGTATACAATCCTTCTCGCCCAAAATACCTTTCAGACCCTTTAAAATTTCCTCTGAGGAACTGTGTTTAACTTTGGGACTACCGCTAATGAAAGCTATTTTCATATAAGCACCTCAATCTCCCGGGGATTTTCGCAGAATACTACTTTCTGAACAACACAATATAAATTTACAGCCATGGCTTTGACCCACTCTTGGGCAGTCTGTTTTTCCAAAGATGTCAGGTTATCGCCGTAAAACAGTACGGTTAGATTCAGGCTTTTTTCATATCTTTGCTTATGATGCATTTCGCCGTTTCGGTTAACAAAATAGGGATGAACATAAGATATGCTTCTGTCCAATACGTTCTTTACAAACGGACTCGGTCCACCGTAACAGCACTTGGTCACTATAATAATTTCATTGCATTTTGCTATGTCTGCTCCCATATTACCATACTTATCTTTTATAACGCATACTCCCGGCGTTTTTATCCAACATCCAAAGCAACCTATACAATGACTTATGGGATTGCCGGCAGAGATTATCGTTGTATAATTATCCGATTTATCTGCCGCAAAAGAGTGCTCCAAATCATGAATCAGCATTTTTCCGTAACCTTCAACAGTTATATTAGCTTTACTCAAAAAGATCATCCTTTAACAAGAATATGATTTTATTACTGTAACATATAAAACGGCAAAGTATTCTGATTCCATTTTAAATAGTGGATAAAAATAATTGATTTTTTCCAACGGTTCAAGGAAAAACCATTATTTTTGTCCTTCATCTTATTTGGAATCAGTATACAAATATTATCCCGGTTTAAATTCCCTTTTTATAATTCAAACGCCGAAAATCAGTGGGAGAAAGAGTAGTAAACCTTTTAAACACTGCGGAGAAGTAATTTGATGTGGAAAAGCCCAGTTCCATAGCCGTGTCTATTACACTGTGTCCCTCAATAAGCATTTGTTTGGATCTTTCTATTTTTAGATAATTTATATACTCCCTTGGGGTAATCCCCATTTGCTGGTAAAACTTCTGTTTAAAGCGGGACAGAGAAAGCTCAGAAATATCTGAAAGTGTATCCAGGCGAACAGTATCGTTTAAGTTTTCCGTTATGTAATCCAAGGCATCCTGAATATCTCGGGAAATTACCTTTTCCTGCTTATGGGAGTATGAAATAAGCTGATTTAAGAAATAAATAATTACGGATGCCGCATGAAACCGCTGTTCTCCGCCCTGTTTATACGTAAGTCTGTAAAACTCCTTCATAAACTTATGCATTTCAATTGTATTTGTTCTGATAAGCCTGGACTTTAAACTCATCAAATCACTTATTATCTTGTCTCTCCAGTGTTTTCCCATAAATAAAAAATCATCTTCGGAAATATCCAGTTGAAACCAGTACATTTCATTTAATAAGATGGGTATGGTTCCGGTACTGTGTACTTCGTTGGGAAAGGAAACATGAACGTCGCCTCCCGAAATGGAATGTGTTTGGCTGTCAGTAAAAAAAGAAATGGAACCTTTGCTTAAATAAGTTATTTCAAAGGCATTATCATGATAATGAGGGTTCAAGGGCGGTATGGCTTTAATAACATTATGCTTTCCAAACATTCTTAAACCCGGAATCTTTAATTGTTCCTTATTTTGTATAATGCGAAAACCGTCGTCAAAGGGCGAATCTATCCATTTTATAGGTCTCATATAATCACCAACATATAATTTTGTACTGTGTTCAAAAATGAATGTAATAATTTTGTATTTCATTATATAATATATACAATATTTAGTCAATGGAGTGTGATTTTAAGGTGAAACGTTCACAAATTAACAAAATCGTAGAAGAAAATATAACTTGGCTCAAGGAAATGAAAGTGAACCTTCCGCCTTTTGCTTTTTGGACACCGGAGGATTGGACAGCAAAAGGTCATGAGTATGATGAAATACGCGAAAATATGTTGGGCTGGGATGTAACCGATTATGACCGCGGTGAATTTTACAATGTAGGCATGTTACTTTTTACAATAAGAAACGGAAATCTAAAAAACAAACAATTTGCCAAACCCTATGCAGAAAAGGCAATTATCTTGGAAATAGACCAACTTTGCCCCATTCATTATCATTGGACAAAAACGGAAGATATAATAAATCGAGGCGGCGGAATTTTAATGCTTCAATTGTGGAACGCCACAGAAACCGACGAGCTTGACCTAAACTCCGACGTACACGTTAGGATAGACGGTAAAGTAACTGTTTTACCTCCCGGCGGAAAGGTATATTTGCAACCCGGCGAAAGCATAACTATTTCACCAAAACAATACCACCTATTTACCGCCAAAGAAAGCAAAGTCTTAGCATGGGAAGTATCTACGGTTAATGACGATAATATTGACAACTGTTTTTATGAAAAACAAGCTCGCTTCTCTAAAATTGATGAGGACGAACCTGCAAAGTATTTGTTATGCAACGAATATCCCAATGCTAAATAAAAAAAGCAGGTGATAACTTGAAGCCCATTAAAAATATTTCCTTTGACAGCTTTTTGAAATTCGGCAGAGTACTTGATTTTAACCCGGATGACAATACTGCCTTTCAGGTTATTATCAAGGAAAGCGAAAGTCCTTGGCGTATAGGAATGCTTAGGGTAACAGAAAAGGAATGCGGAGAGTTGGAATCTCACCCATATTCCATGGAAACATTTGAGCCGGTCAGCGGAAGTACTTTGTTGATAGTTTCTCTTACCGACAATGTAAACGACAGCGAAATTTTCTTCCTTGATAAGCCTGTATGCCTAAATAAAGGTGTTTGGCATGGAATTGTTGCATTAAGCGAAACAGCAGTAGTTAAAATTACAGAAAATTTGGAAGTGGAAACGGTTTATAAGACCTTGCCTAAGCAAATATCGATTTTTGCCGGTTGATTTTGCTTCCTTTTTCCGGTAATATTTCGTTTTATGGGAATTCACATTCCCATAAAACAAACCCGTTACAAAGCTAAGTGATTATTAGATTTAGAAAATTTTGCAAAGCGCGGGTGATTTTATGACAGATTATATTGTGGAGATGAAGCATATAACGAAAACCTTTCCGGGTGTAAAGGCTTTGGATGACGTTTCCTTCTTTTTAAGAAGCGGTGAAGTTATGGCGCTGTTGGGAGAAAACGGAGCGGGAAAGTCTACCTTAATGAAAATATTGAGCGGCGTTTATACAAGAGACAGCGGAGAAATTAATATTTTCGGTCAAGATATTACGGAACAGCTTACACCGAAAAAGGCTCAAGAATTGGGCATAGCTATAATACACCAGGAACTCAATATGTGTACTCATCTCACCGTGGCTCAAAACATCTTTTTGGGCAGAGAATCCTGTCGTATGGGCTTGTTGTCCGAAAGTTATATGAACCAAACAGCCAAAAGAATTTTGGATGATTTAAAAATCGACCTTGATCCCCAAACCGTTATCGGCGACTTGCCGGTATCAAAACAGCAAATGGTGGAAATAGCCAAAGCACTTTCAACCAACGCAAAAATTCTTATAATGGACGAACCCACCAGTGCACTTACGGGTAAAGAAATTGAAGAATTATTTAGAATAATCAAACAATTACGAGCTGAAGGCAAAGGAATCGTATATATTTCTCATAGACTTGATGAACTCTCTCATATAGTAGATAAGGTTACTATTATGCGAGACAGTAAGTACATACTATGCTCGGAATTTTCAAAGATTACCATGCAGGAGATAATCTCCAACATGGTAGGTCGTGAAATAAAGGAAAAATTTCCTCGAGTTCAATGTGAACGCGGCGAGAAAATTCTTGAGGTTAAAAACTTAAATGCCGGTCGTCTCGTTAGGGATATTAACTTTGAACTGTATGCCGGCGAGATTGTGGGTATAGGCGGTCTGCTGGGTGCCGGGCGTACGGAGACAACCAGAGCAATTTTCGGGGTAGACCCCAAGGAAAGCGGAAAAATCTACATAAACGGCAAGGAATGCAAAATAAACAAGCCAAAGGATGCCATAAAAAACGGTCTTGTACTAGCTCCGGAGGACAGGAAAAAAGACGGTCTTTGCACAAAATTAAGCGTCAGAGAAAACATTACGCTACCCAACCTTGATTTAATATGCAATAAAATAGGTGTAACTTTAAAGAAACAAGAAACGGAAATGGTGAATACCACCGTAAGCCGATTTAATATTAAGCTAGCCAATCCCGAAGTAGATGCCGCCGGTCTGTCCGGAGGAAATCAGCAAAAGGTAGTAGTGGGAAAATGGTTGGCGGGAAAATCGAAAGTTGTTATTTTTGATGAACCCACCAGAGGAATAGACGTAGCCGCAAAGGTAGAAATATACAATCTTATGAACCAACTAAAGCAACAAGGCATAGGCGTATTGTTTGTTTCCTCCGAAATGCCCGAACTTATGGGAATCAGCGACAGAATTTTGGTTATGTGTGACGGACGGATAACAGGCGAACTTTCAGCCGAAGAAGCTACTCAAAGCAAGATTTTGGAATATGCCATAGCCTTTGATAAGAAAGACGAAAACAACGGTAAGGACCGGGAGGAATAACTATGGGAAAAAGCGAGAATACCGTATCTTATAAAAGGGTAACGTCAGCAAGAGGTATGGGTCAAGTTATAACTGTCGGTACCGGACTTGTAATATTGTGTATTGTTTTCGGTTTACTCAACCCCAACTTCTTTTCCGGCGACAACGTAACCAACCTTTTAAGGCAAATAGCCCCTATTTTGTTAATAGGCATAAGCCAGTCCTATGTTTTGATAACAGGCAATATCGACCTTTCCGTTGGTTCTGTTGTGGGAATGAGCGATATGATAGCCTCCACGCTTATGTCTAAGGGCGGTGTAGACCCCTTAACAACAATTTTAATTACGATTTCCTGTTGTTTGCTTGTGGGCGTATTAAACGGTGTATTGGTTTCAAAATGCAAATTGCCGCCCTTTATCGCAACGCTGGGTACTATGACCATCGCCAGAGGCATAGCCCAAATAGCCAACAATAACTACAATACCGATTCAATAGCCAAAGTAATGGGTAAGGATGCGGTTCAAGGTTTCAGAGATTTCTTTTATTACGGTTCATCCTTTAATATTTATAACACCATTTGGATAGCCGTCATACTTTGGATAGTATTTAATTTTATTTTGAGTAAGACCAAAATCGGTCGTCATACATATGCTATAGGCTCCAACACGGAAGCCGCAAGACTTTCCGGTGTTAACGTAGACTTTATAACAATTTTCGCTTATCTGGTCAGTGCATTTTGTGCCGCAGTGGTTGGTTTGATACTTTGTGCCCAAGCAGGAATGGGAGCCATGGATGCAGGTAATATGTACGAACTTTACTCAGTTGCTTCTTCCGTTATCGGCGGTATCAGTACACTTGGCGGTCAAGGTCTCCTTATCGGGACTGTAATGGGTGCCTCCATATGGGGAGTTCTGCAAAACGGACTACAGTTTGCGAATGTTGCAGTGGCATGGCGTAATATAATAATAGGAGCCATCGTTATTATCTCCGTTTTACTGGACGTTATCGTAAGAAAAGGTTCAGGCACAATTAAAACCATCGAAACTCTAAAATCCAAGTGGTTTAAATCCAAATAGTTTTCACGGCAGAATATGTTCATAATTTTAGGACTGTTTTGCCTTGAAATAAATTAGGGTCTGTTTAACAAAAAGCCATGTCGGTCTATAATATTTCTGCAAAAGGACAGCACGAAATAGTTTTACCTTGTTTATTGCCTTTAGTGCCGTCAGTGAATGGATTTTATAATCGGCAGGAAAAATTGTTAAAGAGATTCAGGGAGAAAAAATAAGGAGGATTTTTCATGAAGAAAACATTAACTGCGTTAGTAGGTCTTTTGTTAATTTTTACAATGTTGGCAGGTTGCAGCGCACCTGCACCGTCTCCAACTCCGGCTCCGGCTGATCCCTCAACACCGGCGGCTCCTGCGGATCCCACAACGCCCGCAGACAATGCCCCTGTAGCTGAAAAATCAAAAGTATACTTAATTACTATGGACCAAATGGACCAACATTGGCAAAATGTTAACAACGGAGCGCAAGCTGCAGCCGATGCTAACGGAAACATTGAATACAAATGGTCTGCCCCTGACAAAAAAGACGATGCACAACAAATCGATAAAATCAACAACGCCGTTTCCGACGGTGCAAAAGTAATAATCCTTGCGGCTAACGGTCCGGATGCTGTTACTTCCGCATTGGAAGCAGCCACTCAAAAAGGCGTAAAAATCATTTACGTTGACTCACCTGCAAATTTCCCTGCAGAAGCCACTTTCGCTACCGACAACAAGGCAGCAGGTAAAACAGCCGGCGAGCAAATGCTCAAAGCTTTTAAAGACAAAGGCGTAACCTCAGGTAAACTCGGCATCATCAACGTTAAACCCGACACAACCTCTACCGTGCTTCGCGAAGAAGGATTCCGTTCTGCTTTTGAAGGCACAGGATTCGAAATTTTAACTACCCAATTCTGCGAAGGCGACGCTGCTAAATCTCAAGATGCCGCTTCTAACTATATCTCTCAAGGTTGCGTAGGTATTTTCGGTGCAAACGAGGGCGGTACTGTTGGCGTAGGTAATGCAATTAAATCTTCCGGTAAGGACGTAGTAGGCGTTGGATTTGATAAATCCGATACTATCCTCGGTCTCATTACTGACGGTTCCTTGCTCTGCACTATGGCTCAAAATCCCGATGTTATGGGTAAAGACGGTATGGAAGCTGCCATTAAAATATTAAATGGCGAAACAATCACAGAAAAAGATGTGGATACCGGCGTTAGTGTTATTTCTAAAGAAAACGTTTAGTTAACACAATTCAGTATTGAACCGGCAGTACGATAAATTATGCATGGATATACATATATATTAATCTCCCAACTTAATTAGCCCCGAAATATAAAAGCAGAGCCGAAACAATAATGTTTCGGCTCTGTTATTTTAATGCTGTTTATGATGCAAAGATAAATTCTATTTTCCGTGATTGGATAATTATGTATTCATATTCATAATGTTTCATTTAAATATTGCCCTTGCCTGTAATCTCTATGGGAGTAATTTTATAAACAGATGTTATATTTAAATTTCTTTCAATTGAGTTTCCTGCCGATTCAATATTGCTACCGGCATATTTTTCGCATATTAACATAAGTGCTGCCTTTTTTTCGGAATCCTCTGTAACAAGACTGCAGTTGCCTACTACCACCGCACTTTTATATTTTGTGGTGAATTTCTCCGGAACCAATTCCGTATCACATACGCAAGTTAAAGAAACTCTACTGTTGGTTTCTAATATCTCGGACTTTTTACCTTCTTTTGCTGAGTGAAAATAAATTACTTCATCGGATAAAACGTGTGAAATGGGTATGCCGTAGGGAGTGTTCTCCGGGGTAATCATTGACAGAACCGAGTATTCACTTCTCTTGATAACATCCAGTGCAAAATCACGGTCTTTTTCTCTGTCTTTCCTTCTCATAATATCAATCCTTCCTTTGTTTTTTAGGCTTTACATATTTTATGATAGGTGCTATTATTGCTTATCTTTAGTTTTTAAACCGAAACTTTTTGGTAAACAAAATATTTTAATTAAATGAGGTGCTGAATTATGAAATACTTTGTGATAGACGCCTTTACGGACGAAATATTTAAAGGCAATCCTGCTGCGGTTTGTTTTACGGAAAAGCTGCTTGACGAGGAACTAATGCAGAAAATAGCTTTTGAAAATAATCTTTCAGAAACGGCTTTTCTTACAAAACGCGATGATGAATATTTTTTACGCTGGTTTACACCGGAAACTGAAATTGATTTATGCGGACATGCTACGCTGGCAACAGCATATGCTTTAATGAATTTTATGGATACATCTTTAAATTCCGTGAACTTTAACAGCAAAAGCGGTATCTTAACTGTGGAGAAAAAGGGCGATTTATATGTTTTGGATTTCCCAAGCAGAAGTCCTGTAAAATGCCCTAAGCCCGATTTGTTGGAAAAGGCTTTGGGCGTTAAAGTTAATGAAACATATATCTCAAGAGATTTGCTGGCGGTAGTGGAAAATGAGGAGGTATTAAAAAATATCTCGCCAAATTTCGACCTCTTATCAAAATTGCAGGATTCATTTGCAGTTATCGTAACGGCTAAAGGCGATACCTATGATTTTGTTTCACGCTTTTTTATTGCAAATTCATCTATCTTGGAAGACCCCGTTACCGGTTCCGCACACTGCACTTTGATACCTTTTTGGAGCGAACGACTGAATAAAAAGGATATGACAGCCCAACAACTCTCCAGACGCGGAGGAAATTTGTATTGCAGTGATATGGGTGAAAGGGTAAAAATCGGAGGTAAAGCAGTATGTTATGCCTCCGGAGAAATTTTGATATAATTAAAATTCCTACCGAAAGTTTGAGGGAAACTTATCTGCGTTTCGCTCAAGCAAGTTTTTGTTTATTCAACATATTTGCTGAATTCAAATAAAGATGTCGTAATATTATCCAAGGACGTCATGAGTTGGGTAATTTCTTCAATCGTTGCATCTTCCAACTCTGCCATGGCTTTTCCCGTTTCTTCAAAATTAACGCCTATTTCTTGATAATCCTTGGCTAAAGAAGGGTTATCTTGAAATACCCCTTTGTCTATCAACTTTTGAGTAAGGTCTGTATAGGTGTTGTAAGCCGTTTCATATTTGTTTTGAAGCTCTGTTATTTTATCTTTAGACGGCTTATTGCTGCAACCTGCCAAAAAAACCAAGAAGACAATATAAAGAACCAACTTTAAAAGAAATTTTTTATTCCTCATAATATTTTAACTCCTGAGTTTTTAATGTATTTTATTGTTTTTAAGCCGATATTAAGTGCAAAAAACCGGGTAAGATTTATTTTCCCCGGCTCAACAATTCCTTTATTATAGAAGTACAACCTCGGCTTTTTTACAAATTTCTAAAGTTTCCTTATCCCATACACTTACTTGCACTTCGCCCACATGTGCTTTTTCAAGAATAAGTAAACACAATCTTGACTGACCTATACCACCACCCATAGTTAAGGGCAATTGACCGTCCAAAAGCATTTTGTGAAAGAGAAATTCCTTACGACTTTCGCACTTAGCCTTTTTAAGTTGTAGTTCCATTGAGGCAGGATCAACGCGTATACCCATGGAGGATATTTCTATGGCACAGTCCAAAACGTCGCACCAAAACAGTATATCCCCATTTAGGGTCCAATCATCGTAGTCGGGAGCTCTGCCGTCGTGTTTTGTTCCGGAAGCCAAAACATCGCCTATTTGCATAAGAAATACGGTTTTGTTTTCTTTAACATAGCGGTTTTCACGCTCTTTTGGAGTAAGTTCGGGGTAGAGGTTCTCCAGTTCTTGAGTGGTTATAAAAGCAATTTTGTTTGATAATTCAAATTCCAATTTAGGATATATTGCGGCAACGGATTTTTTGGTTTCACAGATGGCATCAACAATTTTTTGCACTGTTTCTTTTAAAAATTCAACGTTTCTTGTGGAGCTGTCAATTACGCTTTCCCAGTCCCATTGGTCAACGTAGATGGAATGCAAGTTATCCATTTCTTCGTCTCTGCGGATAGCGTTCATATCCGTATATATGCCTTCGCCAACTCCGAAGCCGTATTTATGTAAAGCCATTCTCTTCCATTTTGCCAAAGAATGTACTACCTGAGCATTTGTTTTGGTTTCCAAAATATCAAATTCTACGGCTCTCTCAGTTCCGTTTAAGTCATCGTTTAAGCCGGTGTTTTGCTCAACAAATAAAGGAGCGGATATTCTTTTGAGATTTAAAGCCTTGCTTAACCTATCCTCAAATTCTCTCTTTAAAAAACCCACTGCATTTTGAGTTTCATATAATGAAAGCTTTGTTTCATAAGTTGATGGGATAAAAGTTTTGCTCATATGGGCATTCCCTTCATAATAAATTTACGTAAACTTAACGCATTGGAGTAATTTAAGCGAATGTATTTTCAATAAATTTTGACGCTAAATTGTGTTTTCATAGGTTCCAAAGTATTTACAGAAACAATATATACATTATAACTTTAACCTTATAATAAAATCAATAAAATTTTTAGATATATTAAAGGTTGGATAGGTAATAACAAATACGTATTTTTTAGTGATGAGCATGATTAAGTAAAATAACTTTAATTGCTGTTCTTTATTCATTTAAATATAACCACGGGCTTCCTCAAAAAAACTAAAGGCATCGCAATTTGTATTTGCAACGCCTTTATCTTTAATTTATTTAATATTTATTATTTAGCTGAAGCTGATTTTGATTTTTTAAGATATACGCACCAGTAAATTACTCCAACAAATAACACACCGCCGACTATGTTTCCAAGAGTAACGGGAATTAAGTTATTTGTAATCATAGTGCCCCAATTTAAGTTTGCAATTTTATCAGCCGCAAGACCGGATTTTTCTACGAAATCGGGATTTCCGGAAGCCATAATTCCGGCAGGTATGTAATACATATTGGCAACGCTATGTTCGTAACCGCTGGTAACAAACAGCCAAATGGGGAATAATGCAGCAAAAATTTTGCTTACTACGTCCTTAGCGGCGGCAGCCATCCAAACCGCAAGACAAACAAGCCAGTTACACAGGATACCTGAAATAAAAGCTGCTCCGAAGCTTAAACTGACTTTACCTGAGGCTATTTTAATTGTGAAGGCACCTAAGTCTCCGGCACCGTATGTAAGTTGAGGAATTGCGAGAACCATGGTAGCAATGAGAACAGCACCGATAAAGTTTCCGAAATAAACAAAGAACCAGTTCTTAAACATAGCCCCGGGTTTAACTTTGCCGTCAAGCACGGAAATTATTATCAATGAGTTACCGGTGAAAAGTTCAGCCCCGCAAAGTAATACCAACATAAGTCCGGCAGGGAAAAGCAAACCTGCAAAATATTTTTGAATGCCTGTGGGTTCAATGGCGTAGACGCCCACGTTGGAGCCGGCTGCCGCAAAGGCGATGAAAGCCCCTGCCAAAATGCCCAGCAGCAACATCTTCCACCGGTTCATACTTGTTTTTGCCACACCTACATCCAAAAATGCGTTGGCAATTTCCTTTGGAGCCAAAAAATTCTTGTTGTCCATTGAATTTCTCTCCTTTACAAATAATATTTAGTTGTTAAAAAATAAACTTATTATTTTTTAACATTTACCGACCTTTAAGGAGAAGCTCTGCTTTTTTAGCAAATTCTCACAATCAGAGAAACCGGTCGGTCATAGCCACGGTGTATATAATTCATAACTCTAAGCGTAAATATTTTATAACATTTTAGAAGAAAAATCAAGTATTAATTACAAAGAACCAAGCATTTACAACAATAATAGATAAAATTCGGTATAATACCGCCTTTTCTTTGGTAAATTTTACGCTACCGTTGCTTTAGAAATATGTATATTCAATAGAACCTATCATTATGATAATATGTAAATTAAAGCTTATATCTAATCTTTGTTATAGGAATATTTCTTTTATAGCACTCAAATATTTTCCTGTAAATCCTACGTCCGGTCAAATCATCCGGGGCAGAAAATTATCCTTGCATTCAAAAAGATTAGATATTATTACTTCAAAAAACGCATTAAAAAGGGCAAGGTACAGTTAACAAATACTTTGCCCGTTTAAGAAAGTATGTTTACGAAAAAATTTTAGTTCCAAAGAGAAGAGGGGTATGCACCGCTTGATTTTAAGTTGGCTATAGCCTTTACCACTCTTTCCTTATCCTCTTTATAGGTTACCCCAAACCACTTGTCTTTTGATTCCAAAACTTTAACGGTAGCTTCATTATCTTTTAATAGCCTGCCTATGGCGTTAGGAAGGTAACATTCGCATTTTAAGGGGTTGCCCGGCAATTCGTTATTAAGGAAAGTTTTAAAATACTCTTCCAGTTTGGGGAAAATATCCGGGGTAAGCCCCCAGAAGTTCATGGAAACTATGCTGTCTTGAGGAACAAGACCCCATTTATCGTCTTCCAGATATTGAATCTGACCGTCACGTAATTCCACATGAGTACGTTCCACAATATTTTGCAAGAAACCTTCCTTTGCTTCACAAACACCACGAGCCACATGACCATGTTCAGTCAAAGTGTTTTCCAGTAAATAGCTGACCATCGCAAATTCCATGCCTTTGGTGTTCTTTAAGAATTTATATATTAAATCATAGGCAGAAAATCCGTAAAAATCGTCTGCATTAAGAACGGCAAAATTACCGTCAACAAGATTTTTACAGGAAAGAACGGCTTGAACTGTACCCCAAGGTTTTACTCTGCCTTCCGGTACGGTATATCCCTCCGGCAATTCGGAGATTTCCTGATAGGCATATTCAACCTGAATGTGCTTTGCCACACGATCCCCAAAAACTTGTTTAAAGTCCTGTTCAATTTCTTTTTTAATAATGAAGATAACTTTTTTGAAGCCGGCTCTGATAGCGTCAAACACGGAAAAGTCTATAATTAATTCATTATTATCAGACACGGGGTCCATTTGCTTTAATCCGCCGTAACGACTGCCCATACCCGCAGCCATTACCACCAAAATAGGTTCGCTCATAATATCTCC